>JBEKOB010000042.1:0-33804 GCA_049522195.1 Bacteroidota bacterium
GCCATGCCTGCTTTCGTTCGGTCTCTGGCTGCCAGTATCTCTGAAAACGTGGCAAACTCCCGATGCCCTCTCGCCACTTCAACCATGGTCCCGACAAGTGCGCGTACCATCCCATAGAGAAAGCGATTAGCCCGGATTTCATATACCAGATTCGATGGGGTCTCCGTCCAACTTGAGCTCTCGACAGTACACCGAAAATGGTCAACCGCAGCGTCCGTTTTGCATAATGACTCGAAATCATGTTTCCCCAGAATGAGAGCTGCACAGTCCCTGAGCAACTTTCGGTCAAGATGATATCCACCCACATACCAACTGTACTCCCGCTCAATAGCCGTCGGCCGGAGAGAGAGGTAGTAACGATACGTTCTCGAACGTGCGCTATAACGAGCGTGGAAATCGTCCGGAACATCATCAGCTGAAAGGACGACAATGTCTCGTGGCAAAATCGCGTTCAGCCCTTTGGCCAACAATGGGAGTTGAAGCGAAGTCGTGCTTTTGAAAGAAACCACCTGCCCCATTGCATGCACGCCTGCGTCCGTCCTCCCAGCAGCCACGGTCGAGACTGTTTGTTGCAGGATCTGTTCCAGCGCTCTCTCAAGCTCACCCTGAATAGACGACCCATTCGGCTGAAGTTGCCAGCCTACATACTTCGTCCCATCGTATTCGAGAACCAGTTTGATGTTTCTCATAAGCCCAAAAAAACAAATCCCGCTTCATCGGCGGGATTGGGCTAACATCTGAGGAGAGGTCAAAACTCTCTCGACAGCGTTAGCTCCATGGTTTGTGCGGTTAGCACACCGCCCTTTACGTCGGCTTTGAGTCGCCAGGTTCCCAACGTCTGAACACTGCGATTGTAAGCAGCGACGGATCGAGCCGCAGAAATCGCGGCGATAATCCTGTTCAACACCAAAACGCCTATGACGAACTGCGAGTTGCGAATGACTGCGTCGCCCCGGATCCGCAGGTCTTTGTAGTGAAGCCTTTCATCATCAGACGACCATTGCCAGGCAAAATTGGAGTTCGGGTCATAGAGGAGATCAAATTGACGATTCCTCAGCTTAGCGTCATTGTAATCATACACGTTCGTGAAGTTTCCCAGATCAACCGCAAACTGATCCCCCTTCCCGACAAAACTGGCTCCGGAGTGCTCGGATGCGAAAGTTTGGGCATCTTGTTTCAGCCAATGACCGTACGCTTGGAACCCGCCATACGTCATCCAGAGAGCTGCATCAGCTCCCATGTAGTAGCGACCGGTCTTGAGATCATCTGCATAAAGGTTACCTAAGCCCGGCAATATCAATGAGTAACCTATCGCAGTCCAAATTGATTTCTTCTCAGTACGTATCTGAGGTTGGTCCAGCGTGGGTGTCGTTGTAACGGAGTGACCACTTGCACCAATAGATTGAATCGCTGGCTTGATAGAGGGCTGAGCCAACAAAACACCGACCAGAAGGAACTGGCCAATGAGTATACCGCACGAATGTCCTAGGCGCATAGGGATACCTCAGAAAAAGTTGGAGGATTAAGTTGTGGAGCCGTGTAAGAGGTATCAACCAACGTTCCCGAGCAGTCCTCCTCCTCAGAGTGAGTAATTCGCACATTGACAATTCGATTCGATAAATCCGATTCTGATTTCACCCGAACACGAGCATATTCCCCCGAGAGCCCCGTCCATTCGCCAGTGGAGAGTTTTTCTTCAAAAAGCACTTCCCGAGTTGAGCCGATGAGGGAGTCGTGAAAAACTCTTCGCTTTTTGACGCTGAGATTGCGGAGCATCTCGCTCCTCTGGAAGCGTATCCTTGGCTCGATACGACTTTCCAGTGAGAGAGCGGCGGTATTCGGTCGCTCCGAATATGTAAAAACATGTAAATAGGAGATCGGGAGATCAATAAGAAACCGGTAAGTCTCCTCAAAAAGCGCGTCTGTCTCCCCTGGAAATCCGGCGATTACATCAGCGCCAATTCCTGCATCCGGGATCAGCCTGCGGATCATTCCGATCCGATTCCGATAGAGATCAGTCAGATAGCGTCTCCTCATCCCCTTCAACACACTATCATTTCCTCCTTGAAGGGGGAGATGAAAATGCTTACAGAGCTTGGGGTTAGATGCCCAAAATGAAACCAAATCATCAGTAAGTAGATTTGGCTCGATCGAGCTTATGCGTATTCTCGAAAGGCCGTCGATCACTACCAGCTCTTTCAAGAGTTCAACCAGATTGGACCCAATCTTTGATCCATAGTCTCCGACGTTCACGCCTGTCAGGACTATTTCCTGATACCCCTCCGCAACCACCCCTACCACTTGTGAGACAATTGAGGAGACCGGAGTGCTTCGGCTTGCTCCCCTGGCGAGTGGGATAGTGCAAAATGCACAAGAATAATCACAACCATCCTGCACCTTCACAAATGCCCTCGTCCGATCATCCGAGCCTGCAGACGAGGCCGCCAGGAACGAATCTGCATTCTGAATTGGCGATACGAATGTCCTCGAGCACTCAGACTTAATGAAATCTGAGCTGTAGCGAAAAATGTCGAACTTCTCAGATGTTCCCAGGACCAGATCGACGCCGGGAATTGCTGCCAGCTGCTCAGGTCGAAGCTGGGCATAGCATCCCGCGACAATGACATACGCGTTCGGGGAATGCCTGAGAGCCCTGCGAACAACTTGCCGGCATTCGCGATCGGCCCGCTCCGTAACGCTGCACGTATTGATGATGCAAACGTCCGCCGGATCATCGATTCCTACAACCTCGTACCCCCTATGCTTAAACTGACGGGCGATGGTCGAAGATTCGGCAAAATTCAGCTTGCAGCCGAGAGTATGGAGGGCTACTTTTCTCATAGATATGAAAAAGAGTTGCCCGACATGTGCGGGCAACTCTCTTCATGATGCCTGATCGTTATTATGCGTTCGATGGCTCGTTCACCCCGTGTTCAGCTGTCAGACCCGAGGACGTCATCATATCCTTCAGAGTCATGGGCGACAGCTTATGAGCGGACACATAGTCATCCACGATCTTCTGTTCCTTGCCGCGCAGGTATTCAATGACCGACAAGACGATTTTCTTGTTATCCTTGTCGAATTCAATGACCTGAAGCGGGAGAACGTTGTCAACGTGGAACGACTCGCTGATGTTCTTCACGGGTGTCTGTGAGAGCTGTGAAAGCGGCACAAAGCCATCAACGCCGAGCGGGAGTTCAACAATGACCCCCTTCTCGATGATCCGGACGATTTTCCCTTCGACCGGTGTTCCGACCTTGTACGTCGTCTCGAAAGCTTCCCACGGATTGTCCTGAATCTGCTTGTGTCCCAGTGAAATGCGCCGCTGGTCCACATCGATGCCCAGAATCACCACGTCGATCTTGTCCCCTTTTTTCACGACTTCGCCTGGATGGCGAATCTTCTTTGTCCAGGACAAATCAGAAATATGGACCAGACCGTCGACGCCCTCTTCAAGCTCCACAAACACGCCGAAATTGGTAAGGTTTCTCACCACGCCGGTGTGTTTCGAGCTGACAGGGTATTTCTGGAGAAGCGTAAGCCACGGATCCGGCTCGAGCTGCTTCATGCCCAGAGAGATCTTCTTCCCTTCCTTATCAAGGGAGAGAATAACCGCGTTGACCATTTGCCCCATCGAAACCATTTGCGATGGATGCTTGATGTGCTGGGTCCAGCTCATTTCGGAAATATGAATGAGGCCTTCGATCCCCTTCTCGATCTCGACGAATGCGCCGTAATCTGTCAGTGACACGACTTTTCCCAGCACCTTCGTTCCGACCGGGTACTTCAGTTCGATATTCTCCCATGGATGAGGCAGCAACTGCTTCATTCCGAGGGAGATCCTTTTCTTCTCCTGATCGAAGTCGAGCACAACCACGTTCACCGTCTGGTCGAGCTTCACAACCTCTGATGGATGGCTGATTCGTCCCCATGAAAGGTCTGTAATATGCACGAGACCGTCGACTCCACCGAGATCAACAAACACACCGAAGTCGGTGATTGCCTTGACGTGACCTTCCAGGATCTGGCCTTTCTCAAGGCTCTCCAGGATCGTCTTGCGCTGGCCTGCGAGTTCTTCTTCGACAAGCACCTTGTGGCTGACGACAACATTCTCGGAAGGATGGTTCACCTTTACGACACGGAAGTCCATTTCCTTACCGATAAACGCGTCGAAATCTCTGACCGGGCGAACATCGATCTGCGATCCGGGCAGAAATGCGTCGATCCCAAGCAGGTCGACCACGATGCCGCCTTTTGTCCTGCGCATGCATCGTCCCTTAAGCACCTCCCCTGTATCGAACGCTTTCACGACACGTTCCCAGACACGCATAAAATCAGCGCGTTTGCGGGAGAGAATCAGCTGGCCATCCTTGTTTTCGACAGCCTCAAGGAAGACTTCGACTTCTTCACCGATCTTCAGTTCTTTGATGTTGGGAAATTCTGCAACGGGGACCGCACCTTCGGACTTGAACCCGATGTCCACCGCAACATAAGAATCTCCAATGTGAACGATGCGACCCTTGACGATCTCGCCTTCACTGATTGAACTCATGGTCTTCTCGTACAGCTTCGAAAGTTCCTGAAACTCAGCTTCGGAATATTCGCGCTCGTCCTGACCTTTGCCGCCTTCTAAAACGTCAAGCATTAAACCTCCAAAAGAAATCTTACCAGCACTGCGGTAAGAAGCTCTCCATCCGGTCTCTGATGCCAGTCACCGACACACCTTCGGCCAGCGGAAGAAGCTTTATCCTGTTAAGTGAATTGATGTATTGTTTAAGGATGACTGTATTGTGATTGTACACTTTCTTGCGATGTGGCGCCAAACCTCGCTTCGATTTCCAGCTTCACCTTCTCCATCACCCACTGAGGGGTCGATGTGGCACCCGTAATCCCGACTTTTGTCACTCCTTCGAACCATGCCGGGCTCAACTCAGATACGGTCTCAATGAAATGCGTCCTTGCGTTCGCATCCCGGGCTATGTCGAACAGCACTTTGCCGTTCGAGCTCGTTCGCCCGGCGAGGAAGATTACCACGTCGTTCCCGGCAGCGAACTCCCGGATCTTCTTGTCACGTCCGGACACCTGTCCGCAAATCGTATCCTTTGCATGAAACTCAATCGCCTCGTCCTCGATTGAACCGACGACGAGCTCCTTCACTTTCTTCTGCAGTTCCTCTTTCAGTCGATGGAATGTCGCCTTATCCATCGTTGTCTGCGAGAAGAGGACAGTTTTCCGATCGAGGGCGACTTTTCCGATCTCGTCCAGCGAATTGACCACAATCGCTTCACCGTTCGTCTGTCCGACGAGACCAATGACCTCGGCATGTTCCTTCTTGCCGAAGATGACGACCTGGTAGCCATCAGTGTAGAACCGCCGAATGCGCTCCTGCACTTTTGTTACGACTGGACAGGTGGCGTCGATAATCGTGATCCCAAGTTCCTCCGCCCGCTTATACGTTACAGGCGGCTCGCCGTGCGCGCGAATGAGGACCTTTTTCCCTCTTACGGATTCAAGATTTGCTGTGCTGATCGTTCTCAGTCCGTGATCGCCAAGGCGCTGTATCTCTGCCGGGTTGTGAATAATATCACCCAGGGAATACAGTTCCTCCCCTTGCGCCAGCTCCTGTTCCGCGATGTCAATCGTACGGACAACGCCCCAGCAAAAACCCGAAAACTTGTCAATCGTTACAATCACCCGCCTCGACCCCCGATAATTTCGTTCGCCCTGTCGACAACAAACTGCACCTGTTCCTCAATGCTCATTGACGATGTATCGACTTCAATTGCCCCCGCGGCTTTGCGCAACGGACTGGCCTCGCGGGTAGAATCCAGACGATCCCGTTCCAGTATTTCCTCTTCGAGCCGGGCGGTATCAATGCTCACACCCTCTTCTTCAAGTTCAATTTTTCGGCGCCTCACCCTCTCGGATACACACGCCACCATAAAAATCTTCAGGTCGGCATTTGGAAGGACTACCGTACCGATATCCCTTCCTTCGAGCACGACGCCACCATCCCGCGCGATCCGTCGTTGTTCCCGGACAAGCACATCACGAACTCGCTGATAGCTGCTGACAGCGCTTACGCTTCGTGTCACCGGCTCCGATCGAATCTCCCGGGAAACATCCCGATCACTGACGTACACCCGGTTCGTGCGATCCGATCGCTCCAATCTGATCCTTGTTGCTTCTGCAAGTGTTCCTATCTGCTCTCTATCATCCAGCGGGATTTTTTCTTCGAGCACTCGAAGCGTCACCGCTCGGTACATCGCTCCAGTATCAATATGTAGATAGCCCAAGCGATCGGCCACAAGCCTTGCGGTTGTACTCTTCCCCGACGCGGCGGGACCATCGATTGCTATGACTATCTTTCGCAAGTTTCTACAGATTGGAATAAAAAGATACGCAAAATATGGTTGTTTATCAACCCAAAGAACACACTTTTGACTCTCCCCATCGCAATCCCCGCTGAGGATTTCCTTCGAAATCCCGTTAATTTCACATATCTTATCGTCATGAGAAAACTTACCCATGCAGAGATTACCGCAAAAAGGGCGACTCTCGAGTCCCTTGAATCGGCTCAACGCCTCCCTGTTACAGTCGTGGTTGACAACGTCAGGAGTCTTTACAATGTCGGCTCAATTTTCCGCACTTCTGACGGAGTGCTCATCGACCGCCTTATCCTCACGGGTTTCACACCTACTCCGCCCCGCAAGGAAATCGAAAAAACAGCCCTCGGTGCAACGCAAAGTGTTCCCTGGGAGTACCACAAACACCCTGCCGAAGCCATCCGCAAGCTCAAGAACGACGGATACAAAGCATGTTGCCTGGAGATCACCGACACCGTAATTCCCTACTACAGCGTCAAGCCGACAGATTTCCCTCTTTGTCTTGTCATCGGCAATGAGATCACTGGCGTCTCGAAAGATGCACTTGCGGAGTGCGATCTCGCTCTGGAAATCCCTCAATTCGGCATCAAGCAATCGCTCAACGTCGCAGTCGCGTACGGCATCGCGATCTTCGAGCTCAACAGGATCTGGACAACAGAAAACGTGCGAACCTAGTAGGCAAGTGTGTAGAAGTCTTCCTTTTCGTGGGTGTGGATGCGGAGCACGCCGGCTCTTACAAGCTGGATCAGGACGCGAGATGCGCGCCGATCGGAGATATTCACCAGCTTACCAAATTCCTTCACGGTTATCCTCTCGTTCGAATTGAGATAATCGAGCACACTCCGCTCTGTATCTCCAATGCTGATCCTCAACGGCGGCGCGTCCGGCCTTTCAGACCGGAGAATCTTTACAACCTCCCTGCTTGCAACCACCGTCTTATCCTTCACTCTAATCAGCACTTTCGTATCTGGGTCACCCGAACCGTCGTCGTCTGCGATCAGGCTATGGGGTTTCTGGCTGCTCTCCTCAACGGTGGCAATGATGATGTCTTTTCCCCGATGCGAGATGATTTCAATTTCGGGTTCAATGGGCGGGTCGCAGTGCACTCTCCCGGCCGTCTGAATCATCTCAACCTCCGTCTTCTCGCTCTCGACCCCGACAACACTCTTGTCGTCGTCCACGCCGAAGAGGATTGTGCCACCTTTGGTATTCGCGAAACCAATCAGGGCACGCGCGATCTTCTCGGGGCTCGTCACCTTCCGTTTAAACTCAAGCTGGAACCCCTCTCCCTCCTCCAGGAGCAACCGAAATTCTTTATATGTCATCCTCGACTCCGCAGGGTTGTCAGAAACCTCGTGCAGCCATTCTGCTCAAAATAAGCTGTGAACGGTGCTCAAGATACCTGGTTTCTTTGTCCACACGATACCGTCGCGGATTTGGTATGACTGCAGCGAGGCGGGCGGCTTCCTCGCGGGAGAGCATCGATGCCGATTTTCCAAAGTATTCCTGAGATGCAGCTTCAATTCCGTAGATCCCTCTTCCCCACTCGATCACATTCAAATATAACTCCAGTATGCGTGATTTACTCAGCTTCTGCTCCATGTACCACGTGAGAACCCATTCCTTCAGCTTTCGAAGCGGGTTTTTCGACGATGAAAGATACAGGTTCTTAACAAGCTGTTGTGTGATCGTGCTCGCACCACGTGCAGCCCTCCCCTCCTTCATGTTGCGTTCCATCGATTCACGGAACTCAAACCAGTCAAACCCCCCATGTGTCCAAAACGTGCCATCTTCCGCCACGATGACGGCGTTCATGGCATCCTTCGAAATTCTGTTCAGCGGTATCCAACGCTGCATCTTCCGGAAAGGTTTCCCCTCTTGCTCTGCTTCCTCCCGCTGCTCGCGCATGAAGGCTGTCTCAGCGGGATTCGTAGTTTTCAGCCGCCTTATATCTCCGTATGGAAGAGTCCCGAATTCAATAACAATCCAGAGACTGAACACTGCCAGGATGGTGAGGACTTTGTTAGTCCGAATCCACTCCAGAACAGCCGCGGGCCATTTCCGTACAGTCTCACCCTTTTCCATCACTAACAGATCATAGATCGTTTTTGGCTGTCGAGAAACCCCTGCAGCATAATAGCCGCCGCCATCGAGTCCACTCTCCCTTTCTTTTTCCGCCGCTCATCGCGTTTGGTCCCCATCGTCAAGAGGGTCTGGTGGGCAATCGATGTCGTAAACCGCTCGTCCCAATGCACGACCTCGACCTTTGTCGCATTCTTGATTTCATCGATGAACTTCTCAACCTCTTGTGCCTTTTTTCCCTTTTTCCCCTTGAGATTCAGGGGCATGCCCACTACGATAAGGCCAATCGCCTCTTTCACGACAATATCACATATCCGGGCGATGATTCCGGGTTCGTTGCCAAGTGTTGTGAAGGGTTGAGCGATGATCTGGAGGGGATCGGAAAGAGAAATGCCTATGCGTGTGGTTCCAAAGTCAATTCCCATGATTCTCTGTTGACGCTCACCCGCCTGGTTTGCCATCATTCTCCTGGCTTCAACCGAAGAACCGTTCGACTTCGATGATTCCAGCTACGCGCTTGATTTTGTCGACGACACGGAAAAGATGTTCTGTGTTTTTCACAAAGAGGATGATCTGCCCCTCGAACATCGAAGCCCTGGAATCTATGTTCACACTGCGAATATTCGTGTTTTGGTAGGTTGAAATCGCGTGCGTCACATCGCTGAGCAGGCCCGGCCTGTCTTTCCCATATACACGTATGGCTGCAATGAAGTCTGCTCCATTCGCGGGGGGCCAGCTTACCTCGACGATTCGCTCACTCTCAGCCATCCGTTTCGAGATGACGTTCTTGCAGTCCTTCCGATGGATCTTGATCCCCTCGCCTATCGTCACGAAACCAACGATGTCGTCGCCCGGGATCGGGTTGCAGCACTTGGCGTACTGATGCAGAAAATTATCATTGACACCGAGAATCGAGATGCCACTGGTCAACTCCCGGGCTGAGGTAATGAACTTCTTGAAGAGCGATGATGCCTCAGCAAGCCCCTTTTCCCCTTCCTCCACGGCGCTCTTGGGACTGATGATCATATCCTCAATGAAGATATCGGGATCGAGCCGATTCTCGGCAATATCGATATAGAATGTCTGAAGATTCTCGATGTGGGCTGTATGGACGATTTTCGACAAATCATCTTCGCTGAAGCGCAGCTTGTGTCTTTTGAGCTTCTTTTCCCAGACTTCCTTCCCCACATCGGCCTTCTTTCGCTCTTCTTCGCGAATCCAACGCCGGATGTGAGCTTTTGCCTTGTGGGTAACGACGAACTTGTCCCAATCCGGATTTGGATTCTGGTTTTTCGACGTTATAATTTCGACCTGATCTCCGCTCCTGAGCAACGTATTGAGAGGGACGATGCGTCCGTTGACTTTGGCCCCGATGCAATGGAAACCGACATTGGAATGAATTTCAAAAGCATAATCGACGGGCGTAGCGCTGCGTGGCAGAATTTTGAGGTCCCCCTTCGGGGTAAACACATAGATCTCATCCTGGTAGAGATTGAGCTTGAAGCTTTCGAGCAGTTCCTTCGGCGTGTCCTCATTCTTCTGCTCGAAGATCTCACGCACCCAGTTCACCCATGACTCGAGTTCCTTGTCAATGGAGCTTTTGTTTTCTTTGTACATCCAATGTGCAGCCACACCTTTTTCGGCAACTTCGTGCATCCCCCGCGTGCGAATCTGGACCTCTACGAGCTTCCCCCCCGGGCCAACAACCGTGGTATGGATCGACTGGTAGCCGTTCTTCTTCGGGATGGAAATGTAGTCTTTGAACCTTTCAGGGATTGGCTTGTACAGCTCAGAGATCACGCCATACACGAGAAAACAGTCATTGTTGTCCTTGGTGTCGAGAATGAACCGGACGGCGAAGAGGTCGTAGATCTCATCCAGCGGCTTGCTTCTCCGGACCATCTTGTTGTAGATGCTGTAGAGATGTTTCGGACGTCCTTCCAGTTCGAACGTGATGCCTTCCTCATCCAGCCTTTTTTCGATGGGTCCGACGAACTTTTTGATATAATGTTCGCGCTCCCGCCTTCTCGATTTCAACTGACGCGCAATCTGGTCGTACTCAGGACGATGGAGAAACTTGAACGAAAGGTCCTCTAATTCCCACTTTATTTTCGCAAGGCCAAACCGATGGGCGAACGGGGCATAGATGTCGAGCGTTTCTCGTGCGAGCCGTTGCTGTTTTTCAGGAGGGAGGTACTCAAGGGTTCGCATGTTGTGCAGGCGATCTGCGAACTTGATGAGCATGACGCGGATGTCATTGACCATCGACAGGAGGAGTTTCCGGTAGCTTTCCGCCTGCGTCACTTCATGGCTCTTGAAGATATCTGTGATTTTCGTGGCCCCGTCAACAATGTCGGCCACCGTGCCACCGAATTCGGCCCGGATATCCTTCAAATCGAAAGTTGTGTCTTCGACAACATCGTGCAACAGAGCGCTTGCGACAGAGACGTCATCCAGCGGGATCTCCTTCGCCACGATCATTGCAACTTCATACGGATGAGAAAAATAGGGTTCACCTGATGCCCGCAGATCATTCTTGTGCGCATTCAGGCTCAGTGCAAAAGCCCGCGTAATCAGATCTTCATCCACAGAGCGGAGATTCTTCCGGCAAACCGAAAGAAGATCATCGAGCTTATTCTTAAACTGCGGATCAATCATACAAGAACCTCTCCGTGACCCTTCAACTGGAATATACGGATCGCGGCACCAATGTCAAGAACTCGTCCCATCACTCGTTAGAAGAACGACTTGCTGCGACTTTGTGCAGGAGATCTCTTGCCTTCTCCAGCTTCTCTTCCACGCGTTTCTTCAGATGGGACGGGAAATCCTCCCGCCTCGATTTCAGAATCGTCACAAGGCTTTCGCGTACATGAACGGTGTCGCCCATTTCCAGCTTCAGCCTCGAAATGTTGAGGCGGCAGACGAGATCGTTGTACGCGCTCTCATCCCCATCCTCCCGGAGACTCGAAAGCAATCGCTCATAGGCGGTGACAGCTTCTTTCGCTTTTCCAAGTTTCTCGAGAGCTGTCGTCAAAGCCCAGAGAAACACCTGATTGGAAGGATATCGCTCCAAACCGGTCCGTGCACACTCAATCGCCTTCTCAGAGGAGCTTGCATCATTGTAGATGGCGGCAAGCATACTGAGGGCAGTGTACCGGTTGTACACGCCGTGTTCCGCAGTCTTCTTGAGCAGAGAAAAAGCTCTCGGCCTGTCATCTCCAACAAATGGAAGCCAGTTGAAGTACTCGGTTTTCCGACTGCGCCAGTAGTAAAACCCCCCCAGTCCTGCGTATGCATCGTACAGCATCGAATCCCGTGCAAGGACATCCTTGAATGCCGAAGAAGATGCAACCCCGCGCAACGCACCAGTCATCCAGTCCCCACGGTAGACCCGCGCATACGAATCGCATCCCTCGGCGGTCGCAAGGAAGAAGTAGCCCCACGTCGCCCCTGTCCCTCCAGCATCGATCATGGAGTGTGCCTTCGCCTTCGAGATGGAAATGAGGGAATCGAAGACCGGTTCATCCACCATCAGCTCGTGATCGACAGCCTTCGTTTGCATCACCCCTGCTCTGTACGCATAGCCGGCGGGATGATTTGGAAACACCCGTGTCATGACCCGGAACACAGAATCTGCCTCACGATACTTCTGCTGCCACATAAGATCAATACCTTGCACAGCGAGTTCGTGGAGGCGCCCATCAGGCATCACGGTCTGCGCCGGAGCCGCAAGTGCATTCCATGCAAGAAAGGAGAAAATGGCGACGAATCGGATCATTCGAATCCCTACTCAGTTCCGAAAATGCGATCGCCTGCATCACCAAGACCCGGCATGATGTAGCCTTTCGAGTTCAGTTTCTTGTCCAGCGAGCATGTAAAAATCGGTACTTCAGGATGTTCCCTATGGACGCGCCTGACCCCTTCCGGAGCTGAAACCAGGGTCACACACACCAATGTCCTTGCCCCCTTCTTCTTGAGATATGTAATCGCCGCCGCAAGGCTTCCTCCTGTCGCCAACATAGGATCCAACAGGAACACCATTGCATCCTTCAGGTTTTTGGGGACCTTGAAGTAGTAATCGACGGGCTTCAGGGATTGCTCATCCCGGTAGAGGCCGATATGTCCAACCCGTGCATCCGGGAGAACCTCCACAAAACCTCCAACCAATCCTAAGCCGGCACGAAGAATTGGGACAAGGACAACGGGGCGGGTGAGCACACATCCTGTTGTCTTCTGCAGAGGCGTGGTGACAGACACCGACCGCAACGGCAGGCCCCGTGTTACCTCGATTGCCATCAGTGTTGACGCACGACGCAGAATGGAGCGGAATTGATTGCTGGGAGTCCGCTTGTCCCTCAGAAGTGTTAGATCGCGTTGGACGAGCGGATGGCGGAGAATTGTCAGGTTCTTCATAGACCGTTCGGATAGAGGAGATCTTACTTTTGTTTAAACGTCAGGGTAATCGGGACACCCGCGAAACCGAAATGTTCTCTTAGCTTGTTTGCCAGATAGCGTTTGTACGACTCCTGCACGAGCTTTGGCTCCTTGCAGAAGAATGCGAACATCGGCGGCTCAGTCTTGACCTGAGTTATGTATTTTATCTTAATCTCTTTAGGGCTGGATGATTTTGGAGGGTTCAAATCAATCTCAGGGAGCAAGATGTCGTTCAGAGCGCTGGTTTCGATGCGCTTGCACTGTTCTTCGTGAAGGAACTGCGCCTTCTCGATCAGTTTATGAATGCGCTGTTTCGTCAGTGCGGAGACAAAGAGGACCGGGATATGGTCATAGATTCCGAGTTTCCCCTTGAGGAAGGTCTCATAATCCTTGGAAGTGTTCGTCTCCTTTTCAACAAGGTCCCACTTGTTCACTGCGATGAGCGCCGGACGCCGCCGTTCCATGGTCGACTCTACGATGTGAAGATCCTGAACATCAAAACCGCGCTTCGCATCGAACAAAATCAGGGCAACGTCGCATCGCTCGATACTGCGGAGTGTGCGCATCGCACTATAGAATTCGACGCTCTCCGTCAACCTTCTCCTCTTCCTCAGTCCGGCTGTATCGACCAAAATGTACTCCGCCCCGTTGTACTTCAAGAGAGAATCGATCGGATCTCTCGTCGTTCCAGGGATTTCAGTGACAACGTGGCGAGTCTTGCCGAGGAGAGCGTTAACGAGAGACGATTTTCCGACGTTCGGCTTTCCGATGACGGCAATCTTAAGCCGCGTTTGGTCGCTCTCTTCCAACTCAAGATGCTTAAAGTGTGAGGTCACTGTGTCCAGGAAATCCCCTATTCGCCGTCCACCCAGGGCGGAGATAGAGAGGGGTTCTCCGAGGCCCAATGAATAAAACTCAGTAGCGTCGATCTCACTCTTGGCCGAGTCGATCTTGTTTACAGCAAGGCAGATAGGCTTTTTGGACTTCCTGAGGATATTGGCAATTTCTTTGTCGAGCGGACTGACGCCCACTTGCGCATCGACGACAAAAACGACAACGTCTGATTCTTCAATTGCAATGACAGCCTGTTCCCGAATCGCCCTCTCAAAAACGTCTTCGGAGTCTGGGACATATCCACCTGTATCGATGATGGTAAAATGATTCCCCGCCCACTCCGCCTCGGCATACTTGCGGTCGCGCGTAACGCCGGGCATGTCGTGAACAATGGCCTCCCGGGCACCGAGGATACGGTTGAACAACGTTGATTTTCCGACGTTGGGACGGCCAACAATTGCTATAATGGCAGATGACATAGCTGAGGATTCTCGTTATTACTCAATTGTAGCCAAAATTGGCTAGAGATTCAACGAACCTGAGAGCAGATAACCTAGGGGTGTACAACAGAGATGCGAAAGGCAGGAAATCGACATTTCTAAGGATTGTCGGGGCGGCGAGATTCGAACTCGCGACCTCTTGGTCCCGAACCAAGCGCGCTAGCCAGGCTGCGCCACGCCCCGAACTAAACCAACATACAAAAGATACCGAAAAACTCACGAAAAAGCAACGACGATGTGCTTCACCTATTCTTTCGCGGCACGACGGTATAACTCGGCGATTTTTTTCGACAGAGCAACTATGTCGCGTTCGCCCGAGATGGGAAATTTATGAATCCTCTTGTCAGCTCCGAACCATGTCACCTGTCTCTTCGCGAATCGCCTCGTGTTCCGCTTGATGAGCTCCACCATTGTTTGCCCATCCGTAATACCTTCGAGATGGTCAAACACTTCCTTGTATCCGACGGTGTTGAGCGCATTCAGCTGCCTGCTGTAACCCAACTGTTTCAGATTCCTTACCTCATCCACCAACCCAGCCGCAATCATGGCATCTACCCGGCTGTTGATTCGAGCGTAGAGCTCCCTTCGATCCCATGCCAAACAGACCTGTATCGCCTGAAACTCCGTTATGGGATTCTGCTCCGCGTGAAACTTCGATATCGGCTTCCCGGTACTGTAGAAGACCTCCAATGCACGGATGACACGCCGAGGAGTAATCTCTTTCATTTTCATCAGTGTATCTGGATCCACATTTCTTAGCTCACCGAGCAGTGCATCCAGACCGTCAGCCCGAAGTTGATCCTCGATTCTCCCCCGAATCTCGGGATCCTTCCCTGGGCCATCAAAGATCCCGTCAATAGCAGCTTTCACATAGAGCCCTGATCCACCAACGAGGATCGGGACCTTGTCACGATCAGTGACGCCTCGAAAAACGCTCTTGACTTCCTCACCAAATTGACCTGCATTGTACCCAGTGCCCGGATCGAGAATATCGACAAAATGGTGTTGTACCCGCTTCCTGTCATCCAAAGAGGGTTTTGCAGTACCAATATCGAGGTGCTTGTAGATCTGGCGCGAATCGGCTGAAATAATTTCTCCGTTGAGCAGTTCTGCCAGCAAGAGCGACAAAGGAGTCTTTCCGGATGCTGTTGGTCCAACGACTGCGAGGATAAGGCGGGTTTTCACATCACTACCAGCGGATTGTCAACACAAGATGAATGTTCTGTGCCATTGCTACTGACCGTTCCACCCTTTTTTCCCGATCAAGGGTACAAACTTGAATCCTCTGACGACTTTTGTCTCGAAGGTGTCTCCAGTCTTTGCGAAAACATGGAGATCCTGCATATCAAGGTTTCCGACCGGGATGACAAGCCGCCCGCCGTCTGCGAGCTGTTTCAGGAGAGGCTCAGGAACTTCGGGCGCAGCCGCTGTGACGACGATCCCATCATACGGCGAAAACTCCGACCAGCCGATCGTGCCATCTCCGACTTTGGAACCAATGTGATAACCGAATTTTTCAAACATCTTCCTCGCCTGCAATAACAGATCCACGTGCCGCTCGATGGTGAACACCTTGCACCCCATCTCGGCGAGGATTGCCGCCTGATATCCGGATCCGGTTCCGACTTCGAGCACCTTGGCCCCCGGCTTCGGCGATAGTTCCTGCGTCATGTATGCCACCGTGTACGGCTGCGATATTGTTTGTTGATTTGCAATGGGGAGGGCAGTGTCGTCATACGATCGGTTGACAAAAGGCTCCGAAACGAAGAGGTGTCTCTCGATCTTCCCCATCGCCTGCAGCAAGCGCTCGTCGGTAATTCCTCGCTCTCTCAGCAAGCTGATCATTTCACGGCGTTCATCTTCGAAACGGCTCATCAATACTCCCTGAGTAACACTTGCAGAAATCGCATCGTTGTTTTCCAGTGCGTCATATGGCTGGGCGCACCGCGATAAATCGTTGCAATCGGCACACCCGAAATGCGAAAGCCCTTCTTTGCGGCTTTGATAAGGATTTCGGTCTCCGCTTCATACCCGTCTGCCTGAACCTCAATGGCCAAAAGCACATTCCGCGCTATCAGGCGAAAACCCGATTGGCTGTCGCGGATGTAAAGCCCTGTCCTGGCGGACACCAGAGAAGAGGTTATCGTATTCGAGAGAACACGATGAAACGGCATTCCACCTCCAATCCTTCTCCGATATCCCAGGATAAGATCAGAGTCGCCCTTCCGCCATGCAGCGAGGAATGTAGGCACATCCTTCGGGTCGTGCTGCAGATCTGCGTCCATTGTGATGATGGAGTCACAGCTCGAGGCTGAAAGCATGTATTGGAATCCAGTTCTGAGCGCCGCCCCTTTGCCGCGGTTCATTCCGTGACTCAGAACAATTACTCCGGCAGCTTTCGCGATCGCAGCGGTCTCATCCGTTGAACCGTCATCGACAACGACAATGCCATCGGCTGCAAAAAGCGAGTGTAGCTCAACAAGCAATTGGCCTAGCGTCTGAGCCGCGTTGAAGGCCGGAATGAGGACGCCGGTCATCACGCCGGTTCCGTCGGCTTGAGCGCATCAGCAACCATGGCTACACGTTTCATTTCCTTGACATCGTGCACTCGAACAATATTTGCTCCACGAAGGATGCATGCCGTAACAGCTGCTGCCGTCCCTTCCAAGCGCTGATCCACAGGAAGGTCGAGAATCTTTCCGATGAACGACTTCCTCGACGGACCGACCACAATTGGATATCCTAGCCGTGCAAATGTGCCAAGCTGTTTCATCAGCTCGACATTGTGGTGAAGTTCCTTTCCAAATCCAAGGCCGGGATCAACCATGATCTGCGTTATTCCGTTTTCGCGGGCCAGCGCTGATTGTCGCTCGAGAAACTGGAACACGTCTCTCACCACATCGTCGTAAACCGGTTTCAGCTGCATTGTCTTCGGCGTCCCGAGAATGTGCATTAGCACTACTGTAGCCCTACTGCCAGAGACGGTTCCGATCATGAGCGGGTCGTACGTCATACCACTGATGTCATTAACGATGCAGGCGCCTGCTGCAAGAGCCGCTCTCGCAACGTCAGATTTGTACGTGTCAATCGAGAGAGGAATTCTGACTTCCCGATTGAGTCGTTCAATGACCGGAACTACTCTCCGGATCTCCTCCGCTTCCGACACCGGATCAGACCCCGGACGAGTCGATTCCCCGCCGATGTCCAGGAAATCCGCTCCCTGCTGCGCAAGCTCAACACCCCGGTCCACAGCTTGCTCCAAGTCAAAGAACCGTCCTCCATCAGAGAACGAATCAGGCGTGACATTCAGGATCCCCATGATGTGCGTCCGCGCGGACAAGTCGTACACCTGTGACTTGAAGGCAAACTTCAAATGGTCCTTCGCCAAGGTTCATCCTCTAAATCAGAAAACGGTTAGATCAAAAGTTTAGGCAAACCGCCGTTGCGAGCACTTTACAATTAGCCAATCATTGAACTTCCTTTGCCTATGCAGAGAGTGAGCGCCGCTTCGCCGTTTGTTATGCCCCGCCGCTTGACACAACACAAGATATCAAGAAGATGTGGTCGTTGCACGATTGTCAGCGTCGGCGTTCTGAACTTGTGCAAACTTCCATAAGGCAAACGTAAACACAGTGACAATCATGAGGACAAGAATAATACCAATCGCCGCCGTTGCTCCAGCACCGACAATGGAAAAGAGGCGCCGATACAGAACCACAAACAAAGCAAGTATGACAACCGTTGCGATGAAGACAACCCAAACTTGTTTGCCAAAGCTAGTAACACGCAGGAGTGTTCCGCATTGTTGGCACTTGAGGTAGCCTTGCATGGATTTTGTGATTGACACACCTTTCAACGAAACGGCGTATCGTATGAACGAAGCGGCTGTGCGGTTGCAAGATGGACAGTTCATGTATCCTCCTCAGTGATATTTGCGCAAGCAGTGGCGCATAACTTCTGGGAAACTGCGCTTCGGTGCGACCTGACCCATGTTCATGTAGTCAAAAACTGTCCGAGACTACGGCTCGCTGCAGGAATGATAGAACCCGCACTTCGGGCAAATCAACTTGCACTTACGGCTCTGAAGCATAGTCCCGCAATTCACACAGTATTGCCAATAGTGATGCGGATTGACTTCGCACTTGTCGTCGGGAACTTCCTCTCCCGCACGATCACGACGACTATCTTCTTCCATTCTCTGTCCTCCGTCCTTTGTGGACGATTCCTCAAGAGCGCTCTGCCCTACCACGCAAGCCGCAACAGAGCAATACCGACAGCCTTCACCGCGCCAATCATATTAAATGGTTCGCGCTCCGTTGTTCGTTCCGGCACATCGAGTGATGAATGATAGTATGCTGAATAGTCGATGTACACAGTATCACGCGGCCCCTTCCATGCTTTCGAGTTCCATCCTGGAGTCTGAGGCAGTGGCTTCAGTTCATTCCACGCTCCGGTGTAAATTGTCGCGGACGGAATTTTCACATCGGGCGCTTTTAGTCGGCGGAGACTGCCCGGGAAAAACACGTAGGAGTCTGTTCCCCCCTGAGAGGGATTTGTCGTAGCCTCAGACCAATATCCTTTTTTGCCCACATAGGTCTCGCCTATGCGCTCGAGCGTTCGCAGCAACGTATCATTGTACTTCACGTCGTTGGATTCAAAGTACAAACAATTGCGTGTGGCACCAGTTCCGATCTCGTCAAAGTTCAGCACCGCCCGTATGTTCTTCAGGCTGTCTTTGTTAAGCTGTATGTAGTGCTCTGTTGAGAATATCTCCGTTCCCCAGATAACAAAGCGGATGGAATATTTTGGTTTCGGCAATCTGTGTGAAGCGACCATTTCCTTAAGCACTCTGGCAGCTTCGAGAACACCGGAAACGCCGGATGCATTATCATCAGCTCCCGGCCCCCCTGAATCAGAATCGCCATGTGCACACAGCAGGTAGTACTTTTGGCTTTCTCCTTCAAGCGTTGCGATAACCGTCCTCGGCCGGGCCGAGTCGACAGACGTCACGGTCGAATACCCGATGACCACCGTCTCACTATCTTTCAAAGCAGCTCGAAGTGCCCGGGCGTTATTGGTGGAGAGATTGAACAGGGGAATGGGATTCTTTGAGGACGTGGGGAGATCGGAGATCATGGCCCAATCGGAGTAAGCGCCATCCAACTCCGGTGATGCCAGCAAGAGACAGGTAGCCCCATTTTCTGCCAGAGATTGGTATTCGTGCCGCGATAACGGGTTGTCGATAAGAAGGGCTTTTCCCTTTGTTTCCGTCTTTGTGAGTTTTTCCGGATCGCGAGCGTAAATAAGTTCGGATTCAGTGTCCGGTACCGAGGGAGAGTACGCACCCACCCATTCGTGCTTGATCAGCCGGCTCATCGTCGACGGTTCGGTTACCTTGAGGCTCCATCGCTTGAGAATGGACGTAAGCCTTGGTGGATCTTTCTGAACAGTGGGATCAAAACCGGCTTCTTTGAATTTCCGTACAACGTACGCCGTCGCCTTGTCACCGGATGGAGTGCCGCCAGTCCGTGGGCCAAAAGAGACGAGGTCCTGCACTTGCTGGAGCAGACGAGCTTTGGAAACCCGGCCTGAGAAATCGGTTTCGATCCGATTCTGCGAGAGACACAACGGCGCCGGGAGGACAAGCAGGAAAATCGAGACTGTGATGCTTCTTTGTGCTGAGCTCAATCGCATCAGGCTGTTGAGGATGATGTGCTTCTGTTGTGACACATGGTACCAAATAGTTGAGCGCTGAGCAATTCAAAAATGAAAAAGGGGCCGAAGTAACCCCCAGCCCCTCTTCTTTCATTTCTGACCCTGTTACTTCCCCATCACAAGTTTCTTGTATCGATCGTTGATTCTTCCCCAGTGGAGATTACTGAGGAAGTTGTCGATGTACTTTGCGCGCCCCGGACCGTCTTTATGGTAGTAAGCGTGTTCAAAGACATCGCACGAGATAAGAGGCACTGCACCCCAGATAGCGCCATAGTGATGTTCATCGACGGTCACGTTCAGCAATCGACCTGAGTACAGGCGATCAAACACGAGCAGTCCCCAACCGCTTAGTTTTGCCGATACGGTTGACGCCTTAAAATCGGCCTTCCACGCATCGAAGGAGCCAAACTCCTTCAATATCGCCGCCTTCACTTCAGGGCCTTTGTTCGGATCGCCATCGCCGCCGAGCACTTCCCAGTAGATATCGTGGAGCAGCGCACCGGCATGATTCCACGTAAACCGCCGTTTCAGTTCGCCAATAACACTGTAATTCCCGTTGGCCGTTGACCGATCAGCGCCTTCCAGCGCTTTCTCGATGGTGTTAAGGGCTGTGACGTATCCCTTGTGGTGCGTATTGTAGTGCCAGTCCGTCGTCTCGGGGCTCACAACTCCGGCAAGCAGCTTCTTTGCCTCTTCATCCGAGTACGGACGCGGGTTAAACTTCCATTCGTACGCCATTGCTTGAATCCTTTCGTGTTGAGTGTTGCTGTGATGTGATTGTAATAAAGTTCTTCAATTCATAGTCCCCCGCCGCAACAAACCTCGCTTAGCCGAAGTTCAACATGAGCTTCGCCGCCTCAGACATCATGCTTGGATTCCAGGTCGGCATAAACGCCAGGTCGACCTTCACATTGCTCACTCCCTGGACCACCTGAACCCTGCGCTTGACGTCCGCCGCAATCAGTGGACCCATTCCGCACCCTGGTGCAGTCAGAGTCATCGTGATAAAGACATTCGCTTCTCCAGGAATTTCATCATCGATCTTGAGGTCGTACACCAGGCCCAGGTCCACAATATTCACCGGAATCTCCGGATCATAGCACTGCTTCAGTGCTTCCCAGGCGTGAGCTTCGAGGCTTGTCTGTGCAATGACGGCCCGACTGCCAACCTGAACTTCGATCGGCTCGAACGCTGTCGACTGCTGGCTTTCACCTTGCGTAGCTTGGTTTTCTTCCATCCGCTGAGGCCTTTGCTCAGACACCAAATGAGTGACCGCAGCCGCACGTTTTCGCGGCATTCGGGTTATTGAAAACAAATCCCCTTCCATTCAGCCCATCGGAGAAATCCAACGTCGTGCCGGAAAGGTAGAACTGGCTCTTCGGATCGATGTAAATGGTCAGGCCCTCCAGCTGGTACACTGTGTCGCGTTCCTTCGGGCTCTCGTCAAATGCGAGAACGTAGGTCATTCCCGAACATCCGCCTCCTTTGACGCCGAGACGCAATGCATGAACTTCCGGGATCTTGTTGTCGAGTTTGACCTTCCTGATTTCTTCAGCCGCACGGGGCGTCACAGTTACGAGCTCTGATGGATTCGCCTGAACTTCCGCAAAGATTTCCGGCATAGCTTCCACTCTCCTTTTAGATAATAGTGCAACCGCTGGATCAACTATTCTGTTGAGACTGCTTCGGTTTTCGCATCGAGGGCGCTGTTCATGGTATGCCAGGCAAGACTTGCACACTTGACGCGTGCAGGGAACTCGCTCACACCTGCAAATGCAGCGAGCTTGCCCAGAGACTCAAAACTAACGTCCGTCAATTCTCCCGTCACGAGTTTGTGAAACGTCTCAAACATCTTTTGTGCTTCTTCCCTTGTTTTGCCTTTCACGAGCGTCGTCATCACCGAAGCCGAGGCCTTCGAGATGGCACACCCCGCGCCTTCAAAGGCGATATCAATGATCTTGTCATCCTCAATCTTCAGATAGAGCGTGTAATGATCTCCGCACAGGGGATTGTATCCTTCGAGCGTGCGGTTGGCGCCCGCCATTTTCCCAAAATTGCGGGGTTTCTTGTTGTGCTCCAAGATGATTTCCTGATAGAGGGACCGAAGTTCAGACATTAATGGAATACCTCTTTCACTCTATTGATTCCTCGTGCAAGCGCATCGATTTCAGCTCTTGTATTGTAGAGGGCGAATGAAGCGCGTACCGTCGCCGGGATCCCGAACCGCTGCATAACCGGCTGGGCGCAATGATGTCCTGTCCTGACCGCTATCCCCTCTTGATCGAGGATAGTGCCGATGTCGTGAGGGTGCACATCGTCCATCACGAAGGAGAGGACCCCGGCTTTATCACGTGCCGTCCCTACTATCCGTAGGCCGGGGATCGCTCCAATCATTTGTGTTGCATATGCAAGCAATTCGTGTTCATAGTGAGCAACCGCATTCCAATCAAGGTCGTTCAGGAAGTCGAATGTTGCACCGAAGCCAATCGTGTCAGCGATGTTGGGCGTTCCCGCTTCGAACTTGTGCGGAAGGTCGTTGAACAGGGTTTTTTCAAAAGTCACAGACCGGATCATGTCGCCGCCCCCCTGATATGGAGGCATAGCCTCGAGAATGCCCTGCTTACCGTAGAGGACACCAATACCCGTCGGCCCATACATCTTGTGGGCGGAGAATGCATAGAAATCACAGTTCAGATCACGGACATCGACCCGGAAATGGGGAACCGCTTGCGCACCGTCAATGAGCACCGGAACTCCATGCGCGTGAGCCATGGCTATCATCTTTTTCACCGGATTGACAGTGCCGAGAGCGTTCGATACGTGTGCAATCGCGACGATCCTGGTCTTCGGTCCGATCAATCGCTCAAATTCGCCGAGGATGACCTCCCCCTCGTTATCGATCGGCGCCACTTTGAGAACCGCTCCAGACTGATTACAGAGCATTTGCCACGGAACGATGTTCGAATGATGTTCTAATCCAGTAATGAGTATTTCATCCCCTTGCCCGACATTCGAACGTCCATAGCTTCCGGCTACAAGGTTGATTCCTTCCGTGGTTCCCCGAAGGAAGATGATCTCCTTTGTCGAGGCAGCGTTGATGTACTGCCTGGCCTTCTCACGCACTCCCTCATACGCCTCTGTCGCACGTTCACTTAAGAAGTGTACGCCACGATGGATGTTCGAATTGAACGAACGGTAATAATCATCAAGACTGTTGATGACCGAATCGGGCTTCTGCGTTGTTGCTGCATTGTCCAGGTACACCAGTTTCTTGCCGTGTACCATCACCTTGAGAATCGGAAAGGAGGCACGGATCAGTTCTGGATCAAAACCATTTCCCGGTTGCTTCGGTGTCGATATGTCCTGATATGACTGCATCATCATGCCCCCAGCTTCCGTCCCTGATTAAGCCTGCCTTGAACCAGAGCTTCGAGTTGTGCTTTGAGTGGCTCAACGTGAACCCTATTGACCACATCGCCAGCAAACGCGAACGTCAGGATATCACGAGCGGCCATTTCATCGATTCCTCTCGAGCGAAGATAGAACACCTGCTCCGCATCGAGCTGGCCAACCGTTGCCCCGTGCGTACATTTCACATCATCCGCAAAGATCTCAAGCTGAGGTTTCGTATCGATGGTTGCTTCATCCGATAGCAGAAGGGTTTTGTTCGTTTGCTTAGCATCCGTTTTCTGCGCCTGGAAACGAACAAAGATCTTTCCGTTAAACACACCGCGGGACTTGCCATCGAGAATGGATTTGTACAATTCATGACTTGCACAATTCGGCTTCGCGTGATCAATCGTCGTGTGGTTGTCGATGAGTTGTGTCGCCGTTCCAAGCGAGAGGCCGTTCAGCGTACACTCGCTCCCTTCAGCATCCAGCATCGCCGTCACATTGTTCCGGACAATAGCCCCACCGATGGCTATGGAATTCGACGTGAATGTGGTTTTCCCTCCGAGCCGAGCGTGAATCATCGCGATATGAAACGCCTTTATGCTCTCGTTCTGAAGCTTGTCATGCTCGAGCAGCGAATCCTCACCGATGACAACTTCCGTCACGGCATTCGTGAGGTATTGGGCATCCTTCAGGGACACATAGCTCTCCACAACAGAGGCCTGACTTCTTTTGCCGAGAACGATCAAATTTCGTGGTGCGATGAGCGCTTCCGCGAGTCCCGAAGCGATGAAAAGAAGGTGAACCGATTCCTCGAGTATGACACCTTCAGGCACAAAAAGGAATGCGCCATCTAGCAGGAACGCGGTATTGAGTGACACGAAGGGTGTCTCGTCGATCTTTACCCCCGTTCCAAGATACTCCCGAACTGGAGCGACGGATTCTTTCATGGCTGTGGCGAGCGAGCCACAATAGACACCTTTCGGAAGTGTTCCCCCGGTTGACAGAGCGGGTGAGAAATGTCCATCGATAAAAACCAGTTGGTGCTCTGTCCCAAATGTGAATTGCCTGAGCTGCTCCTGAGCGATTCCTTGACCGTCGTACTGCAGAACAGGCCTGAAGTCGATTTTCGTGATCGGCGTGATGTTCGTATACTTCCACTCTTCGTGACGCGTTGTCGGGAAGCCGCTGTCGCTGAACTTTCCCATCGCTTCACGCCGGAGCTGATGAAGACTCGACTTCGACTCACCGTTGAGTGTTCGTTCAAACGTTTCGAAGTGCGATTGATACAGACCGACTATTGGATTACTTGATTTCATGACTTCCTTTTTCGCTAAGCGTGTAACGCTGCACGATCGGCTTCTTTCACCCAATCGTATCCCTTTTCCTCGAGCTCAAGTGCCAACTCTTTCCCGCCGGATTTTACAATTCTCCCGTCCACGAGCACGTGGACAAAATCCGGAATAATGTAATTGAGCAAGCGTTGATAGTGAGTCACGACGATGACGGAATTGTCTTTTCGGCGAAGCTTGTTGACGCCGTCCGCCACGATTCTCAGAGCATCGATGTCGAGGCCGGAATCCGTTTCGTCCAGGATGGCAAGCTTTGGCTCAAGGACGGCCATATGGAAAATTTCATTCCGTTTCTTCTCACCGCCTGAGAATCCCTCATTGACTGGACGATTCAGAAGGCTCTCGTCGATCTCAACCAGCTTTGTCTTTTGCTTGACCAACTGAAGGAACTCGACTGCATCCAGCTCCTCCAACCCTTTGTGTTTACGGATAGCGTTGAGGGCGGCCTTGAGGAAGTAGATATTGCTGACGCCCGGAATCTCGACTGGATATTGAAACGCCAGGAATATCCCTTCCCGGGCCCGATCCTCGGGAGACATCGCGAGAAGATCTTTCCCCTCATACAACACTTCGCCCTGAGTCACCTGATAGGTCTCCCTGCCGGCGAGAACCTGAGCCAGCGTGCTCTTTCCTGACCCGTTAGGCCCCATTATTGCGTGTACTTCACCTGGCTGGACCTTAAGGTCGATCCCGTTCAGGATTTCGTTCCCATTGACACTTGCATGCAAATTCCTAATCTCTAACATCGTTTCTTTTCCTCAATTACAGTTACGTAACTAAATGTTTCTTGCCGTTTATCCGACGCTTCCCTCGAGACTCACGCCAAGCAGTTTTTGCGCTTCAACTGCAAATTCCATTGGCAGTTCTCGGAATACCTCTTTGCAGAATCCATTGACGATCAGATTGACCGAATCCTCTGTCGACAGTCCGCGTTGTTTACAGTAAAAAATCTGATCTTCTCCAATCTTCGAGGTTGACGCTTCGTGCTCCACTTTCGACGTCGTATTCTTGACCTCGATGTAGGGAAACGTGTGCGCCCCACACTTGTCGCCCAGCAGGAGCGAATCACATTGAGAGAAATTTCGGGAGTTCGAAGCCCCTTTCTTGACATCCACCAAACCACGGTATGAGTTCTGGCCCCTTCCAGCCGATATGCCTTTTGATACGATGGTGCTCCGGGTGTTTTTGCCAATATGAATCATCTTGGTCCCAGTGTCGGCCTGTTGGTAATTGTTCACCACAGCGACTGAATAGAACTCACCGACGGAATTGTCTCCCTGGAGCAGCACACTCGGATATTTCCAGGTGATTGCGGAACCTGTTTCCACCTGAGTCCATGAAATCTTCGAATTCTTGCCCGCACACTTTCCACGCTTGGTCACGAAATTGTAGATGCCGCCCCTCCCCTCTTTGTCACCGGGGTACCAGTTCTGAACAGTCGAGTACTTGATCTGAGAATTCTCACCGACTGCGATCAACTCGACGACAGCGGCATGGAGCTGATTGTTATCCCGCATTGGCGCAGTGCAACCCTCAAGGTAGCTCACATACGCATTCTCTTCCGCAACGATGAGTGTCCGCTCAAACTGTCCCGTGTCCGCTGCGTTGATGCGGAAATAGGTTGACAGCTCCATCGGGCAACGAACTCCTTTTGGGATGTAGCAGAACGATCCATCGCTAAAGACGGCCGAGTTCAACGCGGCGAAGTAGTTGTCATTTGCTGGGACGACAGAGCCAAGGTATTGCCGAACGAGGTTTGGATGATTATGGACAGCCTCTGAGAAGGAACAGAAAATGATCCCAAGCTCCATGAGCTTTTCCCTGAATGTCGTCGCGACGGAAACACTGTCGAATACCGCATCCACTGCAACACCGCTTAGACGCTCTTGCTCCTGCAACGAGATACCGAGCTTCTCGTACGTGCGCAACAGCTCAGGATCGACTTCATCCAGGCTGTTGATTTGCTTCCTCTGCTTTGGGGCGGAGTAGTACACAATGTTCTGATAATCAATGACACCGTACTTGACGTTTGGCCAATGCGGCTCGGTCATGGTCAGCCAATGGCGGTAAGCTTTGAGGCGCCATTCCAGGAGCCACTCCGGTTCCTTTTTCTTCGCGGAGATGAAGCGAATGATCCCTTCGCTCAACCCTTTGGGCGCAGCATCCGCTTCGATGTCAGTGACGAATCCCCACTTGTACTCCTGATTCGCCATCTGCTCTATGGTGCTGGTGTTGGTTTCGGTGCTCATTGTGTTCTTTTGTCGTTAGAGTGGTTTTTCAGTCTTGTTGTTCTCAAGCAGTCGCGGATGCGTCGGCCGCGGCCTTCTGGGTGCTTGAACCTGGCGATGCGCTCTGAGTCGATGCCAATGGCTTCTGTGCACTTTGCGCCCCTGCCGCCTTTGCTGGAGCTGCTGGTCTGTCAGATATCTTTTTGAATTCTGGATAATTGAGCATCCAGGACCCCGGTTTCACCGGTTTCAGGATACCAGACTCTTCCAATGACGCGATGAAACCGTCTGCCAGCTTCTCAGCGTCACCGTAAGAGATCTTCTGGCCTTTTGATTTTGCAAACGAAAGTATCGCGTAATGGAAATCCCTGAAGAAGACATTCGAGAGATGATATACATGCGTTCTGCTCTTCAGAAAGCGGAGCAGCTCCTCTTTGTTTTCAATCAATTTGGATGATGATTTTGGCATCCCGCCCTTGGAGAAGAAGTGTGACTAAATTATTTCCTGAACCGTCATTTTGTCAAACAACACGTTAAGATTTCTTTGGAGCTTGCCAAGTGGACGCCGGATAGTGCAATTGTAGAAGAGATAGCAGCTGTCTGGTCCGTCCGTGTAGCACTCAGCTACCATCGGCTTCGAGTCCTCGATGATTCTTATGACAACCGAGACTTTCAGTTCCTCCGGGCGCCTGGCGAGCGTGTACCCCCCTTTAACGCCCTGCAAGGAGCGAACCACTCCAGCACGCGCCAACTTCTGCAGGATCTTAGCGAGGAGTTCATATGGCAGGTCATATTCATTAGAGAGCTCCTTTGTCGTAACGACATTACCTAGCGGCTTCATAGCCATGTGGCGAAGCGCAATCAATCCGTATTCGACTTTCTTTGAGAGCTGAAGCATATATACGACCTTTACAGTCCTATATTGGCGCAAAAAAAATCAAGGGGCAACCCTCGACTCAACTACTATCAATATAACGATTTCCGGGGATTTATGTCAAGCCCTAAGTTTATTGTGATTCCCGGTTACGTAAGATTTAACACTTTCTTTGCGTGTTTTGTTCCGTTTCATGCTTCAGAGTGATCCTAGGTAGATCTGGAGCCATATCCTGAAGACTTGAGCCATAAACCTGAAGATCCCTTCTTCTGCCAGTTTCGACGCGTATTTGGAAGTTCACCGTATGTTATCTATCTACTCAGCTGAAGAACCTCCCTTGAGAAGATCCCATCCTTTCCTTCAGCTGCCGCGGCGATGTGATTTATAGGCGGGCGATGACCCCGCGTCCATCCAAACCCCAATGAATCCAACAACTTCTGCCGAATCCTTCGCACGCCTTGTTTCTTCAGCCATCGATCACTACTTTATCAGTTGAAAAGGATGGATCGATGAACATAGGAATTACGTGTTATCCAACGTATGGCGGGAGCGGTGTCGTCGCCACGGAACTCGGCAAAGCGCTCGCAGAACGGGGTCATTCAGTTCACTTCATCAGCTATGCATTGCCGATGCGGCTCCAGGGCTTCATGGACAATGTGGTGTTCCACGAAGTCGAAATGTCGAATTATCCCCTTTTCGACTTCCCACTTTACACAATTGCGCTCGCGAGCAAGATGGTCGAGGTCGCCAAGTACCAGAATCTCGACCTGTTCCATTGCCACTATGCCATTCCGCACGCCACAAGCGCGTATCTCGCAAAGGAGATGCTGCAGCCCAAACGAATCAAGGTCATCACGACCCTTCACGGCACCGATATTACACTCGTCGGCCTTGAGCCAAGTTTCCTGCCGGTCATGAAATTCAGCATTGAACGCAGCGACGGCGTCACTGCAGTTTCCCGCTTCCTGAAGGAAAAGACACTTACGAACTACAACATCGAGAAAGATATCGAGGTCATACCGAATTTTGTCGATACTAAAAAGTACATACGGAATCCTGACTTTGATGTCCGGCAACATTTCGCGTCCCCGGAGGAGAAGATCCTCGTTCACACCTCTAACTTCAGGCCGGTAAAACGAGTGCCAGATGTCATCCGCATCTTTGATGAGGTTCGGAAGAAAGTCCCCTCGAAGCTCATCATGATTGGTGACGGCCCTGACCGATCACAATGCGAAATTCTCATCAGGGAACTTGGAATACAGGACCATGTGAAATTCCTCGGCAAGCAGACGGACGTCATTCATATTCTCTCCCTTGCCGATTTATTCCTGATGCCCAGCCAGTCGGAGAGCTTCGGACTCTCAGCGCTGGAAGCGATGGCCTGCAGTGTGCCCGTGATCTCCTCCAGTGTCGGCGGGCTCCCCGAGCTCCAGGTACACGGGCAGACGGGATACATCGCCGAAATCGGAGACATTGACCGGATGGCAAAATACGCCATCGACCTCCTTTCGAACCCGTCGAAATACCAGCTCTTTGCCAAAGCAGCGCGGGCACGTGCCATTGAATTCGACGCGCCTAAGATCGTTGCACGCTATGAACAGTACTACGAGAAGATACTTTCGGGCGTTGAGACCTCATCGCATTAGTCTTCACTCTCACAACGGCGCCGCCAGGCAATGTCCTTTCGCAATGATCCCGAGAAACATCGCGACCTCGTAGAAGAGCTCGTTGAGATCTTCCGGAAGCGGGGTTACACGATCCTGGGGGCTGACGGAGTAACCGGACTTCCCCTCGCCCGACCCCTCCCCAATGACGGGTACGGGGATCAGCAAGCGAAGGCACCCGACATATACGCATACGACCAGAATACGCAGTGTTACATCATTGGCGAAGCGAAGACGGGAAAAGGAGATTTAGAAACGGAGCATGCCTTAACGCAGTACAACGTATTTCTCGACCAGTTCGACAAACACACAGGAGCCCCGGCGATCCTCTTCATTATTGTTCCTGCCACGAAGATTCCGGAGTTCAATTCCCTCATCACACACTACATTCATCCTGACTATTGGAGCAAAATTGTTGTCGTCAGCTCCAAAGTCCACGAGAGCTGACTACCCAGCTCGAAGGCGCGCGAACTTCACCAGGAGGTTTTTCACTCCAAATTCGTCGAAATCGACCACCACCTTCATTGCGTCCCCCTTTCCATTCACCCGCACCACCTTCCCGCGACCGAACATTTCGTGCGTCACATACGTCCCTTCTTTGATCTCCAGTGTTTCCTGACTTTCATTCTCATAGTCGGGCGCTTCATCAGCGAAGAACTGTTCTTCCTTCTTCGGTTTCCTTTCGGCAACACCTCGCTCCGAAGGCATTCCCCTGGCTGGAGCCGCCCCGGTGAACGAGGTACGATGGGTCCGGGTTTGAACAACTTCGAATTTGTCCTCTCCAATTTCTGAAAGGAACCGGGATGGAGAGGCGAACGCAGCTTCGCCAAACCTGTAGCGCATCTGCGTCTTCGAAAGGAACAATTTCGTTTGCGCCCGCGTGATGCCGACGTACAGCAGGCGCCGTTCTTCCTCAAGAGCCGTACGCTCGATCGTGCTCGAATAGAACGGAAGCAGTCCCTCTTCAACGCCGGAGATGAAGACCACAGGAAATTCCAGGCCTTTCGAAGCGTGCAGCGTCATCAAGGTGACGACGTTTCGGGAATCGTCCCAGCTGTCGATGTCCGACACGAGTGAGACTTCTTCCAGAAACGCTTCGAGTGTACCGTCGGGATGTTCGTCGCTAAATTCAGTGATGGCGGAGAGAAGTTCCTGAACGTTGTCCCAACGCCCCATGGACTCCGCCGTCCCTTCTTCTTTGTATCCTTTGAGTATCCCGAGCTCATCCACCATGGATCGGGTCAATTCACTTAATGACATTTTCGAACGGAGCGAGACATATTTCTGAATCAACGCGTCGTACTGTGCCACTGCTTTCTTCGCCCGATCCTGAAGACTGTTCACTTCTACTACCCGCAGACACGCATCGAACAGCCCCAGGTTCTTTTCCCTGGCGAACTCCATGATCCGCTCGAGGCTCGTGTCGCCGATCCCGCGGCTCGGATAGTTGATCGAGCGCAGCAGGCTCTCGTCGTCCTTCTGGTTGACAAGCATGCGAAGATACGCAAGCACATCCTTGATTTCTTTCCGCTCGTAGAACCGTATTCCTCCGACAATGACGTAGGGTACTCCATTACGACGCAACACATCCTCGAGTGAACGGGATTGGGCATTCGTGCGGTACAGGATGGCGAAATCCTTCAACGCACGCTGTTCGGCAACGATTTCGGTCTGGAGCGCCGCAAGGATTTGATGCCCTTCGTCGCGATCGTCAAAGCAATCAAGCAGTTTCGCCGGCTCCCCCGATGGGTTGTCGGTCCAGAGATCCTTCTTAAGCTGGTCGACATTGAACTTAATGAGCCGATCTGCGATCATCAGAATATTCTTGGTGGAACGGTAGTTTTGCTCGAGCCGGAAGGTCTGGCTTTTCGGATAGTCCTTGGCAAAGTCGAGGATGTTGCGTATGTCCGCCCCTCGAAACGCGTAAATACTTTGGGCATCGTCTCCGACGACGCAGATATTCTCATTCTTCTTCGCGAGCAGCTTGATGACCTCATACTGGGCACGATTGGTGTCCTGAAATTCGTCTACGAGAAGAAATCTGAACCGATGATGATACTTCTCAAGGATTTCGGGGTGCTTCTGAAAAAGCTCGATTGGCTTGATCAGGAGGTCATCGAAATCCATCGCATTGCTGCGATGGAGGAGCCTCACATACTCGCCATACACAAGCCCGATTTTCTCATCGAGGAACTCCGAAGCCAGCTGCGCATACTCTGCGGGCGGTATCAGCTGATTTTTGGCGCTACTGATGCGAGAACTGACGGCCTGCGTCGTTATTTGCTGCGTCGAGAGCCCAATGCGTTCCATGCAACGGCGTACCGCACTCTGCGAATCGTCTGAGTCGTAGATGGTAAATGATCGGTCATATCCAAGGTGCAGCGCTTCCTTTCTGAGTATGCGGGCAAACATCGAATGGAAGGTCCCCATCCACACATCCGACGCCTTCTCTCCTACGAGCCTGACGATCCGCTCTTTCATCTCGTTTGCGGCCTTGTTGGTGAACGTCAGAGCAAGGATTTGATACGGTGGAACTCCGCAGCTGACGAGATATGCGACCCGGTAGGTCAGGACGCGCGTTTTCCCGCTCCCAGCTCCGGCGATGATCATCACCGGCCCGTTCAGTGCCTTTACCGCCTCTTGTTGAACAGCGTTAAGATCTTGCAGGAAGGACATAGCCCCACATCATTATTTCCGAGTTACAAAAAAGCGAACTGAGTATAGCTACATCGTCAACGAAAGACAAGGAAGACTCGAATGTTGGAGAGACGCAAGCGGCGCACAGGATCGACAATGCACACAACTTCCCTTGCTCCCCGCAAAAGCAGATTCACAAATCCCATTCTCAGAAAAATGCCCGCGCTTCCGCCCGGGCGGTGTGAACAGCAGCTCTTCCCCCCTCCGATCGCCCGTCATAATTCACACTGACCTGAACATATTGGCTAATCCTGTAGTCAAATGCAAGCCGCCACAGGAATGTCTTGCCAGCAACCTCACCGTTCGTGAATTCGAACGGATAGTCTTGCGAAGCACCAGGCACTTGATTGGCAAATCGGACATCTTCACGTTGGAACTCTCCCCTCAACTGACCGAGGGAAAGCAATGAATATGTGAGATGCAGGAACTGATCGTTGAGATTAGCCGTGACATCACCCCCTCCGTATCGATTGACAACCGCTGATGCACCAAAGCCGAAAGCGACTTCCCATTCAGGATATGGACGATAGGAGAATTCCGTTTTCAGAGCATTGGAGTGCAAATCTCGCTCCCGCGGAGAATCGATTGACGAATTGAGCGCATCGATCTTGTTGGTGAATTCCGTCTGGTTGCCGATCTCCTTCAACAGCTGTGTTCTCATGCGGACACTCCTCTCGCACATGTAACTCTTCTCGATCGAGCCCACCAAACGCAAGAGCCCTTCGTGCTGATTGAACCGGAATCTCAGTGAGAAGGTGGGATCCGCCTCGAACAGATAGACGTCCTGTGTGAAGAGATTTGTTCCGGTGATGGTTGTGCTGTCATTGAGAAATTTGGAAAGGTGAAGAAAATAGATCTGCCGTGCATCTGGCTCGGAGCTTTTTTCTTCTACTCGAGCGACGGTTTCGGTAGAGAGTGAAGCAAGTGCTTTCTCGACGAAGCTCTCGCGCCGTGCAATAAGCTTTGATGGCGTGAAACGTAACCGAACACCGGTCTTCAAATCGACAACGGGCACAAATTGATCGCTTGGTACGTAGATTGCCACATATTCACCGTCAAATCTCGTTTGTTCGAACTCATCATCGTCTGCAATTCCGTTTTGATTGAGGTCACCCTTGTACGTGTAATTTCCCGTTCCTTTTGGAACCCTGACAAACACGCGCCTCATTGCCGCTGACCGCTCGCGGGAGAATTCATAGAGGGCATCTGCATCCAACGCTCGCTGCCAGGGAGCATACCGCATCTGCGAACGAACGAGCATCGTGTTGGCGGCAACCCCGCCGCGAGCAGCAAATTCGTCCGAGAGATCAGTCCGACGAAGAGCGAGAGAGACCGAGGTCGAGAACGACTTCCAGTCCCGCAATTGCAGGTCATACAGCTGTGTGAAAGCACGAAACGCGCGCGTGAACGATCCACCTGAAGCGCTGTCCTCTGTCCGCATCTGGACCTCGGCAGAGGCATGAAATGGCTCCAAATTGATGAGAGAAATCCCCGGAGCCAACTCAACAAAACGAAAACTTCCTCGTTGAAGAGAATCGGCGGAAGGGATTCGATCTTGCCTATCTTCCGTTTCAATCCTCAAGACCGGTGCGAGCTTCCAGAAGTTGGCCGAAACGGTACCTTTTTGCCGCGTCCAGGCAGATTT
>JBEKOB010000043.1:0-33295 GCA_049522195.1 Bacteroidota bacterium
TCGCCGATGATCCAGATGGAATCCGACCGTCAATGTTCCGCTGATATCGTTCGTCAACTCCTGATTCGCATTTGCCAAAAGATCTGAATTGAACATGTAATTGGTATTCGCTGCCCGGTAAGTGTAGCCCGTCGGATCATTCGCTGTGCCCGGAGGAAATGTTGTGAATTGGCGATCGGTGTAGTAGTCAGCCCCAGCCCGGTAGATGATATTGAGCCATTTAGCGGGCTCGTACGTTAGCTCAGCCGTGCCCAGCAGACGGTCTGTATTCAACTGGGTGGGAATGTAATTGACTATATAGAGCGGATTGTCGAATCCGGGTCCTAACGCAGGGTTACCGGAAGAGTTTCTGAAAGTCCGCTGGACGCCAAGAGTGACCGTCCCGGTTGGAGATATGAAATCAACAAGGTACGGATTGTTGCTGAAATCGGGGGGGGTTCGGTAACCGCCGAGGGCAAGCCCGGAGGTGTTCGATCCCTGTTGGATTCGCATGGTAGAACTCTTCACGTAGGAGGCTGTGACTTTTGCAATAATGTTCTCCGTGAAACGACGTGTCGCATTGGCGCGAATTGACGTCCGATGCAGGTCCGAGTTCGTCAGATAAATGCCCTGCTGGTTCAATTGACTGAAATCGAGGTAGAAGTCACTCCACTCATCTCCGCCCCGGAGTGTGACACCGTAATCCGATGTGATGGCGTTATCCCGCGTGAAGTCTGTGGCGTGATCGTACGTTGAAGTGGAGTTCTTCTTGACAATTGTTGGATAAGCATAGTTTGTGCGTTGGAGGGAATCCGCAGTGCCAGAGCGCAACCAGATCGGGTCTCCCCAACTCCTGGCATAGTTAAAGGAATACGCCCCATCGACGCCTTGACCAAATCTCGTCTGCAGGGGGTACGGTCGCAGCAGCTGGTCGGCGTACGTCTTGGAATGCACTGTTACGCTCAGCTTCTTGCTGCCGGTCTGTCCACCAGACTTGGTCGTAATAACAATGACTCCGTTTGCAGCCCGTGATCCCCACAGCGCCGATGCCGAAGGTCCTTTGAACACTTCGATTGATTCAATATCGTCGGGGTTGATGTCGTTGATTCTCGATTCCGCGGCAACGGTACTGCTAATGCCGCCGCCCCCGCTGAGTCCGCCGCCAACAGAGTTGGTGCTAAAAATCGGAACACCGTCGACGACGATCAACGGCTGACCAGTGTTGCTGAGCGAACGCAAGCCGCGCAACACAATTTTCGTTGACCCTCCAGGGTCGCTCGTCGTCTCAACCGTCTGAATCCCTGGCCCTTTCGCCGCAAGACTCGTGATCACGTCATGAACACCGACCGTGGCGAGCGACGCAGCGTTGACGCTGGAGACCGATGTTCCCAGTTTTTCGCGCTCGACTCTTGCGCCACTCGCGGTAACGACAATACCGCTCAGCGTAACCGCGCTCGATTTCAGTTTGACATCGACCGTTACGGTCTTGTCTCCCTGCACCGACACGGGTACTCGGTACTGTTCATAGCCGATGTAGCTGACAACAAGCGTGTAAGAGCCCTGCAGGACATTTTGAATCGTGTACATGCCCTTGTTGTCGGTCGCCGCACCGTACGAAGTCTTCTCGAGGAAGACATTTGCTCCGATCATGGCCTCGCCGGTCTGCGCATCGGTGATCGTGCCTTTGATCGTGCCGAGCTGTCCCAGGGCAACGGATGTTCCCAACGCCAGCGCGATCAGCGAGACGAAAATGTAGCAATGGAATTTTCGCATGCTACCTCCTCTGTTGTCTGTTGGTGGATTAGTGTAGCGCTCACATCGGATTCAACAGCGAATGCTCTTGGCGGCGAGAGTTGCCGGATTTTTGTTCCTGACTCTCACTAATAAAACGATCGTTCGAAGTCGCGAATAAAAATAGCTCATCGCTTCCCCTGCTGTAGGAAGTTAAGTGACACGATCAAACAACTTGCGACACCCCGGTCAAAATGAGGGGGATGATGCAAGAGTCGCTTGATACGTCCTTAAGAGCTGGACTGGATTGTGTTGCTGGGATGAGTCTGTGTTATCGTTCTCGGTTCCTGCAAATGAGGGATGGGATATCTACCTCATGAAACCGCCGGTGCGACAGAACTGACAAGAGCGATCAATCGGAACTACGATTCAGAGGGTTGAATGGGGGAATTTAGGAATGCACGAACGTGCGAGCACGGTGGTGTTCGTGCTTGAGCGCACCCTCCTTGTGAGGGCTAAATTAAAAGAAATTTAGGTAAAGTCAAGCCGAACACCCGGTGCGGAACTTGGCAGTCGGATCCCCGTCTCGGGCGTAACTTTACGTCTGCAACCTTGCGCTCTACCGCATTTTAACGAGGCCGTCCAGCGTGAAATAAGATCTTCGAATGAGGGACGATGGCTGCCTCGCCTCGACGTTTACGGGCACGGGACCATCCATGAAGGAGGCCTCAAGATGCTCCCGGAGGCCCAAGCTGTCCTGGGCTGGAATGGAAAAACTAATCGGGATCGTGAGTGAGGTGTCCGGAAACGAAGCCCATTGGAGCGAGATGGAGCCTCCTGTGACCCCCGAAGCAAATGGGGAAGAAGCGTTGACGAGTTTCCCCTTCATGGTTGAATAGCCGACCTTGAGCAGGATGGGGCGGTGTTTCATGTTCAAGTTTAGAACAAGATCCACCGTGAGCATGCTGTCCTTGCGCCCTGTCTGCACCGTCCGGACAATCCGAATCCAGGGATCAGCTGGAAGACGCAGGGAGTGTTCGAATTTGACCTCGGTTGTTTTCCCGGCAATGATTGTGTCGAGGCCGGCGAAAGCGATCCGGGTACCTCCCAGGTATTCAGGACTTCGCACAGAGAGACTCCCGCTCGAGGAATCCAGATTGAAATTCTCTTCGATGCGGACAGATGGCTTCCATTCCTGTGAATATGAGCTCTCCTGCAAGAGGACAACAACCGTGACAACGAAAAGCGCCACAGCGACGATTCCAGCAGTGCGCTGTTTTAGAATCTTCAACCACAAGAGATCCTTTGACGAATCAAAGTATATCGCGGCGAACCCAAGCAAAAAAGGAAATGCCCAGACCGAAAAGAATAGAATGAAGCTGATAACTATTATACTGTTGATCAGCGGAGTGATCTCCGGCTGGGAATGCATGAACCTTGCAAGAAAGTCAAATGCCTCGGTGAACAAGAGCCGAAACATGAATTGCGGTGAAAGGAGCCAGAGCAGGAGTTTTAGAATTGGCTGTCTGACAATCATGGCGAGACCGAGCAGGAACAATGCTGTGGCCGGATACAACGCCAGCTTTGCTGAGCTGATCGAAGCCAATGCGACAAACAGAACAAGAAACACAAACGCGCGCAGATAATATGCATACGGGTCATGCCGGAGCCGGAGCCTCGGAGAAAGGCGGAGTGAAAGCCAGATTCCAAGACACGCCCCAAAGAAAGCGAGGATGTAATAGCCATTGATGTTGGTCATCCACGGATGACGTACACCTTTGATCAGCGAGACGACATTCTCAGAAAGCCAGACACAAATCTGAATGATGAGCATGAGAAGGAACAACTTCAGTCCCGGGATCTTTGGCCGTGCAGTCCCTTCGTAGATTTCCCTCCTTCTCCGGACAATGATCAAGGCCGCGACCGACACAACCAGTGAAATGAGAATGAAACACCAAAGCGCCCAGAGGGGAATGAAGAACGGGTTGGAACCTGCTTGGTACAAGAAGTACATGTCCGATTTCTTTTCTGGCACGCCGCTGTCAAATCTCTCAACGAGCTTGTAGATCAAGTCTCCTGATCGTTTCAAGCCACTCACCTTGAAATTCTCAAAGTTGTCCTGCGGAGTGTGAATCGGATCCCGTGCATCTGAGGTGAAATCAATGGCAGGAATGTTCTTCTCGAGAAACGGCTCGTGGTCGGAACCGACGCCACCCCCCGGCATGGCATTCATGAAAACGAAGAAATCGGTGGGAAAATGAAGGCCTGTGTGTCCAAGCTTCGCAAACTCTTCGTACGATGCTCGCACGAGCCACTCAGGAGCGCTGCGCCTTCCGGCATCAAGTGTAGGAAAGAGGAGGGGAGTCCCGTTCGCCATGTCAACCTGCAGCATCAAAGCAACTCGATTCAAATCAGAAAAGTGCTCGACGAAATACTTGGATCCTTGAAGCCCCGCTTCTTCGCCTCCAAACAGGGCAAAGACGATGGTCGATTCATTCTTCCGCTGCGAAAGTACCCGAGCCAGTTCCAATATGACCGCGCTCCCTGAACCGTCATCATTTGCGCCGGGCACATCAGGGTCTGCCGAGTCCATATGCGCTCCCAGAACGATGATGCGCTCGGTCGCACCTCGCAAGACTCCCACCGCAACGCCGCTCCGCGTATTCGTCGGAGTCCCGCTCATATAGCCGGGGTATTCTGTGATGGGCATCAGATAGACATCATTGAGGCCGAACTGACGGAATTTGGCGAGAGCGAATTCCATGGCTTTTCGCTCGTTTGGTGATCCCATCGGACGTGCGCCGATGTCAACCGAAATCGTGCGCAAATACGCGGTCGAACTGTCCGTTGAAAATGGCGTCTGCGTCTGACCGGAGGAAGAAGAAATGGAAGCGTAAGAAAGAAGCAGCGCGATCAGTCTTCTCGTCATGGCATCCCGATTATTGTGTGAATGGAATTGGAGCTTTTCCTGAAAGATACTTCTCAAAAAACTCAACAATCCTCTGCTCATACTCGCTTCCGCCAACATTGAGCAGGTCTGTATGGTCTCCCTTATGGACGAGGAGCAGTTCCTTTGGCTGGTTTGCGTTCTCGTAGAGAACCTTCGAGTATTCCGCGCGGATTCTTGTATCGTCCGTGCCGTGGATAAACAGAACCGGCTTCCGGACGTGTTGCACTGCATGAATTGGCGAGACGAACCGCGCTTTGAATCCGGCAAGTTTCTGTGATCGGCTCATCGCGAGGTTGCGAAGGAAATGCCATGGCAGCTTGATAATCCGTTTCTGATAGTCGACCATGATGGTCCGAAGATCAGTGAAGCTCGCCTCGGCAACCACTGCATCGATTCGCGGATCGATAGCGGCTGCCTGCAATGCTGTCGCCGCTCCCATCGAAGTGCCAAACACACCGATCTTGCCGATCCTTGAATCAGTCCGGGACTTCAAATAGTCAAGAACGATGGAGAGATCGCTTTTCTCGTGATAGCCGTATGTGCAGTAAGGCCCTTCGCTCAATCCGTGGCGACGTGAATCGTAGAGAAACACATTGAACTGTTTCCCAAAAAACAGCCTCGCATAAGGTACACCCCCGATCTTGCAATCGCCCACCCCGTGGAGGTAAATTATCGTGCCCCGGGCTTTCCCGGGATGGCGGACAAACCAGCAACTGAGTTTGTACCCTTCCTGTGTCGTCAGCGTGAGGTCTTCCTGCGGAAGTCCCGCATCGCGAGGCTCCAAGAGGCTTGTAAAAGTGCTGTACCATTCACGAGTTCTGAGATGAGGTTGAAGAACCAGGAGAGGGCCGAAAACGAAAATCGTCGCGGCGGCGGTGATCAGGAACAACAGAGCGAAAAGGAGAAGTGCCAGCAGAATAGACATACGCTGAAGTCCTGAAGATCTCGTCGGTGACAAACGGAATTCGGAGTAAATATAAAGAGGGGGCTGCTGGGATGCAAGGCAATCCACCTCATTTTGATGTGAGGTGATTAACTCGTACTTTCATTCAACTCCTTATACCGGAACCCTTGATTGATATCCGAAGATGCGTGATCTGAAAATCGCGTTGGTCCACGATTGGCTCACGGGCATGCGTGGAGGCGAGAAGGTGCTGGAGGTTCTCTGCGAACTCTATCCGCAGGCACCATTGTTTACGCTTCTTCACAACAGGGGGAGCGTTTCCCCTATCATCGAAAAAAGGGATATCCATACATCGTTCGTTGACCGGCTTCCATTCAAGGCGAAGCATTACCGCAACTATCTTCCACTATTCCCGCGTGCAATAGAATCGTTTGATTTCTCCGAGTACGATCTCATTCTCTCTACGAGCCACGCAGTTGCCAAGGGAGCCGTCCCGGCGCGTGGAGCTCTGCACATCTGCTATTGTCACACACCGATGCGCTACGTGTGGGAGCTGTACAACCAGTACTTTGGCCCTGGGCGCGCAAACGTCTTGACTCGAGGAGCCATGTCGTTTGTTGCTCCGCGTCTCCGAAAATGGGATGTCGCTTCAAGCAGTCGCGTGAATGCCTTCATCGCGAATTCGCGCAACGTTGCAGAGCGCATCCAGCAGTACTATCAGAAGAGCGCAGATGTGATCTATCCTCCCGTGAATGTTGACCAGTTCTCCGTCTCCGAGAAGGATGATGCATACTACCTCATCGTCAGTGCTCTCGTACCGTACAAACGGGTCGACCTCGCAATCGAGACGTTCAGGCAGACTCGTGAGCGGCTGCTGGTCGTGGGAACAGGGCCTGAAATGAACAGACTTCAATCTCTTGCTTCCGCAAATATCGAATTTCTTGGATGGCAACCGGATATCGAGCTGGCCAGGCTTTATGCGGGATGCCGGGCTCTCATCTTTCCGGGAATTGAAGACTTCGGCATCGTTCCTCTTGAAGCGATGGCGAGTGGAAAGCCTGTGGTGGCCTTTGGTCAGGGGGGTGCGTTGGAAACCGTTGTCGACGATCCGCAGCACTGCACCGGCGTCTTCTTCTATGAACAGACACCGGAGGCATTGAAGGGCGCAATTGGAAAACTTGACACATTGGAGCTTGATCCCTTCAGCATTCGGGCACACGCCGAGCAATTCGACCGTAGAAAATTCAAAGAAACCTACCGTCAATACGTCGAGCAGAAAGTGACTTCTCTCCTCCCTCCAAGAAACTGAGATTGTTAAGTTCCTCAATTTTTGACCATCCCCTACGCCAGCAATCACCGTAACAGCGATAATTCCTTTGACTTTTGGGCACGTTTTGCATAAATTATCAATCCAATTCTTTAATTTTGCCCCGATTTGACCGATTTTTGTCGATTCCGGGGGGAGGAAATCCACCTAGCGAAGGAGCTTCCTCGGTGTGCACGATCTCGAAGATCGTACCGAGCTCGCATGGAGTGCAGAGGCTAAATGTCGGGAGACCAGCATCATATATCGAAAAAGGTAGGTTACGATGTGGTGCTCGTACCTCGTGATGATGCCGGCCGGGCAAAATCGCTTCGTCTCGCTCCTTGGCAATTTTATATTCTGATAGCCAGCACGCTTGTCCTTGTCGTTGGTGTTGTCCTGGGCCTGCTTGTGTATACCCCTATTGGATCTCTCTTGCCTCTTGAGAATCCTGGGCTCGTCAACAGGTACAGCAAAGAGCTCATCTCGCTCAATGAGCGGATGACTTCGGTGATGCAGGAACTGCTTCTTCTTCGGGAATATAATGCAAAGTTGCGCAACGCCCTTGGAGAGAAAGCGGTGGTGACAGATTCGGGCGTGGCAGTCGTCGGCAACTCAAGAACTGAGAAGTCTGCCTCCAGGAAACAAGATGATCGCTCGCAGAAGTTGCCGGAAATTGTAAAGCCGGAAGCGACGAAACCAATCATCGGCTCGCGAACGATACAATCTGTTCCTCAGGAAAACAATCGGGTGGTCTTTCCCGTCGTGTTGCCTACAACAGGATACATCACGAGGGGATTTGACGCTGCGCAGCGTCACTATGGATTGGATATCGCGGGGAGCGTCGGTACTCCGGTGAACGCGGCAGCCGATGGATATGTCGTCTTTTCGGGATGGACGAGCGATGACGGAAATAAGATCATCCTTTCGCATCCTGGCGGTTTCTTAACATTTTATAAACATAATCAGTCGTTGTTGACAGCGATGAATGCGCACGTGCGGCGCGGCGAACCCATTGCACTACTGGGCAACTCGGGCGAAACGAGTCTGGGGCCACATGTCCACTTCGAAATCTGGAGGGACGGTGTCCCGGTCGACCCGGCCAACTATATCTTAAACCTTAACTTCTGAAGGAGCTGATGCTCTGAAAACTGATCCGGTCAAAGAACTCAACCTGATCGGCCCGGGAACTGTTGTCGAAGGGAAGATCCGAAGTCAGGGAAACGTTCGAATTGATGGAAAAGTCACCGGCGAAATCACCGCAAGCGAAAGTCTGGCCGTCGGGATTACGGGTGAGGTCGATGGAAACGTGTCGGCAAAAAACGTCACGATCGGCGGAAAGGTGAGGGGTTCCATCATTGCGTCGGAAAAGATTGTGTTCGAGGGAAAGTCAGTCATCAAAGGTGATATCCGCGCATCGAAGCTGGTGATCGATGAAGGATGTCTGTTTGATGGAAAAGTGGTGATGACTGAGAAGACGCAGCTGTACGAGGCTCGTCACTGAATCTCACTCCCATCGGAGAGGGTACGAATGTCGCCTGAACCGAATTCATCAGGATCCCGAAAGCCTGAAGGACCGTCTCCCGATCAGATACTTCGCCAGGTCGCGCCATATCTGACGTTGGGAATACAGCTTGCGGCCGGCATCGTGATATTCTTCCTGATCGGATGGTGGCTGGATACACGATACGATACTTCGCCGACCTTTAAGTTGATCGGCCTCTGTGTCGGTTCGATCGGTGGTTTGATCAAGTTTCTGAAATCTGCTGTCGAGTTCGGCAATAAAGAAAAGTCTCCGTAGTCCAACACCGTGAAGATCGACTGGGCATTTTTGAGGCTTGTTGCATACTGTGTTCTCGGGGTGGTTGTCCTGGTAGCGCTTCCGCTCTCGATGTACTCCAACAAAGAGATCCTCCAAAGTGTTGTCGCAAGCGGTGTTGTGAGTCTGCTGCACCTGCTGCTTGGGTACGTGTGCATTGAATTTGGGTTTGAGAAATCCAACACGACGTTTCTCAAGATCATTCTGGGAGGAACGTTTGTCCGGATGGTTCTGCTGGTCGGTATCGTGTTCACGCTCATCCGGGTATATCAATTCCATGCGACGTCGCTGATGATCTCGTTCTTGCTGTTCTTTGTGCTGAATCTGGCACTTGAAATTCACCTTCTCCAGAAAAAGGTTGCTCTCAAGCGTTAGTCTTACCTCGATGATCGATACGACAGTATTTGCTGACACAACAAGGCAGGCTGTAGAACGTGTCGCTGACACCTCCTCTGCAGCCGTAGCGGACAGCCTTGCCCGGCATGGCGGAGGTTTCGAGTTCGGCCATCTGCTGGATCACATGAAAAACTCCCAGGAGCTCGAGCTTCCCTGGGGAAGCATTGAGCTTCCGCATTTTCAGCCGGTGCATGTCGGAGACTGGATTATCGATCTCTCTATCTCCAAGCATGTCTTCTTTCTCCTTGTCGCTGCCATCATCCTTGCTGTCCTCGCGATCTACGCAGCGCGCAGGAGTCGGAAGAGCATCGTGCCAACCGGTGTTGGAAATCTCTTCGAAGTCTTTCTCGTTTTTCTGCGGGATGAAGTCGCATTGCCGAACATGGGACCCGGCGGTCTCAAATACCTGCCGTTCCTGCTGACCTTGTTCTTTTTCATCCTCATTATGAATCTTCTTGGGCTTGTCCCATACGGCGCCACATCGACCTCGAACATCTCAGTCACAGGTGCCCTGGCGCTCATCGCCTTCATTATGATTCAGGTTGCCGCGATACGCGCGCAAGGCGTGAAACAGTATATCGCCCATCTCACGGGCGGGGTCCACTGGGCGCTCTGGCCGATCATGATCCCCGTGGAGATTCTCGGTCTGTTCACGAAGCCGTTCGCTCTCTGCATGCGTCTCTTCGCGAACATGAAGGGAGGACACATCGTCTTGCTGGCGTTGATCGGGTTGGTTTTGCTCTTCCGGTCGGCAATCCTGGCACCGCTCCCCGTGCTCTTCGGGGTCGGAGTCCTGATGCTGGAACTTTTTGTCGCGTTTCTGCAAGCATACATTTTTGTCATGTTGACATCACTTTTTATGGGGTTCGGCATGGAGACGGAACACAGTGAAGAACATGCTGAGCAGGCTCACTGAGAATAAAAACACAGCACAATCTGAACGACCTATTTAATCAGGAGGAGTACATACAATGGGAACATTTGCACTTGCCTATCTTTCAGCGGGTATCGGCGCTGGTCTTATCGTCATCGGAGCGGCATATGGAATCGGCAAGCTCGCGGCAGCCACGATGGAAGCCACGGGACGCCAGCCGGAAGTCGCAGGTCAGGTCCGTACTGCAATGATTATCGCAGCCGCTCTTATCGAAGGCGCCACGTTCTTTGGTCTGGCGATCTGCATCATTCTCGCCACGTTGAAGTAGACGGGGAACACAGTCCATGTTCGATATCAATCCAGGATTAATGGTTTGGACGGTCGCCACGTTTGTGGCCCTCCTCATCGTTCTCTCGAAGTTCGCTTGGAAGCCGCTCCTGCAGTCCCTGAAGGATCGCGAAGACAAGATCCGTCAGGCTCTTGAGATGGCGGAGAAGGCCCGCGTCGATGCTGCGGAACTCCTGAAGCAGAACGAAAAAAATCTCGTGAAAGCCGAAGAAGAGTACCAGAAGATTATCCGGGAAGGCAAGGCGTTCGCCGAGAAACTGAAAGAGGAGGTTGTCGCCAAAGCGCACCAACAGGCACAACGGGAAATCCAGCAGGCGAAGGAGGAGATTCAACGCGACGTCGACGCAGCAAAACAGCAATTGCGGACGGAGGTCGCGGACCTTGCAGTTCAGGCTGCAGGGAAGATTCTCGATGAGACGCTGGACGCGCAGAAGCACAAGAAAATCGTTGACAACTTTCTGAACCAACTCCCCAACAGCTAAACGAATGGTCGGGGGCCGGTACAAAGAGCTGTCGATTCGCGCGGCGATTGTCGCACGAAGGACCTCTCGGTACTCTCGACATTGCGGGCGGATAGTGAACCTATGAGTGCATATCGTGTTGCGCGGCGCTACGCTGAAGCCGCATTGGAACTTGCCGAGGAACAGAAGCAGGGTGAACGCCTTGCAGACGATCTTGAGATGGTCTGGAAGGCTATCAAGGAGTCGCCTGAGTTTCTTGCGCTGCTGAAAAGCCCAGTCATTTCGAAAGAGAAGAAGCTGGCCGTCTTTACTGAGGTTTTCAAGTCCCGCATCAGTGCCCTGTCGTTCAATTTCCTGAACATGATCATCGAGAAGCGGCGGGAGGATATATTGGGGGACATCATCAGTGTGTACTTCAAGCTCCGCGATGACCGGTTGGGAATCGTCACGCTCGATGTGAGGGCAGCGACTGAGCTTTCAAAGAGTCAGCAGCAGACCATTGTACAGCGATTTGAAGGGATCACGCAAAAGAAGATCCGTGTTGCTTTCAGCATCGACAAACAGCTGAAGGGTGGTTTCGTCGCCAGGGTCGGCGACACTGTGTATGACGGCAGTGTTCAGCGGCAGCTCGAGCTGCTCCGTGACCGCTTCGCCGAAGGGGTTGGCCGCAACTAGAGGGCCGTTTTGATAATCAGACTTGATCAAAAGGAAATCGTATGCCTGAAGTGAGACCTGATGAAGTTTCTGCAATATTGCGGAAACAGCTCTCCGGTTTTGAAAAAGAAGTCGACGTGTATGATGTGGGAACTGTCCTCCAGGTCGGAGACGGTATCGCGCGCGTCTATGGCTTGTCCAAGGTCATGGCGAGCGAGCTCGTGGAGTTTCCGCATGATGTGTTCGGCATGGTTCTGAACGTCGAAGAGGACAACGTCGGCTGCGTGTTGTTCGGCGAAAGTTCATTCGTGAAGCAAGGGGATGTCGTCAAACGCACGAAACGCCTCGCGTCCATGCCGGTGGGAGAGCAGATGCTCGGGCGCGTCGTGACGCCGCTCGGTGAGCCGCTCGATGGCAAGGGCCCGATCAAAGTCGAACGATATCTTCCGCTCGAGCGAAAGGCCCTCGGCGTGCTGCAGCGTCAGCCTGTGAAAGAGCCGCTGCAAACCGGACTGAAGGCCGTAGATGCAATGATTCCGATTGGGCGGGGCCAGCGCGAGCTGATCATCGGTGATCGGCAGACTGGCAAAACTGCCGTTGCACTCGATGCGATTATCAATCAGAAGTACACCCACACGGAAAAGGCGAAGAGCGAAGGGATCAAGCCCGTCTTTTGTATCTATGTCGCCATCGGTCAAAAGGGCTCAACGTTGGCACAGGTTGTGAGCAAGCTGGAAGAGTTTGGAGCAATGGAATATACAACCGTCATCCAGGCGACAGCCAGCGACCCTGCTCCGCTTCAATTTATTGCACCGTACGCCGGTGCAACGCTCGGTGAATTCTTCCGCGATAGCGGACGTCACGCTCTCGTCATCTATGACGATCTCTCAAAACATGCTCAGGCGTATCGTCAGATGTCTCTGCTCCTTCGCCGCCCTCCTGGACGCGAAGCATATCCCGGAGATGTCTTTTATCTCCACTCACGCTTATTGGAGCGCGCCTCCAAGTTGAACGACATTCTTGGCGGCGGAAGCCTCACAGCGCTGCCGATTATTGAAACACAGGCCGGCGACGTCTCAGCGTACATTCCCACAAACGTCATTTCCATCACTGATGGTCAGATCTACCTCGAATCAAGCTTGTTCAATTCCGGCGTTCGTCCCGCAATCAACGTCGGTATTTCGGTATCGCGCGTCGGCGGCAATGCCCAGATCAAAGCACTGCGAAAGGTCGCAGGCCGGTTGCGCCTGGACCTTGCCCAGTACCGCGAGCTGGAAGCCTTCGCGAAATTCGGTTCGGATCTGGACAAAGCGACGCAGCAGCAACTTCGCCGCGGCTCCCGCTTGGTGGAATTGCTTAAACAGAATCAATACGTTCCGATGGCCATTGAAAAGCAAATCGTCAGCATGTTCGCGGGCACAAACGGATACCTTGATGTGATTCCGCTCGGAGATGTGCAGCGCTTCGAGCAAGAATTACACGAATTCATTGAGATGAAATACTCGGACATCTATACGACGATTACCGGGACGAAAGACCTCTCCGATGCTACAGTGACCAAACTCCATGAGGTCCTGAAGGAATTTGCCGGCAAGTTCAGAGCTTCAGGCAAGGCTGCATAACGCAATGTTTTGAGAACCTGGCGGGTACCTCTAACGCATGGCAACACTTCGCGAAATACGACAGCGGATTACAGGTGTCAAAAACACCCAGAAAATCACCAAGGCAATGAAAATGGTTGCTGCGGCCAGACTTCGCCGTGCACAGGAAGCGATCATTTCCACGCGCCCCTACGCAAGGAAATTGGGTGAACTCCTCCGGCATCTTGTTACCAAGGTCGATGTCAATCTCAACCCTCTGCTTGTCAACCGGGAAACGAAGAACGTTCTCCTCGTCGTCGTAACTGCCGATCGGGGCCTCTGCGGCTCCTTCAATAGCAATATCATCAAGGCGGCAGTCAACCACCTGAAGACCTGCTCTGGCCTTAATGTCAAAATGCTGACTGTCGGCAGAAAAGGAACGGACTTCTTCGGCAAGCGGAACTTCAATGTGATCTCAAAACATCCGGGCATATTCACAGATCTCGACTTCACCGACGCACGAGAGATTGTGCAGGAAGTTATTGAAGGGTTCCTAAAGGGTGAGTATGACAGGGTGGATGTAATCTACAACGAGTTCAAGTCGGTTATCCAGCAGAGAATCGTCATCGAACAGCTGCTTCCCATCCCTCCTGAAGAGATAACGGGCAAACGGGATCTTCATTCCCTGGCGCAAGTCGACTATATTTACGAACCATCGAGTTCGGAGATCGTCAATGCGCTTCTTCCGCGCCACTTGAATTTCCAGATGTGGCGGGTTCTCCTGGAGTCGAACGCGGCAGAGCAGGGGGCGCGCATGTCGGCGATGGACAATGCCACGGAGAATGCAAAAGAACTTATTCATGATTTGACTCTGAAATTCAACAATGCCCGTCAGGCTTCGATCACAAAAGAGCTGCTGGAGATTGTCAGCGGCGCCGAGGCCTTGACAAAGGCAAGCTGAGCCTCTCGCCAGTTCAGAGTTGAGGGAAGAGACCTCAAGAATTGCTTGAAACCGTTGCCATGGTTGAAATGGCAACGGTTTTTTGTTGACAAAGAGGCTGCAGAACAGCCTGAATGGCGCACAAAATGCCTTGATTGGCTGTGTTTTTTTCGCTACCTTATAAGCCCAAAATTTTGAGACCTCTGGCTTCCGAAATCTCAACTGGCGGGGAGATTTCGGAAGTTTTGTTAGGGAGAGAGGGTCAGTTTCGATGTTTGAAAGCCTTAGTCAGAAGCTAGAATCGGTCTTCAAGAAACTGCGCGGAGAAGGAAGGATTTCCGAGGCAAATGTAGCCGAGAATCTCCGTGAGGTCAGACGTGTTCTTTTAGATGCGGACGTCAACTACAAGGTCGCCAAGCAGTTCATTGAAGACGTCCAGAAACGGGCTCTCGGTCAGGATGTCCTGAACAGCATCACCCCGGGACAGTTGATCATCAAAATCATTTATGATGAGATGGTCAAGCTTCTCGGCGAGTCGAAAGCTGAGATCAGGTCGTCCCAGACGCCCCCGACCGTGGTTCTCATCGCAGGCCTTCAGGGCTCGGGGAAAACCACCTTTGCGGCAAAGCTCGCGGGATATCTGAAGAGCAAGGGGAGCAATCCTCTGCTGGTTGCAGCCGATGTCCATCGTCCCGCCGCGATCGACCAGTTGATGACCCTCGGCAAGCAGCTGGATGTTCCCGTGTTTACAGACCGGGGTCAATCGGCCGTGAAGATTGCCGGCGACTCGATCGATTTCGCGCGGAAGAATATCCGCGATACGGTCATCATCGACACTGCCGGCCGCCTGCACGTTGATGAAGAGATGATGCAGGAAGTGGCTTCGATCAAGGAGATCACGAAGCCGCATGAGATCCTGTTTGTCGTCGATGCGATGACCGGGCAGGATGCCGTAAACACCGCGAAGGCGTTCCACGATCGTCTTGACTTTGACGGCGTGGTGCTGACAAAGCTTGACGGTGACAGCCGCGGTGGCGCTGCACTCTCGATTCGTTCAGTTGTCCAGAAGCCGATCAAGTTCATAGGGATCGGCGAAAAGCTTGATGCACTTGAGCCGTTCTATCCGGAACGGATTGCCTCTCGAATCCTCGGCATGGGTGATATTGTCACCCTCGTGGAGAAGGCCCAACAGCAATTCGACGAGGAAAAGGCTGTCAAGCTCGAGGAGAAGCTCCGCAAATCGCAGCTGACGCTTGAAGACTTCTTGGAGCAACTCCGCGAGGTCAAAAAAATGGGTCCTCTCAGCGAGGTTCTTGGGATGTTGCCCGGGATGAACCGCATCCCGAACGATGCACAGATCGATGACAAAGCTCTGGTACGGATTGAGGCGATGATTCAGTCGATGACGCAGGATGAGCGTGTCCGCCCATCGATTATCAATGGTAGTCGCCGTCGCCGGATCGCACTCGGAAGCGGGACTACGGTACAAGAGGTGAACCGCTTGTTGAAACAGTTCGAAGAGATGCAGAAAATGATGAAGCGTTTCACCAAGAGTGGGATGAAACGGACGATGCAGGGAATGCGATTCCCAACCCGTTAGATTTCTTTGACATGAACATCGCGGCTTGAAACTCAGAACCTTAAACTTGAAACTCAAGACTTTAAACTCAAAACTCGAAACTCTAATCTCAAACCTACGAGGAGTTACACGGTGGTAAAGTTACGCTTGCGTAGAGCAGGAAAAAAGAAGCATCCGATCTACAAGATCGTTGCTGCGGATATTCGTTCACCCCGCGACGGCCGCTTTATTGAGTCGGTGGGGCAGTATGATCCGAACGTAAATCCGATATCCCTTTCGTTCAAAGATGAGCGCATATTCTATTGGCTGAAGAAGGGTGCTCAGCCGACGGACACTGTGCGATCGCTTCTTCAGCGGAAGGGTGTGTGGTTGCGCTGGTCTTTGATCAGGCGTGGTGTCGATGATGCCAAGATGCAGGGTATCGTCGAGAAATGGCAGATGCAGCAGACCGAGCGCATGCAGCGCGAGGCCGACCGCAAAAGCCGCCGCGCTCAGAAAAAGAAGAAGGAAGCTGAAAAGCCGGCCGAAGCAGCTCCGGCAGCAGCAGCCGAACCGGCGCCGCAACCCGCAGCATAAGCTGAGTCTGCAGGGGGAAATCCCCCTGGCAATTGATTCGACAGAATTTCTTCCCACGATGTTTAAAGGGTGAGTGCTTTCGTACGCGATGTGCAAGGCCCTGTCCTTAAACCTGGAGGTGGATCATGAAGGAATTCGTGGAATACCTTGCCAAGCATCTCGTTGACCATTCTGAGACGGTTGTCGTAGAGCTGGAAGAGAAGGAAGACAAGACGATCTTTAAGCTCAGGGTTGATCAGTCAGATGTGGGAAAACTCATAGGAAAAAAAGGACGTACGGCATCGGCTTTCAGAGTGCTCCTGCGGGCAGTGGCGGCAAAAGAGGGGAAAAAGGCCGTGCTCGATATCATAGGGTGAGCGTGACTCTCGAAACGTTGAACCACAGAGTCGTTTTCTGATGATCGCTGTCGGAAGAATTACCAGAGGCGTAGGGCTCAAGGGCGAGCTGAACGTTGCAGTGCTCACCGACACCATGCAGCGCTTCGAGAAACTGAAGACAGTGTGGGTTGGGGCCGACGAGTCTCAGACAGTGAAACATACTATCACTGCTGTGAGAGTGACAAGCTCCGCGGTAGTCTTGAAGTTAAAGGAAATTGATTCCCGGACTGCGGCAGATTCGTTGCGCGGTCAGTTGGTATTCGTAGCAGCAAAAGATGCGGTTGTTCCGAACAAGGGCTCGTACTTCATCCATGACATCATCGGGATGAATGTCGAGACAGAATCGGGCAAAACAATCGGAACGGTGCGGGAAGTGATGGAACTCCCCGCAAACGATGTGTGGGTAGTGGGGGGGGCAGGGGGGGAGATCCTGATTCCCGCGATCAAAGATGTTATTCGATCAGTCGATGTGCAGCGCCGTAGGGTGGTCATACGTCCGCTGGAAGGGCTGTTGGAGTGATGCGCATTGATATAGTGACAGGGCTGCCCAAGTTACTCGAGAGTCCGCTTCAGGAAAGCATTATCCGGCGTGCTCAGGACAAGGGGAAAGTCCAGATTCTTGTTCACGACTTGCGGGAGTTCACGCACGACAAGCACAAGACCATCGATGACACGCCGTACGGCGGAGGCGCCGGAATGATTCTGAAACCGGAGCCGGTGTTTGAGTGTGTTGAACATCTGCAGCAACAACGCGTGTATGATGAGATCATCCTCCTGGCTGCAGATGGCGAAACGCTGAATCAGCGTGTTGCCAATGATCTTTCTTTGAAAGAAAACCTGTTGCTCATCTGCGGTCACTACAAGGGTGTGGATGAGCGTGTCAGGGAATCGCTGGTGACGCGAGTGCTTTCAATTGGCGATTTTGTCCTGACTGGTGGAGAGCTTGCCGCAGCAGTTGTCGTCGACGCAGTCGTTCGGTTGGTTCCGGGCGTTCTCAATGACAGCGAGTCTGCGTTGAGCGATTCATTTCAGGATGGTCTGCTGGGAGCTCCACAGTACACGCGGCCGCCGGAATATCGTGGAATGAAGGTGCCGGACGTCCTGCTCTCGGGAAACCACTCGGAAATCGAAAAATGGCGGCAGAGCCAGAGAGCGGAGCGAACAGAATCGCGTCGCTCAGATTCATTGAAAAAGAATTCGTAAACAGAGATACGTTACTAGCTGGGAGAAGCAATAATGGATAAGATGAAACTCATCGAAGCAACACAACTCAAAACGGATAGACCCGCGTTCAATGCGGGAGACACCATCAACGTACACGTACGCGTTGTCGAAGGAGACAAGGAACGCATCCAGCAGTTTCAGGGCGTTGTCATCAGCAAACGCGGCGCTGGATTGAATTCGACGTTCACCGTCCGGAAAATTTCCGACGGTGTCGGCGTTGAGCGTATTTTTCCGCTGCATTCACCCCGCATCGCGAAGATCGAGAGAGTAAAAGAAGGAAAGGTCCGTCGCGCGAAGCTGTACTACCTGCGGAAACTTGCGGCAAAACAAGTGACGCAAAAAACCAGTGCCTGAGGTTGAAAAGCACGTTCTCGGGGTGCCAGGGGCGTCGTATATTCGGCCCCTGTTGTACGGATTGAGGGATTCCTCCTCCAACCTCGAGCTTCTTGTGGATATTCCATCCCAGCTTGCGGTCAAACTTCAACAGCGCATCGGATCCCTCCGGTGCGCTTTTTTATCTCCCATCGACTATGCCCGCCACGGTGGCGACTATCTGATTGTCCCCGGCGTCGGGGTTTCCTCTTCGTCGCAATCCAACACCATTCAACTCTTCATCAATCCAAACGTCCGGAACGTCCATACGCTGGCTGTTGATATCCGTGTGACGTCGGAGATCATTCTGGCAAAGATTATCCTGGCTGAAAAATTTCCAAACGAAGAGTCATTAAACAATCCCCTTCAGTTTATTCCAATGCTCGGACAGCGTGATGAGATGCTCCGGAAAGCCGATGCCGCGCTCGTCGTCAACTTCCATCCGCAGAACCATGTGCCGGGCGAATTATTCGCGCTCGATCTCGTTGAGGAATGGAATGATCTGACCGGCTTGCCGTACGTCCATGGTTTCTGGGTCGGTCATGAGGATTCGGCGGGAGAGGACATTGTCGCACCTCTGATTCGAGCGAAGGAGCAAGGCGTTATCCACCTCGCGGAGATCGCCGAGGTTATCGCGAGTGAACACAATCTCTCGCGAGGAGCAATTCGGGATTACCTCGCTGCGTTTTCATACGGATTGGGCGAAGATGAACAAGCGGGGTTGTCTGAGTTCCTCCGCTATGCGTACTTCCACGGAGTCTTACCCGATGTGCCCGATCTGAACTTCTTCGATGAGCCCACGCCTCCCGCACAATCGGTGAATTAGTTCAAAAGGTCTCCATTCGGCTTGAATCGCGGTCTCGATGCTCGCCTCGTGCCACACCTGCCTGAGCCACATTGAAATCCCCCTTTTTTTTGTTACATTTCGAGTCAACGAAGACAAAACACAGTGCTCAAGTCCCTTCTCATAAAGAATTACGCCCTCATTGAAGAGGTCGAAGTCGAATTTGAAAGCGGCCTTAACATCATCACCGGTGAAACCGGCGCCGGCAAATCGATTCTCATTGACGCCCTCAGCCTTGTTCTCGGGGATCGTGCCAATTCCGATGTGATTCGCCGGGGAGCTGAGAAAGCGGTTGTCGAGGCACTCTTTGACGTCTCAGGGAATCGACGAGTGAAGAGCTTCATTCAAGCACAGGATCTTGAAATTCAGGACGACCTGATCCTGAGACGCGAGATCTCAGCAAAAGGACACAACCGGTGCTTCGTAAACGACACCCCGGTGACCTTGTCCATGATGCAATCGCTCGGTGATATGCTCGTAGATCTCCATGGCCAGCACGATCATCAATCCCTTCTACGGACGGAAACTCATATCGATTTGCTCGATGATTTCGGCGGCCTGGCCGGTCTGAAGGAAGAATATGAAGCGAGTTATGGCCGGCTCACGCTGCTGTTCACAGAGCTTGAAGTGTTGCAGTCAAAGGAACGACTGCTGCGGGAACGCAAGGATCTGTACGAATTCCAGATTCAGGAAATAGATGCGTTAACTCCGCAGCGCGGAGAGGAAGAGACGCTAGAGACGGAACTGCGAATCCTCGAGAATTCCGAAAAGCTATTCGAAGCGACATCGAATCTACACCAGCTGCTCTATGAAGGAGAGCAGGCAGTATACGATCAGATAGTGCTTGCCCGGAATCAGCTGGAGGATCTCTCGCGAATCGACAAAGCCTTTGAGGAGATCAGAAACGAATGCGCCTCGGCTGTTGCAATCATCAGCGAAGTTGCCAAATTCATCCAGAGCTACAACTCGAAGATTGAATTCAATCCGGAGAGGCTGGAACAAATCAGGGATCGGCTCGGCAAGCTGGCTCTGTTAAAGAAAAAGTACGGCGGTTCTGTCGATGCGGTCATCGAACATCGGGAAAAGATCGGTCAGGAATTCGCTCTGGCCGAAAATTTCGAGGGAGAAATCGCGAAGCTGAATGACCGGATCGAGGCTGAGCGGCGCGTGTGCTCGGCGGCAGCTCAGCGGTTATCGTCGAAACGACGCGAGCATGTCGGAAAGATCAACGGCTCGGTGGCTTCCGAGCTGGCGAAGCTCGGCATCTCGAACGCCCGATTTGATGTTCGCATCGAGAACAGGGCGGTGGGAAAATCAAACGGCACGCCTCAGCCCGCGCGAGCGTATGTGAAGCTCGGCCGGGAATTCTACGATGCGACGACGAAGGGGATCGATCTCGTCGAATTCTACATTTCCACCAATCTCGGTGAAGAGTTGAAACCATTGGTGAAAGTTGCCTCTGGGGGTGAAATCTCGCGGATCATGCTGGCACTGAAAACTATACTGGCGAAATCTGAGCGGCTTCCCCTTCTGATTTTCGACGAAATCGATGTGGGGGTAAGTGGGCGCATCGCTCTCGCCGTTGGAAAGAGTCTCAAAACCCTCTCGCAGTTCCACCAGGTCGTCGCGATCACGCACCTTCCGCAGATTGCCGGATTGGCCGACACGCATTTTATAGTGGAAAAGACTGAACGTGAAAAGAGAACGCGCACACGTCTCCGGAAGCTCGAGCTCGGAGAAAGGGTGGAGGAAGTTGCCAAATTGATGAGCGGATCACAGGTTACAGACGCCGGACTTCGTGGCGCGCGGGAGCTCATGGGACTGGCTCATAAATAGGCTGAATGAATTAACCACGAATCATTGACCTAAAATGTCACTGCAAGTATATAATACGCTCACACGACAGAAAGAAGAATTCAAACCCCTCCAGGAGGGTCGCGTTGGAATGTATGTCTGCGGGCCGACGGTCTACGGGCACTCTCATATCGGTCACGCCAAGAGTTATGTCTCGTTCGATGTTATCGTTCGTTATCTTCGGCATGCAGGCTACAAGGTCTTGTATGTTCAGAATATCACAGACGTGGGTCACCTGACGGATGACGCAGATGAGGGAGAGGACAAGATCGAGAAGCAATCCCGGATCGACCGCATACACCCGATGCAGATCGCAGAAATGTATACAGCGAGCTATTTCGAAGACATGGATGCTCTGGGAATCCTTCGTCCCGATATCTCGCCGCGTGCCTCTGGGCATATCATCGAACAAATCGAGATTATGGAGCAACTCCTTCGCAATGGATATGCCTACGTATCCAACGGATCAGTGTATTTTGATGTTCCGAAGTTCGCGGGTTATGGCAAGCTCTCGGGTAGAAGTGTTGAAGATCTTGAGGCAGGTGCGAGGGTGGAGGTGAATCCCGAGAAGCGGCACCCGGCTGATTTCGCACTCTGGAAGAAAGCGGAGCCGGAACACATTATGCAGTGGCCAAGTCCCTGGGGAAAAGGCTTTCCCGGTTGGCATATTGAGTGCTCGGCGATGTCGATGAAGTACCTGGGCGAGAGTTTTGATATCCATGGAGGGGGTCTCGAGAATCAGTTTCCGCATCATGAATGTGAGATCGCGCAAAGCGAATGTTCCACGGGAAAGCCGTTTGTCAAGTACTGGTTCCATAACAATATGGTGACAGTGAACGGTCAGAAGATGGGGAAGTCTCTCGGGAATTTTGTCACGCTGAAGGACGCGTTCAGAAAATTCGGTCCTCTTGTCGTCCGGTTCTTCATACTCCAGAGCCATTACCGCAGCACGCTCGATTTCAGTGACGAAGCGCTCCACGGAGCAAAAGTTGGTCTTGAGAAGCTGCTGAACACGATGAGGAATCTGAGGGAGGAGATCTCGAAGCCCGGAGCCGAGAGCGGCAGCACCGAAGCAGCCGTTGACCTGCGCGAGTATGAGGCTCGTTTTGTCGGTGCGATGAATGATGATTTTAATACGCCGCAGGCCATTGCAGTCCTCTTCGATCTCTCGAGGGAAACGAATGCATTGCTGAGTCTCGAGAGCAAGTACACATTGGAGTCACTTCGCCGCATCGAGGATTTCTTCAAAACTTTCGGAGGAGGCGTGTTGGGGATTGTTCCTCAGCATTCGGGTTCCTCAATTGCAGGCGATGCAAAGCTGGAGGCTGATCTTGTTTCGTTCCTTGTCGATCTTCGCACCGACGTTCGTGCACAGAAACTCTGGCCGCTCTCGGACAAAATTCGGGACGGCCTCAAGAAACTCGGGATCACAATCGAGGATAAGAAAGACGGAACGGTTTGGAGGAAAAGTTGATTTCCCGAGACTTTGAATCTTCAATAATGCGAGGGACTCTTTGAACAAGAAGAATGCAGTATTCGTACTCGTCGCGTTCCTCATGGTATGCTGCTCTGTCCATGCTCAAAGCAACGCTGGTGCATCAGCCAACATTGAACCGACGATGATCATTGACAGGCCCACCGCCGGAATGTTGCATCGGGGCGCTTACTACGTAAGTGCCGGGTTCTTTGAACAGGGAGGAGTTCTTTTCGGCGTCTCTGTCGGGCTCATTGATCGTTTCAATTTCGGAATCTCCTACGGGGGTACCGACGTACTTGGAACAAACAAGCCCAGGATGAATCCGTATCCGGGAGTCAATGTCAAGATTCGTCTCCTCGACGAAAGCCTTGTAGCGCCAGCGGTAGCCATGGGATTCGATTGGCAGGGACGTGGCCCCTATATCGACGATTTGAAGCGTTACACCATCAAGTCTCCTGGGTTCTATGCGGTCGCGAGTCAAAACTATGCGATTCTTGGAAATCTGAGCGTTCACGGTGGGATCAACCTTTCGACGGAACGCGGCGATGGTGATAAGGATCTCGACCTCTTCTTTGGTGCGGAAAAAACATTGGGACAAGATATCTCTCTGCTCGCGGAATATGACCCTGGATTCAACGACAACAGTGCAAATGCTATCGGCAAGGGTCGTGGCCGCGGCTACCTCAACCTGGGATTTCGTTGGAGTTGGGGGAAAGGGCTCGTGCTTGGAGTGAACATCAAGGATATTCTCAAAAACGAAGGTGATATCAGTGTTGGAAATAGGACTCTCCAACTCGAATATGTAGGGACTTTTTGATGTTTTGTAGGTGTACAGTGCCTGATTTTAGTGTTGACAAAAGTATATACCATGTGGTTAAAACTGCGCCAAAAACCCCAATTTTCGCCCAATATTGGGGTTTTTTCGTTAGACTAGGTGGCACCATTGTTGAGTGATTCTTATCGAGAAAAGGAATAGGTGACTTTATGAAACCTTCAATCAGACTTCTAATGACGGTGGTCCCGCTGTTTGCTCTCTCTCTTCTCGTTTCAGGGTGCTACACTCAGCTTGCCACGACTCAAGACGAGGATCAGGGTTCGTACGTATCGAAACCCGAAAGAGCCCGATTAAGCGAACTGCAGGATACAACCGCGGCCGTCCAAGAACCAAACTATGATGAGTACGATCAGTTTCATTCCCGCGTCGGCTTTGGCTACTACTATCCGTCGAGTTTGTACTGGGATATCACTTTCGGCGACCCGTTTTACTACGGATGGCCCTCGTATGGATGGATGTCCCCTTATTCAAACTACTACGGGTACTGGAACAGATGGTCCTACTATGGATACGGTTCCGGATACTATCCTTATGGGTACGGTGGATATTCTCCCTACGGGTACTATAGCGGATATCCCTACGTCGTATACTCCGGCAATTTTGGCTATTCTCTCCCGGGTGGAAGAACAAGCCAGACAAGAGATGCAGGATATCGTCGCACGGGTGGAAGTACTCGCGTTGGAGGATACTCTGGGTCGGTTGTAGGATCGACAGGAAGCACGCCTGGCGTTGCCCCGGCAAGTCGCCGTTCCGGTAGCCAAGTTCGTAGCAATGCTGCACCGGCCGCGCGACGGAGCCAATCATCTTCAACTCGTGCGTCGCGAACCTATAGCTCGCCGTCAAGCAACGGTGGTCGTGGTTACGCGGCACCAAGTCGGTCAGCCGCACCCAGCGTTAGGTCTGCGCCGTCGAGCGGTGGAAGCCGAAGCCCACAAGGAGGCACAAGGAGCAGTGGAGCGAGCCGAAGCAGGGGATATTCAGATGCTCCAGCATCGGGTTACTACAGGTCGGGGGCAGCTCCGCAGCGAGGGAGCACGTCTTCTGCGCCGGGGTATTCACCGTCTCCATCATACTCGCCATCATCGACCCCCGCTTCTTCAAGCCCCGCACCAAGTACTGGTAGCGGCAATGGAGGAAGCAGGAGCAGTGGTGCAACGCGAACTGGTCGGAACTAACCGAAATCTCAGGAGGATGTGAGTCATGAAGTCAACCCTGTCACGATCTGCCGCTCGTCTGTTGCTTGGTGCCGCGCTGTCAATCCTGCTCATACCGAGTTTGTCAAGTGCGCAATATGCTGAAGATGTGCTTCGCTTTTCGACATTCAATATGGGAATCGGTGCCCGATCCACCGGCATGGGGAATGCCTCCGTTGGTCTTGCCGATGACTATTCCGCACTGTTTACGAATCCTGCTGGCCTGGCTTCGTTGCGAAGTTTTGAGTTCTCGGCCGGGCTCTCGAATGCAGGATACAATAATGATGCTACATTCTTTGGCGCGACAACGAATGCCAATAACAGAGTGACAAATCTCAACAATCTCGGACTTGTGTACCCTGTACCAACCGCACGGGGCAGCCTTTCGTTTGCATTCGGATTTGCGCGCGTCGCAAACTACTCCACAGCAGTCTCCTACAAAGGATTCAATCCGGGCAGCTCGATCGTTGGATCTCTGACACCGGATGTCAATCTCAATTCAATGTCAGACGCCGATCGACAGAGCCTTCTCGACAATAACATACCTTTCCAAATCTTTCTCTCTGATACTGTAGGGGGAAGATTGAAACCAAACGTCACTGACAGTGTGCAGCAGGAAGGTAACGTCGTGGAAGGAGGAGGACTTAATAGTTGGTCATTTGGTGGGGCGATGGAGATTGCAAAGGGGCTATCCCTTGGGGTGGGTGTCAATATCCTTTCGGGGTCGTATACCTACGATCGGCTTTATACTGAGTCCGATTCGAAGAAGGTTTATCTTCTCAATCTCAACCGCGATGACTTCAACCGGTTTCAGTACGAGAGCACCATCAATAGCGATATCAGCGGATACAATCTCCTCATTGGCCTGATGTACAAGAAGCAGGGGAAATATAAGCTCGGACTTACGATTCGGACTCCGACGTATTATGATATTTCTGAGGATTTTTCCGACATCGGCAACAGCTGGTTCTATAATGCCGACCATTTTCAGATGCAAAGCTCAGGTTCGACGAAGTACACTGTCAAGACTCCGTTCGTCTTCTCAGGCGGAGTGTCTGTCCAGGCAACAGATTGGCTCTTGTTGGCAGGAGATGCTGAGTATACCGACTGGACGCAAATGGAGTTTACGAACGACAACCCGGATTTGGTGGATGAAAACCGTGTTATACGCGATGTATTTCGTGCTACGACAAATCTGAGAGGTGGGGCGGAGGTTTCACTGTTGAACCAGGGCATTCGATTGCGAGGTGGTGTGATCTACAATCCGTCTCCGTATAAGGGGGATCCAACATCACGCGATCAACTCTACTACACGGCTGGAATTGGTACTGCCGTCGATGAAAATGTAATCTTGAATGCTTCACTGGCATTTGGGAAGTGGAGCACGTTGAGAGATAACTATTACCTCTCAGGCGTGGATACGCCCCCTTCGCGAACGTCAGAGTCAGTGAACACGAGTACGTTTAACATTACTCTTTCGTATCGATTCTAGATCTGAATCGAATCCGGATGTTCGAAACAAGCCCCGATGTTCGGATAACATTGGGGCTTGCAGTTTGAACCGCATGGAAGGAGTGAGACCATGATCTTCAGGCATCGAATCTCGTTTTTCGCTGTTGGTCTCCGCTTGACCGCTTTATCTGACCCGGATTTCATCGCTGGCCGATCGTGTGCTGATTGCTGCGTCTGAATATTTGCAAGACCCCACATCTTTCTTTACATTAGTCCCGTTCCGCGTAAGATCATAACGGGATCATTCCCCACCTAATCTCTCTTCTATCGCATGCACTTTCGCCTTAAGGTCATTCTCGGTGTGGTTGGAACGTTGCTGGTTCTGGCTCTCGCACTCACTGTTTTCTTTTATTATCTGATCACGAAATCTTATCCTGTGACATCGGGTGTTGAGAAGGTCGCAGGCCTTCGCTCGGAGGTCCAGATTTATCGTGATGACTACGGCGTGCCTCACATCTTCGCGAATTCTGAATACGACGCATACTATGCTGTTGGCTATGTTCACGCACAGGATCGATTATGGCAGATGGAGCTCATCCGCCGGGCTGGCGAGGGGAGGCTCTCGGAGATTCTTGGCGAACCTGCGCTGAAGATTGACAAGATGTTCCGAACGCTTGGGCTCTGGCAACAGGCGCAGCGGACAGTTCCGACGGTGGATGCAAATACACGCCTTGCGCTGGAGGCGTATGCAGATGGAGTAACCAACTATATTGCTGCACACAAAGGAAAATACCCGATCGAATTTGATATACTGAACTTCGAGCCTGAGCCATGGACAATGGCCCATTCCCTTCTGGTCAGCCGGCTCATGGCATGGGAGTTGAATTACTCCCGATGGGTTGACATTGTCCTCGGCCAGCTTGTCGAGCGGCTTGGGGTTGCGAAGGCGTCGGAGATTTTTCCAACGTGGCCCGAGGGGGCACCCCTGATCATCCCCGAGGAGCTCAAGGGAAGACGAACCACGGCGATGGCGGACCAGCTGCTGGCGGCGGATCAGGCATTCAGGCAGCTTCTGGGAAATGTTGGGTTGGAATCGGGGAGCAATGCGTGGGTTGTCGCTGGGGCGAAATCGAGAACCGGGAAACCGATTCTCGCAAACGATCCGCACCTGTTGTTCTCTGCTCCGGGACGTTGGTATGAGATTCACATCGTCGGTCCTGATCTCGACGTGTCCGGTGCCTCGATTGCCGGAGTTCCCTTTGTCGTGATCGGGCGCAACCAATCTGTCGCCTGGGGCGTGACAAATGCCATGCTTGACGATGAAGACTTCTATGTAGAAGATGTTGATTCTGTGCAGCATCCATCGCGTTACCGTTTCAATGGGAGCTGGCGTCCGGTCGACCAACAGATAGATACAATTCTGGTGAAGAACGGACCACCCGTTCTCCTGACAACGTACAGGACGCATCGGGGACCGATCGTCAACCGAATGGAGCCGGCCGCGCAAACTTCGCGTCAGTTGTTATCCATGCGATGGGTTGGGCATGATGTTTCCAATGAGGTCCAGGCGTTTTACATGATCAACCGCGCCCACAACTGGAATGAATTTCTTGAGGGGCTGCGCCATTTCGCTGTGCCAGCGCAAAACTTCGTGTATGCAGACGTGGACGGCAACATCGGGTACCATACGGGTGGGCGCATTCCAATTCGTAAGACAAAATCTGCGAGCTTACCATTTCCCGGTTGGACTGATGAGTACGATTGGAAGGGATACGTTCCGTTCGAGCAGATGCCGCAGGCATTTAATCCGCCCGAAGGGTTCATTGCAACAGCAAACAACAAGATTGTAGCAGACTCCTATCCGTACTATATATCGAACCTTTGGGAGCCCGACTGGCGGATCACGAGAATAACCGAGGCCCTGCACGGACAGGAACAGTTTTCGGTGGAGGACATGGAGCGGATTCAGCAGGATGTCTTCTCGCCGCAGGCCAGAGAATTGGTGCCGATCATCTTGAACGCGTATGCTTCTGCTCCTCCGCAGGATCCCGATGTCCAGATAACCCTTGCGTATTTCAGGAACTGGAACTATGAGATGGGCAAGAACGATGTCGCAACGACTTTGTTCCAGTCATTTTTGGTCAGGATGGTCCAGAACACGTTTGAAGATGAGATGGGACCGCAGTTGCTGGCGGTCTATGACACACTCGCGACCGTTCCGCTTGCAGCGATTACAAAACTGATGAAGAAAGGATCGTCTGCCTGGTTCGACGATGTGAGGACCCCTCAGGTCGAGACGATGGACGATATCATTCGACGGAGCGTCGACGATGGATTGCGCGACTTGAAGTCGAGATTTGGCGGCGAGATCAAAGAAATGAGATGGGGCACTGTGCATCAGGTCGAATTCCCCCACGTGTTCGGGTCTCACGATCTGCTGCGCAGGATTTTCAATATCGGGCCATTTCCGATCGGTGGATCTCACTCTACGGTCGACAAGGCAGAATTTCGTCTGGGGCAGCCATTTCTGAATGACGTGGGCCCTTCCACTCGGCAGATTTTCGACCTCTCAGACAGGAACAACACACATTCAGTCACGCCTCCCGGCCAATCGGGGCAGGTATTTCAAACACACTACGATGATCAGATCCAACTTTGGCTGAACGGTGGTTACAGAACCCAGCTGATGGACCGTTCGGCGATCGAAAAATCAGGATACGATCGTCTTGTTCTTCGCCCTGCACAATGACTTTTTCCGACACCCTCAGAGCCCGCCTCGAGACGGCCCAATCGGTTTGCGTGCTTACGGGCGCAGGGATTTCCGCCGAGAGTGGCGTTCCAACATTTCGTGGAGAGGAAGGGTTGTGGAAGAAGTTCAGGCCGGAAGAATTGGCAAATTTCCATGCGTTTATTCGCAATCCTGACCTCGTGTGGGAATGGTATGCTTATCGGAGAAAGCTCATTCACGAGGTAAAACCGAATGCTGGACACTATGCTCTCGTTGAATTGGAGCGCAGAGTGAAAGACTTCACGCTCGTAACCCAGAATGTTGATAATCTCCATCGGCGGGCGGGGAGCAAATCGATGGTTGAGCTTCATGGAAACATTGAGCGGAGCTATTGCATTGACTGTGGGGCAATTGTGGAAGAGTTGGATATCGATTCATTGACAAAGGCTCCCCGGTGTGTCCATTGCGGGGGTCTCGTCCGCCCTGATGTAGTCTGGTTCGGCGAGATGCTACCTAGAGAAGCATTCTCTCGGGCCGAACAAGCCGCGCGTCATTGCGACTTGTTTCTGTGCATTGGAACTTCTGCGGTCGTGTATCCCGCAGCGTCGTTGCCCTATACGGCGTTCGATCAAGGAGCATTCGTGGTCGAAATCAACCGTGAACGTACCGAGCTTTCCACTCGTGCTCACGAGTCACTCCTCGGAGCAGCAGGAGAGATTCTCCCTCAGCTTGTTTCATGCTTCAGTCACCAAGAAGGGAACACGCCATGATTGCTTCAAAAGGATTCAGCAAGACAAAGATCGTCTGCACCATCGGTCCGGCATCTCAGAGCGTGGACGTACTGGTGAAACTTATTGAAGCGGGTATGGACGTCGCCCGATTGAATTTTTCACACGGAACGCGTGAACAACACCACGAGACCATCGGCAACCTCAAAGAGGCAAGTAGTAGAACTGGTGAACACATTACGATTTTGCAGGACCTGAGCGGTCCGAAAATAAGAACTGGTCGATTGAAAGAGAAGAGTGTGGAGATCAAGACCGGCGCGCAGTACTGCTTCACGACGAGAGACATACTCGGCGACGCGGACATGGTTTCGACCACCTACCAGCAGCTTCCGAGGGATATTCGGATCGGCGACTCGATTCTGGTTGATGACGGAAAAATGAAATTCTCGGTTGTCTCGAAAACGGACACCGATGTGCTTTGCACGGTTGTCAACGGTGGGATCTTAACCGATAAGAAGGGGATGAACCTCCCTGGGGTAAAGGTCAGCGTCCCTTCCTTCACCGATAAAGATGTTGAAGATCTCAGGTTTGGTTTGGCGAATGACATCGATTATGTTGCCCTCTCATTTGTCCGATCCGTGAAGGATATTCAGAGTCTGCGGGAGTTCCTCGTGAAAGAGGCGCCCAAAGGGAAGCGAATACCAATCGTCGCGAAAATCGAGCGGGGCGAAGCGGTGGAGGACATCAATTCAATTATCGGCGCGTCAGACGTTGTCATGGTCGCGCGCGGCGATCTTGGGGTAGAACTCCCGCCGGAAGACGTTCCAATTATTCAGAAGACGGTTGTTCGCCTGTGCAATGAAGCAGGCGTTCCCGTAATTGTTGCGACGCAGATGCTCGAATCGATGATCGAAAGTCCCCGCCCGACCCGGGCAGAAGCGAACGACGTTGCGAATGCAGTGCTAGATGGTGCAGACGCGGTGATGTTGAGCGCGGAGACGTCGGTAGGGAAATTCCCGGTCGATGCCGTGCTCACAATGGATAGAATCATCAGGAAGGCAGAGACACGATATCAGTCCCATTTTGACATCGCCAAAGCGAGTGCGACGAGGGAATTCACGATATTCGATGCGATAGGCAGGGCAGCGTGTGCAATTGCCAACGACATTGACGCGAAAGCCATCATTGTTATCACGCATTCCGGTTTCAGTGCGATCAACACGGCAAAGTACAGGCCGAAGGCGCTCATCCTGGCGGTAACAGGGCGCGATAAGATTCTGAGACGACTTAACCTGGTTTGGGGGATTCGGGGGATCGTTGTGCCCGAATTCGTCGCGGACACGGATACTGCGTTCAAACGCATCAAAGATGAGTTGCGGAAACTCGAATACGTACACTTCGGGGACTACGTCATCTACACAGCAGGGCTGCCTCTGCTCTCCAGAGGGACGACCGATTCGATCAAGATTGAAAAGGTCGAGTGATCCAGAGGCAGGTCGCCGGAACCTTTGTTTCCGAAGTGCCTTTACAGGAAAAGATGAACCATGATCTGGAGATCGGTCGTGTTCCTGTTCAGGATGGTATCCTTGGTATAACGGTACAACGGACGTACCTCCACACCGCTCATCGGCATGAATTCAAACCCGCCTGAGTACCTCACCGCAGTGCCGCTCTTGACGTCTGTATTCGGATCGAAGAAATCGTACATGAACTTCAAATCAATTCCCTGGAGCAGCTCGTAATCTGCCTCAACCAAGACCGCCAGTTGCTTGAGATCTGTCCCCGGCGCGTTTCGTTGATTGATATCCGAGCTGACACTCATCGATGCGGAATTCCCACGGATGCGTTCAATGTCGCCGATGAGCGTGAGTCTGTCCATGAATGTGGCTGACCCATAGCCGCCAAAAAGGTTCAGTTTCTCGACACTCGAGACGTCATTGTATGATGAAATTCCGGCGAGAGCATTGATTGGTCCCAGGTCCCCGTGTGCCTCAAGCTTGCCAAAGACCGCCTTCGCGAGAATTCCGTCCAGATCGCCCCGCATCCCGTTCGTCAAAGCTCCCATCGCAATAACAGATCCTGATCTGAATCCAACCTCGAGGCCGGTTTGTTGCCCCATGTTGTTTCGGAATGGGGTCGCCTGACGAATGAATGACGTGTGGTCATCAAACCGCAGCCCGTATGGAGGCGTAAACCGACCCAGCTTCAAGTATCCATTCGCCGGGAGAATCCTGGCAATTCCGAACACCTCCAGACGATTGTACGGGCCGAACGCTGGATTGATATAGAGGTTGATCTTCTTCGACACGGCGAGGTTGAAATCCAGATCCATTTGCATAGGGAAAAATGAACTCAACGATGCGTCCGGATTTGTTTTGGATTGATAGAAGGCAAGAAAACGGAAATCGGCACCGTACGTCAGGAACTCACTGAGCTTCGTCGAGAAATCGTCGAGAGCATACTCCTCCTGCCAGCTTTTCACTGACAGACTATCACGACCGAAGCTCTGGCCGAACGCGGTGCGCATACCACCGCCTGATGGATTGACGTGACAACTCTGACAAGGGAGGTTCAAACGAGTGGCGAAACGCGGAATGGCATATCCCGACACGGTGAACACGATCAAACAAGCCAGAGCAATAATCAGATGGTTTCGCATGTGATGTCCGTACGCAGTTGGTTGGTGTGAATTTGGTATCCTCAAAGTAGAGAAAAGGCTCCAGACATTCAACGATGGTGAAATGCTTCAAGTTTCGCCGGCATTAATCGCTTTTATCTTGATTCTCCGCCATTCTCAATCTACATTGACTTCCGCTCTCAAAGACAGACAATACCACGATCCATCGATCAATCCGACAGTCACATATGAATTTCCTCACACATCTCGAATGCAGCGTTTGTGGAGATCGTCATTCTCCACATGAAGTCCAAACCGTCTGCCGTTCTTGCGGTAAATCACTCCTCGCGCGCTACGATCTTCAGGCTGCAAAGAAGTCCTTTCCGAAGGCCTTGCTGAACGAGAGACAACCATCCCTTTGGAAGTACGCTGAGTTGCTCCCCGTTGAACGCGGTGAAAATATCATTTCCCTTGGCGAGAGAATGACACCCATTACGCCAGTGCCGAAACTTGGGGAAACCCTGGGTCTTCCGCTTCTTTTCATGAAAGATGAGGGTCAGCTTCCCACGGGCTCATTCAAGTCACGCGGGCTGGCAATGGCCGTATCAAAAGCCAAGGAACTGGGAATTCGGACAGCGTGCATACCGTCGGCCGGAAATGCCGCCGGTGCCCTGGCAGCGTACGCCGCGCGTGCAGGGATGGAGGCGTTCATCTTTTTACCTGAGGACACGCCGGAGATCAACATCAAGGAGTGTCTTGCCTGTGGGTCACACGTTGAGCTCGTCAAGGGAAATATCAGCGATGCAGCGAAAAGGATGGTCGAGCTTAAAAAGACCCATCCCGGATGGTTTGATGTATCGACCCTCAAGGAACCGTATCGGCTTGAAGGGAAGAAGACGATGGGGTATGAGTTGGCCGAGCAGTTGGATTGGGAATTGCCGGATGTGGTCGTATACCCGACAGGAGGCGGGACGGGTCTGATAGGGATGTGGAAAGCGTTTGATGAAATGGAGGAACTTGGCTGGATTGGCAGCAAACGTCCCAAGATGATCTCTGTTCAAGCAAGCGGATGCGCCCCTATCGTCAAAGCATTCAAAGAACAGAAGCCTGACTCTCAGTTCTGGGAGCAAGCGGAAACGATAGCATCCGGACTGCGCGTCCCGAAGGCATTCGCCGACTACCTCATTCTCGATGCAGTCTACAAAAGCAAAGGGAGCGCTGTTGCCGTAAGCGATGAGGAAATCGTCGCTTCTGTCTATGAGATCGCGAAGACAGAAGGATTGTTCATATGTCCGGAGGGGGCGGCCTCGTTCGCAGCGTTGAGACATCTTTTGAGTCAAGGCAAGATCGGAGAAACAGACCGCGTGGTTGTATTCAATACGGCGGCAGGAATTAAGTACCCGGAAGTGATCAAAAGATAGAAAAAGCTAATCAGGAGAGATCGGGTCATCGGGTGATCGGGTCATCGGGTGATCGGGTCATCGGGTGATCGGGTCATCG
>JBEKOB010000044.1:0-33181 GCA_049522195.1 Bacteroidota bacterium
GCTCAAAGCCTTGAGACCGAAGATGAAAAGGACTGCAGCGACGAGATACAGGAGATCGAGGAGGTATGGTGTCATGGCCGGCCACGATCCTGTCGTTTGAAGAGTCTGAGCATGCGATCGGTGATCAGGAATCCACCGACCACGTTGATCGTCGCGGCCGTCACGGCGACGAATCCAAGAGCTGTGCTCAATGTGTCATGACCTCCACCGGCTACGACCAATGACCCGACGAGCGAAATGCCGGAGATTGCATTGGTGGCAGACATCAGCGGTGTGTGCAGCGTCGGCGAGACTCGACGGATGACCTCGAGCCCGAGAAAACCGCCAAGAACAAGAATGTACAGGGGATCAATGAACTCGTTCATACGAGAGCTTCTCCCTTCTCAACCAGAAGTTGCCTAACGACTTCATTCACGATTGTGCCGTTATCAGTAATCATGCAGCCCTTCACAATCTCATCTGCCGGATCGGGCCGTGTTGCGCCTTTTTGAAACAGATGAAGCGCCAGGTTGGAGACATTCTTGGCGTAGAGTTGGCTGGCATGCGTCGGGAGTGTCGCGGGAAGATTAACCGGGCCCAGAATGGTTACACCATTGTGTTCAATGGTTTTTCCCGGGTGTGTCAATTCACAATTTCCCCCTTGTTCGGCTGCCAGATCGACAATGACCGCTCCGGGACGCATCAACCCGAGCATCTCCGCAGTGATGAGGACCGGAGGACGTTTGCCAAATATCTGAGCGGTTGAGATCACGACATCCACAATCGGCAGACGCTTGCTGATGATGTCCTGTTCCTTCTTGAGAAACTCCGCTGATTGTTCCCGGGCGTAGCCGCCGGCTGCCTCTGTCGGTTCAATGATCGAGATGTCGATGAAAGCGGCGCCGAGGCTCCGAACCTGGTCGCGCACCGCTGGTCGTGGATCGAATGCTTCAACTTTTGCTCCGAGTCGCCTCGCCGTCGCAATTGCCTGAAGTCCAGCGACGCCCGCTCCCAGAATGAGCACGATGGCGGGAGGGATTGTACCGGCCGCCGTCATAAGGAGTGGGAACAGTTTGTGAAGTTTTGACGCTGCGATAAGCACGGATTTGTAGCCGGCAACAGTTGCCATGGAGCTCAAGGCGTCCATGCTTTGCGCGCGGGAGATTCGCGGTACATATTCCATCGCGAAACTTGTGATACGCCGATGCACAAAAATCCTGACGATGTCCGGGTTTGAGACGGGGGCGAGGAACCCGATGTAGGTTGATCCTTCCCGTAAGAGTTCGGCCTCATCTTTCTGAAGTATCGGATGGAACTGAGGGGGCTGGACTTTCAGGATCGTCTGGCTAGCTTGATAAAGGCTTGGCGTGTCGGGAAGGATCCGGGCTCCGGCCTGTTCGTACTCGATATCCGGAAAAAAGGATGCAAGTCCGGCGCCGGCTTCGATAAACACCTCATGGTTCTCACGGGTAAGCGATGAGACTAGGGAAGGAACAAGTGCTACCCGGGTTTCGCCGGGCGCGCTTTCTTTCGGAATGCCGATTTTCAAGCCTGTCCGCCTGATGATGGTGGTACATCGATGTGGGATTACGAGCAAAAGAACAACGAAATCCGACAAAAAGTTCTGAAATCGGCGAAATCACCGGGCGGAAAAATCGTGAAATGACTGTCAAAGCAGCATGAGGGGAACTCACCAGAAATTTGGGGAGGCAATGCCGGGAAACAAAAAAGGCTGGCGTTGAAGCGCCAGCCTTGAGTTCGAGTCCAGAGATGTTACGCTCTGATCAGCTTCATTTGGGCGATCATCCGCGCATCGATCTGCAGTACCTGTGGTGCCTCTGCGCTGACCGAGAGAGCCTGATCGGAGTAGAGGGCAAAGTGAGCCTTCCCATCTGGTGTGGGAAATGAACCGTGATTGCGGTGGCTTGACTCATTCAACTTGATGAACGATTGCAGCTCCGCATAAACTTCGTCGGCGGGATGAGATTGCTCAGTGTCTCCCACCGAGCTGAAGAGCTTGTTCATGATGTCGAGCGTCCGCATTCCATTGGCAGGAAAACCTATGGGGTTTGTCGGCTGTTGCATGCCGAACCAGTTTGTCAGGTGACCTTCGGATTCCATGTATGCCGAGAGAGGCAGGAAAACATCCGCCGCCTGAGCGGTCTCCGTCAGGAACATGTCAGCGACAACGAGAAACTCCAGATTGTTGATGAAGTGATTATAGTCGGGAGCAATCGATGGATTCTCGCCGAAGATCACCGCAGCGCGTATCTTGTCTTCGCGGATCTTGCGGCCAATGTTCGTGCCGGAGGTCTCGAACAACTTCTTCATGTCAGTCTTCCAGACTTTCCCGGTAGCATCTGCGATCTGATTAGTCTCCATTGAACCACCACCGGGCAGGAGGCGATTATCGAAACCTGCGAGCCGCATGCCGACGTTATTGCATTGTCCCGAGACCAGCGCGATGCCGGAGCCTTCTGTCCCAATCTTCCCGAGTGAGAGCATCAGTGTCGCAAGAGCCCTGAGGTCATTCGCTGCCCGGTCGATTCGACTTTCAATGTTGTAGTATGCAACGATCTTCTTGGACGGATCGGATAACAGATCGACGACTTTCAGTATGTTGTCGACCGCGACTCCGGTTACGGCGGACACTTCGTTCAGATCATATTTTGTCAAGCTGGCAAGGACCTGCTCGGAGTTCACGGTTTTCTCGAGGAGGTACTGCTGGTTGAGTTTGTTCCGCCGCGCCAGCTCAGCGATGACGCCGTTGAGGAGCGTTGTCGCAGTACCGCGTCTCGGATCAGCCCACACAGTCGCATACCCCGTCAGATCGATCTGGCCTGAGTTGATGACAATCGCCTGCGTCCCTTTCTTGATGCGACGCTTCATTTGCCATCCAAGTACCGGATTCTCGGATGTCGGATTGCCGCCGAGTACGATGAACAGATCTGCCGACTCGATCTCTTTCGCGCCGACAGTTGACGCAGTCGCCCCGATCATCGTGTCCAACGCGTGGTAATCCGCCTCGTTTACCATGCGATGGAACGACGCAATGTTGTTCGTTCCGATCGCGGCGCGGGCGTATTTACCTGCGAGGTACAACTCTTCGTTGGTCAGTTTCGGTGAGGCGGAGACCAGGATGTGATCGGGGGTGTGATCCTCGATGACCTTCGCAAGCCCCTTTTTCACCGCTTCGAATGCCTCTTCCCACGATGCATCCCTCAGCTTTCCGTCTTTGCGGACCATCGGCTTCATGCGACGTGATCCGTCGAGGTAATGCTCATAGCCAAAACGCCCCTTCACGCAGAGTTCGCCGCGGTTTGGACCGAGTTCCGGCGGGGCTCCTGCGACGAAATACAGATCAGGTGTTTTCACCATGAACGTGATGTTGCACCCGACAGAACAATAGTTACACACGTTATACACCGGTTCCATTTTCCACGGTCCGCTTCGGCGGAACGGCATCTTTTCGACAAGGGCACCAGTCGGGCACACGTCAATACAGTTTCCGCAGGAAACGCAGTTTGTCTCGTGAAGAGCCTTCTCCATTGCCGGCTTCATAATCGTGCGGAATCCACGATTGACAAATCCAAGTGCCGCGACATTCAGAATTTCGGAACATGTATTGACACAACGTCCGCAGCGGATGCACTTGTTTAAGTCGATTTTGACGAACGGATGGCGCGTATCAACCTTGTAACGATTGAATGCTCCGACAAACCGCTCCTGATCGACGCCGTACTCGGTGCAATAGTCCTGCAACGCGCAAGAGAGACCGACATCACAACCACATTCTGCACAACGAAGTGCCTCAATTCTTGCAGTCTCGTCGTCGTAGGCATGTTCAACTTCATTGAAGCCGAGAATTCGCTCGATGACCGGTACTTCGTCAGGGTCATGGCGATGGATCTTCTCAAGCGGAGGGATGTCCTGCGGAGTCAGCTTATGAAATGCATCTCGCCGGCTCTCAAATCGGGGTACGAGAGGTTCAACAACACCTGTCTGAAGGTACTTGTCGATCGCGCGGGCGGCCTTGCGCCCGGCTGCGATAGCATCGATGGCGTCGGCCGGACCGGTGACCACGTCCCCTCCGGCAAAAACGCCGGGCCTTGAGGTGTCAAATGTTCCGGATTTCGCGTCAATCGTCTTCCACTTTGTGATTTTAATTTTGGTATCGCCGTCGACTCCGTCGAGATTTGCTTCCTGTCCGATGGCCGAAATGACCCAGTCACACTGCAGCGAATATTCAGATCCCTTCATGGGCACAGGTCGGCGCCGCCCGCTGGAATCCGGCTCACCCAACTCCATCTTAATACACTCGATCGAGGACATTCGTCCGTGTTCGACATTTACGCGAACGGGGGCTGCGAGATACTGCAACTCAACGCCCTCATGTGCAGCCGCATCGATCTCCACGTGATTCGCAGGCATTTCCTGGCGCGTGCGACGATAGAGAAGTATAACTTTATCGGCTCCGAGACGAATGGATGTTCTCGCCGCATCGATGGCCGTGTTGCCGCCACCAACCACAACAACTCGTCCTTTGACCGGCGGATTGGTTTTCATTTCGACCTGCTTCAGGAACTCCACTCCGCTGAGGACACCTTCCGCCTCCTCGTTCTCAACCTGCATCGGCTTGCCAACCTGGGCACCAAGACCAACAAAAACGGACTTGAAACCCTGATCGAATAAACTGTCGATCGTAAAGTCTTTCCCCAATGAACGGTCTGTATGCACTTCGACGCCGAGGTCCGTAATCCACTTAATCTCCTTGTCCAGGACTTCCTTGGGAAGCCTGTATTCCGGGATGCCGTACCGGAGCATGCCGCCCATCGCCGGCAGTGCTTCGAAGATTGTCGGCTGATATCCTTCGGTGACGAGATAATACGCACACGTGAGTCCTGCAGGCCCGCCGCCGACAATCGCCACGCGATTGCCATTTGACGGTTTCACTTCAGGTTTCCACATCTCGCCGATCATATCCTGGTCGGCGACATAGCGTTTCAGGAAATCAATGCCGACCGGCTCGTCAACCATTGAGCGACGACAATTCACTTCACATTTTCGTGTGCAGACGCGACCGCAGACCGACGGAAGTGGATTCTTCTCCTTGATGAGTGCTATAGCTTCCTTGAACTTGCCGAGATGAATGAGGGACATGTACCCCTGGATATCGACATCGGCGGGACAATTCAGGCGGCATGGTCCGAAACAGTCGGCATAGTGGTCCGAGAGGAGCAGTTCCAGGCAAGTCTTGCGAGCGCGCTTCACCTTCTCCGAACGCGTGTAAATCTTCATTCCTTCTGCGACCTTGGTGGCGCAGGAGGGGTACAACTTGGTCTGGCCCTCGAGCTCCACGACGCACAGAAAACATGAGCCGAACGGTGGAAGCTTCTCGTCGTGACAGAGGGTCGGGATGTTGTCGAGCTTCTGCTCCCTGCAGACCTGAAGAATCGTCTTGTCGGGCGATGCGGTAACTTGTTGTCCGTTGATTTCGAGAGTCAGCATTGCTATCCTCAGTCTTTCGTTACGGCATCAAAGCGGCACACGGTGAAGCACTTCTCGCATCTGATACATTTGTCCTGATCAATGACATGGATTTCGCGCTTCTTGCCCGTGATGGCTCCCGTGGGGCAGGCGCGGGCACATACCATACAGCCGGGGCACTTGTCGTTGATCGTGAATGTGAGGAGAGGCGCGCACACATGAGCCGGGCACTTCTTCTTCTCGATGTGCGTAACATACTCGTCCCGGAAGTACTTCAACGTGGTGATGACAGGGTTCGGTGCCGATCCGCCGAGCGCGCATAGGGAGGCATTCCGGATCTGATCGCTCAGCTCGGTGAGGTTGTCGAGGTCCTCCATTGTTCCATTACCCATCGTGATACGTTCGAGAATTTCCAGCATACGTTTGGTGCCGATGCGGCAGAACGTACACTTCCCGCACGACTCAGCCTGCGTGAAGCTGAGAAAGAACTTCGCCACATCGACCATGCAGGTGGTCTCATCCATCACGATGAGGCCGCCGGAGCCCATGATGGCGCCGGTCTTTGGGATTTGCTGGTAGTCGATCTGCGTGTCGCTCATCGATGCAGGGATGCAACCGCCCGACGGTCCGCCCATCTGAACGGCCTTGAATTCCTTATCGTGCATAATGCCGCCGCAGACGTCGAAGATAATAGACTTGATGGAGATTCCCATCGGCACTTCGACGAGGCCCGTCCGCTTCACCTTGCCCGCCATCGCGAACACTTTGGTACCTTTGCTGTCAGCCGTTCCGTACTTGGCGAACGCCGCGCCTCCGTTTATCACAATCCAAGGGACATTTGCAAACGTCTCGACGTTGTTAATATTCGTCGGTTTGCCCCAGAGGCCGGAATTCGCGGGAAATGGGGGACGGAAGCGTGGCATTCCACGACGTCCTTCGACAGAGGCCATCAGCGCAGTTTCTTCGCCGCAGACGAAAGCACCGGCCCCTTCTTTGATGGTAAGATCAAAATTGAATCCTGTTCCAAGGATGTTCTGTCCAAGGAACCCCTTTTTACGGGCTTGTCCGATCGCCTGCCGCAGGCGTGTAACAGCCTTTGGATATTCAGCCCGACAGTAGATATATCCGAAATCGGCCCCGATTGCGTAGCCGGCGATGATCATTCCTTCCAGAACCGCGTGAGGATCGCTCTCAAGAACTGAGCGATCCATAAACGCTCCGGGATCACCCTCATCAGCGTTACAGATCACATATTTCTTGTTGCCGGCTGCTGCTCGCGTGAGTTTCCACTTTGTTCCCGTCGGAAATCCGGCGCCGCCGCGACCTCGCAAGCCGGAGAGAATCACTTCATTCACCACGGCGTCCGGCGCCATGCTAGTCAAGACCTTTTTAATCGCCTGATAGCCGCCCACCCCAATGTATTCGTCGATGGAGCCCGGGTCGATTTTGCCGCAGTTGCGCAGGACGATGCGCACCTGGTTCTCAAAGAACCCAATTTCCTTGCCTTCGCCTGAGACGAGCCAATCCGGAATCGGCCGGTCGTTCAACACATCTTCTTCGACAATCTTTCCTACCCGATCAGGTGTGACATCGCCGTAGAGCCGCGGGCTTCCAGTTCCGTTGCTGATTTCGACGAGGACCTCGCGATAGCACATCCCGACGCAGCCGGTTTCTTTGAGAAAAAATGCATCAGGGCGTTCCTTCAGTTCGTCCTGGAATGCCTTATAAACCTTCTCGCCGCCGGCGGAAATACCGCATGTTCCCAATCCGATGGATACAGTTTTCATTCAAGACCTCATTCTTCGACTGCTTTGGAAACGGCGCCGACGCGGCGCTTCTCTTCGCGAATGACCTTTCGGGTTTTTCCCGCATCAAGCCGGCCCTGTGTTTCGCCGTTGATCGTCATGACAGGAGCAAGAGAACAACACCCGAGACATGCAACGGAGAGGAGAGAAAAATTCCCGTCGTCCGTCGTTTCATCATAGGTTATCTGCAGCTCATCTTGTATCGTGTCATACACCGTTTTGGCACCGTTCACGTGACAGGCTGTCCCGTTGCAGATCTTCACCACATTCCTACCGAGCGGCTTCGTCCGGAACTGAGCGTAGAACGTCACGACTCCATAAATCTCGGCCGCCGGTATTCCCGTGACGTGACTGATATGGTCGATCGCTTTCTCTGAAACATAACCGTATGTGTTCTGTGCCGATTGCAGCAGCGGAATCAGAGCACCTGCGTGGCCGTCATACTTCCACAGATCGACATTAAAGGGTTTGAATTCGTCTGTAAGGTGTTCTGCCATGGTCCAAACCTTAGATTTGTTTCAGGTTGATGACACGATCTTGTTTCAGCCGGAGGACGCCATCGATCGGGCGTATCTGCTCGTTGATCGCTCTGTCAACCGATTGAAATGTATTGCCGCTGACGGCTGCGATAATCTCGCTGCTGTCTTGCTTTGATGAACAGAATGACACCTGTGAGATGGCGGCAAGTCGATCACGGATAGAAGCAAGTTTGCCCGATTCCACTTCAAGAAATACGATGGAGTAACAGAAGGCTGGATTACACAAGAATTTTCCGGATTCGTCAGAGATTTCGATGACGTCGAGCTCCTGGACACCCCCGAGGCCGCGAATCTGTTCAAGCAGCTTGGTTGGGGGAGCACTCAGTTTTGCGACAAGGTCGACGTGCCCGTCCACTGCATTCCAGCACTCAACGATCTCCGAATGCTCGAGGACCTCGGCCGCTGGTACAAGGTTCTCGGGATCCGAGAGCCGGGCAAGAAGAAGAGATCCACTGCTCATAATTTCGAAGTCCTTTCGAAAAGAGTACGTCAGCGCTACTGCGCGAGTGTGCTCGACCTGGGACGCAGGCATTTGAAAAGGAGGCGAGAGATCTCTGGTTGAGTATCAGGGAGGATTGCAGCGCTGCAAGTCCCGGATTCACTCACCCTCGCGATCACGAAGCTCCCCACGTGCGGCTTGAGAACGCTGCGTCAATGACACTTCTGAAAACTATCGCGATGCAATTCTGTTTCATGAAGACTCAGGCGAAAACCATTGTTCTTCAATATCCCGTGGGACAGGTTCAAAATGGTTCGCCGTCGTCCTTGATGCAGTTCATCGGGCAGGTTTCCATCGCCCGGCGAATATCATCTTCCTCTCCCGGATCGGCAGGCTGCTGAAAAACGTAATAGTACGACGAGTCGTTGCTGTACATGAAATTCTGCAACGCATATGAGAAACAAATTCCGCAGCCATTGCATGCGCTTGTGACAAAATACTTCCCGGGTACGTTCTCCCGAAGCCTGACTGCGATCATCGACATGATTGTCTCCTCCAGCTGAAGAACTCGTGAACCCCTTGTAGCAGCATAACTTGACAAGGATTGTGCCACGGAAATCCGCTTATGGGACTGATGATCCGGCGAATCCCGGATCAACCCCCTTCAAAAAACAAGAAGTATTCCTATTTCTGACAGTCCTATTCCAAGATGTGAAAAGACGAAATTGATGTGGTCGTGAGGGTGGGAGGGTCGGCCCCCAACGGGAGCTGGGGGCTGACCGTACGGTGCTCCGAACAGACGCGCTACATGTGACTCAGTGCTTCTTCCAGATCGTGAACGATATCTTCTGTTTTCTCGAGGCCGATCGAAAGCCGTATTCCTCCCGGATCAATTCCGCGCTTGAGCTGCTCCTCGGGTGGAATGCTTGAATGAGTCATCGATCCCGGATGCTCGATCAGCGTGCGGATGTTCCCGAGACTCACAGCGAGCGTCATTGTGTACGAGTTGTTTGCAATGTAATTGACCAAACGATTTGCCTTGCGATGTCGTTCTTGAGGAGTTCTTCCCTTTGGTATGAAGTACATCAACGTTCCAGGTGTGAACTGTCCATCAAAGTTCTGCATCTGAGCGCGCGCTACCGCCTGCTGGGCAAATGAATCAAGCCCTGGATAGTTCACGAGCCCGATCCGTTTGTCTCGCGCCAGATACTCGGCGATATGTTGCGCGGCTTGTATCTGCTTGCTGAATCTCACCGCGAGCGACGGGAGTCCGTACACCAAAATCGGCCATGCGCTCTTTGCACCGAGCACGCCGCCAAAGTCCTTTCGGTAGAGAAGCAACCGGTCGTAACTCCAGCTCGGCCCGATGACGGCTCCTCCCATGTCTGTCCCGAAACCGAGAAGCCCCTTTGTCAATGACTCGATGACGAAATCGATTCCCTGCTCGATCGGTCGCTGGCAGTATGGCGTTGCGAAGGTGTTATCCACCGAGGTGAAGATATGCTGAGCTTTTGACCGGCGGCTGTTGTGCCGATGGGCAATCTCCACAACCTTCCGGATATCGATCAACTCCATCGTGGGATTGACGGGCGTTTCGAAGTAAAGAAGTCTCGTCTGAGCGGAGATCGCGGCGTTGAGCGCTTTATGATCGTTGAAATCGACCCAGGTTACCTTGATGTGATAGCGCGGAAGCCAGTTCTTAAAGAGGGAATAGGTGCATCCGTACAGCATTTTATGAGCAATAATTTCGCTGCCGCTGCCAAGCAAAATGCCGCAGACAGCAGAGACAGCAGCCATGCCGGTCGCAAAGCTCACGGCACAGTCGCCGCGTTCCACGGCTGCCAGGTTCTCTTCCAGCAAATCCTTGTTCGGTTCCCCGAGCCGGTCGTAGATGTAGATCGGTGCCTTGGACTTGACCGTGAAGTCCTCAGCATGGTGTGCAAACTCGATGAACCCTTGGGCGCCCCGCTTTGTCGTCGAGAGACGGAATGTCGATGAGGACGAAATCGGAGGAACGACGTGATGACTGTAGTCCCACTTCGGAGTAAATGACTTTCCCCAGATCAGGCGGGTCTCGGGCGCATAGACGCTTTTCTTGATCCGCTGGCTCTTTCCCCGTGCTTTCTTGCTCATGGCTGCTTCTATCCTTTCGATGCTTTGAGGGTTGATACAAACTTGCCCAGAATTGCCTTGAGGTCTGGCGTTCCAATTTCTTCCAACTCGTAGGAGACGCGAACGGCGGGCTTGTTGAGCTTTACGATGCGCGCGAGGTTGATGGGAGTACCGATAATAACGGTATCGCATGGAACCCTGTTGATCGTCTCCTCGAGATCTTTAACCTGTTTGTCGCTGTACCCCATAGCCGGAAGAAGAACCCCGATGCCGGGATACGTCTCGAACGTTTTCTGAATTTCACCGGTGCAATACGGCCTCGGGTCGATGATTTCCTTTGCTCCGAACTTGCGCGCTGCGACCGTGCCAGCACCGAATTTCATTTCACCATGCGTTAATGTCGGGCCGTCCTCGATGACGAGCACTCTCTTGCCGGCGATATGCCCGTTCTGCTCTACGCTCACAGGGGAGGCCGCCTCTATGATCTGGGCGGTTTTATTGACACTGCGGATGTTCTCGCGAAGCTTGAAGACAGCCTGCGGATCTGCTGAGTCCACCTTGTTGATAATGACGACGTCGGCCATGCGCAAATTGGTCTCGCTTGGATAATACGAGAGTTCGTTGCCGACCCGCAGCGGATCAGCTACCACAATGGAAAGGTCTGGTTTATAGAACGAGGTGTCATTGTTCCCCCCGTCCCAGACGATCACATCAGCTTCTTGCTCGGCGCGCTCAAGAATCGCCTTGTAATCGACTCCTGCATAAATAATTGTCCCATTCACGATGTGAGGCTCATACTCTTCCATCTCTTCGATCGTGCAGTGATGCTTCTGAAGGTCGTCGATGGAAGCGTATCGTTGGACTTTTTGCTCTTCGAGGTCGCCGTAGGGCATCGGATGGCGGATCGCTGCCACCTTCAGTCCCATTTCGGCCAGGAGGCGGGAGACTTTGCGACACGTCTGGCTCTTGCCGCTTCCGGTCCGCACTGCGCACACTGAAACGACGGGTTTGCGGCTCTTGAGCATCGTTTGCGCCGCGCTGAGAAGCTTGAAATGTGCACCAGCCATCGATGCACGTGAACCGAGGCTCATCACATGCCGGTATGACACATCGCTGTAGGAAAACACGACCTCCTCGATGTTGTGCTTGCGAATGAGTTCTTCCATCTCCTTTTCTTCATAGATGGGGATTCCATTGGGATATAACTTCCCGGCGAGGGCTGCAGGATACTTCCGTCCTGAGATATTGGGAATCTGTGTCGCCGTGAACGCAACAACGTTGTACAGCTCATTGTCACGGTAGATGACATTAAAATTATGAAAATCACGTCCGGCTGCACCAACAATGATCGTGTTGATCCGTTTCATTTCTGCCATACAGGTTCCTTCTTGGTTGGAGAATAGTCTTGTGTCGTCATGCGCTGTTCCCGGCGTAACATTCTTCACTCTTGTTCTGCATCGAACAACATCGTCAACAGGGCCATCCTGACATACAGACCGTTTTGTGCTTGACGGAAGTACGCGGCGCGATGATCACGGTCGACTGCCTCATCAATCTCCACTGAACGTGGGAGCGGATGCATGATGATGGCGTCGGGTTTCATCTTCTGCAGCATCGCGGGATTGATATTGTACTGCGAGAGAGCGACGTCCTGTCGTTTGAGCCGCTCCCGATCGATCCGCGTTTGATAGACGACATCGACATGGGGCAACACTTCTTCTGGATCTGAGCTGAGCTGGAACCAGACATCATGCTCTTGAAGGTGGTCAATGATATCATGCTTGACCTGGAGCTCGGGAGGGGAGAGAAAATAAAGTTTGACGCGCTCAAATTTGCTCAGGAGATAGGCAAGGGAGCGGACGGTCCGTCCGGTATCGAGTGCACCGATCATGGCTACAGACAAGCCGTTGAGCGTTTTACATTCATTGTAGATGGTGTACAAATCGAGTAAAGCCTGCGTTGGGTGTTGTCCCCCCGCACCGTCCCCGGCATTGATGATAGGGACTGGCGAGACCGCCGCAGCACGCTTTGCGCCCCCTTCCTCGTTGTGTCGCAGCACAATGATGTCGCAGTAGTTGGCAATGATGCGGATAGTATCTTCGAGTTGCTCGCCTTCCACGACCGAGGAGAAGGCCTTGGCAGATTCTGTGGAGAGCACTCGTCCGCCTAGGCGGTACATCGCTGACTCGAATGAGAACCGTGTTCGTGTGGATGGCCTGTAGAACAGAGTGGCCATAATCCGGTCCTCATAGTCGCGGGTGCCGCCGCGCTGAACGATCCGTTCCATATGGCGCGTCCGGCCGAACAGTTCCATCAGGTTCGGGACGGAAAACTGCTGCGATTCGATGACGTGCTGTAGTTTCATGCTTCTTGCCCGTGATCTGGTTGTGCCGTGATATGTGTTCCGGCCTTGCCTCGGACTGCTTCGACCATTTGGTCGCACGATGTAATGAAGACGTCGTGCCCGCCGTTCCGGACAAACCGTATAGCGGCCTCAATTTTCGGCCCCATGCTCCCGGCTGCAAATTGATTTTCGTTCAGGTAGTGCTCCATTAGGTCCGCGGTCGCTCGCTTGACGGCTCGCTGTGTCGGCTGCTTGTAATTGACGTAGACCTGATCGATGTCCGTACTGATAACGAATGTGTCGACCCCGAGCCCGGTCGCGAGGAGCGATGACGCACGGTCCTTATCAATGACCGCCTCCACTCCGGTGACAGTGTGATCCTCACCGACAATGACAGGTATGCCGCCCCCGCCGAGCGCAATGACGATAATGCCCAGGTCGAGGATCTGGCGGATCACTTCCAGTTCAAGAATCTCCAGGGGTTGCGGTGATGCGACGACCCTCCGGTATCCGCGGGCGGCATCTTCAACCATCGTCCAGCCGTGTTGCTTTATTTTTCCTTCGGCAACCTTCTGCGTGTAGAAAGGACCTATCGGCTTGGTGGGGTTGGTAAGGGCGGGATCATCGGGACTGACGCGTACCTGTGTTAGAATTGTCATTACAGGCATATAAAAGCCGGCGCGGCGGAGTTCACACTGAAGACCACGCTCAAGCATATAACCGATCTCACTCTGCGTATTGGCGACGCACACATCCAGAGGTTGCGTGTATGCTTCGCCCGCTGCCCGCTCGGAACGAAGGAGGGCAGCACCGACCTGCGGGCCGTTGCCGTGCGTGATCACCACTCGCCATCCGTCGGCGACAAGCTGAGTGATTTTGCGGGATGTCTGATGAGCGTTTGCGAGCTGCTCTTCAATAGTTCCCCGTTCTCCGACCCGAATCAGAGAATTTCCCCCTACAGCAATCAATGCAGTCCGTGACATACGCCCAGATCCTATTTCATCAGTTGAGCCATGACAGCCTTTTGCGCGTGCAAGCGGTTTTCCGCTTCCTGGAAGACGACTGACGAAGAGCTGTCGATCACTTCGTCCGTGACCTCGTCGCCACGATGCGCAGGCAGGCAGTGCATAAAAATCGCTCCACTCTTTGCCTTCGTCATCAGTTGTTTGTTGACCTGGAACGGCTGGAAGATAGCCTTGCGCGCCTCGGTTTCGGATTCCTGTCCCATGGAAGCCCACACATCGGTGTAGATCACGTCGGCGTTCTTTACGCCTTCGTTGGGATCGTTCACCACTTCAATGTGTGCACCGGTTTCCCTGGCATCATCGATTGCGTGCTGAAGAGCGACCGGACTTGGTTCATAACCCTTCGGGCATGCGACAGTCACGTTCGTGCCAAGCCGGGCTCCTGTGAACATCAGAGAGTGAGCGACGTTGTTCCCGTCACCGACGAAGCAGACCTTCAGCCCTTTGAGATCGCCTTTCACTTCCTGTATTGTGAGGTAATCCGCAAGTGCCTGGCATGGATGCGAATAGTCTGTCAATCCGTTGATGATTGGAATGGAAGCGAACCGCGCCATATCGACGACGATCTGATGCGCGAACGTGCGGATCATGATTCCCTGAACCATGCGCTCGAGATTTTTGGCAACGTCGCGGATAGACTCCCGCTTGCCGAGGCTGATCTCCATCGGCAGGAGGCAGACCGAGAATCCGCCGAGCTGATGGATACCAACATCGAATGTTACGCGCGTTCGGAGCGAAGGCTTTTCAAAGATCATCGCGAGTGTCTTGCCCTTCAGTGCCGAAGTATAATTCTGCGGATGGGCTTTCATATTCGATGCAAGCTTCAGGGTTCCGAGTATCTCTTCCCGGCTGAAATCACGAATGGTGAGAAGATCTTTTTTCATTGCGGTCTAGCTTCCTTGAATGTTTATGCACGAAAGTTGATAATTATCGAAAGACCCCGAATACAATCGTCGGGAAACCGTCGACTGATTGCGTGGTGATGGGAGGGATCTTTCTGATCCGGAACGACAATCCGTGACTAAGGCTCAAGTTCTGTGCCAAGTGGTGATGTTCGGGACATCGAGGACTCCTGAATGGCAGTTTGAGTTTCGCAACAGGACGTTGACGGAAGTTAGCAAGCGTTCTGACAAGAAAGTAGGTCTTTCCAAGAAAGGCCAACTGTGTCCCAACCATGGGAATAGATTCGGCCGCGTCACGCATTAGGGCCGGCCAAAATGCTATTGCCTTTCCCCTGAAGTTTGCGTATTTTTATGAACCCAAGGCCTGTTATGAAAATAACGGGCTTTGCGCTCTCTGGAGCAGGGCTCAAGTCACGGTTTTCGGCCACTTTTGAGCAAATCGGCTCCCTGCTGGCGTAAAGAGAGGGTTCTTTGGCATCACATGGTGATCATAGTTCAGTCGGTTAGAACGCCAGGTTGTGGCCCTGGAGGTCGTGGGTTCGAATCCCACTGGTCACCCCAAGAATTGCGGATATCGAATTGTCAATTGCGGATTGGTAGCAGCAGGTGGGCGGCGGACATCAATTTCGAAATTGTCATTTCGCAATTCGAAATTCACATCGCCCCCATCGTCTAGAGGCCTAGGACACGAGCTTTTCAAGCTCGGTACACGAGTTCGAATCTCGTTGGGGGCACAAAAAAGAATTGTCGATTGTCGATTGCGGATTGTTGATTAGCAAAGCTGATCTGGAGACGGGTCAGCTTTTTGCGTTTTGAGGGCGATGGCACCCTAGAAGGAAGCTGATTTCACACTTGCCTTCTTGAGACTCCCTGAGTACTATTGAAATAATTCGCGCGTTTACTGGCTGCTGAGGATCAACGAACATCTCTCGATTCATACAACACCCAGACCCGCATCAAAGGTGGGCGGGGGGCTCCATCTGGTGATTTCCAGCGCCGCAATTTCCCCTCTCTCAGAACAGACCTTACCATGCAGAAGAACATCCCCCGGCCCGATCGATGAAGATTTCGTGGAAAAAGAAAACCCTCCCACTCATTCTTATCGCTCTTCTCTTCTCCTGTGGAGCTCGGGCGGATGATGGATATGAACTGTGGATGAAGTACAGGAGGATCACCGATGAGCATCTCCTGAAGCAGTATCGTGAGGCTATCGCATGCATCGTCATGCCCGGTGAATCGGCAACTCTCCGGATCATCCGCAGCGAACTGAAAAGGAGTCTCAACGTGATGCTCGGCGTTGACATGCGCTACCGGGCCGCGACAGCAAATGAGAACGCACTTGTTATCGGGACGCCAGCAGGTTCAGACATTGTCCGACAGTTGCAGCGTGAGGGCAAACTCCAGAACCTGGGTGGAGAAGGGTATCTCATCACCTCGATTACGAAAGGCAAGAACAGGTTCACAGTCATTGCTGCGAATCGTGATATCGGACTTCTGTACGGCGCGTTTCACTTTCTGAGGACTCTGCAGACTTACCAGCCACTTGATCAACTTGATATCGTCTCAACTCCACGAATCAGATATCGGCTGCTCGATCATTGGGATAACCTGGACGGATCCATCGAGCGCGGGTATGCGGGCAAATCCTTATGGAAATGGGATGAGCTACCCAAGAAGCTGGACAATCGCTATTACGACTATGCCCGTGCGAACGCTTCAATTGGAATCAACGGCTCCGTCATTAACAGCGTCAACACAAACCCGGCGATTCTGAAGAAGGAGTATCTCGGGAAAGTCGCGGCCTTGGCAGACGTTTTCCGGCCATACGGTATTCGTGTGTTCCTCTCTGTCAATTTCTCCTCACCAATTTCGGCTCGGTTTGAGCAGGAAGGGGATCGAAAGGGGGGCATCGGGGGGTTGTCTACTGCAGATCCAATCAATCGGGGGGTGAAGTTGTGGTGGAAAAACAAAGTGAAAGAGATCTACGCTCTGATCCCGGACTTTGGCGGATTCCTGGTCAAGGCTAGCTCCGAAGGAATGCCCGGTCCGCAAGATTATGGTCGTACCCATGCTGATGGAGCAAACATGCTCGCAGAGGCGCTGGAGCCATTTCATGGCATTGTTATGTGGCGTGCGTTTGTGTACGAACCTAAAGTCGATCCCGACCGCGTGAAACGCGCTGCGTTGGAGTTTCTTCCGCTCGACGGCCTCTTCCGGCCCAACGTCTTTGTCCAGGCAAAGAATGGCCCTCTCGATTTTCAACCGCGGGAACCCGTCCAACCGCTCTTTGGCTCAATGACCAAGACACCAATGATGCTTGAACTTCAAATCACTCAGGAATACCTGGGCCATTCGACTCACTTGGTGTACCTTGCACCGATGTGGAAAGAGTACTTTCAGTTTGATTTGTTCGCGAAAGGACCTGGCTCCACTCTCGCCCGCATCGTCGATGGCGGTTTGAGAAATACTACCATGACGGGCATTGCCGGTGTAGCGAACACAGGCGATGACCGAAACTGGTGCGGCCACTTCTTCGCACAGGCCAATTGGTTTGCCTTTGGCCGCCTCGCCTGGGATCATTCAATCAGCGCAGAGCAGCTTGCAGACGAATGGATTAGGATGTCGATCACAAATGATTCGCTCACTTGTGCAACCATCTCCTCGATGATGACGGGTTCCTGGGAGGCGTGCATCAATTACATGACTCCACTTGGACTGCATCATATCATGGAGGTCGACGTTCACTACGGACCGGGCCCTCAGCATGACACTGGGAGGGTAGACTGGCGGTCAGTCTATTACCACCGCGCAGACAGCATTGGCCTGGGATTTGACCGCAGTTCTTCAGGCAGCAATGCGGTCGGACAGTATTTCCCTCCTCTGCGATCTGAGTTCGACAAGCTTGAGACATGCCCGGAAAAGTACTTGCTCTGGTTTCACCACGTTCGATGGGATTACCGTCTGAACTCGGGCAGGACATTATGGGAGGAGCTGTGCGCGAAGTACATTTCAGGGACAAAGTACGTACGTGGAATGTACGCCAAATGGCTCTCGCTCGAAGGCGCTGTCGATCCCAAGGTGTTTTCGAGCATCAGGGCGAAATTGGAAAAACAATTGGTCGATTCTGCAGTCTGGAGGGATACGTGCCTCACGTATTTTCAAAAGTTCAGCCGGAAATCGATTCCAAATCAGTAATGAACTAGTTGTCTGGCGAGTTGATGAATAGGGGATTCAATTCTGTTTTGGGGCAACCCCAACAGCCAGAGGAAATGCCCGATGGCAAGGAATGGCTGAAGTCATGGACTTAGGGGAGGAGTTTGAAAGAGTTTGGCTGAGCACAAAAGAGTCTCAAATAACACAAATCCCGATCGATGATCGGGATTTGTGTTTTCATTGGCTCGGTCAGGTAACAAGCCGGGGATCAGTTCTCGTCAGGCATTTAAGACTCTGGAAGATTCCCTGATGATGAATTCGGTCTCGAAAACAACACGCTCAATCGGGAGAAGCGTAGACGATTCAATGTTCCGGATCAGAATCTCTGCGGCTCTCTTGCCGATCTCGTGCTGCGGTGCGCGTATGGTCGTCAAAGGCACGGGGTAGATCCTGGCGTAGTAGATATCATCGTTGCCGATAATCGAGATATCAGCAGGCACACGGATCGAAAGCTCTCTGAGAGCTGTCATGACAGCGAGAGCCTGCTGGTCATTGAAACAGACGATTGCGGTTGGGTAATCTTCTACTTTCCTGTTCTTGAAGTACTCTTTGGTTTTGCTGAAACTTTCCTCATAGTGTGAGCCAACGGGTACGATCATCTCCTTGTTGAACACCAGCGTGCTTTCGCTGAATGCATGCCGGAATCCTTCAATCCGTTCCAATGTGTGTGATGAGTGCGGTGGTCCCGCAAAGTGGACGATGCGGGTGTGCCCGCTTTCGATCAGGTACTTGACCGCCTTCTTAATCGCTCGGAGGTTGTCAATGGCAACGACGTTTGCCTGAATTCCTTTGACATCCTCCAGGAGGACAAATGGGTAGTTGATTCTCTTCAATTTGAAGAGATGCTCGATCTCTGCCGTCCCTTCAAGAGTTGGAGCGATAATGGTTCCCTTGATGTCTTTTGCGGAGAAGAGATGCGTGAGTCTCTGTTCATACTCGTGGTTGTCTGCTGAGCTGGTGACGATGACCGAATATCCCTTGCTATCTGCGTACTCTTTTGCCCCTGTCGCGATGGAGGTATAAAACGGATAGTTCAAATCCTTGATAATCAATCCTATGCTCTTGTCCTGGCCTCCATTCTTCAGATTTCTCGCCACACCCTTTGGACGAAAATTCAATTCTCTCATCACTTCAAGGATTTGATCCCGGGTCCCGGCCTTCACCGTGTCCTTGGCATTGATAACAGCCGAGACGGTTCCTTTCGAGACTCCAGCCTTCTTTGCAACATCATCAATCGTGATCCTCTTCATTTGCTTTCTAATGCCTTCCCAAGCAAGCTCAGAAATTGAAACGGTTTAATTTAATTTGAACTAAATATTATGCTAAAACACGAAACAGTCAATACAAATTGAACAAACTGCATTTTGGTGCAAATAAACGGGCTATCTAAGACATACGAAAGAGTTGCGTTTGGCCTTATTCCATGGGTACTTTGTGAGAAGTGGGAACAGTTCCTTTGCCAAATGGCAGAAGCGTCACTGAATGTTGTTGGTTTTCCTATCGGTGATGAATCTAATCAACGGAGGGCATGCGGATTCCGTGATCTGGTATGTACACTTTCTCTTTCATCGTTGATCCATTCGCGTGTCTTGCACATAATTCTCGTACTGAGACCTCTGTCGCACTCGTATCGAAGTCCTTCTTACCAATGTGCTCCTGCAACAAGATTGTGCGTGACGAAGCAAAAAGAATCTCAAGGGATTGCAGTTCTCAACCTGTATGCGTGTCTATCATCATCGACAGAGCAAGTCCATCTCAACCGACGATGAGGTAAAGGTGCAAAAGAAGATATCTGAAGCCTGGGACAAGCTCAGATTTGCCCTTGCCTTTTTCTGGTAACTCTGTTAATATTGAAACGGTTCAATAATTATTGAACTTATTAAGCCTGAGCATGACCTCATCTTTTGAAGGAAGGCTCCCTGATGAGAAAATGCCGCGTTCTGTATCTCCTGGCGCTTTCGTGCGGTTGCCTGAGCGCGGTGGCAGGGGTATTGCCGCGCTCCTCCGAAACATCACAAACACCGAAGGAACGCGGATCGTACTTTAACGGAAGATATCAAAACCTCTTTGACGATCTGCTGGGTAAAAGCGCTGCCGAGGTAAAGGCAAAAGTTGAACGTGCTTTCGTTCAGCTGTTTTACGGCAATGATTCCACGGAACGAGTGTACTATCCGGTCGAACCGGGCATGGCATATATAGTGGACATCGCCCACAACGATGTCCGGACGGAGGGCATGTCCTATGCGATGATGATCGCTGTCCAGCTCGACAAGAAGAATGAATTCGATCGGCTGTGGAAGTGGGCAAAAACCTATATGCAGCACAAAAGCCTGCCGCGCAAGACTTACTTCGCGTGGCATTGTAAGACGGATGGAACGATTATTGATTCCACTGCCGCATCCGACGGCGAGGAATGGTTTGTGACGGCCCTTTTCTTTGCGTCGGCACGATGGGGAAATGGCGAGGGAATGTTCAACTACAGGGGCGAGGCACAGGCAATCCTCGATGCAATATTGAACAAAGAGGGGAAACCCTGGAGCGATGGAAGAATCACAAACATGTTCAATAAGAAGGAAAAGCAAGTTGTCTTCGTTCCATCGGTCGATGCCGCCTGGTTCACAGATCCGTCGTATCATCTGCCACATTACTATGAGCTCTGGGCGCGCTGGGCCGACAAGAACAATCAGTTCTGGTGCGAGGCGGCCGCAACAAGTCGCATGTTCTTCAAGAAAGCCGCCCACCCTTCCACAGGTTTAATGCCCGACTATGCTCATTTCGACGGTTCACCAATCGATCGGCGGGGTGGAGGAGGCGATGACTTTCGGTACGATGCGTGGCGTGTCGGGATGAACGTCGCACTCGACTATTCCTGGTTTGCCAAAGATCCATGGGAAGTGACTCAGTCCAACAGGCTCCTCAATTTCTTCCACTCCCAGGGATTAGGAACATATGGCAATCTCTTCAAGTTGGACGGCACGAAGTTAGGGGACGACCATAGTACAGGACTGGTTGCGATGAACGCTGTTGCTTGTCTCGCCTCGACAAATGCGAATCGAAGAGATTTTGTTGAAGAACTTTGGAACATACCGGTTCCAAGCGGGCTGTACCGGTACTATGATGGTCTGCTCTACATGATGGCCATGCTGCAGGTGAGCGGCAATTTCAAGATCTACGACCCCACGGGGAAACCGACCGTAGAATGTCTGGGCGGGTCAAACTAGAAACACTGCGGAAAATTCATCAATAGCTTTCCCAGTGAGCAGATCAGAAGATCTGAGGATTCATTGAAAGCAAACCACTCCATTATCACCGGCAAGAACCAACCAAACGGAAACAAGTCACTTCATAATGCATTTCAGTGGCTCGTGCCGGCAGCGGTTCTGACGCTTCTGCTCATCTTCTCTCCAGTGATTCATGCCTTCGCACAGACAAAGAGTGCGCAGAAGAGCGAATCATATATCTCACCTCGTAAAATCCCGGGCGCTTTCACTCTATCAGCAGCGGGCCGATCGGCCCCGATCCTCATCAGCTCACAGGACTACGCTGCGGTAACACGCGTTGCGAAGGATCTTCAAGCAGACGTCAGCCATATTTCCCTTGCCAAACCTGCACTCATTCTTGACACGCCCCCCGCATCGGGAGAACTCATCATCGTAGGAACGCTGGGGAAAAATCCAATCATCGATGCTCTAGTCGGAGAAGGGAAAATCGATGTGAATGGTGTCGCCGGGAAATGGGAAACATTTCTGCTGCAGGTGGTCGAGAAGCCGCTCCCCGGCATTAAGCGCGCCCTGGTAATCGCTGGAAGTGACAAACGGGGTACGGTATTCGGTGTCTACGACCTCTGCGGGAAGATAGGCGTTTCACCCTGGTGCTGGTGGGCTGACGTACCGATAAAGCGTCAACAAACACTCTTTGTACATCCGGGCCGATATACACAGGGGACACCGGCCGTAAAATACAGGGGGATTTTCATCAACGATGAGGCCCCGGCATTGTCCAGCTGGGCAATCGAAAAGTTCGGAGGCTTCAATCACGCCTTCTATGAAAAGGTTTTCGAGCTCATCCTGCGCATGAAAGGTAATTATCTCTGGCCGGCGATGTGGGGGGAGGCGTTCTATGATGATGATTCTCTCAATCCGAAACTGGGCGATGAGTACGGAATCGTCATTGGCACCTCACATCATGAACCGATGACACGTGCCCACGACGAGTGGAAGCGGTACGGAAAAGGGGCCTGGAACTATGAGAAGAACGATTCCATCCTCAGGAACTTCTGGCAACAGGGAATCAAAAGGATGGGGTCGTACGAGAGCGTGGTGACAATAGGGATGCGGGGAGACGGCGATGAACCCATGTCTGAGAAGGCCAACGTTGCTTTGTTGGAAAGAATCGTGAAAGACCAGCGACAGATACTTGGTGACGTCACCGGTAAGGACGTAACAACCATCCCGCAGGTCTGGGCACTTTACAAGGAAGTGCAGGAATACTACGACAGGGGTATGCGAGTTCCAGACGACGTCACACTCCTGTTGTGCGACGATAACTGGGGGAACATCCGAAAACTCCCCCGGCTCACCGACGCACCCCGAAAAGGCGGCTACGGAATCTATTATCACTATGACTATGTCGGAGGTCCGCGAAACTACAAATGGCTGAACACAAACCAGATCTCGAGAGTGTGGGAGCAAATGCATCTGGCGTACAGCTACGGCGTCGATCGAATCTGGATTGTCAACGTCGGCGATATCAAGCCGATGGAATTCCCGACACAGTTTTTTCTGGACTACGCATGGAATCCTGACAAATGGCCGGCAGAGCGATTGCCTGAGTACACAAGGGATTGGGCTGAACAGCAGTTCGGAGCCCGGTATGCCGGGGATATCGCGGAGATCATCACGAAGTACACTCAATACAACTCGCGAAGAAAGCCCGAGCTGCTGGCTCCCAACACCTACAGCCTGACCAACTATCGAGAGGCAGAAACAGTTGTTGCCGAGTACAAGAAGCTGGCGCAGAAGGCTCAGCGCATCTCAGCCGCTCTTCCTGAAAAATACAGGGACGCTTTCTTCCAGCTCGTTCTCCATCCGGTGCTGGCCTGTTCCAATCTCAATGAGATGTATGTAACCATTGGAAGGAATCGCCTGTTCGCCGAACAAGGGCGAGCAGCTGCCAATGGTCTCGCTCAGCAGGCTAGAAAACTGTTCGCCAAAGATTCTGCAATCTCATTCTATTACAACAGGACGATGGCGGCCGGGAAATGGAATCACATGATGGATCAAACCCACATTGGATACACGTACTGGCAGCAGCCGGACAAGGACGCGATCCCCGAGGTCAGGAGCATTACCCTCCCCGCTGCTCCAGGCATGGGCGTGGCCGTTGAGGGGTCGGAGAGCTGGTGGCCGGGCCAGGCAAAAGAATTCGTATTGCCTGAATTCGATCGCTATAACCGGCAGACGTACTTCATCGAGATCTTCAATCGTGGCATGACTTCATTCAAGTACTCGATCAAGACTGGAGCGCGGTGGGTCCACGTGAGCTCATCGCAAGGGAAGATTGCCACCGGCGATCGCTTGTGGGTGAGCATAGATTGGAAGAACGCACCCACTGGAACATCACATATTCCGATTATGATCACGGGACCCGAAAAGGAGACGGTGACGATTCAGACAGTCATCAATAATCCTGCTTCACCGGTGCCAGACCGCGTGGACGGATTTGTGGAGAGCAATGGATACGTTTCGATGGAGGCTGAACATTATTCCCGGGCTGTTGGCTCATCCGCAATCACATGGCAGAGAATTCCGGACCTTGGACGAACGCTCTCAGCAATGACCCCAGTGCCGGTGACAGCAGCCAGCCAGACACCCGGCGGCGAGGCTCCCCGGCTCGAATACTCGCTGTATCTTGCTGACAAGGGGGACGTCAGGGTAGATGCATATCTCTCTCCGACTCTGAACTTCCACAATAATGATGGATTGCGCTACGCGATTTCTTTCGATGATCAACCCCCGCAGATTGTCAACATGCACGCCGGCAAGACATTCCAGGATTGGGAAGAATCCGTCAGAAACAATATCAGCTCTGTGGTATCGAAGCACACAATCGCAGAACCCGGAAGACATATGTTGAAATTTTGGATGGTCGATCCGGGAGTCGTGCTGCAGAAACTAGTGGTGGAAACCCAAGACATCAAGCCGAGTTACTTGGGTCCACCTGAGAGCTTTCACAGTTCCACGATTGCTCGCCTTAAAAAGTGATCGTATCCCTCGAGAGATACTATGAACACAAACCTCATCCGACGAAGCAGTTCGCTCATATTTCTCTTCCTCGCCTTTCTGACATCCGGACTCACACTTGCCCAAACCGTTCGCTCATCTCCCCCGCAGGTGGAAATCCTTGGTACGCAACTGCTGCATGTGACTTCCGCGATTGTAGGGCAGGACTATGATCTCTATGTGAATTTGCCGAGAGGGTACCAGGATACAACGAAGACGTTTCCGGTCATCTTCCTCGTCGACGCGCAGTGGGATTTCCCGCTGACGCAGGCCATTTTTGGGGAACAGTACTATGATGGGTTCGTGCCTGCAGCAATTATGGTCGGGATTACATGGGGAGGAGTGAACCCGAATTACGATAGCCTGAGGGCGAGAGACCTCACGCCGACGAACGTCAAACAAATGCCTCAGTCTGGGGGCGGGCCGAAGTTCCTGAAGTTTATTAAGGATGAACTCATTCCCTATGTCGAGTCGAAATACCGGGCGACGAAGAACAGAAGAACGCTGATGGGAAGCTCCTTTGGCGGACTGTTTACGCTCTACGCTCTGTTTCATGAGACGGGATCATTCGATCGATACGTTCTCACGAGTCCGTCTTTAGGATGGGATAATGAGATACTCTACACGTATGAGAAGGAATACGCAGCGAAGAACACGCAACTTCCTGTAAAGTTATTCATTGGCGTAGGTGGACTCGAGGGGGGAGGGGCGGCAGAATTGCAGAAGTTTGTAGCACAGCTCAAATCGCGGAACTACAAGGGGCTCGAGCTGGAGACGAAAGTGATTGAGGGCATAGGACATTCCGGAAGCAAAGCGGAAGGATACACGAGAGGATTGCAGGCGGTGTTCGCACGACCGACACTGACGCTTTTGGAGAGAATTCTCGACCAGTACCTTGGCAAGTATCAAGTGGCTCCTCAGTTCACCGTCGAAATAACCAAAGCCAATGGCAGCCTCCTGGTTCTTGCGCCCGGGGATACGAAAATCCCGCTGTTTGCTGAGAGTGATTCGAATTTCTACGTCAAAGGCATGTATCTTTTTGTCCGATTCAAGAAGAACGAAGCTGGCAAAGTTATCGGCTTTGAAGTGGAACAATTTAACGGGACGCAATTCGCGCAGAAGCTCAATTAGTGCGATGTATTTGAAATTCCTTAGAACAAGCAAATTGTCACGACATCAAGACTCGCCTTAGTTAAGGAACAAGAGAATTGAAAAAGCTTTTGACAATAGTTTTGGTTCTGACGCTCTCCGTCTTGCTTGAGCACTCCTATGCACAGGACAAACAATTTCTGAATCCGATACTCGCAGGGTTCTATCCTGATCCGAGCATCTGCCGGGTCGGAAAAGACTTCTACCTGGTGACCTCGACGTTTTCCTACTTTCCAGGAATTCCTGTTTTTGAAAGCCGCGATCTTGTCAATTGGAAATTGGTGGGTCATGTCATGGATCGGCCCGAGCAATTGAACCTGGACGGGCAAGGGGTTTCACGGGGACTCTTTGCACCATCGATTCGGTATAACAAAGGGTTCTTCTATGTGACGTGTACGCAAGTTGACAGGGGGGGAACGTTCATCGTCGTCTCACAGTCACCGGCCGGGCCATGGACCAATCCCGTCTGGCTTCCTGAAATCAACGGCATCGACCCATCTCCCTTCTTCGATGATGATGGGAAAGCGTACATCATCTACAACAGCATTCCCCCCGACAACAAGTCGCTGTATGACGGTCATAGAACAATCCGGATGATGGCAATCGACATTCAGACGCTCAAGGTAATCGGAGAAGAGAGGATACTGGTGAATGGAGGTGTCGATATAACGAAGAAGCCGGTCTGGATTGAAGCACCGCACATCTTCAAAAAAAACGGCAGCTACTATCTGATAGCAGCTGAGGGGGGAACGGCTGAGCAGCATTCTGAGGTGGTCTTCAAGAGCAAAAACGTCGCCGGGCCGTACATCCCATTCGAAAGAAATCCCATCTTGACACAGAGGAATCTTGATCCGAAGAGGGAGTATCCGATCACATCGACCGGCCATGCCGATTTCGTTCAGACGGAAAATGGCGCGTGGTGGGCGGTCTTCCTGGGGTGCCGTCCCTACAAACCGTTTGACCAGAATTACTTCAATACTGGCAGGGAGACTTTCCTGGCGCCCGTCGATTGGCGCGGTGAATGGCCGTTGATCAATCCCGGGTACGAAAAAGTCCAATACGAATACCCCGCGCCCGTCAAGTTGTCAAAATCTCCGGGAGACGTTCCGCACGGTGGCAACTTCGTGATCAAAGACGAGTTCAACACTCCCGATCTGAATCCCGAATGGGTATTTCTGAGAACTCCGAGAGAGCGTTGGTTTGACCTTACGGAACGCACAGGCTGGCTGTCAATGCGTGTGAGGCAGAAGACTTGTGCGGATGCAGTCAATCCCAGTTTCCTTGGTCATCGCCAGCAGCATGCGACCGGCTCTGCCAGCGTGAGTCTTGAATTCTCTCCGAAAACGGAAAACGAGAAAGCCGGTTTGCTTGTTTTCCAAAACGAAACGCATTTCTATTTCCTCTGCAGGTCAATCCTCGGAGGAAAGCATGTCATACAACTCTTCTCATCTGCGATCGACGGCGGTCAGGCGCGAACAATGCAGCTCATAGCCTCGCAGGAACTCCAAGGGAACAGTGGCGAACAAGCCGTCGGGTTGAGGATCAAGGCGCATGGTTCGAGCTACTCGTTTTTGTACAGCACACAGAAAGACAATTGGACTCTCCTGAAAGACGGAGTCGACGCTCGTTTCCTGAGCACCCGGGTCGCCGGCGGATTCGTCGGCTGTATGTATGCCTTGTATGCGACGTCGCTCGGAACGCCATCAACAAGCAAGGCGTACTTTGATTGGTTTGAGTACGAAGGGAATGACAAGGTCTATCAATTGAAATGAAAAAAGGAGGGAAGATGGTTCAACCAGGAGCATTGTACCGCGATCTACGGAACAAGACCGTTCTTGTGACGGGTGCTGGAAGCGGAATCGGGTTCGCCATCGCGAGCGCGTTCATCGCCAATTTCTCACAGGTTATTATCGTTGGCAGGGATGCGGCAAGGCTCAAGGAGGCCGGGAAGACCCTGGGAAAGCGAGCTCATTGCATTGCGTTTGACGTTACAGAGATCGACCGGTTGCCGGAGCTCGTGACACGGGTGAAGAGCACTGTCGGGGAAGTCGATGTACTCGTCAATAACGCGGGCATCAATATGAAGAAGGATGTCCTTCATGTCACGAACAAGGAATTTCAGTCGATCATTCAAACAAATCAGACTGCGGTCTTTGCCCTGACCAGGGAAATCCTGCGATCCATGTTCGCGCGTCGGTCCGGGAGCGTGATTATGATCAGTTCGATGGCTTCGCGGTACGGCATCCCCAAAGTAATTAGCTACACAGCCTCGAAATCAGCTGTTGAGGGTATGACGCGCGCACTTGCGGTCGAGTGTGCGCCGTTCGGGATTCGGGTCAATTGCATTGCTCCCGGATTCATCAAAACGAAAATGTCCTCGGAAGCACTCGAGAATGATCCGGAGAGGAAACACAGGGTCCTTGCCCGGACGCCGATGGCGCGATTAGGCGAGCCAGCCGATATTGCACATGCAGCGCTCTTCCTCGCATCGGAGCAATCAAGATTCGTAACCGGCGTTGTTTTGCCGGTCGATGGTGGCAATTCCATTGGATTCTAACGAAGAAAAATGATTTGTGAAGTAACACAACGCTGTACTTTCTGCATCAGAGAGGTTTGAAATATGACAGGTGCACAATGGGATCTTTTGAAGCGCACCATACAAGGTGAGCAATCAACGCCATTGCCGATGGGTTTCATCATCGACTGCCCATGGTTGCCAAACTGGTACGGTGTTAGCATGCTCGACTATTTCTCGAGTGATGAAACCTGGCTGAGTGCGAATCTCAAGGCAATTAAAGAATTCCCGGATGTCATGTTTCTTCCCGGTTTCTGGTCAGAATATGGCATGTGCACCGAACCGTCTGCCTTTGGAGTGCGATGCACCTTTGCGGCAAATGAGTTTCCTCATGCACACAGGGTATCGCTCTCAGATAATGACATCGATTCGCTCCCGTCGCCGAATCCCAGAACTGATGGTCTCTTGCCCTTTATGTTGAATCGCCTGAAGATGGCACAGCCGCGTATCGAAGATGCGGGCCACGCTATCCGGTTTGCTGTGGCTCGTGGCCCTTTGAATATCGCCAGCTATCTCATGGGCACGTCGGAGTTCCTCACCCTCCTCATGATGGATCCTCGCAAAGCTGAGAGGTTGATCAAAAAGATCACGACGTTTCTCAAAGAATGGCTTTCATTGCAGAGGGAGACATTCCCCTCCATCGATGGCATTTTTCTTCTCGATGACATTATTGGGTTTCTCGGGGAACCCGAGGTCCGCGCGTTCGGCCTCCCACATTTCAAGGAACTCTTTGACGCTGATGTCTCGGTCAACTTCCTCCATAACGATGCCTCATGCAAGGTGTCAGCCCCCTTCCTGCCTGAAATGGGAGTCAATCTTTTCAACATGGGCTTTGACGTCACACTCAATGAGTTGAAATCGATGACCGATAACAAAGTCACACTGGTGGGAAATATCCCTCCACGCGATGTTCTGGCGAGCGGTACTCCAGCAGACGTGGCCAGAGTGACAACTGCATTGGTTGATTCTCTGGATGATCGATCCAGAGTCATTGTCTCTTGTGGTGGAGGCATGCCGCCGGGGGTAAAATCTGAGAACATCACGGCATTCATCAGAGCCGTGAAGAGCCATCCTACTGTATGAACGATGGGAACGAGACCTGCCAGGGCTTTTCCATTCCATTGCTTGCCAAGAACAGCCGTGAAACCTGAGAGACGGAGAATGTTCCGTCTGGTTGTCATCATCAGCCTCTGTGCGGTTGTTCAGTATCCAAAGATATCGTTCGCGCAGAACAGATCGGACTCTGAGAAAGCGATTCGAGCGGTAGCAAACGCCGTTGTGAACGACTCCGTGTTCAGTTTCGTCGATCAGAAAACCGGGAAACACTTCAAGTCTGCTGCTGAAGCTCCCGGGGACGCGCAGCTGCGACTCACGAGTCCGTACGCGGATTGGCGTTACTGGAACGGGGTGTTGAACATCGCATTGGATTGGGCGGGAGAGGTGCTTCACGAAACTTCCTATAGCGATTTTGCGGTCAAGAACATCGCGTTCAGCTTTGACAACTTCAGGTATTTTGAGGAACGGTACAAAGGCGAAGGGAAGTGGAATTATCCATTTGGACAGCGTTTCATCATAGAAGAGCTAGACGACTGCGGTGCAATGGGTGCCAGCGTCATTGAAGCATACCTTCGCGATCGGCAAAATCGCTATCGCTTGTACATCGATGAGGCCGCAGCGCATATTCTCACACGGCAGTCCCGACTAAAGGACGGCACTCTGGCTCGCTCGTTTCCTCTCAAGTGGACGCTCTGGTCTGATGACCTGTACATGAGCATCTCCTTTCTGTCACGAATGGGGGAGTTGACAGGGGAGCGAAAGTATTTTGATGACGCTGCGACGCAGGTGGCCAATTTCCAGAAGTACTTGTTTGATCCGGGTGTAGGTCTTATGCACCACTGTTGGTACTCAAACGTGAAGCGTCCCGGCGTGGCTTTCTGGGGGCGTGCCAATGGATGGGCTCTGCTGGCGCAGGTCGATTTGCTGGATCGTCTCCCGAAGAACCACCCGAAACGCGCGCAACTTCTGGACATCCTGCGAAGACACATCCTCGGAGTTGCCCGCTACCAGGGGGCTGATGGCTTGTGGCATCAGCTACTCGACAAGACCGACTCGTATCTCGAGACTTCATGCAGCGCGATGTTTACGTATGCGATTGCGCGCTCCGTCAACAAGGGTTACATCGGGCCGCGCTATGCTTCGATTGCCCAACGCGGATGGGAAGGCGTGATGACGAAGATCCGATCAGATGGCCAGATTGAAGGCGTTTGCGCCGGCACATCCGTCAGCGATGATCTGGTCTACTATTATCGGCGTCCCGCTCCACTGAACGATGCACACGGCATCGGGGCGATACTCCTGGCTGGTGCGGAGGTGTTACTTCTCAAGGAATAGTGACGTCGGTTGGATTGATGTACCTTTTGATACAACAAGGGCGGTGGTTGGTGGAACACAAAGCGAGCTATTCGCTGTGATTCGGCATCTCCGCGGGAAGAACTCAGACAATGACCACCAATTTTCTATCAAGCAGGCAAGGATCCATACTCATACTGACGCTATTCGCGCTCTCCATTGCGTTCGGCCAGAATGCGCGCGATCTGGTAAAAGGGAATCTCATCCAATTCAATGACAATGGCGCGTGGTGCTGGTATCAGGACGAGCGAGCGGTTGTCGACACCGTGAACGGCAGGCTGATCATCGGATCGATCGCAAACAATCGGGGTGTCGGTGGAACGTCCCGCGATGGAGATGTTGATGTGGTCTTCTTTGATTTCAAGACGAGGATATCACAGAGGTCATTGCTCGCCAAGGGCAACAGCAACTTCAACGGGAGCGACGATCATAACGCGCCCGCGTTTCTGATTCGGCCGGATGGAAAATACCTGGTATTCTATGCCGGGCACAACAATAACTATAGCTCGTACTACCGGATATTCAGCGGTGGAGCATGGGGAACGCAGCAGGTGTTTGACTGGAGCAAGCAGCGGCCCGGGGGCGTAAATTTCCAGACCACCTATTCGAATCTTTTCTACCTCTCAGCGGAAGGGCGCACGTACAACTTCTCCCGTGGCAACAACAAGAGCCCAAACATAATGTTCTCCACTGATATGGGCAACACATGGTCCTATGGCGGCCAGTTGACGATGAATGCAAACGTCGGCTATGTCAATGGGTATCTGAAGTACTGGGGCAATGGTGTTGATCGAATCGATTTCGTATGCACTGAGTATCATCCCCGGGACTATCCAACAAGTCTGTACCACGGTTACGTCAAAGGCGGGAAGAGCTACAAATCAGACGGCACACTTGTCGACAATAACATACTCGACACGCTCAATATCCCCACTCCTGTTGATTTCACCCGGGTCTTCGCCGACAGCACCATCGTTCACGGGGACACCATGAGGCGATGCTGGAACATCGACGTTCAAAGGTACGACGACAGCACGATCGCTACGCTTGTGTCTGCCCGTGCTAACAATAACGAAGGAGGTTCCTCCTCCTTGATTAATCCAGACCACGACTTTCTCTATTGCCGCTACGACGGTTCTAAGTGGACCTATACCTATCTCGGGAAGGCTGGCTTGAAGCTCTACGCCAGCGAACAGGACTACACAGGGTTGGGAGCCTTGTGCCCAAATGACCCCAACACTATCTACATATCGACACCGTGCGATCCACGTGACAATACAAATCTGGGAGTCCACGAGATATTCAAGGGAGCTACCGCTGATCACGGCGCCACCTGGACCTGGACACCCATCACCCGCAATTCTGTTCGTGACAACATTCGTCCAATCGTTCCGGCGTGGGACAAGAACAACTCTGTCCTGCTCTGGCTACGCGTAACATACTCATCTGCCCAGCTCTTTGATGCAGCCGTGGTCGGAATCATGGATCGCCAATCAGAGACTGCCGTGCCAAAGACCTACGTGGATGCCACGCTTGCCAACACGAGCCTCGCGGATGGTTCAACGCTCACACCAACGGGGCCGGATTCCACGACAGGAGCGGCAGACAACAAATGGCATATGCGGTTGGGTATCGGCAATGGAGGTTCAGTTCTGACATCCGCTGAAGTTGGAGGCGAGAATGCTCCTACCCTGAAGACACACGTGACGGTTCCTCGGGCTGGATCGTACGATGTGTGGGTCAATTTCTGGGGAAATCCAACGGCATCTGCCGATTGGCGAATCAAGGCTGGACTCGCTCCTGACGGGATGCAACTCTTTCGATCGATGGCCTGCAAGCAAGTGGAAGATGGCGATCACGACAGCAAGCTCGTGCTGACCGGTAGTGGTAACATCGGTCTGTACCAAGCGTATCTTGGCCGCGTTCAGGTCTCGGGAAGCAACACATTCGATATCTTCGTTGATGATTCGGCGGTTCAGGTCGCTACCACCGGCGCTCTCAGAGGCGACATTGACCGCACGTGTTATGACGGCGTGAGCTACTCCGGTGTGAACACACTTGTCAGTGTTTCGGAGACCCAGGAACGTCCGGAGACGTTTAGCTTGAGCCAGAATTATCCAAACCCGTTTAATCCGACAACAGCTATTAGCTATCAGCTCATAGCTAATAGCTTCGTGACGCTCAAAGTCTACGACATGCTCGGTCGTACCGTGGCGACGGTGGTCAATCAGTTATCGACTGCTGGAAAGCATACAGTTCAATGGGACGCCTCGGGGCTACCGAGCGGCGTGTACGTCTATCGTCTCCACGCCGGCATTCAGGTCTCAGCGAAGAAGATGATCTTGCTGAAATAAACTCTAACCACGGAAGGCACCATGACAAAGAATATTCCAGCAGTCAAAGAGACACCCTCAGACCTGACGGCGAAGGGGGATGCGCGCTCAGGTTCGTATCGCTGGGCTATCTGCGCAATGCTGTTCTTTGCGACGACCATCAACTATGTTGACCGGTCGGTCCTGGGGCTTCTTGCTCCGGTCCTTCAGAAGGAAATCGGCTGGGACGAAATCGATTACGGCAATATTGTCGCAGCGTTCATGGCCGCCTATGCTATAGGAATATTTTTCGCCGGGAGATTCGTTGACAAGGTGGGGACAAAGATCGGATTCTCTGTCTCCATTGTTGTCTGGAGCATTGCGGCGATGGGACACGCCCTGGCTAGGTCCGTTTTCGGTTTTGGTGCCGCAAGGGCTGCTCTTGGTTTGGGTGAATCCGGGAATTTTCCCTCGTCGAATAAGGCCATCGCTGAGTGGTTTCCAAAGAAGGAGAGAGCTCTTGCGGTATCTCTGTTCAACTCGGGGGCGAACGTTGGCGCACTGGTGGTTCCTCTCGTTGTGCCTTGGATCGCGTTGACCTGGAGCTGGC
>JBEKOB010000045.1:0-32303 GCA_049522195.1 Bacteroidota bacterium
CTCTTGCTTCCTTCGCGGCTTTTGTGGCCCACTCACCGGTGACGAGATAATCGGCGTTTGCTTTGAGAAAATTCATCGGGAGCATCGCAAACTGGAGGCTTGCTCCGCCGCCGACAAAGATGACAGCGTAGTCCTGGGCATTCAAGCCCATGATTGCCAGCGCGTCCTTCTCCGCATCCTGGATGACTGCGTCGAATTCCTTCGAACGGTGACTGATCTCGAGGATCGAGACGCCGAGGTTGGCAAAATTCATTACAGCATCCCGCGTTTCTTCAAGAACCGAAACAGGAAGAACGGCGGGGCCCGCATAGAAGTTATGTGCTCGATTAGACATCGGAAGTCTCCTTTGTCAGGCTTGAGGTGGGTGCAATGAGAGAATTTGTTCGTGCGCAATATATGATTTTTTCATTCACACGGAAAGTAGCCCCGCCTCTTTTCTATCTTGAAGTTGAAAGGAAACACCATTTTTTTAGTCTCGAAGATGGGAATTGTCGGCTGGCAGCATCGGCGGAAGTCAGTTGTCACTTCAAACAAAATTCCTTACGTTGCGCCCCAACAAGCCGGGAACCTGAGCTGGACAACGACTCGGGCAACCTGAGAGTGTGATCCGAGCGAACGGGCTGCCTTCCTGGCACACAATCCTACCGTTGAATTTGGAGGTAACCATGAAGATACTCATTACAGATGGAATCTCTCCAGAAGGAGCGAAGATTCTGCTCGATGCCGGTCACGATGTGGACCAGGTGAAGTATACGCCAGAAGAGCTCCTCACAAACATCGGCAAGTACGATTGTATCATTGTCCGCTCTGCCACGAAGGTCACAAAAGAAGTCATTGAGGCGGGAAAGAACCTGAAGGTGATCGCACGCGGCGGTGTCGGGCTGGACAACATCGACGTCGAAGTTGCGAAGGCGAAAAACCTGACGGTGCTCAACACGCCAGGGGCATCGGCCATCTCGGTTGCCGAGCTGGCGATCGCACACATGTTTGCCCTAAGCCGGTTCCTGCACGTCAGCAAGATGGATATGGTCGCTGGCAAATGGCCCAAGAAGGAATACTCGAAGGGAATTGAGCTGACGGGCAAGACGCTGGGTATCATGGGATTCGGAAACATCGGCAAGGAGACTGCCCGTCGGGCTCTCGGCCTGAGCATGAACGTGCTCGCGTTCGATCCACCGTTCACGATGATGGATTTCGTCGTCCGGATCACCACACGGGAGAAGCTCCTCGAAGCATCAGATTTCATCACACTCCATATTCCTGCCGACAAGAAGGCCGGTCCGGCCATCGGAAAGAAGGAATTTGATATGATGAAGAAGGGGGTCATCCTCATCAATTGTGCGCGTGGAGGTGTTGTCGATGAGGTAGCTCTGCTCGATGCACTCGAAAGCGGCAAGGTCGCCGGGGCAGCCCTGGACGTGTTCGTGAACGAGCCGCCAACGGATGCTCAAAAGGCGCTCATCAACCATCCGCGGGTCAGCGTGTCTCCGCATATCGGAGGCTCTACCATTGAAGGTCAGGAGCGGGTCGGCATCGAAATCGCTCAGCGCGTCGTGAAAGCGTTCAATCCAGAGGCATTCCACTAGCGGGTATTGGAAAAAGATCAAACCGCCAAGTCCATAAAGAGCGCCAAGAAATCATAATGATGTGGTCTCGTTCTGCAACATCGTGATCAATTTGCTCTTTGCGGCCTTGGCGGTTCAATAAAGGGAATAATCACACTGTATGGCAACCGTTCGTCCGTTCAAAGCGTTTCGTCCAAAACCGGAGCTCGCAGGCGATGTCGCTGCGAAACCGTACGACGTCCTGAGTTCTGAAGAAGCGCGTCAGGAAGCGCAAGGAAATCCCCTCTCGTTTCTTCACGTCAGCAAACCGGAGATCGACCTGGATCCCGCGATCGACCATTACGATCCAAGGGTCTATGCAAAGGGGAAAGAGAATCTTCAGAAGCTGATCGACCGGAAGGTTCTGGTCGAAGATCCGGCTCCGTATCTGTATGTGTATGCGCAGACGATGGAAGGACGCACACAGTACGGCATCGTCGGATGTGCTTCGGTGGAGGAATATCTGAACGGTACGATCAAGAAGCACGAGCTGACACGGAAGGACAAGGAGGAAGATCGCTGCAACCACGTGCGTGTGACGAACTCACACTCAGGCCCGATCTTCCTGACATATCCGGATCAAGCCCCCATCGATGCAATTGTGGCAAACATCACGAGCAGACCCCCCGAGAACGATCATGTGGCGCGCGACGGGATACGGCATCGGACATGGGTCATCAAGGATGCCGGCAAGATCCAGAGGCTGCAAGCGCTCTTCGGAGGAATCCGGAATCTGTACGTTGCCGACGGACATCACAGAACGGCAGCCGCGGCAATAGTGGGGCGCGATCGGAAGCTCGCCAATCCCAATCACCGTGGAGACGAAGAGTACAACTTCTTTCTTGCGGTCTGCTTCCCGGCAAGTCAGCTCAAAATCCTCGATTACAGCCGTGTTGTGAAAGACCTCAACGGGCTGACCAAAGAGCAGTTCCTCGAGAAGGTGAAAAAGACTTTTAGCGTGACGCACATACAAGGGCGGCCACGCCTCACAAAGAAGGGGGAATTTGGCCTGTACCTCGACGGCGAGTGGTACCAGTTCTCAGCGCCTGATTCATTTTTGACTAACAGCGATCCGGTAGAACGCCTCGATGTGACAATTCTCCAACAGAAGGTGTTGGATCCAATCCTCGGCATCAAGGATCAGCGCGTGGATAAGCGCATTGATTTCGTCGGGGGAATACGCGGATTGAGCGAGCTCGAAAAGCGCGTGGACTCGGGAGAGATGAAGCTCGCGATCAGCATGTTTCCAACATCGATTCACGAATTAATCGCCATCGCGGACGCCGGCAAAATCATGCCCCCCAAGTCGACGTGGTTTGAGCCAAAGCTTCGGGATGGGCTGTTTGTGCATTTTTTGGAGTAGGGAAGAAGATGGTGAGATGGTTAATTGGTTAAATGGCCACGAGGTTCGTGCTGCCATCGCTGATGAACCAACCACCAATTAACCCATCACCAATTAACCAGTTTTTGTTCATCCCCGCCGAGAACCAAATGCGCCATTCGTTGGTTTAAAGGTATGTATGAGTACTACCACCACGAACCAATACTCGGAGATATTCTATGAGAACTAACCTGATAGCGTTGTTGATCTGCGCGTTCGTCTTCACGGCTGCCGCGCAGCACGATATGCAGAAGATGGGGAATGCCCCTACCAAAGCTATCGCATTGCTCTCCCCTGCTAAAGACAAAACCGTGAAGGGTGTTGTAACGTTTACGCAGACGGACAAGGGGGTCAAGGTCTATGCGCACCTGGAGGGGCTCACTCCCGGAAAGCACGGATTTCACATTCATGAATTCGGGGACTGCACTGCTTCCGACCTGACGAGCGCGGGAGGTCATTTCAATCCGACGCAAATGTCCCACGGCGCCCCCACAGATGAGATGCGCCACTCCGGCGATCTTGGCAACATCGTCGCAGACGAAAAGGGCATGGCAATGCTCGAGTGGGTAGATCCGATAATGCAGCTCTCCGGTCCAAACTCAATCATCGGTCACGCTGTGATCGTTCATGCGAAGGAAGACGATCTCAAGACTCAGCCGACAGGGAATGCTGGAGCACGCGAGGCGTGTGGCGTGATTGGCATTGCCAAATAGAATACAGATCGATCGTTCGAGATTTCCGAAGGCCCGAATTCCGGGCCTTTTTTTGTTTGCCGCCCTTCTTGCCGGCTCCATCATTGGACCTCCGACCCTCCTCTCCTATTTGTAGGGAGGGGTAGGAGAGGTCGGGGGAGAGCAACCACCCCTTTGATGTGTCCCCTCCTTTGCAGGAGGGGATCTGTGAGAAGCACCAAGAACCCACAGTCATGAGCCAGCTCCCAACCTGAACCACCAACCCTCCCCTCCTTCTTTGAAGGAGGGGGCAGGGGAGGTCAGCCCAGGAACAACCCGCCTCACGTTCCACTCCCGCCCTCCCTTTTCCGCCAATCATATTCTCTTGCCCCCAAAATTGCGGCTGACTAAGTTCTCTTTGTACCGCATACTGTCAATATTCTCTCTGTAGCGATGACCCTCCACTTCAACATTACTCCCCTCAAGAAGAGGCGCCGCTATCTCCGAAGTCATCTCCCAAAGGCCGAAGTCCTTCTCTGGATGCATCTCTCATACAGACAAATGCTCGGGTATAAATTCCGACGCCAGTACAGCGTAGACAATTTCGTTATCGACTTCTATTGTCCTGAGCTGAGACTCGCAATCGAAGTTGACGGCGACAGTCATTTCACACCGCTCGCCAGGGTTCACGACCGCGATCGCCAAATTCACATCGAGTCATTTGGGATCAGGTTTCTGCGCGTGATGAACGAAGACGTTTACGAGAATTTAGACGCAGTGCTGGATGAGATTGAGGCGACGATTCGAGGTATCCACGGCAGGGGAGAGCAACCACCCCTTTGATGTGTCCCTTCCTTTGCAGGAGGGGATCTATGAGAAGCACCGAGAACCCACAGTCATGAACCAGCTCCCAAACTGAACCACCCACCCTCCCCTCCTTCTTTGAAGGAGGGGGCAGGGGAGATCAGCCCAGGAACAACCCGCCCGACGTCTTCACCCTCTCCTACTTCTTTTCAAGCTCGTATCCCCGCGTCTTTCCCTTCTCGATTGCCGGTATTCCCTTCGTCATCCAGACCGGGGCTGGCTGTCCCATAAGGAAGTGATCGAAGAACTGGAGCATGCGAACGGAGAGGTCTTTCCGGTTCTTTCGTTGTACCAGATTGTGCGCCTCGCCGTTGTACGTCAGCATCCACGCGGGTTTGCCAAGTCGGCGTAACGCCGTAAAGAATTCGATACCCTGATACCATGGAACTGCTCCGTCGGCGTCGTTGGCCATGATCAGAAGCGGTGTCGTAATGTCAGGGACACTGAAGAGGGCTGAATTCTCGATGTAAAGGAGTGGTTTCTCCCAGAGTGTGCCACCAATGCGGCTCTGCGATTTTTCATACTGGAACATGCGGCTCATCCCTGACTCCCACCGTATCCCTCCGTACGCGCTCGTCATGTTAGAAACGGGAGCTCCCGCCCCGGCTGCGGCAAACATATGCGAATGCGCCACAAGGTACGCCACCTGGTATCCCCCCCAGCTCTGTCCCTGGATGGCAACCTTTGAGCTATCAACATATCCTTCCCCAATGAGTTTCATGATCCCGGGGATGATGCAATCATACGCGCTCTTCCCTGGATACCCCACCTGATAGCGGATGTCGGGGACGAAAATGATATAGCCGCGGCTGACGAAGAGAGAGATATTGACTGTCGAAGCCGACGGAGCCGGCGGAATGTACCGATGAAGGAGATCGGAATTCCGTTCATAGAAGTACGAGATCAACGGATATTTCTTTTTCGGATCGAAATTCTCCGGCTTGTACAGCAACCCCTCGATCGGCTTCCCATCCGCCGCGATCCACGAGATCAGCTCCACCGATCCCCAGAGATACTCTTTTTGCTGCGGATTGATGTCGCTGATCCGTTCAAGCTTTCCCATTGTCATGTCAGTGAGATAGAGGTCGGGACATTCCCTGAAATTGCTGCGCGTCACTATCAGCTTCTCCGCATGCTCCGTCTTTTTCGGGAGAGAATAATCGTACGCCTGCATCACGATCTTCCGCGGCGCCTGTCCCTCGTTCAATCTCATCGTGTAGAATCCTGATGACTTGTCGGCATATGAGAAGGCGCCCAGCAGAATCTGAGCATCCGGATTCAAGAATTTCTCTTCGGGATCGAGTCGCACGTACCGAAAACGCAATTGTTCATTCCGTCCAAGCCCGCGTGTCAGGTTCTCGGGGGCTTTCTTTCCTTCGGGGTCAATTCTCCAGACATCATGACGATCATAGATGAACAGGTCCCGATCATCCTTCGTCCACCCCATCATGCCATAGGCATTGGGGTCATCGGGCACATCATTTAGCTCGTTCCACACCGGGTACGGGATTGACGCGGAAAGATTGATCGTTTTCTCTTTCTTCAGTGAATAAGCGCGCCAGCACGTGTCCTCTTCCGCATACCAAAGGACGTACTCACCTGCCGGAGACAGTATTGGATTCCCCTTGGTTTTCCCGGCAATCTTTTTGGCTTCGCCGGTCGCAGCGTCAATCAAGTAGATGTCACGGTATGAGGCATCCCACGAGACAAGCTGGCGGTATGGGACTTCCGAGGTTCCGACAGCCACATCTGCGTTTCCTTCAAGTCCCACCGTCGCGTTTGGGATAGCCTCTGTGGCAAGCTGCGCGAATTTCCGCTTCTTGAGGTTCACAACGGCCGTGTAGGATCGTTTCTTCTCCGCATCGAGATTCTTAAGCTGTTGCGGTTGGAGGTAAGGATCCTGCCAGTTCCAGACGTCGAGTTTGGCCGTTTCCTCATCATTCATGGTTGTATCCTCCGGCATCGGCACGGGCGCAGTCCCAAGGAACAGCCTCTTTCCGTCCTTCGAAAAGAACAGCCTGCCGTTATCACTGATGAGCCACTTCTTCGGCAATCCCTGAGTAAGCGTGTCAGCCAGAAGCTCAGCAGCTTTTGAACTCTCCGACCAATAATAGAGATTGTAATACCTTTGCTTTGCCTTGGAAGTGTCCCGGTCCGCCACGTAAGCAGCCTGCGTTCCCTCTTCATCACAGACAACGTTTTTGAATTTCCCTTTTCCATACGCGAGGGTATCGACATAGAGTCGGGATGTATCCGTGAGCGCCCTCCCGGTGTTGAGCGTGATGACACCTGCTTTGATCGTGCTGTCATTTCCGGTAGTTGCAACGATGAATCGTTTACCGTTCTTCGAGAACGTGTAGTCACTTCCGAACGGGAAGCTGTACTCCTTGCCGGTGAAGAGATTGCGGACCACCACGGTCGTTCCTTTTTCTTCTTTCTTCGTCGTCTCTTCGTCTGCAGGATCAGCCGCATCGTTTTTCTTTTCAACGTTTCGCTTCCCCTTTTTTGTCGTGTCGGGGAGTTCTTTCTCCAGCTGGTATGCGACCCATCCCGATCCTTTCTCTGGAAGCTTGAATGATTTCACGCGTGCGATCTTGGTCAGTTTCATCGTCGAAAGCGTGACGATGCCAAGAGAGTCTTTTGGAAGATCGTCCTCTTTTTTCTTCGCGATCTTGAGCTTTTTCACCTCCGCGTAGAATGGCTTGATGGAGAAGACGACATAGTCCGATGACTCTGATATCTTCGCGTTCATGCCCCTCGCAACTGTGTCATACGTGTGAGATTCAGTGTTGTAGAGAACCAGATGCGCATCCCCTTCCTGGGGTTCAACGGAATAGACAACCCATTTGCCGTCGTTGGAGATCGATTCTCCACTGACTCTCTTCCATTGGTCATAGACATCGTGACTCAGTCGTTTCTTTCCGGGTGTTTGTCCGATCGTCAACTGACTGAACGCTGCAAGGAAGGCCGCTAGCAGGACGTAGCGAGATTTCATAGATGCTCCAGTATGTACGATATGATGGACTTCGTCCGGTACTCCAAAACACGTGGACAAGAGGATGAAATAATACTGATATTCCCCTATTCATCCAAGTTGGAAGTGATGAAGAGTGACCATTTTGTGTTCAAAGAGAACGAACCTACGAGGACGAGGCCTGACAGGCCTCTATCTGGGCGAGATCAGGAATGGAAAGATGAGGCTGTCGGATATTGAAACGATTGTGAGGCAGGAATGGTTGCGGACACCGACGATGAGATCAATTGTCGAGCTTGATGACTTTGTTATGATGCCGGATCATTTCCATGGCATCATGATTCTCCATGCGGAACGAAATGGCGTCATTGTCGGGGCGAATCACCGTTCACCCTCTGCACCGCACAGCTCCGACTTTTATCAACAGAATTCTTGGAGTTCTGGGTCCCGCCCGGGGAAACGGAGGACCGGGCTGGGAAGGCTATCATATGGGACATAGAATCCATCAGAAGGTTTAATCGGATCCTGAGCCCGCAGGCTTCTCCTGAAGTGTCACCCTGGCTTACAACGCGAAGGCAGCGTGCAACGCAAACTTCAACGCATCATCAACCGGAATCATCAACAATGCAGGACGCTCGATCTTGAATGCTGTGATGCTCACCTCGAAGCCGCCCTGAACGTCAAGCTTGTTCTGCGACCATTTTGTAACGCCCGTCATGACGATGTCCTTCGTGACGCCGTGGAAAGTAAGCTTGCCTGCCACACTCAGGCTGTCGCCGTTCTGTGTGACGCTGGAGCTTGCGAAGGTCACGTCAGGATACTTGATGGATTCGACAACCTCCATCGCATGCGAATCCCGGTTTGAGTTGCCGCTGTCGAATGTCATGACATCCACCTGGGCCGTCACACTTTTTATTTCCTTCTTCGCGGGATCCACCTCAACCCGAAACCATCCATCCTTGCTGGTGGCTTCGATGTGGTGGAGCGTGTGATTGATCCGATAGGTGATCGACGACTCGTCTTTGATAGCTTCTACGGCTTTCGTTTGCCCTGAACTTGCAGCAACCGCAAGGAGCAGTAGTAGAGACACGAGCGTCGTTCTGAAAACACGGATCCATTCCGGGAAATCGTCGAAAGGATGCCGCGGCGGGAGGCTATAGGTCCCTATACTCTTGCTTCGTGTCATACTTTGTCTCCTCATATCTTTATGGGATGGTTGTTCGATTGAGTCCCTGAACATGGTGGCCTCTCAATTAAAACGTTACAGTGATCATGGACGCGGCAAAGACTGCCGTCGTGATGTATCCCGAAAACTGATGAACATGCTCCTTCTTAAGATCAGAGTGGCGTCCGATCATGGATCCCAGTATCGGCGTGATGATCATTCCGGCTACGTGCACCCACGCCAGGGTTTTGTGCAAGGTCGTTGTGCTGAATTCATCGCGCCTGATCACCGGTGGCGGCGACAGCAAGGCAAGCAATCCGGTCACGGAATAGGTGGCGATCGTCCCGGCGACAAACCCCTGATGATAGGGGCGATACCCGCTGTTGCCATCGATGATCTTTTGACCGGTGTACGCCGCCGACATCATCAATCCGAGAGTGACAAATCCGCCGAGCTGATGGGCGACAAGCATTCCCCGTCGGAGACTCAGTTCACTTGTCCGCGACTGGGGCGTCAGTGGAGAAGCCAATCCAGTGGTGCGAAAAAATCCATTCTCGCCCCACAGGCTTTTTTCCATGAAGCTTATATTGGCGGGCAGGAGCCTGCGAGTCACTGGTCGGGGGAAAGAATCCGCAAGCGCGAGATCCCGGTCATAGGCTATTTGATCCAGGATCAATTGGGTTTGGAGATCGACCTCGGGTCTGAACATCTGACCTGGTTGTGATGGAGTCTCTTCAATGAACTGGAACGTGTTTTCCTGGGCAATCATTGCCTGGGTGCCCAACACAGTGAGTAGGGCGATGAGTCCTATAGATTTCATAATGTTCCTCCTCTGGTCTGCCTATTCTTATCTGTTACATTTATGCGCATTTCTCTGGTACACACAGCTGTCAACCTACGAGTACACCCTCAGCGACGTGCCGTTAAGTGACGTGTTGTATTGTTTAAGGCCAGTGCTTGCAGGTCCATTGATCAATGCGCCGGATGTGGCAAAGTTTGACCCATGAGCCGGGCACGTGAAGCGATTGTTCCTCGAATCGTATTGGACGGTTGCGCCGGCATGCGGACAGACGCTGTAAACCGCCACATAGGCCCCGGCTGTCGTGCGGGCGACGATGATACCGTTATTGTAGATGTACCCTCCGTTCGATTTGAGAGCGCTGTTGGCGGAAGCAGTAAGGTCGAGCGTGAAATCGACATTCGAAGGAGCAGAAGATACTGGATTTTGGACGTTGCACCCCTCAAAACAGGTGCTGTACGCAACGAATGCCGCACCTATGCCAAGGGAAGCAAGGAATTCCTTTCGGTCCATCGTTTCCTCCAATGATTGTTAGTGTGAAGTATTTCCGTGGTGGTCAGGAACCGTCGCAGCGTGGTTGCTAATCTGCTCAGTCCAAGTCAGGCTGTAAGGGGGGGCGCGATGGACATCAGCTGTCCTGATGTCGGTCGCCAGAGGGAAAATACGAACAGATGCCCGCAAAGTCGTTGCCGAATTCTCTCAAACCTTACAGCTTCGTATCAATTCGTTCCGACTTTGTGGCTCCTTTGAAAGTGCAGGTATGGTAAAACGACAGTGGAATTTGGAGAACCTGAAGACTGCGAGTGACGCAGTCACAGTCTAAGGGTTTTCAGGTTAACAAGGGATGCTTTTTTTTGGTTCCGTGTTTCAGACGTCGGATGAAGAAAAATGTTCCTCTGGAAATTTGCCGCGCCCTGCGGGGAACTTTCCCGACCAAGTGCGTCCCGAATCTCAACTCACAAATATCTTGAATGAATCTCCGCGCCTTCGACTCTCCGTAGCTGGCAGGCACATCCATGGAAATGGTTTGGTTTTCAAATTAACTCCGAATCTCGGCACGAGTTGTTAATTCTCGTTAACAAGTGAAACCAAAAAGGCGCAGATGCGTCCAACGTTCACACGCAAGGAAGCAACACACCACGAGGGCGGAGCCCTCACACAAAACCACAACGCAGAGACGAGAGCTACCCCATCCGATTGATTCAATGTTTTGGCTACACCGCTAAGCCGGGTTTCAGACTAATTAAGGCGGGTCAGACAACATCAATCAACGGGTGGGAACATGACATTATTCATAGCAGATACGAATGACAGGATCCGACGATGCTTGGCTTCACTTGCGGCTTGTGTTGAGGGGATCGAAGTTGTAGGGGAAGCCGGTGACGTTCAGGAAGCAATTGGTGGGATCAAGAGAGCCAAGCCGGATTCTGTCATTGTTGCTCTTCAAATGTCGGGTGGGAGCGGGCTCGATGTTCTCTCCGCCGCCAAATCGACAAATCCCGCCGCTGTCATCATCATGCTTACCGTTGATGAACGTCGTGAATGCAAACTGGAGTGCTTGGCTCTGGGGGCGGACTACTTCTTTCAGAAGTCCGGTGAAATCAAAAAGATCGTAACGACTCTCGTCCTTCTTGCCCATCAATCGTATCAGGAAGGAATCCGGGTAGAACCGGAAGCCGTACAGAATCCCGCTCGTTGCCATCCAGGCACGTCGGGACAGTCAGATTCCTTTCCATCAGACGTTTCGGCAACCTATAGTCGGATTGCAGCCTTTCCAAGGTCAAAAAGCAACGGGTGCTTCCCTGCACACGTCGCTTCGCAGACCGCTTCCAGATTAGTTCTCCACCAAAGCCCAGATACCGCGGCCCGCTGCCCCCCGTCGGGCAACTTTCCGTGCCGTGTTTTCAACGTTATTGAGGACAATATTTCGACTGGCAAGAGTTTCCGCGATCCGGGAGCTTTGCTTCTTTCTCCATGTTGAGATATATTTCTTTCATGAAGGCCTATCACTCCCACTTGACCCACGATTCCATGAGTCCCAGAACCCAGACCAAAACCCAGGATCGCAAGAAGGGAGACGTCCCTCATTCGTACCTTGAAGAGATTGTGGATTCTTCGAATGACGCAATCATCGGAGAGACGCCCGAAGGTACTATCGCCATGTGGAATCCGGCTGCTGAACGGCTGTTCGGGCTGAAGTCCGGCGAGATCAAGGGAAAACGGATCACCGCCATCATGGCGCCGGATCGTTCTCATGAGCTTGCCCGCATGATGAAACAAGTGCGTCAGGGCAAGCGCTTCGATCATTTTGAGACCGAATGCGTCAATAAAGACGGACTCAGTATCGATGTCTCCATGACGGTAGTCCCGATACAGGACGATAAGGGGAACATTGTCAGCGTTCTCTCAATTGTCCGCGATATCACAAGACGGAAGAAAGGACGCGCGACGATTGAACGGCGCAACCGAGAATTGCTTACGTTCCACAGGCTTTCAGAGATTGTTCTCTCTCCGCGCTCCCTCGCGGAATCGTACCTCGACATTGTCGATGAGATTCGCGCTGCAACGGGCTTTCCCATAGCCAGTATTGCTCTCTTTGACGAAGCCCGGCAGATGATCACGTTTCAAGGTTTGCGAGGTCTTCCTCGTCGGCCAAATCAATCCGTCTTAGAGCTCCCCGTTGACGAAACGATCTCGAGCGTTGTCATTCGTACAGGAAAACCTCTGATCGAGATGCACGTGCTTGATCAACCGGCATATCGGAGTAAGGTCATGCGGTGGTCCCGGGCACAGACATTCGTTGGCTTTCCGTTGAAAGTCGATAAGAGAATTATCGGCTGCCTGAACCTGGCACATACCAAGAGTATTGAAATCAGTCCGGACACTTCCCGCTGGATAGAGAGCCTGGCAAATTATGTGGCTGTACTGACCGAGCGGAAGCGCTCAGAAGAAGAACTTCGAAGCTCACGCGAACAACTCCGCGAATTGTCCAAACACATTCAGTCGGTCGTAGAAGAAGAGCGAAAACGGATTGCTCGTGAGATTCATGATGTGCTGGGACAGGAACTTTCTCTTCTCCAACTCGAGCTGAGCTTGATGGTTGACCAACTGGGCCAATCTGAGAAGGAGTTGCGTAAGAAAGCGAAGTCCATGTCCAAGCTCATCGATGTGTCCATTCAATCGGTGCAACGAATTTCCGCGGATCTGCGGCCGACCTTGTTGGATATTCTCGGTCTGGGCGCGGCTGTTGATTGGGCCGCAAAGGAATTCCAGAAACGAACCGGCATTCCATGCCATTTCTCTGTGGATCCGCCCGAGATGAAAGTGGATCAGGAACGCTCGACCGCTCTCTTCCGAATCCTGCAAGAGGCCTTCACAAACGTCTTGCGTCACGCCAAGGCGACGAAGGTGAGCGTTCAGTTGGTGAAGCTTCCTGGCGCCGTGGTGTTGACTGTCCAGGATAACGGCGTCGGAATTTCGCTCCAGCGGATCACCGATTCAAAATCTGTCGGTCTGACGGGTATGCGGGAGCGTGTGCTTCCATGGGGCGGCACTCTGGCTATCACCAGCAAGCCGGCGAAGGGGACCGCAATCGTCGTTACTGTACCAATCGAACTATGAGCCCATCCTCGAAAACACGGATTCTCCTCGCCGATGACCACGCGATGTTTCGTGAGGGGGTAAAACAGGTACTTATGAGCACGGCGGAGTTTGAGGTTGTCGATGAGGCCAGCAATGCAGCCGAAGTATTCGAAAAGGTGCAGCGTTCAAAATGTGATGTTGTCATATTGGACATCTCCATGCCTGGACGGGATGGAATTGATGTCCTGAAGCAACTCAAGCAAATGGACCCGCATCTTCACGTCTTGATCCTCAGCATGTATCCCGAGGATCAATACGCCTTCCGTGCAATCAAGGCCGGTGCGTCGGGGTATTTGACCAAGAATAAGGCCTCCCTTGAGTTGATCGAAGCCATCCGCAGAGTCGCATCGGGGAAGAAATACATCAGTGCCGATGTTGCAGAGCAGTTGGCAATTGACCTGGAGCGAGGTGCCGACACACCGCTGCATCAAAAACTTTCAGATCGCGAATACCAGGTAATGTGTATGATCGCATCTGGCAAGACAGTTGGACAAATCTCAGAGGAACTTGCGATCAGCGTAAGCAGTGTTAGTACGATGAGGACGCGCATTCTCAAGAAGTTCAGGATGAAAACCAACGCCGAGATTACCCACTACGCCATCAAGCATGATCTCGTGAAGTAAGGGAAGTTCTTCCCTCTGGCCCTGTTCTCGTCTCATCGGACGCGAGCAGGGCCTTTCGGTGTACGCCGCACACCCATTTTCCCGCACAATCACGTACGCGTCATCCCAAGAAGCCAACAAACGCGTCCTCGCGTCGTGACACTTCCCGTCGTTGAGATTGTCCAGAAGACTTGTCGTTCAAACAACGACAACCGCGAGTAAAAAGAACGACAACACTCCTGGCGTTGTACCGACCAACCAAGTGCTTCCTTGCGTGTCTCATAGTTGTGGATTTGAACACTGTCGCCGAATTCATTCACAAGGGATCCTGATCATGAGACTGGTTATCGCAGATGATAATGTTCCATTCAGAACACGTCTTTCCTCAATCCTTTCCGGTATCAAGGGGATCGAAATTGTCGGAGTAGCCGGGGATGTCCCTGAAACCTTAGATACGATCGGCCGGACGAAGCCTGACCTGGTGATACTCGATATCCAGATGCCGGGCGGGAATGGATTCGACGTTCTCAGTGTCATCAAATCGTCCAAGGCTTCTCCGACCGTTATCATGCTGTCGGTTGGCCCACGGAGCGCGTACGAGACGATGTCCTTTTTGATGGGCGCAGATTACTTCTTTGAGAAATCGAGCGACTTGATGAGAATGGCGCGCCTGCTCAAGAGCTTCACCAGAGAAAGAAAGGCCGCCTCTTGAAAAACGCCAGCACCATGAACGCAAGACTCAAGAGTGCAACTCGTCCCATCGGATCCACCACATCAAGTGGATCAGGAGGTTCAGGCTGTGGCACGACTGGTTGGAGGTCCCCTCGCCGAAAAGCCGAAGCCATCTGGAAAGATATACTCAACAGCATGCTCGTCGTGTTGTCAAATGTCGGAGTAACAGCACGTCTTGCCGCGGTTCTTCTGCCTGCCCTCTGGGTGCAAGTGCGCACAAGCTTCGTAAATCCGATTCATAAAATCTTCAAGTTGTAGGAGAATTGATCATGAAAAAGAAACTTATCATTTCGGTCGTGGTGGTTCTTGTGCTCGCAGTCGCGGGATACGTGGAGTTCCTCAGAGGCGACACACATTTGTATGATTTCAGGTTCGACAAGGTCTCTCAGGGTGACCTGACGGTCTACGTCACTGCCACCGGCACCATTAGTGCGGTGATCAGTGTCGACGTGGGAACGCAGGTATCGGGGATCATCACGAACCTCTATGCGGATTTCAATTCTGAGGTCAAGGCCGGCACGGTGATCGCACGGCTCGACACCACATTTCTGTATCAATCATTGAAGGACGCTGAGGCAAGTCTCGATAAAGCACAAGCCCAGCTGAACGACAGCAAGAGAAACCTCGACCGGGAAAAGGCCCTTGTCGAAAAAGGTCTTGACGCTCAGATGAATCTTGATGCCGCCATGACACTCAACGAATCCAATGATGCAGCTCTGAAGTCTGCTCAGGCCACACTCGATCGGGCAAAGATCGACCTTGCCTACGCGACCATCTATGCTCCGATCAGCGGAGTTGTGGTCAACCGGGCTGTCAACGTGGGACAGACGGTCGCTGCAAGCTTTTCATCTCCCACATTGTTCACCATCGCTAACGACATGCGGCGAATGCAGGTACAGACGACCGTTGACGAATCGGATGTCGGCAGAGTGAGCGTCGGCCAGGAGGCTTCATTCACTGTCGATGCATATCCGGATGATCAGTTCAAAGGGGCTGTTTCACAAATCAGACTTGCGCCGCAGTCGATCCAGAATGTTGTAAGCTACGTTGTCGTCATCGATGTGCTCAACGATCAGTTGAAGCTCATGCCTGGCATGACGGCCAACGTCAAGATCACGGCGGCAAATGCAATTGGCGTGCTCAAAGTATCGAACATGGCGCTTCGATTCCAGCCGCCGCCGGATCTCATGGATACTACCGGTGTCGCCGCTATGCGCAGTGGCTTTTCCGGCAAAGGCGAGGGACGTAGGGACAGCACGACGATGGGGCAAAACTCCCTCGCCGCCGGTAATAACGTGAATTCCGCTGCCAGCGCTGACAGATCGCAAGGCCAGGGCAATGCAGCGGCCGGCGCTCAACTCCAGCGGGGTGGAATGGAACGTTTCCAGGTGATCAGAGACTCCATTCAGGCTGCCCACGGAGGCAAGCTAAGTCAGGACGAACTTCGGAACGAGTTGCGCAAGCTGTACGCGAATGGAGGGACCAAGCAAGGACAACCGGTCGCGGTCAAGTCCAAAATCGTCGCCACAGATGATGCGGCGAAGTTCGGCATCGAGTCGAATTTCCCCGAGTATCAGAAGAGTGCCTACATTCCGTCCCATCAATCGGGAAGTGGCAGGGTTTGGGTTTTGAAATCGAATGGAAAGCTCTCACCGGTCTTCGTTCGCACAGGCTTGAACGATGGGCGCTACACGGAAATTACATCGCCTAGACTCAAGTCGGGGGACCAAATTGTCATGGGCGCGACCCCTCGAAGCGAATCTTCGGCAGCTGCCACACAAAGTCCGCTCTCGGCTCAAGGACAGCAGCGGCCGATGGGGGGAGGGATGGGGCGATGAAGCAACCCATGAGCGTCATACCGGAAAGCCCCGAGCGGCCCTTGATACACATAGAGCACCTTACAAAGGTATATCAGTTGGGTGAGGTGGACGTGCATGCGCTTCGGGGAGTGTCGGTGCAAGTATCAAAGGGGGAGTTTGTGGCCATCATGGGAGCTTCGGGATCCGGGAAGTCGACATTCATGAACATCCTCGGTTGCCTGGATACTCCCACGAAGGGGTCGTACATCCTCGAAGGCACAGATGTTGGCCGGTTATCGAGAGATGAGTTGGCTGCAATCCGGAACCAGAAAATCGGATTTGTCTTTCAGGGCTTCAACCTCCTATCGCGGACTTCGGCGATCGAGAATGTTGAACTTCCGATGTACTATAGTTCAGTCTCCAACAAATCCCGAATAACGAAAGCGGTCAAAGCGCTCGAGATGGTCGGCCTCGGGGATCGAAGTCACCACTATCCGAACCAGCTCTCCGGGGGTCAGCAGCAGCGGGTAGCGATTGCAAGGTCGTTGGTGAACGACCCAAGCATCATCCTGGCCGACGAACCGACCGGTAACCTGGATAGCAGAACGAGCGTTGAGGTCATGGGCATCTTCCAGGAGCTCAACAGCCACGGCATCACCATCATTCTGGTTACGCACGAACCCGACATTGCTTCGTTCGCAAAAAGACAAATCGTCTTTCGGGATGGGAAAATCAAATCCGATAAGATCAATCCGAGTCCCAGAATTGCAGTCGAGGTCATCAAGGAAATGCCAATGATCGAGGATGAGGAGGCAGAGGCGGCATGAAGATTTTGAATATTCTTGTCTCGGCCTTTCGGGCTCTTCAGCGTAATAAGTTGAGATCGTTTCTGACCATGCTGGGGATTATCATCGGTGTTGGAGCCGTGATCGCTATGCTGGCGATCGGACAGGGTGCGGAGTATTCGGTAAAGGAACAAATTGCAGCCTTGGGTACCAATGTGATCATGATTTTTCCGGGTGCTCAACAACAAGCGGGCGTCAGAACCAGTGCGGGATCAGCGGTAATGCTCACTGAGGATGACGCGACGGCAATTTCGAGGGAATGTCCAGCCGTGCAATACCTCTCTCCCGGTTCCATGGCCGGTGGTCAAGTCATTGCGGGAAATTTGAACTGGTCCACGGCCATTCAGGGAGTGGGCGGGGACTACCTGACAATTCGCGACTGGTCACTTGAGTACGGAGAATTCTTTACCGATCAGGACATCAAGGGGGCGGCAAAAGTCTGTGTCCTGGGAAGAACGGTCGCCGACAACCTCTTTCCTGATTCGAGCCCGGTTGATCAAACGATCCGAATTCGGAATGTCCCCTTCAAAGTCACAGGCGTTCTTTCGAAGAAGGGACAGAATGCGATGGGTCAGGACCAGGACGATGTCATCATAGCTCCCTACACGACAGTCATTCGACGTCTCTCCCACTGGCCGAATCTGCGGTTCATCCTCGTTTCCGCAGCAAGTATGAATGATATGACTACCGCACAGACTCAGATTACTGAGCTGTTAAGGATGCGACACAAGATTCAGCCCTACGATGCGGATGATTTCACCATCCGCAATCAGACTGACCTGGCTGCTACCGCAACGGCAACAACGCAAATCCTGACCATCCTTCTGGCGAGTATAGCTTCCGTGTCGCTCCTCGTGGGCGGCATAGGGATCATGAACATCATGCTTGTTTCGGTTACCGAAAGGACCCGTGAAATCGGTATCCGGATGTCAATTGGCGCACGGGGAAGAGACATCCTGACTCAATTTCTTATCGAAGTGCTTGTCCTCAGTTTGCTGGGTGGATTCGTCGGAATCGTTCTCGGAACCGTTGGCTCATCAGTCATTTCAAGCCTGGCAAAATGGCCGACGATCGTCACGGCGTTTTCGATAGCGCTTTCGTTCGGTTTTTCGATTGCCATAGGCATATTCTTCGGATTCTATCCTGCCAGGAAAGCGGCAATGCTGAATCCGATTGACGCATTGCGGTACGAGTGAGACCATGCCACAAAGAAAGGAAATCAGCCGTGGAGGATCCACCATGACCTTCAAAGATGAACCGAACCCCCAACGTAGTGCCGTCGATATGTTCGAACGATCCGCGTTGATCGCTGAAGAGGTGCCGGCCGAAAAAGGAAGTGGCCTGAACGCGATAGTGGTTACGAATGCACTCACGCGTCGCTTCGGCGACCTGATTGCCGTAGATTCATTGACGATCTCGGTGCAGGCTGGAGAAGTATTCGGGTTGCTGGGGCCGAATGGGGCTGGCAAGACCACGGTGATTAAGATGCTGACGACTCTGCTGCCAGCTACCTCGGGGAGCGCCAGTATCGGAAATTTTGAACTTGCGCACCATGCATCCGACATCCGCCGCATGATAGGGTACGTTCCACAAATGCTTTCCGCAGACGGTGCACTCACCGGCTTCGAGAACCTGGAAGTTTTTGCCAAGCTCTACGATATCCCGCGCTCTGAACGATCCCCCCGCATCCACGATTCGCTTGCCTTCATGGATCTCGCGGGAGTGTCAAACAAACTTGTTCGCACGTACTCCGGCGGAATGATCAGGCGGCTTGAGATCGCTGAGAGCATGCTGCATCATCCGCAAGTGCTTTTTCTGGATGAGCCAACGGTAGGGCTTGACCCGACAGCGCGTCATGCTGTCTGGGAACATATCCAACAGCTCCGGGCCGAGTTCGGCACGACAATATTCCTCACGACCCACTACATGGATGAAGCTGACAGTCTCTGCGATCGGGTGGCCTTCATGCACAACGGAAAAGTGACTGCAATTGGGACTCCATCTGATCTCAAAGCTTCCATCGGTGGCAACGAGGTAACGCTGGATGATGTCTTCGCTCACTATACCGGCGGCACACTAATAGAAGGAGATACGTACCGTGACACCGCAAGAACTCGCCGTACCACGCAACGACTCGGCTAAAATATCCAGGTCTCCTGTGATGGGCACGATGCTGGGGATCGCCAGCTTCCTGCGAAAGACAGCCACGATTGTCAACCTGGAGATTCGCAAGCTTCGTCACGACTCGACCGAATTAATCACCCGGGCTGTGCAGCCGGCATTGTGGCTGCTGGTTTTTGGCGAAGTCTTCACGCAAGTTCGTGCAATCCCGACCGGAAATCTCCGCTATATCGATTTCATGGCCCCGGGCATTTTGGCGCAGTCAGTTCTCTTCATAGCGATCTTCTACGGCATCGCGATCATTTGGGAACGGGACCTGGGAATCATTCACAAACTCCTCGTAAGCCCGACACCACGGAGTGCCCTCGTTCTGGGCAAAGCGCTTTCTGCAGGGGTGCGTGGCCTGGCTCAAGCGGTCATTGTGTACATCCTCGCCCTGCTGCTCGGAGTTCAATTGAACTGGCACCCTCTCGCCTTGCTTGGAGTGCTCGTCATCGTTGTGCTGGGCTCGGCGCTGTTTTCCACCTTTTCCCTCATCATCGCATGTCTGGTAAAAACGCGTGAGCGCTTCATGGGTGTCGGCCAAATACTCACCATGCCGTTGTTTTTCGCCAGTAATGCGATCTATCCTGTGGCGATCATGCCGGGTTGGTTGCGGGTCGTTGCGCATGTCAATCCTTTGACGTACGAGGTGGATGCGCTCAGGACTTTGATGCTCAGCAGCGGTACCAGCGAATTTGGTCTACCATTGGATTTCGTGGTCCTGTTTGCTATCACCGGGGTGCTGGTTCTTATCGGTGGGGCGCTCTACCCGACGGTCGTCAGGTGAATCCCAGTTCCGTGTCGGAGAGGAAACGAATCTTTGGCAAACACAAACATCATGAAAGGACAAAATCATGCGTAACCATCAGAGTCTCCTGGCGTTCTTGCTCGGCTCCGTTCTCATCGGTATTGTCACCCTTCAGGGGTGCGCACCCGTTGGAGTCTATCGCGAAAGGGCGCAAATGGCTGCAGTCGCGCAAAACCGGGATTACGATATTCCAGACCTAAATTCATATGGGGAATGGATTGCGATCAACCCATATGGGCGCGTGTGGCGACCGTATGTTGCAGCAGGATGGCAGCCGTTTTCGTACGGCCACTGGATATATTCCGATGTCGGCTGGGTGTGGGTGTCCTATGAGCCCTTCGGCTGGGTGGTCTATCACTACGGCAGCTGGTACTATTCAGAGGACGACGGCTGGGTGTGGGTGCCAGGGTACGGCGGCTGGTCACCGGCAATCGTCGACTGGATTCAGTACGGTGACTATGTATGTTGGGCGCCCCTTGCGGCCCGCGGAGTTGTCTGGGATCGCCCCTGGGAAGAACACAATCACAACGTCTGGACGGTTATCCGCGCGGAAAACTTTACCCGCGACAATGTTGGGCAGCAGAGGATTACCGGGGCAGACCTCCATATGGGCGATCAACCTGTTGGGGTTATGCAGCGTGCCCCAGGACCTCAGGAAATAGAGAGTCGCACACACCAACCGGTCGCAACGATGAACGTCAGTCGGGATCCAGTAAGCGTCGGCAGTAGCCAGATTCACAGGATGCAGGTTCCGGAATCGGAAACGCAACGAGTTGAGAAATACAGAGGCACAGTTGAGAGAGACGTGCTGAGACGCCCCGACCAGGGTGAACATCGCTGAACATGCAAGTAGGTTGATGAGTTCAAGAGTGTTTTCTCAATTTGTCAGAAAGTGAGGGATGAGAGCAATGCAGCGGAATCGAATTGCGAGGCAAAAGGAACCCGATCGTCTCAAGCCGGCTTCAATTCAGGAAACCTTTGAGGGCGATCATCGTGACGAGTTCGAACGGACAGCGGTTCCGCATATGACCGTCCTCTACAACCACGCGATGCACCTGACGATGAATTCCGATGATGCAAAGGATCTCTTGCAGGAAACATATCTCAGGGCTTACCGGTTTTGGGATAAGTTTGAGATGGGGACCAACATCAAAGGCTGGCTCTATCAGATCATGAAGAACTCTTACATTAATCATTACAGAAAAAGAGTCAAGGAGCCAAAGCCGGTAGAATTCGACGAGAGCCTATTCCACCACAATCCTGTGCCCGATACTCCGACCCAGCTTCATCCTGTTGTTGGTGAGCAAGATTCGTACGATGTTTTCGAAGATGAGATCGCACGTTCCCTCGAGTCCCTGCCGGGTGATTTCAGGACCGTGGTGATGCTGAGCGATATGGAGGATTTCACGTACGAGGAAATCGCGAGCATGGTTGCCGTGCCGATTGGGACCGTTCGCTCCCGTCTCCACAGAGGACGGAGATTGTTGAGAGAGAGGCTTAGAAACTATACCAGGAGTAATCGGTATTTAATTTAAGAATATTGCAATCCTTCGAAAGATTCTTATCTCTTTTCGCGGAAGACGTTGCGCGGGCATGCAATGAACACGTACTTATCGTATTTGGAATCCCGACCCAGGAAGCCGTTCTTGATAAGCTTGATGCTTCTTCTGGTCGTCGTCGGAGCAATCGATTACATTACCGGAGTTGAGGTTTCTTTCTCGGCCTTGTACCTGGTTCCTGTTGCACTCGGCGCCTGGGTCCTCGGTCGGCGGACTGGTGTGTTCTTTTCGATTGTCTCTGCGATTGTGTGGTATCTGGCTGATTTCATGTCATCACCATCGTATTCGCATCCTCTTATTCCCTACTGGAATGCTCTCGTGATGCTCGCTGGTTTTCTCACGACTGCACTGGTTCTTGCCAGACTCAAGCAAACGATAGATGGCGAGAACCGACTTGCAAGAGAAATTCAAGAGCGGTTGCTCCCGAGAGAGATTCCACGCGTTTCGGGATATGAAATCGCAGGAGCTTGGCGGCCCGCTCAATCAGTGAGTGGAGACTACTATGACGTCATCACGTTGGATGACGACTTGTTGGCTTTTTGTGTCGGGGATGTCGTAGGACACGGAATTCCTGCCGCCTTGCTCATGTCGAACTTGCAGGCTGCGGTAAGAATGCTCGCGATCAGCAAGCTCCCGCCGAGAGAGATATGTACTCAGTTGAATAAGTTCATCTTCAGCAATACCACGCGTGACAAATTCATCACGTTCTTCTACGGTGTCCTGGATACCAGCAAAAAAGAATTCGTGTACACGAATGCCGGGCATAATCGGCCCCTTCTTATGCGTACCAATGGCGATAGGATTTCGCCTTCCGAAGGAGGAATCGCTCTTGGGCTGCTACCTGATTTTGGCTACAATCAGGGAAGAGTCCACCTCGAGGAGGGGGATCTTTTGCTCCTCTACACCGATGGTGTAGTGGAAGCAAGAAACCTGCGAAACGAACTATTCGATGACGAACGCCTTCTCAATGTTCTGGAGGAGAATCACACCAAGGGGGCAACGGCGACGTGCAACAGTATCCTTCAGGTAGTATCAGAGTTCAGCAAGGGCATCTATCAGGACGACCTTACACTGCTCGCACTTTCTGTTCAAGCGCCTGATTCCAAATGGGAAGAGATGAGTGCGCGACAGAGAGGATCAGTAGAGGAAACGCGTATCAGTATTCTTTAGCACCGACGACCATGAGGACGCGTCAGCTCTAGAAATGTACTGTTGACAAGGAGGAATCGATCCGTGTTTGTTTTCGTGGCAATCGATCTTGTAAGCGCTCTTCTTCTTCTCGGGGCGTTCTACCTGATTTGGAAAGAAAAGAGAAAGTACTACTCAATAAGGATGGTCCTGCCAGCCGTCGCTCTTCTGACACTGGGCCGGTTTTGCGATATCTTGCTTGAGCATCCCTCGTTGCGTGAATCCAGCCCCTTCGGCCTGTCGGCCGCTGCATATGAGATTCTCGTCGCGTCTTGGGATGAGCCTCCATCCGGCGGCAGCCACATCGCCCGGTGGGATGCATCTCGATATTTCAGCGGACTCTATCTCTACCGGCTTACGACCGACGCTTTTGTCCAGACGAGGAAAATCGTGCTATTGAAGTAATTAGCCGCTTCGTCCCACCCTCGTTCTGCGCATTCCTTGCGTCCACCTCCTTTTTTTCGTAATGTCGATGTGCTTCCTCAACGATCACATCTCCTGACCGACCACACCACTCCTAACCAGTCATCACTATTGACAGGATCTCATCATGAAACGCTTCGCGCTCTTCCTGCTTGTCCTTGCATTTCCTGCGGTGCTGTTGGCGGGCTCTCCGCAAGGGTACTACCGGTTCCCGACACTCAGCGCTGACAAAATCATTTTCACTGCCGAAGGCGATTTGTGGAAAGTCGATCTCAACGGCGGCATGGCACAACGCCTGACCTCTCACCTGGGAAGTGAAACCAACGCCGCTGTCTCACCCGACGGTAGACTCGTCGCATTCTCGGCTCAATATGAAGGGCCGACAGAAGTTTATACGATGCCGGTCGAGGGAGGGCTCCCGACCCGGCACACGTATGACGGCGACGCCATTGTCGTGGGCTGGACACCGGACGGCAGAATTATTTATCAATCCAGCCACTACTCGACGCTCCCGAATCGACAGCTGCTCACGATCAATTTGAAGACGGGAACCTCCGACTTGATCCCCCTCAGCCAGGCAAGTGACGGTTGTTTCGACGCACAGGGGACAACCCTGTTCTTCACACGACTCCCGTTCCAGGGAAGCCACACCAAGCGCTACAAAGGAGGAACCGCACAGAATATCTGGAAGTACGAACTCGGAAAACCGGAGGCCTCACCGCTGACTGCCGACTTTGCCGGAACGAGCAAGGTCCCGATGTGGTGGAACAAACGGATCTACTTCGCGAGCGATCGTGACGGCACGATGAACCTCTGGTCGATGAATGAAGATGGGAAGGATTTGAAACAGCTTACGTTTCATAAAGGGTGGGATGTCAAATCTCCCGCATTGAGGGATGGAAAAATTGTGTACCAAGTCGGCGCCGATATCCACGTCTTCGATATTGCCGCGAATGCGGACCGGCTCGTCCCCATCACACTTTCATCCGATCTTGACCAGGAGCGAGAACGATGGGTGAAGAAGCCATCCGACTACCTGACATCGACGAACGTTTCTTCAAACGGGGACTATGTCGTGTTGACTGCACGTGGTCAGGTATTCGTCGCACCGGCGCAGCAAGGAAGGCTGGTGCGTGCCACAACCAGGAGCAAGGTGCGCTACCGGAGTGCCCAATTCATGCCCGACGGCAAATCGCTCCTCGTCCTTTCGGATGAAACGGGCGAGCTCGAGTTCTGCAAGGTGCCTGCAAACGGCATCGGAGATCCGGAGCAGCTTACGAATGACGGAAAGGTCTTCCGCTACGATCCGTCGATATCGCCGAACGGGAAGTGGATCGTGTTCGACGACAAGAATCAGAAGCTCTGGCTGTTCAATCTCGAAACGAAAAAGATGACTCAGATTGCGTCGTCGGAGTACGACGGATTCAGCGGCTACAGCTGGTCATCGGATAGCAAGTGGCTGATGTTCGTTCAGACCGCAGAAAACACCAATTCGCAGGTCATGCTCTATAACATCGCGGACGCGAAGACAGTCGCTTTAACTCGTGATCGGGTCGAGAGCTACAATCCCGTCTGGAGCGTCGATGGGAAGTGGATCTATTTCCTCTCCGACCGTGTTTTCCAGTCGCTCGTTGGCGGCCCGTGGGGATCGCGCCAACCCGAGCCGTTCTTCGACAAGACCACGAAAATCTACAGCATCTCGCTGAGAAAAGACGGGCGTTCCCCGTTCCTCCCGACGGATGAACTCGCCGCTGCGCAATCAGAGGAGAAAGACAAGGAAAAGGAGAAGACGATCGATGTTGTTATCGATCTCGACGGAATTCAGGACAGGGTCTTCGAAGTTCCATTGCCAGCAGGCAGATACCGGGAGCTCTCGATCAACGACAAGAACCTGTTCTGGACGGAGTCTGAGGCCGGCTTCGGCTCAAAGACGAAACTCGTCGCACTGGAAATAAAGAACAAGGATATTACACCGAAGACTCTGCTGGATGAGGTGAACGGCTACGATCTCACCCGCGACGGCAAGAAGTTGATGGTTCAGAAATCAGGTGATATCTATATCATCGACGCATCGACCTCGCCTCCGTCGGATCTGCCGAAGAGTAAGGTAACCCTTGACAATTGGACGTTCACGATCAGTCCCCGTGAAGAATGGCGCCAGATGGTGATGGAAGAATGGAGACTCGAGAGAGATAATTTTTACGATCCGAATCTTCATGGCATCGACTACAAGGGATTGTTGGAACGACACCTTCCGCTCGTCGACCGCGTGACCGATCGGGATGAACTGAACGACCTCATTACAGACCTGGTGGGCGAGCTTGCTGCGCTCCACATTTTTGTTGGCGGGGGCGACAGGAGGCTGGGTCTTGACCAGATCAGCCCCGCTTCCCTCGGCGCTCTTCTCGTGAAGGATGAAGCGAACGGAGGATACAGGATTCAGCACATCTACCTCTCAGATCCGGACTATCTCGAGGTCTCCTCGCCACTCTCGAGACCTGGATTGACCATCAAGGAGGGGGACGTGATCAAATCGATCAACGGTGTTTCGACGTTGTCCGTGGAATCTCCGTACCTGCTTCTCAGAAATCTGACGAACCAGCAGGTGCTGCTCAAAATGAAGTCCGCTGGAACCGGCAAAGACTATGAGGCGGTCGTGAAACCGATTTCGCAGGGAGATGAATCGAATCTTCGGTACAGTGAATGGGAGTATACCCGCCGGCTGCGAGTCGAAGAAGCAAGCAAGAACGACATAGGCTACGTTCATCTCCGCGCAATGGGCAGTGGCAATTACACAGAATGGGTGAAAAACTTCTACCCAGTGTTCAATCGAAAAGGATTGATCATCGACGTGCGACACAACCGGGGCGGAAACATCGACAGCTGGATCCTGGAGAAACTCATGCGCAAGGCATGGTTCTACTGGAAACAGCGCACACTGCAGCCGACCTGGAATATGCAATATGCGTTTCGCGGTCACCTCGTGGTCCTCTGCAACGAGTTTACTGCCTCTGACGGCGAGGCATTCTCAGAAGGATTCCGCCGACTCGGGTTGGGCAAAGTGATCGGGACAAGAACGTGGGGAGGCGAGATTTGGCTTTCTGCACGCCCATGGCTCCAGGACAGAGGCATGGCGACCGCAGCCGAGACAGGCGTCTATGGGCCGGAAGGCGAATGGCTGATCGAAGGGCACGGCGTCGATCCCGACATGGTCGTGGACAATCTTCCAAAGGCGACATTTGACGGGAAGGATGCGCAGCTCGACGCGGCAATTAAGTATCTGCAGGAACAAATCAAGCTCCATCCGGTCGAGGTGCCTCCTGCTCCCAAATTCCCGAACAAAGCATTCGATTACAAGTAGCCCGTCGATTTATCCACGGGGACATGGGAGCCGATCACCTTGCGCCTCTCGTTCACCGAACACGATCACGGCATAAAAAGCAAAAAACCCTCGGTCACCCCGAGGGTTTTTTGTTAAGCCAGCTCGACCAACCCTCACACCTCTCAACTCCGCTCGGGGCAACCAGCTGAACGCCGAGAGCTGCGCGCTGTCCCATCTGTGATCTGTCTCCTGCATTCTGACTTCTGAATTCTGTATTCTGACTCCTGTATTCTGTCTTTTTACTTTTCACTCTTCACTATTTACTGCTTCTCCCCCACACTCGGCCGCAGCGTCGCAGCTTCGGACTTAACAGTGAAAGACGCTGGCTTCAATCCATCCGAGGAAGCTATCAATTCAATCGTGCCAGCTTCCTTTGAGGACTGAATGATCACCTGGCACAGTCCGTTGAAGAGCCTTCGCTGAAAGCGACCATCCAGATACTTGTCCGGTTCATGACTGCTGGGATCGCCGTTACCGACGCCAATAATCTTCCCTTTTCCCTGAAGCTCAAAGCGAATCAAATTGTCGGCAATCGGGACTTCCTTGCCCCGCCCATCGAGCGCTCGGACCGTCACAACGCTGACATCCTCCCCATCAGCATGCATCGAAGTCCGATCGGCCGTCATTGTGATACTGACTGGGGCACCTGTCGTCTCGACCTTTGTTGTCAAGAGCTTTCCTCGCCTGGTACCGCGGGCCTCGAGAACGCCGGGCTGATATGGGACATTCCATTCGAGATGAGAATTCACATTCATCGTTTTCTTTCCGAGGCTCTTCCCGTTCAGAAACAACTCCACGCTTTCACAGTTGCTCTCACACCAGACATTGATCACATCCCTTTCTTTTCCTGCCCAGTTCCAATGCGGCGCGAGGTGCAGTACATCCTTGTCCGACCACCACGACTGGTAGTAGAAGAAATTCGTCTTTGGAAAACCGCAAACATCCATGATGCCAAAGTGCGAGTTGATGCAGGGCCAGCTGTACGGAGTCGGTTCTCCGCGGTAATCAAAACCTGTCCATACGAACGCGCCGGCCAACCACTCACGAGCGGCATAAAACGTCCACCATTTCTCTGCGATTGCACCCCAGTCGGTTGCCGTGACGTCCAGATCGCACATGTATCCCCGGATCGTGTCGACGGCGAAGATCCCTCTGGTGCACAACGTGCTCGCCTCTTCACTTCCGAACAGAATCTGGTCGAGATGATCCTTCCGGTACTTATCGATGTCCATGATGGTCATGTAGTTGAAGCCGCGAATCGGCAGGACGCTGTTGATCCCTTCGTACGTGTTTCCGTTGTTGGCAGCATACGAATACATTCGTGTTGGATCGAGTTGCTTCAGTTTCTGGATAAGTGAGAGCGCGACCCGCTTCCCAACGTCGTTGTTTTGAATCACCCACTCTTCATTCCCCAACGACCAGAGAACAACTGACGGATGATTCCGGTCACGACGAATCAACGTCTCGAATTGTCCCATGAACTCGGGCGAGCTTCCCATCAATCGATTCTCGTCCATGACAAGCATGCCGAGACGATCGCATGCTTCGAGCAACTCGTTTGTCGGCGGGTTATGGCTTGTGCGGTAGGCATTGCTCCCCATCTCCTTCAACCGCTCGATCCTGTAGTACTGCAGACGATCCGGAAGCGCAGAACCAACGCCGGCATGATCCTGATGATTGCAGACACCTTTGAGCTCCACCCGCTTGTCATTGAGGAAGAATCCCTTGTCCTTGTCCCAGCGAACGGTCCGTATTCCAAAGGACGTCGTCACGCTGTCGGTTGTCACTCCCTTTGAACGCACAACTGAGATGAGAGTGTAGAGATGCGGCGTTTCGATTGACCAGAGAAGAGGCGATGAAACATCCAGGTCCTGACGTACCGTTGTTTGCTCGGCTTCCTTGAGAGTTGTTGCAGCCGATGAGTTGTTTGCCACCGTTCTTCCGCGTTCGTCCTGAACGATCGTGACAAGTTCACAGGTAGTCGCCACGTCACTCTTATTAAGAACATCCGTCTCTGCATGAACTTTAGCTGCGCCATTCGTGACATCGGTGTGCACGAACACGCCGTACTCCGGAATGAGCGCAGGCTGGGTTTTCATCAGCCACGTATGACGATAGATTCCGGCTCCTTCGTAGAACCATCCTTCATACTGGCTTACATCAACCCTGACGACGAGAACGTTCTTTTGCCCGTACCGCACATAGTCGGTGATATCGTATCCGAATTCCGAATAACCACTGAGGTTGTTGCCCAGATAATGCCCATTGATCCACACAATGCAATCCCTGAACACGCCGTCAAACTTTACGCTCAGCCTCTTTCCCTGATCTTCGATTGGGATGACGAACGCCCGGCGATACCAGCCAATGGTCGATTTCGGAAACTGCCGGCCAGTCGGCTTGTATCCGTGGCTCTTCACATCTTCATCGTTCACATTGACAAACTCCAGCTCGACCGCCCAGTCGTGTGGAAGGTCCAGAATACGCCATGTGCTGTCATTGAAATCAGGATGGACCGCACCATGCGACTCCCCTGCCTTCGCAAACAGCGTCCCTATGCCGAAATCGAAATCCGCTTTTGGATCGGCGGCGTCACCAAGATGGAATTTCCAGCCGAAGTCGAGGAGCAGTTTCTCCCGCACCGGTCGTGGGTTGTTCTGTTCGCTTACGGCGACCGGTTTCACTGTCTGCGAGTATGAAGGGAGGAGGAACGAGAGGAATAGGAGCGTGAACACGTAGAGAGATTTCATGATTCAGATCCCCTTTCAGCAACTATGGACACTTGAAAAGCAACATTTCCATTCCCGCACGCCTGCGTGCCGAAACGCCGCACTTCGGCGGGCAGGCGGGGAATCCAGACTGCGCGTTCCGGATTCCCGACTAACACATCCCCGAAGAAAGAGTTCGGGGCGGGTCGGGAATGACAAGGAACCTTGTGAGAATTCGGATTGTCCCCTCAAATAAGTTCGAGGTGGTCTCCCTCGCCCATGTAGATGAGCGTGATGCCGGCTTCCTTTGCATACGAGGTGATCCGCTCATCGCGATAGAATTCCCTGTAATACACGACCTTCACGCCGCAGTTGGCAACGAGCTTGAAGCACGCCAGGCAGGGAGAGGCAGTGACATATATTTCGGAGTTGTCGATAGACACACCATTCTTCGCAGCCTGGGCAACCGCGTTTGCCTCGGCATGGACCGTCCGCACGCAGTGGTCATTCTCCATATCGTGGCCGGCTTCATCACAATGTGCTGCTCCGCGAAGACTGCCGTTGTAGCCCGTGGAGAGTATTGTCTTGTCCCGAACGATCACCGCACCGATGTTTTTTCGATCGCAGGTGCTCCGCGTCGCAACCTGTTCGGCGATTTTCATAAAATACTCATGCCATTCGAGCCGTTTTTCATCCATGGTAATTCCCTTTGAGAGGTGGGGTGAACAGAATGGGGGATTTTGCCTCGACCTGCGAATGATATTCAAAGAAAAGGCTGAAAGCAAGCGCTTCAGCGGACCACATGAATGATGCCCATTTGATCGTTCTTCCATTTCAACTTTCAGACTCGTATCTTATTCCCCAGAAGATTTTCCTTTCAACCGACTCGGAATTCCGGCAAGATTTATGGGACGAATATTCGAAACACGTAAAGCGAAGATGTTCAAAAGGTTCGCCCGCATGTCAAAGGCGTTTAATCGGATTGGGCGTGAGATCGAAATCGCAGTGAAGGCGGGGGTGACCGATCCGAAAATGAACCCCCGGCTGCGTCTGGCCATTCAGAACGCGAAGAGCGTCAACATGCCGAAGGAGCGTATCGAGGCGGCTATCAACCGCGCTTCATCGAAGGACACGGCGGGATACCAGGAAGTGCTGTATGAAGGATATGGGCCTCACGGAATCGCGATGATGGTGGAGTGTGCGACGGATAATCCGACGCGCAGCGTCGCGAACATTCGCATGATCTTTTCTCGGAATAACGGGACTTTGGCCTCCACAGGCTCGATTGCCTTCATGTTTGAGCGGAAAGGGATCTTCAAGGTTGCGGCAGACAAGATTCCCAACCTCGATGAATTCGAACTCGAGATGATTGACCACGGGCTGGAAGATATGGAACAGCAGGACCAGGAAGTATTTATCTATACATCCTTCCAGGACTTCGGGAAGATGCACAAAGCTCTCGAGGAGAAAGGGATTGAAGTCATCAATACAGAGCTTCAATACATCCCAACGACGACAAAAGAGCTCTCCGAAACCGAAGCGAAAGAAGTGCAGGACCTGATCGACAAGCTGGAAGAAGACGACGACGTCCAGTCGGTGTTTCACACGATGGCGTAAAAGAGACAGCTTGACATTACATCTTTTTGAAGACAAATCCGGAATTCGAATACCGAAATCCTAGACAAAAACTAAGCACGAAATCCGATTCTTGAGTTGGAGCATCCTTCACACCTCTTCACCAAAACCTTCCAAACTGCAGCTATAATTCGATTGGCAATTCTCTCCCACTTCGGATAATGTCGGTAACTTGGTGTACATTCGATTCAAACTGACTCGATCGAATCGAAATGGCTCAAGCGCACACACCACCGAAGTACGATTTGGAAGAGCGAACTCTTCGCTTCGCGAAAGAGACCATCAAGTTTGTAGGTCTCCTGCCAAAAACCCTCCCCAATATTGAAATTGCCAGACAACTCGTCAGGTCTGCTGGTTCTGTCGGAGCAAACTACATTGAAGCGAACGAGTCCTTGGGGAAGAAAGACTTTCTGATGAGAATCAAAATCTCAAGAAAAGAATCAAAGGAGAGTCGGTACTGGTTGGAGCTTGTGACATGTGATAACACATCGAAACCTGCTCAGGAGCGGCTCATTCGGGAGTCAATGGAATTGATGAAGATCTTTGGAGCAATATTGCGCAATTCAATGAGCTGAAACGGTGGGAGTGAGGATGAATGGGAAGGAAATTCTCATCCCCCGCAGTTTCGTATCTTGGAATTCGGATTTGGGATTTGTCTCGGATTTCGAAATTCCTGCCGGCAGGCAGGTTTGTTTCGAATTTGTCGTGATTCCTTTGAATATCCAATGTCGAATACTGAATAATGAATGTCGAAGTTTGGTGACAGATCAAAGCAAACGAAAACGCCAGGAATCCCTCCCTTGGACCCCTGGCGTTTCCTTTTGAATCAGACTTCTCTTCTTATGCGAGAGTCTTCTCCGGCTCTTTCTTGAGCACTTGCAGCCCGTACTCGTACCCCTTCTCGAATGCTGCGAAGTTGAGCTCCTCTGTTCCCTTCGGTACCGAAACCTTCACCGCGTTCCGAGCCGCTTCACGGCCGACGAGATTCGTCACTGCCGTGGCAAATCCCAGCATCACGATGTTCAGCACAAGTCTTTTCCCGAGCTCCTCGGCGAAACGAGTTGCAGGGATAGAAAAATGCTTGACGTCCGACCGAAGGTTGTGCGTCACAACCAGATCTTCATCCGTCAGAAGAACACCGCCGGGAGCAAGTTCCGGTGAGAACTTCGAATACGCCTCCTGTGACATGAGCACCATGACATTTGGTGCGATGATGTACGGGTACGTGATCTGCTCGTCTGAAATGATCAATTGTGCACTGCAGGCACTCCCGCGGGCTTCTGGTCCAAACGCCTGGATCATCGTCGCATATTTGTTGTCGTAAATCGAGGCAGCGCGTCCGAGAATGTACCCGCTGAG
>JBEKOB010000046.1:0-31437 GCA_049522195.1 Bacteroidota bacterium
AGATCAATGATGATATCGAGGTCCTGCCCCTGGTACCCCTGCCACCGTCCATCGGCGAAGTTCTCTGAGCCGCGCAATCCGTCGAGAAGCCCCATCTGTCCCCCCGCTGAATAAGCCCGGTTGTAACGGCTGTACGCCGAGTTGAGCTTGTACAATCTGCCGATTGCCTTGTGAATCAACACAAACTTTTCTGCAAGCGGATACGGCTGTCGTTCGACGAAGACCCGCGCACGAATGAGCGCACTATGATCGATTTCAAAAGGCCCGGCGTATTTCATCGATCGAAGTGTCGGCTCAGAACCGTCGGTCGAGTAATATATGGACTGATCGTTGAACGCCGTCCTGAGGGCGATTGTTCTTTTTTCTCCAGCAACAGCATTCGAAGGTTCAATCTCGACGTTCTTGTCCAGATCAACGAACTGATTCCCGAGCCGATCGTAGTTGTCCAGAATCCTATCGAGCCACCAGGAGCGATTCTCCCGTTGCCACAATCCGACGTATTCGCTCTTGAGCGCGTGCAGTTCGGCGAGTAGCCTGTTAAGCTCCGATTTCATGTACGGAATCTTTTCAGTCTCGCTTGTGTGCATAATCCGTTGCAGGGGAATCCGTGCCGCGACCTTCTCTGCCGTGAAGCGAACGCGTTTTGCAGCGAACAGAGCGAAATCCAACACGTCAGCATTTCTCTTCACCTGAGCTTTCAAAACCGTCAGCCGTTCGATCAACGTGTTGGCTTCTTTCACAGCGCGTTCGGCGGCAAACGCTAACGGTTCGCCGGCATTTTCAAGGTCGGGCTCAAGCATGTTGCTCCAGACACCATAATCCCGCACGATTCCCGGCACAGGGATGTGACGGAGAGTGTCGAATTGAAACAAAGTGCCTGCGATTCCGGTTATGCCAAAGAAAAGCCCATCAAATGCACGATTGAAGTCTGCCAAGCGGAGTTCACGGTCTTTTCGTGCTTCCTCGCCTGTTAGTGATGAAGCGGGGTGCCACGAGCACTCCGCTCCCCAGAGAAGTCCATGCCAGTTGTACGTGAAGAAATTTTCGCCGTCATCATCCCATGCTGTGTTCATCATTCCCATCGCGCCGAGCTTCGCCCCGTCACGGACATAGTTAGAGATGTTCACAACAGCGGTGGACATGTTTGGCCACACCTCTGTCCAGCAGCTCACGCCAGGGGCAACCATGAAATCGAATCCGGTTTTCTTAAAGGGAAGTATCGCTTGCTCAAAGCTCTCCTCCGCGTCATATCCCCACGAAATGACAATCAGGTCTTTCGGAAGCTTCGGGATGATATCGGGATTCTGAGCGGCGATGTCGCCCCACATCAGTATCCGTTTGGCATACGGCTTAATGAGATCGTTGATCCTGTTGATGTGATAGGCATAGACCGCCGGCATGCCCATCGAATCGACCATCCGCTTGCTCGGACCGCGCCCCAGACCATAGACCTCGTCACAGTTAATGTGGAACATCGTGCTTTGATAGGAGGGAACGATTTCATCATACTCCTGCTTCAAAAATCGGTACGTCTCCTCAGCGGCTGGCGTGACGACAGACTGGTTCTCTTTAATATCATTATAGAACGGAGACCGGAGTTGGTTTTCCATATGCCCGAAGGATTGCGCGTTACCGATGAGCTCGATGTGGTATCTCTTGGCGAACGACGTCAGCTCGGCGATTTCTTCCGGCGTGATTCCGTCGGCCGGAGCGATTTCGGGATGAGATTTGAGTCGGAACACATGCTCGGTATAGAGTGTGAAGAAATTCTGCTTATGCTCTGCCATCTTCTTGATGACTTCCTTGAGGAAGGCGACCGTCGGTATGGGTCCGCGGCTGATGTCGTCCATCCACCCCCTGTACCGGAGCGTTGGCCAATCGGTGATGGTGAGACAGGTGATCGAGTTGCCGTCCCTGTTGGACCGGATGAGCTGTATCAGCGTCTGCACGCCGTAGAACACACCGGCTCCTGAATTGGCAGCGATGATGATTTGGTTGGGAGAGACGTGAAGCACGTATCCCTCGTTGCCCACTTCAGCCGGTAGGCTCAGCCCCGTAGCTTTCAGTGCTGCCCGAAGAGTATTGTCCCTCGTGGGCTGGCCAATGACGATGGTTTTTCCCTTCATTGTCTTCGTGAAGGTGAGATGAACCTTCAGCTCCGCCTGTATTTCATCAGACAGTTGTGACGCGGCGAACAGGTCTTCTTCGTCCTTTCGATTACCGAGGAATATCTTTGTGTCGGGAGAAAATGTGAACTGGCCGTGACTGAAGGTGATCTTTTGCGGAGTAGGGATGAGCTGAAGCGGGCCGGGTGAAGAGGCCGACTCTTGCTGGGTGCCGGAGTACGAGAATTGTGAGAAAAAAAGTAAAACGACGATCAGTATCCCGGTGAGGTTGAGAAAGGCAGTCTTCATTGGCTAATTCCTTCGCTTATTTTCTTCACTGAATGTCATATTCACAGTCGGGATTTGATTAATCAAATCTCGACAACGGTTCTTCCTGAAGCGCTAGTTGAAAGGGGAAAGCACACACCCCTCTGCTCCCCTCTCACTACACACAAGCCCCGCACCAGAGGGGACGTTTAGTCCTCGTGGTCTTGAGGTCCAGCTATATCAAAGTTCGAGCAGTCCCCTCTGTGAGAAAGATTGTGAGTTGGGGAGAGGGGATGTAAGGGGTGTGTGCCTTATCTTCCCCGTGAGATGTAATGTTCCAGCCGAGCTTTAACAGCGCTATCGAACGCCAGCAGCTGCGGTCAGGAAGTATACCGGCAGCCCCGCTTTCGAATCGTTGGCACTGACTTCAAACGTCAGCTTCTTTCCCTGTTCAACTCGCACGGGGTTGTCAAATACCTTTTTCCCATATCCATTCAGGGTGAACGTCTTGAACGACGCCTCCCCCTTGATAACCGAGAGCGTGACAGACTTCTTCGCGCCCGCCTGTTTCACGGAAACCATCCCGTACGCATATCCATTCGACCACAAAGAGCTTCCATCCTTCGCCGCAAATGAAATTTCCTGGTTGATTGCGGAATAGTGAAAGCCCGTCAGCGCCAGTATCTCCCCCCAACTGATCATCGCCCGCCCGTAGTGATGACCGCACTCGGCTTCGTCGTACGGATTCCGCTTCATGCCGTCGTAGCGATTGCGCAAGTTCGTGATGCAGGTCAGTCCGTTCTTGCCCTGACCATCGTAGAGCATTCCAATCGCGGCGGTGTATTCAAATCCTGTCATCACTTCCGTAAAATAGGGGAACGGATTCTTCGGACGGTCTTTCGGATAACTTGCCATCAGGAGGGCAGCTTCGTCCCCGAGCGCGAATGTGCGCAGACAATTGAAATGATCGTTTAGCGATTTCCTGTAATTGTATTTCATGATGCTGGCGAGCGTCGTCTGCACATGTTTTGGATCTGTCAGATATCCGAGTCCGCATACGTGGGCCATCATTTGTCCGATGAGCTGATCGACGAGACAGGCGTTGCCAAGCTGATAGTCGGGATTCGTATAATCGCTTGAACCCATTCCAACGAGCAGAGCCGGAGCGATATTGGATTTGTCACCCGGGGGCATGATCTTGTGAGTGTAGTACTCGCCGTTGAAGAGAGCGCTATCGATCCAGCGGCTGCCGTGCTCGAAGAGAGTGTGGCAGGTTGATGCAAACTCCTTGTCGTGCATAAAAAGCGCCATCTGTTCGGCGGACTTAAGTGCGCCGAGATACCAGATTCCCATCTGGGGATTCGGACCGTAATATTCAACATCCATAGTATTGTGCTGGCATCCCTCCATCACGCCATCCTTGTTTGCATCCCATCCCCCCTTAATCCAGCAGAATTCCAGTGCTTTCTTCACATTTAGCCAGAGCGCTGTCAGCATCGCGTTGTCTCCTGAAAGCTGCCAGTCGCGATAGATTTTCATGATGCAGCCCATCTGTCCGTCCGCAGCAGCTTTACCCCACTGTCCGCTGTCAACTGGAAGCTTTACGCGGAAGCTCATCAGTCCGGCGTCGTCCGTCTCTTTACCGAACTCGGTACCCCGCATCGACTTCGCAATCGATCCGAAAAGAAATGCAACGGCCTGTTCATAGTTCCACACGTGCGTGCAGGTGCCGAAGCAGCATCCATCCTTGTCGCCGCATCCTTCCCAGGCAAAGAATCTGCCATCTTCGCTCCTGAAGCATGTTTGAGTCCTCAGCGTGCTAAGGTTGAATAGCGCTGACTCCTTTACGACCGATGGCAAATCGCTTTTCGCAAGAGATGTTACGAACTGTATCGTCTCATCTTCCAGCCGACCGAGATCCGGCAGCGTCTTCTCGATGACGTTCCATGCGTCTTTGTACTGAGCTGTATAATAGTTGCTGATTCGTGTCGGCGACCATGCGTAGCGGTTCGGGAAGTGCCATGTGATGAAGAAGGTGAACTCCTTTGTTGCCCGTGCGGGTATCTTTTCCTCTATCGCCAGGGAAGCTTTCGGCGTGTTCGCGCCCGGAGGTCTGTTCTCAAGAAGTCCGTCATTGCTGAAATCATCCCAGAAATCAAGTATGGAGGTACCCCACCCGGCGTTCAGCCAGGCGGTGCGATAGGTTACGCCGCTGCTCGCTGTTGTCGTCAGGGCCATGGTTCCCCATCGCTCGTCATCCGGTTTCACACTGTCGGACGACATGAAAATTCCCTGGAATCCATTTCCTTTCCTGTACTCGTTCCGGTTCTTCGAAGAGACGTTCTTGACACCGTCGTTCCCGATAAAATTCTCCATGGTTCCACACACAGAAACATCGAGATCGGACGCGGCCAGATTTGTGACTTCGTAGGTAACCGCGACGATTGGAATTCCGCTTGCATCTGGATCTGTCGGTACCAGCGGATTGAAAGCTTTGATCCTGACTTTCACCGGCATGTCATGGTCGGCGAGATTGACGATCCCGAACGGATAGCTGGCATCGAAGCTGCAATTTCTGAAACAGGGGAGAGCAGGGTTCGTCGCGTCCTTGACCCCGAAAGCACCGGAGTAGAGATGTTCGTCGACTGGTCCCTGCAACGCCCGCACCCTTGCACGGCCATTTGAAGATTTTGTGCGGATGGCGAAGAACGGAGAACCAGGGTTGAATCCTTTTGCCGGGCGATTGACGATTTCCCAGTCCTTCCAATCTCCTCTGCCGCCGAGAGAGATTGTCCCCGTTCCGATTCCTCCAATGGGCAGAGCGATCTGGCTCAGGTGTTTCTGGTTATAGTGTTTGATGATGGGCCATGATTTGGTGGAGTTTCCAGCAACGGCCGCGGAGACTACAAGGAGCATGGCCAAGGACAAACTGCGAGTGGTGGATGAGATGGGGGGAGTCATAGTGCACCTCGATTTGGTGTCGAAGGAGGATCAATAGTGAGGGCTAACCTTGAGATTGTCAAATCAAATGGATGTGCTTCTCCGTGGTGTTTAGCGGACACCGCGGTAGGTGGCCCATTTTCTTTTTGCTTGCCCAAAAAGAAAATGGGCAAAAAGAAAAAGGGCATGGAAATCGAACTCCCCGTGGAGAGCTGCCCACCACACGGGCCGACGATTTCGACCCATCGAGGGATTGTTGACCCTCGGGGGAAGTGCGATTGGGTCGAAATCGGAACGCACGGTTTAAGCCGCCCATCCCACACCGCCATCGATTTCCGAGGCCTCGGGCATAGCGTTTTGCAGACGATATCCTAAACCCCAAGCTACCGAAATCATCGGCAGGTGTGTGGGGCGGAATCATCAGAGCGTTTAATTTCGGTGCAAATTCCTGAGAGCTCAATTATCTGAAAACAACTTCTTGCACCGAAATTTCGGCAGGCGGGTGGCCGTATCACCACGGGCGTCATGATTTCGGAAATTCTCTTTGGTCACTTTCTCTTCAAAGAGAAAGTAACTGACGCTCCCCCGCTCAAACAGGTAGCGTCACACTACCTGAATGGACAATTTTTTCTTTTAGCGCAGAGTTGAACATCTTTTCTCATCAGCCGCTAGGACTTCGGCACCAAGCACTTATTGTTCTTGTTGTTAAACTTCTTCAGGATTGTGCAATACACCGCCTGCTCGCGCCGGCAGGCACCGGAAACATCCTGCTTGCTAAACGATGCATACTTGCAGCTGAAGTCGCAGAACATCGGAATATCTTTAGGGATCTCCCTGGTTTTCTTCATACGAAAAACCCGCTCATTATCCGTGGCGTTCGCAAACTCCAAACTTGAAACTTCAAACTTTGAACTCAAAACCCTATTAATCCAACTTTGGCGTGACCTTAAACGTCAGTATCGACCAATGCATGAGCGGGAACAGGAGCTCGTCGAGTTTGAACCACGCCGGTATCCCTTCTTCCTCGATGATGTTGGTGCTCTGTGCACGTTGCATGAGAGCAGGGAACCGCAATCGAACCGAACCATTCTTGCCGGCATCTTCATACAACCGAAAAACCACATTGTCGTCATCTTCACATTTTTTCATCGTGCTCAACACCGCATTCTCCGAACTGATTGAAAAGAAACTTCTTTGTTCGGGAAGAATTGGCTTCGCTGAAGGAGCTGGATTGAACACGACCGTCAAGGGATTGTTCGCCGCAACGCCAAAACGCCTCCCATTTCTCCATCCAGGCCGATATGATGTCAGGGAGAACCGATAAAAATGATCCGCTTCCTGCAGATACCAGGGGCCGAGACCGTGACAGCTCCTGCGTGAGGCCAAGAGCACCGGTTGCAGCATCGGGGAATTGATGGGCTGGTCGGTGGGATCACGGTAATCCCAGACAGCCACGCTCGAGCCAATGGTCACACCAACGTCGTCCCCCGAGACGGCGATCCAGTTCTGAATAGACCTCGGCCGGATGGACGCTGCGGCGGTTTGGTATCGCTCTCCCGCCGCTCCTTTCATTTCATCCTTCCCCACCTCAACCGTTCCAAACGGAACCTCATAGGCAACCTGCCCGTTCTGCATCTTCATTGGAAATGCCAGGCGGAACTCGCGGTATTTTGTCCCGTCCCATTTGAGGAGCGATGTTTCAAAATCGATCTGCTTCAGAATATTATAAAGGATCACCCGCTGAACCACCGTTGTGTGCCCGATATCCTGCCGTGTCTCGACGACCTGTCTCACTGGTCCGGATTCCACGAGCTGCCAGACCGGCCTGTAGTTGCTCAGCTTGTCGAATCCCTCCATTGATGGCTGCTGAGGCTCGTACCACTCTCCAGCATCCTCTCCTACTGATTGCATCGTGAAGAGCTCACCCCCGAGGAATTTGTCCGTGCTCAACAGGTCCTGTCGCAGCTCCACATCCACGATCTGCCGGATTCCTCCCGGTACGAGATGGATTTTATAGTATTTGTTGAGCAAGTCGCTTTGTATGGAAGAGCTCGTGTCCGGTCTGACGAGGTTCGGCGAGTGTCGGATGTAGTATGTCAGATAACCGACCGGGGGAACATCTTCCGCGATGAACACAATCCCCGCAGATTCGATGCTCCCGTCCGGGTAGTTCGTAAGAGACAAGATCTGGCAGGGGAGCGGTCTGCCCGCCGCATCGTTCAGTGTGAATCCACGCTGAAAGGATCCTTGTGGGAATGTCGCGGTCGATTGAACGGGACCAGTTCTCTTCCAGGAAAGATTGTTGAAGACAACAAGAGGAATGCCTTTGTTCTTCGTTGTCCTGACCCGCGCGGCGATTGCGCTTGTCGCTCTGGAGTATACTCTTTTCGAGACATCGCGGGCATATTCAAACTTCGCCCGGAATGTACTGTCAGTGATTTCACCGTTCTTGCCTCCCCAACCATGGTCCGGATACAGCTGCGCTTCCCAGGCCGCGGTCAGCTCCCGCTGCGGGTATTGGGAGAACGATTTGTCGAGCAGCGCATTGATCGTTGAGAAAGTCTCCGCTGCAGGGAGATACACGTCGGCTTCGCGTTTGGCCGAAATCGCCCAGTGGTGTGTCGGTCCATGAATATAGAGCCAGATGTTTGGTCGTTCTCCCTGTACGGAAGGGAGCTGGAGGTGCTCCGCCGTGACGGAATCAAAAAACTGCTGAGCTGATGAATAATGCATGAAAGGAATCGTGAGAGGCTGTGAGCTTCCGTTCTGAGCGACTATTGATCTCGCTCCATTCCATTTGTTTATCACGTCGTCGTACCTGACCGGAGTGCTCATGTCGCTCATCGAAACGATTGGAATATTTCTGCTACCGTTCTTGATGACGCTGCTCCAGTCACTTGCGAACGAAGCGATGTATCCCGTAATCTCGGGGAATCCCTTCCTCCCGACGCGTTCAGCAAAATCGCCATAGTGACCCGGGCTTAGCGTGAGAACACTGGAACCATCAGGACTCAGCCAGTCGTAAAGCCCTTTCTCAAACCGGCTGATGAACAAATACTGTACGCCCGCCTTATGCATAATCTGGGGCATCTGGGCAGTACGGCCCGGGACATCGGTGTTCCAATAGATACGCGTGTCGCACCCCGGGAAATTTCTCCTGAGCCATTTTCGTCCGGCATAGAACTCGCGGATAAGCATTTCACCGGAACTCAAATCCTCGTACGGCTGGTTGTATGCAGCGCCAATGCCCAGCTGACCGTCAAGCATGAATTTTCGGAGATCATCCTTTCTCTCGGGATGGCGCTCGAGGTACTCACGGAGAAAGAGAACGTCTTCGAGGTCGAAGTGATAATTCGAATCCTCTTTCATGATTGCAAGTGTCGGCGTGAGGATTTTTTCGTCCCTATCTTTGATGCATTGTTCGGGAGAGTCCATCCATGCAATGTCCTGGTGAGTGGAGATAATGAAGTGCACCTCACCGCGTCCTTTTGTGCTGTCGGAGAGCTCAACGAGAGATTTGCCGACCTGCGGAGCATACATGGACTGGTACTCGAGCCCCCACCCGCCGGTGGGCGTCGTTCGGCTTCTAAGCGAAACGAGTTTCTCAGAGAAAACCCTGGTTTCATTTACATCGTGGAACAGACCCTCGATGTCTATAATAAGTTCTCTATCGAGAAACAATCGGAATCTATCCGTTTTCTTTGCTTCGAAACTGAATGTTGGCGGGATTGTGTCGTTCTGGCGCGTGAGCACGACCGGTCGTGAGTCGGATTCGCCGATGCTGTAGCTCATGCGATTGTCCATCCAGGTGGTGGGAACGATGAGAGAAGCGGCATATCGCTTTCCAGCTGGCTCGATGGAAAGATCGCAAAACGCTTCGCAGGCAACACGGTTCTTCAGGTAGGAAAGAACCTCGCCGTCTTTAAAGACCATGAACCATCCGCTGGAGCCGGCGTTTTCGCCGACTATTTTGAACCGGACTGGTTCGCCTGGGGCAATCAGGTTAGCGGGGACATGAATGCGCAGATATCCGAACGCATCGGTGTGCTGATCGCGCATGGCACCATCAAACCTTAAACGCACGCCGCCGGGTTCACCGGCCTGCCATGATAAGGTATCGGTCGAAGAAAATGTAACGCGCGGCACATTGTTTATAGAGAGTTCAAACTTCAGCGCGATTCCCGGACGGGTCAATATTCCAGCGCTGACGACGAATGTGACCTCTTTGCCGCTGAGCTGGAACGGGACGCTGGCGGATTTCCACTCGATAGCCATCGTGCCTGTTGTGGCTCTCGTGATCAGCGCATCGGGCCGGTCCTCCCTGAGGCGCGGATAGCTAATGACGCCGCCGCTGATTGCACCGTCGTATCCCTCGAGACATCCGTCGAGCATTCGGAGAAGGAGAGCATTGCGCTCGATGGATTCTTTGAGTTGACCGTAGGAACTCGTGAGCAAAAAGAGCGAAGTGAGAATCAGAAGGGATAATCGAGGAGTTGATTTCATAGAGGTATCTCGAATACTACGGAGTAAGATCCAAGGGAAATGAATCTGGATGTTCATGACAACATCCAATATCGAACACCGAATATCGAATCAAGAGGTGCAGTGCAACTCACACCACCAGCTTCAGACACTCCAGCCAGAACTCTTTGTAGTGCTTCCAGAATACGAAGTTGCATCCCCAGTGTGGAGCCGGATCGGACATGTAGGCGAGCACCTTTCCCTTTCCGAATTTCCTGTGAACAAGCAGGGGATCGCCAGTTTGTTTGACCGTGAGCAAGACATCGCTTCCTCTTCGCGCGATGGTCTTGTTGTATCCCAAAATAGGAGGAAACGTATCGAGCTTGATTGTCCCCAACTTCTTCTTGCTCTTCGCGTCGGCTTGTGGAGTAAATCCCTCTGTACTCTCAACAAGGTCTTCGTAGTCAAAGCATTGAACGGGGAGTACTTCCTTCAAGCCGGTTCTGTTCCATCCTCCTTTACCCATCTCGCCGGTGAACGAGAGCCATCCGCCGAGAAACATCGCCCCTTTTCCGTTTTTGATAGCATCCACGGTTAAGCGAATCCTGTCGGGGAAGACCAGCACCTCCGTTCCGAATTTCTTGCGATCGAAGAAACTTGGTGCCAGTTGAAAATTCTTTGCTTCGACGTCGCTGAAGATGAGGACGTCGTACTCGTGAAGAATATTCTCGTATTCCCCGGGACCAAGTTTGTAGAAATCCCAGGTCGGCACCGAAGTCACCTGATGTTCACCGGAAGACTCGAGCGCTTCCTTCAGCCATGTTCCGTAGTTGTACATCTCGAGTCCTTTGTAGGCGTAGTTGAACGGTGTTTCCGCAAACACCGGTCCGCACATGACGGCCCAATCACCGACGTAATAGATTTTTGACATGACAACTCGTCCTTGCGAATGGCTTGAATAATGTATGGAACAAACTGAGCGCTGACCCCTTGACCCCTTCGAAGATCTCAGGGCAAGCTTCGCTCGGGGCAGGCACCTGATTGCTGAACGCTGCTTTCCTATAGCTTATCGCCCATTGGCGCTGTGAGCTTTGGATCAAGGACATTCCCTGTGTTGCGCATGGCCGCCGGCTCAAAGATCAGCACGTGCACTTCCTCCGTTGCCACGGTCCGGTGCTCAACGCCATGGGGAACAATGATGAATTCCCCTGGCCCAACCGTGACAACATGATCGCGAAATTCGATACGAAAACTTCCATGGATACCCAGGAACAACTCATCTTCAAGATCGTGATGATGCCAGACAAACTCCCCCTGGAACTTGACCAGCTTCACCTCCTGCCCGTTAAGCTCCCCAACGACCTTTGGCCGCCAATGTTCGGAAATCTGATTCAGCTTGTCGGCAATGTTGACCGTGTTCATCTCCAACTCATCCTTATGCTTCATGGCCTCTGGTTACTGGGCCGCTTTTCAGGAAATGGGTTTATACCCTGCAGGTGGTTTTAGGAATATTCTCTCCCCGACCTAAGGGTTGGGGCCATGGACTTATGAACCGTCTCAGGAATACTCCCAAGATGTCGAAGAGGCCGTTGATTGCTGACCGCTAATGGCTGCATGCCCTTCTTCCCCAAAGATACAAAAGTGTTCGAACTAATGAAGCCCTGGGAGTTTTCGATAACGTGCCGCTACTATCGCGGGGAGGATTGGTAGATATGGGATTCGGATTTTCTCTCGACCAACGCAGCTCAACGCTCTGCCTGGGTATCGATGGTGGCGTATACGACGGGACCGTCTATGCCGTGAGATCAGACATAGCCATAGGAGACCGGTGGTTTTTAAACGTGGGTCTGACGGCGGGGAACTATTCCCAGCTGGCCAGTTCGCTTGGCGCTGGATTCAGGTTCTGATCAGCTACCTGCCTCCTCGCGGCTCGAATGTGTAAATTCTCCCGGGTCTTATCGCAATCCCGAAAGAGCCCGATCGTAGCACGGCGCGCAAAGAGTCATCGTCGGCATTTTCTCCAGAAGCTCGCTTGTGATCGTTCCTCCACATGCTTCACAAATCCCGAATGTCCCTTTGCGCAAGCGATCGAAAGTCGCCCGGAGTTCTTTCATCGACGGATCAGAAACGAAATACAGAAGTCTGCTTCTGTCGATAAAGGAAATCAAATCATCCGCATTGGCATCAGGTCTGATTTCGGTGTGATGCATGCGCAGGTCGTTGATGATTTCGCTGAGTCGCTCGTGGTATGAACGCTGAAACCGAATGTCAAGCTCTCTCAAGAGCGAATACTTCACGCGGTTGAATTCATGAGTATTCACTTTATCCTCCTCTCCCCGTCCATCCGATCTGCATCGGACTTGCGTTGAAGCGACAAGATCTCCCTGATACTGTCTCCAACACATCGATGATACTGAAAGTTCGCAGGACATCGCTGAGCATGTACGTAAGTGAAGATTGAGTGACAATCGAAATCTCACGATATGACTCCCAGAGGACAGACCTGAAGAATGTCATTGCCCTATTGGAGTGACAATGTGTCGATAAGCTGGCCCAGTACGTTTTCGTGTAGTAGCTTCGTCCGGGAGATTAAGGAATCCCATCTCGCGTGCGGATTATCTCTCTACCTGACCGCAAAACGCTGAAATCTCTGACGGCAATTCATCTCTTTGCTCGATCGTCATCATCAAAGTGCCATGCAACGTACGCGGGCGCGAAGAAGGCGGAATGATCAGCAGGTTTACTTCAATGCCAAAATCGTCTTCGCTGAACATAACCCAATTCAAACGCCTCGCAAAGGCCCTGAAAACAGGGGCAGTTCTTCTCTTTCGAAGCAAAGTCTTCATTCTTTGACAGGGATAATGGCTGAACTATCTCTCCCGAAAAGGTGTTGAATGAATGTATCCTGGGGAGGACTCTTCAATCCATCTGTTCAATCACTTGCTCAAAGGAGCCAACAATGATACTCGTCCGAAATGTGTTTCAACTCAGGTTCGGAAAAGCCAAGGAAGCTGCGGCGCTAATAAAGGAAAATGAAGGGCTCATTAAGAAGCATGGTGGCGCGCCCACGCGCTTTCTGACTGATCTCACCGGACCATTTTACACGCTCGTTATGGAAATCACATACGGGAGTCTCACCGATCTGGAAAAACAGCAGAAGGAAATCATGGGCTCCAAAGAATTCTCGGATTGGTATCAACGCTTCATACCGCTCGTCGAATCGGGGCGCCGCGAGATGTTCACAATCGTCGGTTCGTGAGGTCCGCTTCAGCGTTGTCTCATCTCATCACTCCATATCATCAATAACGATCGGAGGAAAGCGTGGACAGATTTCTTATAATTTCTCCCCATACCGCCGGTGATTGTAAACAGGCGCTGAAGGAAGTGAATGCCACCGGATACATTACTCATTTTGATTGGGGTTGCATGGATGGTGACCACACCGGCTGGGTTGTGCTCGAAGCCGAGAATATGCAGCAGGCCCTTATGGTTGTCCCGTCAATGCAGCGCCACAAGGCAAAGGCGGTCAAACTTGTTAAGTTCTCGCCGGCAGATGTCGTAAGCATGCACTAGCAGGATTCGATGACGATGATCGGGTATCACAGTAGTTACAGCAAAGGGAGGATTGTGTGATGGAAAACAATGAACTTAAAGTGACGTCGTCACGGCTTGAGGTTATTAAGAACATGGAAGGTTTCGTTGAGGAGAACCTCAGCACTTTATTGAAACCCGTCAACGAAAGCTGGCAGCCATCGGATTTTCTTCCGGATCTTACAAAGGATAACTGGAAAGACCAGGTTGCAGAATTCCGTAACCGGGCAAAGGATCTGCCGGACGACGTGCTTGTGATACTCGTCGGGGATATGATCACCGAAGAAGCACTTCCCACATACCAGACATGGTTGAACCGGCTCCAGGGTATTACAGACCAGACGGGGGCCAGTGGATCACCCTGGGCGCGGTGGAGCCGCGGCTGGACATCGGAAGAAAACCGCCACGGCGACCTGTTGAACAAGTATCTGTATCTCACAGGCCGGGTTGACATGCGAGCAGTGGAGACAACGATCCACCACCTTATTAACAACGGCTTCGACCCGCGAACTGGTGATGACCCATACCTGGGATTCGTCTATACGTCGTTTCAGGAGCGTGCGACAAAGATTTCGCATCGTAACGTAGGGACACTGGCGATGCGCGCGGGTGAAGATCGGCTGCACAAGATTTGTGGTATGATCGCAGGAGATGAAGCCCGTCATGAAAAAGCGTACAAGCTCTTCATGGCAAAGGTCTTTGAGCTCGATCCGGCTGGAGCAGTCCTGGCCTTTGCAAAGATGATGAAGGCGAAGATAGCGATGCCCGCAATACTGATGCACGACGGAAAAGATGACGATCTGTACACGAAATTTTCCCTCGTGGCACAGAAAGCCGGGGTGTACACGGCGAAGGACTATGCCGAGATTATCAACACACTGGTCGATGAGTGGAAGATTAATGGACTGAACGGGCTCTCGGATGCGTCGGCGAAGGCACAGGATTATCTGTGCGGCCTCGCAGAAAGGTATCAAAAGTTGGCAGATCGGGTGAAGATCTCGGGAGCGGAGAAGTTCAGCTGGATCTATGACAGGGAGATATCACTCTCTTCGATATCGTAGCAAGCAAATTTCCCCACCGGTCTCATGATAGCTGGGGAAGAAGCAGGAACGCTCGACAATTATCCCCCGGCAATGTCGGGGGATTTTTTTGATGTTTTGAGAGATTTCTAACCCCGGATTACGCAGAAGAAACCGCGGATAGTCACGCATTTACTAATTTTGTGAAAATCTCGTACCATCAATCTTGTCAGTATACCATCTATTCAAAAACGTCTGTTCAGTGTCGACATAAGAAAATGAAATGCTCGAAGGAACATCAATGAAATCCGCACGTCAAGTCCGAATACCCCGTTTCCTCAGGCCCATCCTTATCCTCTTGATTATTGGTGGATTGGCAGCAACCGCCGGAGAAAAAGCGAAGAAGCTGAAAATTGAAGAAGGGATGAAGGATATCAATGGCACGCAGCTGTATTACAAAACCATGGGCGAAGGAATGCCAATTGTCATTCTTCATGGCGGCCCTGGGCTCGATCACAGCTATTTCCTGCCCCAAATGGAAGAACTGGCCAGGCACTACAAACTCATCTTCTTCGATCAACGTGCAAGCGGGAAATCATCAAACGTGGTCGATACCACTGCGATCACCATGAACAACTTCGTTGAAGATGTGGAGGGAATCAGAAAGGCATTCAAGCTCAAGAAGATGAACCTGTTCGGTCACTCGTGGGGCGGTCTTGTGGCCATGTTTTATGCCGTCAAATACCCAAACAATCTCAACTCGCTTGTGCTTGTCAACAGCACGCCAGCGAGCTCCGGGTGGCGTAATGCCTCTTTCGTACTGATGGCACGGCGGACATTGCCTGAAGACAGTGTCGCACAAGCGAACCTGGTGCAGACGGAAGGTTTCCGGAAGCGATCGCCAAAAGCCATGTCGGAGTTCTTCAAAATTCTGTTCCGGAGCACATTTTACAATCGAATGTACGCTGACAGCCTGACACTTTCGCTCGATACAAGCTTCACGACCAAAAGCCGGTTGATGCAATACCTGAACAAAGACACGACATTGCTGAACTACGATGTGTTCCGAAAGCTCAGCGTCGTTCACTGTCCAACGTTGATCATCGGCTCGACGTATGATATGGTCGCGCCTGAAGCAAACGATCGATTGCATCAATCCATCGCTGGCTCAACGCTCGTTGTGCTGGATAGCTGCGGTCACTTTCCGTTTGTCGAGGCGCCGAGAAGGTTTTTCAGTACGATCGAAGGGTTCTTGAAGAAGGCAGTGAGATAATCAGTTTACCGCCAGAGGTGCGGCAGAAGATTAAAATGTCACGCAAAGATGCAAAACGCAACCAAGAATTTGATGCAATCTCACCATCCGCATGGGCTTTGCGTGAGACTTTTTCAACCAGACGATCTAGAAGCCAAACAAGCCGATGAAGATCCTGACAAGGATCAGAATCCAGCCGATGAGCACAAGGATCCACGCAAGCTTCCTTGCGACCTGGACAAGAATGAGAAACGCCGTAAGAAGAGCCAGGTAACCGATTGGATCAATCAAATCAACTGGCACCTTTGCAGTCGGCAATACGCGCCCCAGGAGATACACTACCAGCATACCAACATAATGGGCAATCGAATAGAGGAACGTAAGAATAGCCGATAGGATGTCCTTCCACGGAATGTCGATATCAGCAATCCACACCTTCATCATTCCAATCATCGTTTTTCCTTTCTATATACTATATCAATTCTCTTTTTCGCTGATCTGAACTTTTGATCCTACAACCTTGAAGCGGCCGGTGACAACGCCAGATGTGGGCGAGTCTGCGATTCCTTTGAAGCCAGGTTGTTTTCCGCCAATGCTGACCTCGACGCTTCCGGGCTCAACCACACGCTTCAACTCGACGTCAATCAACGAAAGCTGTCGCGGGGTGAGCGTAAACGAAACAGCCTTCGTCTCGCCGGCTTTGAGCTTTACCCGTCGGAATGCCTGCAGTGATCGTATCGGAACCGGTGCCGACGCTTCAAGTTCCGTCACATAAAGCTGAACTACCTCTTCACCACTCCTGCTGCCGGAGTTCTTGACGTCCACCGAAACAGAAACATTCTCCCCGGTATGCACTGACGAGGGAATCTTCAAATTGCTGTATACAAACGTTGTGTAGCTGAGCCCATGTCCAAACGGGAAGAGGGGCTCTCCCCGGAAATAGCGATAGGTTTTTCCTTCCATATTGTAGTTGGGAAACGGGGGAATCTGATCGGCAGACTTGTAAAAAGTGACCGGCAGGCGACCGGCGGGATTGTAAGTGCCGAAAAGAACATCTGCCAGAGCTGTCCCGGCCGCCTGGCCCGGATACCATGTTTCGAGGATCGCGGGAACATGTTGGGCTTCCCAGTTCACGGCAACCGCACTACCGCTCAGAAGAACAAGAACAACAGGCTTTCCAACGGCAGCGACCGCCTGAATCAATTCCTCCTGGACACGCGGCAGACCGAGGTCGACTCTATCACCGCCTTTGAAACCCGGTACATCCACAGTCATTTCCTCTCCTTCCAGTCGCGGCGACAATCCCATCATCATCACCACAACGTCCGCTGACTTCGCGGCAGAGAGGGCTTCTTCCCGAAGTTTCGGCGATGGCGGCGACCAGACAAGCTGAACGCTTGCGTCAGCCCGACGGTCCCAGTACTCAACGCACACTGCGTATGCGACCCCGGCCTTCAGTGTCATATTGTTCGATTGCGTCATCACTGAGTGTTGATCAGAAGCATCGAATAACATTGAATCAGCGATCCACAATCGCGCACCTCCGAACGCCCGCACCCCGAGTGCATACCGTCCATCTACCGGAGGAACGAAAACTCCCTTCCAGCGAATGCTGAAGCTGTCAACTCTCATACCGGGCGCTGGCGGATCTTCCCACCAAGTAAAGTTGATCGACGGATCCACACGGCTCATGAACGGCTTCCCATCGAAACTATTATTGTTGAAGTACTCGCCGGTTAATCCGGGCTTCCGGCTGCCATTGTGCTCAGTGAAGAGGAGGCCTGAAGGTACAAGTTCGAACGACAGAACGTTCCCAGCAACATCGCAGCCGCGCGCGTAGAGAACCTTCGTGCCCCTGGGAGCCCCTTGTCGTATCCCTGCCAGAGGAGTGACGGGGTTTGAAGGCAGACCATTGTAGTTGCCGAGCAACAAATCCACGTCGTCCGCATTAGGACCGATGACGGCAATGGTTTTTACGTTTTTTCCTAACGGGAGGAGATTTCCATCATTCTTCAGGAGCACAATCGACTTCCGAGCGGCTTCAACGGCAAGCTTCTGATGTTGCCTGGAATCGTTGTTGCTGATCGGTATGTTTGCATATGGTACGAATCCCGGAGGATCAAACATCCCAAGCCGGAACCGTGCCCGAAAGAGCCGCTTCACCGCGACGTCAACCAGCTGTTCGCTCACCAATCCCTGTCTTACTGCGACGCCGAGACTGTCGTACGTAACTCCGCAGTTGAGGTCTGTCCCGGCGATCAAGGCCCTGGCCGCAGCCTGGGGAGCCGTTTTGTCCACATTGTGCGTTGTGTAGAAATCCATGATTGCCCAGCAGTCGGAGACAACGTAGCCGCTGAAGCCCCACTCGTCTCGCAGGATTTTCTGCAGCAACTCGCTGCTCCCGCAGCACGGCTCTCCACGAAAACGATTGTAGGCACACATTACCGATTGTGCATTGGCTTCGACGACCGTCGCCCGGAAGGCCGGAAGATAAGTCTCGCGCAAGTCGCGCTCGTCCACCACAGCATCGAAAACGTGCCGGTCTGGCTCCGGTCCGCTGTGCACCGCAAAATGCTTGGGGGTCGATATCGTCTTGAAATACTTCGGATCATCCCCCTGCATGCCTTTGACGAATTGGACCCCGAGCCGTGCGGTGAGATATGGATCCTCGCCATAGGTCTCCATGCCGCGGCCCCAGCGGGGATCACGGAAAATATTGATGTTCGGGGACCAGAAGCTCAGTCCTTCATAGAGGCCGCGTCTCCCTTTTCTTAACGCATCGTGGTGTTTGGCGCGAGCCTCGTCGGAGATCACCGTTGCAACGCGAAGCATCATATCTGTATCCCACGTTGCGGCAAGACCGATGGACTGGGGAAAAACAGTTGCTTTGCCGGCGCGGGCGACACCATGAAGTGCTTCGCCCCACCAGGTGTATTCGGGAACTCCGAGCCGGGGGATTGCGGGAGCAGCGTAAAGCATTTGCTTCACCTTCTCATCGAGTGTCATTTTCGAAACGAGATCGTTGACGCGTTCATCGACGGTCAGGGCAGGATTTTGAAAGGGAAACCTTTCGGTCGTCAGTGTAAATTTATCCTGTGACACGGCAACCGCAGCCAGGACGATGGTGAGAAACAAACAAACCTGACTTTGTTTCAATCTGAACATGCAGCCTCCGGAAGTAGGACCATGATGGCCACCTTGTCTATCCGACCACCCAGGATGTGCCGCAGATGGCTCGGTAAGGGCATTGAGGACAGGTTTTGTGTAGCTCTTCGGTTGGTTCAAACCGCTTCGCGGGATCGAGAATTTCGTTGATGGCGCCGAATAAGACCGGCCGCACATGTTCGTACACTTCCACCGCCGTGTGGTTCTTTCCACCTATGCCTGTTTCAATGTCGGGAGTGATTTCATTGCGCCCGAGGAATAAATAGGCAGGCAGGATCGATGTGATCGGGACAGCTTTTGCTACTGAGTACAACAGCATATACATCGGAAGCTGGAACGATCCAATTGCCGCTCGCCATGTGGACGGGTCATCTGCAGTCAGCTTCTCTATGTTGATCCTGACATGTGAATCATCGCGGCCCGTCTTGTAATCAAGAATGACGTGTTGAACACCTCTCTGCTCGATGCGGTCAATGCGCCCCGTGAAGTTGAACCCGTCGGCGTTGACCGTGACGGCTTCTTCCAGTCCCACAAGCCTGATAGCTTCCTGCCTAATCTTGGGCAATTGATATCCGCTGATGAAGGCCTCAAGTTGCCGTACGAGCTGTTGTTTCACGAGATACGATGCGCCGACGAGATCGGTCCCATATTTCTCTGCATAGAGTGTGTCGATCACCTGACGAAGCCGGCTGAGGTCAAGATCGGTCGCACTGAGTGTCTGTCCCACGGTCTTTTTGAAGAACGCTGTCAACACCTTGTGCACAAGGCTTCCGACTTCGAGCTGATCGATATCGTCTGCGACCTCGTCCTTCTCAGATAACTTCAAGACGTGTGCATAGTAGAACTTCAGCTGGCACGTAAGCCAGGTATCGAGTGATGTCGCGGTAAACTCAAACTGCCTGAGGTGGTCAAGCACTGCCGGTGTTTTTTCGACTGCGTCCGGTTTCTCAGTGGACAGCTGTACGTTGTACCGAATAACATGAATCAGGTCCTTGATATCCAGACTCTGCTTCTTTCGTTGTTCTTCCCAGAGGAGTTTCTCCAGGAACCGGCTCTTTTCGTGATTCCCGGACTCAGTGAAGAAACAGTGCACGTTCTTTGCACCGGCGAGCAAAATGCTGAAGTAATATTCGATCAGCCGCTCACGCTGACGATAGGTCTCGAGGCCCAGTTTCTCACGGAGCGGTTGAGGGAGAAGAACATCATTGCCTCGCGCACCGGGAATGACGTCATCCGTCGCGTTCAGAAGATAGACCGTCTCGAACGAAAGATTGCGTGTCTCGAGAAGTCCGAGCACCTGAAGGCCGACGAGTGGTGTGCCGGAGAAGGGGACTTCTTCCGCAGCAACTGCGTTTCGCATGAACGCGAAGTACGATGCCGGATCGCTGAATCGATGTGAAGCGAGGAGAGACAAGCGAATCGATTCAAAAAATTCTATGAACCTCTGCGCATATGGATGAAAAAAGCGGTGCCGGGTTGCTGTGCTCTGTTTATAAATGTATTGAAGGATTTCGACAGCCTTGGCCGCAAAATCGCCGAGAGATTGGAGATTGAGAAACCTCCGGATTGTCTGGTCATGAATGGTCCGGAGGTGGTTTTGAAGCTCACCAAGGCCGACATCAATTCCGCTGGAGGCAAGTGAACGAGAAACAGCGTCGAGGAGAACATTGTCCTTTTCGAGCGATTCGAGAGAGACATACATCCGCGACTGCGTCTCGGCCAGGTGCGTTTCTATGGCATGAAAGAGAACCCTGGTGACGTCGGACCGTTGGCCGAAACGGATGTTCTTGGTGTACGGATGGAGTACGAATGTTGTATACTCCCTCGCCGGTACATCGCCATTGCGAGCTCCGGCTCCGATGTCCATCAGGTTGCTCAGGAACCCGAACAGCGGCGTCCTTTGCAACGGATAGCCAAGCGCGATATTGTATTGATCCTGCGGGAGCAATGGGAGCGTCTGGTGGACCACCGGGAACAGCGCATCAGCAGTAGGGAGGATGATGGCTGTCTTTTCGTTGATCGGTGCGCCTGACTCAAGCATTGCCTTGATCTTCTGGCTTACCGCAAATACCTGTCCATGCGTATCGGATGCTTTGTAGAAGTGGCAGGCCGGGGCGAGAGGGGTGTCGGTAGATTCTACTCTGTCGACGTCGATTCCAAGGCTTTCTACGTGCTTCGGCAAGCCGGGTCCCTGCTGTGCGATGAACGTGCTGTTGTCGCGCCGCAACAGACTGCTCAGTATGCGCTGCTCCAACACCGTGTATGCATAGAAACCGGCGAAGAGAATGTTTTGATGGGACGAGAGATCTATAGAGTCTATCTGTGCGGCTGCTTTCCTGTAGCTGAGTGAACGGGTGATGTATCCTTTCTCTTCAACTGCGGCATAAAACTGATCAAAATATTTCGGAAGAACGTGCAGTCTCCCAAGAGGAACAGCCTCCAGGGACTCGCTCACTCGCCGCACGCTTACATCCGCCATTACGAGCTCCTCGAGTTCCGTGTACAGTTTCAATCCCAAACCGATGAACCGATCGATAGAATCAAAATGCTCTCCCCCCAGATGTTCAGCGATGGATGTGTGGATATCGAACAAAAGAGCAACAGCGTCGAAGTTGTCGAGCGGCTTGTAGGAAAGTCCGAGCTTCTCCGATACGAGATAATCGATGAACGAATCGATTGAGAATATCCGTGGAGGAATGAAGCTCTTGCCGATCCGCTCGGCCAGGGCTTTCCGCACAAAATGAGCGGGTCGCTTTCCGGGGAACACCACAATCGAGGAACTGAAATCGTTCGTACTGCTCTCCAGCCGTGAAGCGACCTCGTGAATGAGATTCTGCGCGGGGGATATGATGATGTGACGACTCACGACACAGTCCGGACCGATTTCTGATCGATGTACACGAGTAAGCCGCTAACTGATCGGCCAGCATAATAACTTCTGAGGATCTTCATGTACTTCAGCACCTGTTCACTGTATTCTGACTTTTCTTCACCGGTCTTATAATCGATGACAGTCACGGCTCCGGGATCAACCACCACTCGATCCATCCGGACAAGCGCTCCATCGGATCCGGCAAATTCCTGCTCATTTAAAATGTTGCGCTCCGTGGCTTTTAGGAAAAGGGGGCGCAATTCTTCCAGCCCGAGGACGTCCGACAATACTTCCCGGAGTTGAGCCGGATCAGCATGGAAAGGAACGCGTGCCAGTGTGCGTTCTATTGCTTTCGTGAGGCGGTCTTGGATATCGGGTTCGATATACTCAACGTGCTCCAGCACGGCGTGGACAAACTCACCGCGTCTGGCTTCAGCGACAGCAATCCCGGTGTATTCTATCTGGCTCGCTGTTGTGCGGGGAAGGTCGTGACAGAGTTCGACGCTGGTCTCCGGTTCCGGCGTGACGCGCTGCACGGATGGTTTCGCTTCCGGCCCATAGCCGCTCTCCGGCAGGTATTCAGAAGGCGTTTTGGACCTCTTCGCCGGTACGCTGACAATGTACATTTCCTCCTCGGCGCGGGTAAAGGCGACATAGAGCTTGTTCAAGTCATCGACTGTCTGTCCCAACTGTTTTTCACGATATAGCACGGACAATTCATCTACCTCTTCTGCGACATCTTTCGCCAGGCGGACCAATCGCACTTCATCCTCAGCTTCTTCGAAATAGAGACTGTCGCGGCGAGGCGTGGAATCATAGAGAAGTACAATGACGACGCTCGATTCCAATCCTTTTGCCTTGTGAATTGTCATCACTCTGACCGCGTCAACATCAGTGGGAATATCAATATTCCAATCGGCATCCTCCGACGAGTCGTCTGCAAATTGGAGAAACCCCTTGAGGCTGTTCTCACCCTTCTCCTCAAAATCCTTTACGACTTCAAGTATCTTCGCCAGGGTTGCTTCCTCGTCCGGTAGGAGCGTGAAGATACTGAAGGTGTTGAATGTTTCCGAGATCAGGTCGTACACGGGCAGATAGCCAACAACGTTGAAGAGCTCCTCAAAATACATCCGCCACAGATCCGGATACGCTTTGCGGAATGTGATATACAGGGGCTGCTCGTGGCGATGAGACAGGCGGTGCTCAAACAGTAGGTTGAGAAGCTTCTGACGGGAAAGCGTCTTCTTGTCGCGGGCCAGGAGTCCCCCGAAAATATTCCCAAGCAGAAAAGTTGCGAACGAAAGATCGTCAATTGGCGAATCGAGGAAGCGAAGCAGGGCGAGGAGCTCCCCAGTCACCGCGCGGCTGCGAACGTCAAGACTGCTGTGCGAAATGAAGGAAATGCCCTGTTCATTGAGCCATCCGCTGACCTCGATGACATCGCCATTACGTGGCGAGAGGATCGTGATATCAGAACGCCGGTAGCCGCGGGAGAGACAATCGGCGACGATTTCGAGCACCTTCTCCTTCTGGGGGATCTTATCGGGTTGGGTTTCCGCCGCTTCAGCGGGAATTGAAACGACCTCGACATATCCTTTGCCGATATAAGAGTCGCGGACGTGCTGTTCGTCGGTGGCAAGTCCGCTTGCACGTGCGGCCTCAGCATCGACTCGTTGGGGGACCATGGTCTTGAAGACGTCGCGATTGAAGCTCAGAATTTTCTCAAAGCTTCGATAGTTGGTGTCGAGAATCTTCAGGTCCTTTTTCGCGGAAGGAAAGACGTCCTCCAGCTGCAGCCGCTTCATGATGCGCCAATCAGCGCCACGGAATCCGTAAATCGATTGCTTCGTATCGCCTACGACAAACAGGCTTCCCTTTGTCGCGAGCGCATTGCCAACAAGCGGTTCGAGCGTTTCCCACTGAATCGGGTTCGTGTCCTGGAATTCATCAATGAGGTAGTGGCAGAGGGTTTCCCCGAGGCTGTAATAGACTTCCGGCACGATGCCCGGCTTCAAATACTCAGCAAGCCGTTTGACGACATCCCCGATGTCCACCTGTCCCCGGTCGTGTTTGACGGCCTCGATGGATTTCGAGAGGAGAGCGTGCGCTTCCGCATACGGTTGATAATGCTGGCGTGCTTTCAGCAGGATCATCGCGGTCCGTAGCGATTCGATTTCCTCGCAGAGCGACTGGGATTCCCCTAGTGCGCGTTGATACTGCTTGGCATCACTCTCTTTCTTCGTGATCGGTGGTGAAGGGAACTTGTGACCGATCAGGTTGTCCACATCAGCCGCTTTTGCGTATCCGACGTAACTTTCAAACCGTTTTGCCTTCGCAATGTTCGGGTGGCGGAGGAGTTTGTCGAGTTCCAGCACCTTCTTCGGCAATTGCTCACCGAGCAGTCGGATTTCATCCGAGTGATCTTCGGGGCGTAGGTGCTTGGATGTGAGGATAATTCTCTTGTAGAGATCCTTTACCTTATCAGCCAACTCGCGGTATGGGTTCCAAAAGAACCGATCATCGCTGCCGCGGCTTTCAAGAAGCAGCTGTATCAACTGATCAAACAGACGCGCAGAGGATGTCCCGGCGTGCAGTTCACGGGCGAAAAGTCCGAATGCTTCATCAAGGATCGCATCGCTGTCGAGAGCAATCTCGAGGTCTGGAGAAAGACCGAGTTCGAGTGCAGAAGCCTTGAAGACACGGGCGAGGAAGCTGTCGATGGTCCGGATCTGAAAGTCAGAGTAGTTGTCCAGAATCTCTTCGACGAGTTTTCCAGCCTCGAGTTGAATTTCGGACGGTGTCAACGAAAGGAATTGCTGAAACTCCTCGAGTGTTTCCGGCTTTCCGAGCGAAGCTGACTTCAGACCGTCGAGGACGCGCTGCTTCATCTCGCGCGCAGCGTTGTTGGTAAACGTAATCGCGAGGATGTTCTTCAGGCTGTTGTTCGGGATGGATCGGGCAAGGAGCAGCTGGACAACGCGCTGTTTGAGTGCACGCGTTTTTCCAGATCCCGCAGATGCGGAGACGACGGTGTACTTCGGCAGTTCGCTCGCGAACTGGCGGTCTTTCTCGAGGATGGTAAGCATGGGGGAGGATTGAACCACGGGAACAATTTAGGAAATATTCCCAAATGTTCGAGAGGAAAACGGAACGGGACGGAACGAAAAGGCGCTTGAGCCCCTTACTCAAGTTTCAGTTTTTTCAGCTTCGGCTTGATCACAAAGACGCAATAGGGCGCGTTCGCGTGGTTCTTGTAGTAGTCCTGGTGATAGTTCTCGGCAGGATAGAACTGCTTGAGCGGCTCGATCTGCGTGACGATCGGGGGGTCAAAGTCCTTCTGTGCTGCTGCTTTTGACTTTTCAGCGGCTGCTTTCTGCTTTTCGTCGTGGCAGAAAATGACTGATCGGTACTGTGTACCGACATCCGCTCCTTGACGGTTCAACGTCGTGGGGTCGTGTGCTTCCCAGAACACCTCCAGTAGTTTTTCAAAGCTTATCTTGGTTGGGTCATAAGTAATCTGAGCGACTTCGGCATGGCCTGTCGCGCCCGTGCAGACTTCTTCGTAGGTCGGGTTTGCTTTCGTTCCGCCGGCATAGCCTGCGACAACAGATTGGACTCCGTTCAATCGTTCAAAGACCGCCTCAACACACCAGAAACAGCCGGCACCGAATGTTGCTTTTTCCATGTGGACTGCCTTTCCCCCCTCCTGGGCAAACGCTGAGAAGCAGATAATAAATGGCAAAAAGAATTTCATAACGAGTTCCTTCAACTTCTTTTTTAACAACCTGAAGGGGGGAAAAGTTGCAGGACGTTTGCAGAGGGCTCTGAAAAAGACAAACCGCCAAGGATGCAAGGAACGCAAAGAAACGGTGAGGTTTTTTTTCACCGCCTCATTGCTGTCTTGGCGTCTTCTTGGCGGTTCTTTCTGTTCGACCGCGATGCTACACGCCGTTTGGCAGCCGTTTATAAATCACATACTGCCGCCCGAGCTTCTGCGGTTTAGTAATCTGGCCCTTGTGGAGTGCTGCCACTTCCTTGGAAACGCGCCATGGGAGCGTATGAATATCCATCTCACCTATAATGCCACCGCGATTGCGTGAATCGGAGACGGAGAATTGGCGTGCGAGGGAATCAAACGACGCACCGGCAATAAGCAATACATAGAGTGAATCAGCCATTGTCTGTTCCGGACATGTGAGCTCGGCAATCATCATCAGCGTGGGTTTGTCAAAATGCATCGTGATCGTCTGCCGGAGCCAGAGAGCCGCAGGCTGTCCGTTCATAAGTGCCGGGGAATATCGCCATTTGCGCACTTCCGTCAGGGCGAGAGAATCCCATTCCTTGCTCCCGCTTGGTGTCTCGATGAACGCATCGTTGACGGTCCCGTCAACAGCAACGTGAATCCTGAAAGTCATGTTCAGTGAGACATTGTCAGTGTGGAATGGCCAGGGGGGAAGAGGAGACTGGTATGTCACTTCGGGAAGCGAGTAGCTTGCATCGGGCAGTTCAAAAGTGGCGCAGCCGCACAGGAGCAATGCTGCTATTACGATGAACACCATGATATCCACCTCTCTGCAGGGGGAAATTCGGCCGGGTCCTGAAATCCCCGCATAGAAACGTACAACACGGCACACTCAATGTCAATCCGTTGAAACAGCTGCAATCAATACAGTGCGCTGCTGAAATTGCGTCGATGCTTTTGCGTGACAGGGTGTTCCCCGCCGAGCAGTTTAAAGATGACGATGCAGGCCTTGCGTAAGCCATCTTCATCATAGGAACGATTCTCGCGGATAACTTGTAGGAACGTTCCAACCGCCGCATCAAACTCACCAGCAGCAAGATGTTGAATTGCAGCATGCTACAATTGTCCCTCCCAAGTTTTCTTCTTCAAGACCCGCCCCCCCCCAAAAAAACAATCACGCAAAGCTGCCAAGCCGTAGAGGGCAAAAACAAATATTTCTCTTGGCGACTTTGCGTCTTTGCGTGAGGCTTTTCCGTTCCAACGCTCAGCGATTTCCGAGGCTGCTTGCCTTCAGGTACTCGCGGAATTCCATGCGTCCATGTACTACCATATCATGCTCAAGATCCGAGTGAATAAACAGCAACCGGTTGTTCTGAATATCGGCAGGCACGAGGGCCGCCTCCTCTTTTGCGCAGTACGGAATTCCCCAACCGCGAAGGTCTTCCATCAAACTCTCCGTTTCATCCTTTGTCCCACCTGAGTCCGTATAAATCGTGACCATCTTTCCTTTGAAGTGATCGATCCAATACGCGTACTTTTCTGTCTGACCGTACAGCGCATCGAACAGGTAAACCTCACTGATCCTTTCGGGTATTCCTCCTCTCAGCAGGGCAAACGATATACCATGGTACCCGCCGCTATGACCGGTGAGAACAATGTTGCCGGCAGTGCGGGTCTTGATTTTCCCTCTCTGAAAAAGAAATTCGATGACGTCGTCTACAAATCTCTTCAATCCTCCCGGGTCTTCAAGTTTCCCTCCGAAAGAGTCGGGAGCATTGCGTGGACCTTCAGGCACGATGAGTATCACATTCTTTCCGCTTTCGGCGACCTGCTGCGGCAGTTTGTAGCGTTTGAGAACAGTATCGATATTATTCCACCATCCATGAAGATGTATGATGATGTCGACGGCATCAGTCTGGCGGAACCCCTTTGGAATAAAGATAGCGACGCTGCTGTCGCTGTAATGCTTATCCGCCGGGAATTGCTGGTTTCCGTATGTGTGTCCCGAGGCGCGCAGCGGATGGGGAAAAGGAGCAGTTGAGAGTTGAGTGAAGAGAACCTCGCCGTACTCAGGATATTGCTGATGGGTTTCCTGGGCGAGCACAATCGTAGAAACTGAAAGGATCAGGATAGCAAGCAGAATACGATTCATAGGATTTCTTCCGGTAGTGGTTTCCCGTTGTTAAATGTCAGTGTGGAGATCTTGTGGAGATCCGCGGCATTGAAGAATTTCCCCTCGCGCTGTTGAAGCTCTAAGCGTGCAATGTCGATCTTCATGAAAGGATATAGCTGTGCATGACCAAAACTGTCGGGCTCAATCCCGTAGCACACGGTGGTGATGCGGTCGAAGTGCTCTGAGTACCATGCCAGCCATGGATCAGTTTGGAGCACGGAGAAGAGGTGATACAGCTCCTGTTTGAGTCGATACAGATACAATGGATCCCGCAGCGCGCGTTCCGTCGCATCGGGAATATTGAGTGTAAATTGCAGGGCGTGTGCGCTGGGATCGATCAGAAGGCGGGACATTTCGGTATAGAAATCGTGCAGCTTGTGATCGAATGTATAGACCTTCCAGGCATCAGCAAGACTTGTCGCCACGCCGGACTTGAGCGATGCAATCTCCTCATCGAATCGGCGTGATCGGGCCGGACGCGCGCTGGCGGCAGTCATTTCCTGCTTGTAGAGATGGACCTCCTTTTCGGTCAGGAGGCGCTTCTTTGTTCCGATCGTCGGAAATGGCTTGTCGGATGTCTCGCGGTGGACATCACGTATCTGCTTTTTATCCAACTCTTCCTGGATGTGCATGTACTCTGGCCTGATAGGACGGAAGAAAGCGGACTCGCGGACAAAATGGAGAACTGTTGTGCCGTCAAGAGTCTCCTTTGTCTGATATGCGATCCCCGACGCCATGAAAATAAACATCAGTGGCACCAGGGCCCCGTAACCTCCCATGGCGAGCAATACATATATGAGATAGAGCGGCAACAACAACCATACTCCAGCCGAAAGAATGAACACCCACGTCACGATGCCGATCAAAAAGAGTTGAAAGCTCGATGGCTGCTGTTCTGTCGGCTTAAGAAAAATCTTCCGTAGGAGAAGGAACGACCCTGCGAGTACGAGGAACGGAAAAAGGACAATCTGCATTGGGAGCCTACCGTTGACTAGATGTGAGTCCCGGGAGGGGTGGACCGCTGGAGATCGAGGAGTCGGCGATTTTCTTCCTCAAGGCTCCTGGCCTTTTCTTCCGCGATGCGTTTCTCTCCGCTGGTTTTGACAATTGGAAGTATGGAACCGCACAACAGGATTGGAACAATGATGTAGACAGGTTCGAAGAGCACATCATGGGAGTTAAACAGCCAGGCGCTGATAGCTACAGCGGCGACGGTTAAAACGAGGGAAAGAAATACCATGAGACCGTTGCGCACAGTATAACTGACGACAGAGAGCAGAATGACCAGTGTCGTGATCAACAGTACATTCCACTCATTGTGTACCTTCACAAACGAGCGATTAAAGAATGAGTTCACAAGATTCGCGTATGCCCATCCGCGGGTTGGAAATCGGTAATTGCCTGCACTGTTCCAGTCGATGATGACAATCTTGCCTTTGTGTGCCTGCCAGGCGGAGTGCATTGCGCCCGTATCATTTGATCGCGTTGCATATGCGGGGAAGTACGTGAGTGAATCCGTCGACGGATTGAGCGATGCATACATCTCGACCGTACGTCTGTTTGTTATGCGAAATCGGGCATAGGTAAGGCCGTCGCGTTCGATCGGGAATGCGTACGGTCCGATGTGCAGTCGGGAGGCGGAAACGGGGATCTCTGCATTGTCGGGGATGTCGAAGTAGCGCTTTAACGCAAGAACGATAACATCCCGTACCGGGTCGCCCGTATCGAAGTCCCGGATTCCTGTCGGTACGAACCGCGTGAGGCGGCTGAGATTCTTCGTGTTTTCAGTCATTGCCCCCCAGGGTAACTCCACATGATGATACAGGGGGTGGTGTACCCACCAGTACTGCTTGTCTTCGGGCGTGGGATCAGGACCGAATCCGTACGTCTCGGTTCCCGCGGAGACACCGAAGATCACAATACTATCGTGGGCAAGTTCTCGAATGGCACTTAGATTTCTCGGAGAGGGGCGCAGATAATCGGGGAGGGGGACAATGATGACCTTTGCCCCAGCCTCTTTCAGATGATGTGTGACATCTTTGACCGACTCGAGGAAGAGCTCTTGCGTAATCTGTTCATAGAACGGAAGGACTTGGACGGGGGCATCGGCCTCCTTCTCCATGTTCGTTTCCTGATAAAAGTAATAGCGCCCTCTGAAACTAAAATCGATTGCTCGCAATTCCAGTGAGCGAAGGGCGCGAATACTCAGAAGTCCCATTGAGATTGCGAAAATGAACATGCTCCAGATGAAATATCGAAGCACAAGAGGTGTCTTCATGTCCGTTGTTCTCTTTCAGTCACTGTTTCGCCTGGGTTGTCAAGGTGTCGTTCCCGGTGCGCCGTTCCATGAAAGCACGTCTGTACGGTGAGGGGCACCAGAGCATGTCAACGCAGGAATTGGCCGAGCGGCCTTGATTTGAACATCAGACATCGCCGGGAGTGCCGGCGATGTCTGTGAGAATTTCATCAGGATTGAGTCTGCCACGCAGTGTTGCTGGAAGGGACTGCGGCGGGAAAGAGTGATTACTTGTAGCTGGATACTGCGCGATCGACTGTTTCGTAGGTCTTGAAGACCTTGACAAGCTGTGTGATGGCGAACAGGCTTTCCACCTTGTCTGTGACGCGCGCAAGCCGTAATTCTCCCCCCTTGTTCTTCACGGAGGTCATTGCGGCGATCAGGGTTCCCAGCCCGGAACTGTTGACCCACTTCACTTGGCCCATATCGAGCACGATCTTGCCGAACCCTTCCTGCAGCAGGTTGTAAATCTTCTCGCGAACCTCTGTGGTATCCGGCTCACCCATCAGGTTGCCTTTGAATGTAAGCACGGCAACGTCCCCGTGCATCTTTTCTTTAATCGTCATACAAAATTCTCCATGTGAAATTCTGTCTAAAGCGCATCGCTATCGGCACTTGATTCTCCGCTAGCAGGCTCTCTGGAGGAAAATGGTACTGCCTTTTTTACCGAATGTCAACACAGGCCGAAATGAGCAGCTAAGGGCAATCTCGGCGTGGAGAACAGAATCTGGCCGGTTCCGGGGAGCATTCAACCGTTGATTTCCAAACACTCTCCTAGTATCATTCCTCCATGACTATCGTGCCAGTTCTCTCGCTTGACGAGATTGATCTCCAGCCGTACCGAACCCTGAGGCGTCCACTCGAGCACCAACGAAATGGCATTTTTGTCGCTGAAGGTGAAAAGGTCGTGCGAAGATTGCTCGGGAGCACCCTGGAGGTCCTCACCGTACTGCTGACGCCGGAATGGCTCGAAGAGTACCGTCCACTTCTCGAAGGACGCTCCGGCATGCTGCGCGTCTTTGTCGCGCCCAAACATCTCGTCGAGGAAATCGTTGGGTTTCATTTGCATCAAGGGATTATGGCTGTAGCCCGAATCCCCCGGCCGCTGACGTTGCAGGAAGCTCTGGTTCACGTGCGGCGCCCGGCGCTGCTTGTAGCTGTCGATGGGCTCACGAATGCAGAGAACCTCGGTGTGCTTGTCAGAAACTGTGCAGCGTTTGACGTGGATGCGGTGCTGATGGGTGAAACATCGAGCAGTCCCTATCTTCGCCGAGCCGTGCGCAACTCGATGGGAACAGTCTTCAATCTCCCGGTGGTGCAGCTTGCCAGTCTCGTTGATTCCCTTCTTGAATTGAAATCAAGGCACTCTGTGCGTGTTGTTGCTGCTCACCCGCACGCGGAGCAAGTTACGCTTCCTCAAGCGTCGATGACCGGAGATTGTTGTATCGTATTTGGAAGCGAAGGAGAGGGGATAAACTCTGCGGTGCTTGCTGCCTGTGACGACCTCGTGGCGATACCGATGCACAAAGGGGTCGACTCGCTGAATGTGGCCAG
>JBEKOB010000047.1:0-30692 GCA_049522195.1 Bacteroidota bacterium
ATGCCGCTTCCGGTGAAGATTGGATTGCGTGCATCCTTCGTCCAATGAAGAAGATCTTCACTCCAGGCGAGTCCGACCTGAGGACGTGTCACGTATTTGTATCCACGCCTTGTCGAGTCTGAGCTGCCGTATCCGGTATAGACCATTCCGTACATCTTGCGGTGCGTATCAAACCATACCGACGGAGACTCGACCATCCCCGCGTCCCATGCTCCGTTCGCGCCGACCGGGAGCACGATCCCGTACTTGGAGAGCTGTGAGCCGGGAGGCATTGTGTCATTCATTTCTTGACGTTGAGGCGAGGCGACGCAGGAAAGAATCATGAAGGTGGATACAAACAGAACTGCCAGGAATGAAAAACGCACGATCCCCCCTTGTGTCGGATTGTTGTTGCACTAATTTCGGATTTCTGGATGACAATAGCGAATCAATGAAAGTCCGAAGGGTTGTTAGGATTTCGCGACTTCCTCTGCTCGAACAGAGCGCGCATCGAGTTCTTCCAGGAGATCTTTGTTTATCTGGCGTTGCGGAGAGAGAAACTCGAGGTCAACGTAGAACTCAGCGCGATTGATCAATTCAGCAACGACCAGGAGAATCCCTGCCGCAATGCGACCGGAAGGGCTTCCCAAGAGCATGAAGGGCAAAATAAATCCGACGACGATCCTGAAAACCGAAAGCACCACTCTCGGCAGGTCTCGCGTTGGTGGGCGAACAAATTCAAGACTATAAAAGATGAATTTCCATCCGGTGACTATCACGAAGAGCCACATCATTCCCAAGAGTGCAGAAAAGAACAGAAGTCCCGTAACGAGCACGCTCGCGCTGGTGAGTCCGGGCATCGGTTTCTTTTCCGCCACGGTGTATACCATATCCATTGAAATCAATGTCGCGAGACCAGCGAGGCTCGCGGCTACTCTCATCGATTCCCCCGGATACATGAGAAAGCTCAATCCGCACAACGCGAGGAAGAGGAGATAAGTCCCGACTTCTCTGCTCAACCAGGAAGTTTTCCAGTTGGTTATCGCTCTCCACGCCCTTGCTTTCTTCCCGAGATGAAGAGTGCTCAATGCCATCCCCACGATTCCCGCAACAAAGAAAGCAATGGGATCAATAGCGATTGGATTAAATAGAGATGCCGCAGTCAAGCCAAAGAGAAGGGACGTCAGAATCGTGAAAACTGTGAGCGGCCATTCCTGCTTCAAATTCACCTTTGATCTGTCCCGCAACGCCAACTGTTTATAGAGTCGGTTTTGTTTGTCTTCAAGGAACGAGGTGATAGGATGCGGAGGTTGGGCTTTTCTCAATGGAATGATTTTGATTCCCGGCCTGATCCCTTTGTCGACGAATCCAGGTATTTGAGCTACCGGCTCTTCTTTGATGTCGCCAAAATCGAGAGCTCCCGTCGGACAGAGATTGGCGCAGTTTGGCTTCAGGTCTACTTCGATCCGCTCTTTGCACAGCGTACACTTCTCCACGACGCCACGGGCATGGATAAACTTTGGAGCATCGTACGGGCAGGCCCACGTACAGTACCTGCAGCCGATGCAGCGATCCGAATCGTGGTCAATCGTCTGGAGCGACTCGTTCTTGCTGTAAGCGCTCGAGGGGCAATGCTCCATACACAGAGGAATCTCACAATGATTGCAGGCGAGTGAGAAGTGAAAAAGGGGCAGCAAAGGATGCTGGAAGGCATTAAACGTGCTGACGTTCCGCCATGGCTCAGACTGAACAGAGTAATTCTCAATCTGACAGGCGATGACGCACGCCTGACAGCCGACACACCTGTTCATATTGAAGATGAACCCTTTTCTCATTTCGCTTTTTCTATTTCGATACAAGTATCGTGGAAAGCCGACCCGTGCCCCATGTCCGTCTCTCTCCCTTCTGAAAAGAGATTGGGCGTTCCGCCTTCCGACAGCCACAAGCCATTGAAATAGGAAGTGCACCCTCTTCGCATGCTGAAATCAAGCCGGACGCGGACCCTCATTTCACCGCGATCGTTATAGACTCTCACCAGCTCACCATCCTGTATATTCCGCTCAATTGCGTCTGCTGCATTCATCGTGATGAAGGGGTGCGGGGCAAACTGCTTAATCAAATCAAGGTTTCCGAACTGAGAATGAATTCTGTTCTGCGTGTTCGGTGAAAGGAGCGCGAGCGGAAATCTGCTTTTATATGTCGCCTCTCCCCCGGCAAGCTCATTGTACACAGGCAACGGATCTGCACCCCATGCTTTTCTTGCCTCTTCAGACACCAATTCTATCTTTCCCGACGGAGTGCTGAATTTCAGATCCGCAAACGCGATCTCCTCGAGGCCCGGAGCCAGAACCGGTCCCGCCTGCAAGTCCTCCCATTTCAGGTCAGGAAATGCCTTGAGCCGTTCTTTGAGAAACGCCTCGATGTTCTCGTCTCCCGGTTCCGGCAAATACTTCGCAATCTCCGTTGAAGAGAACCCTAGTTTCACGGCAACCCCGTAGTAGATTTCCGTTTCCGGCTTTACTTCGCCGGCTGGGTCGAGAATTTTTGGCTTCAGCTGGACATACGGATTCCAGTACGAACCGATAAGATCCGACTGCTCGAACATGTTCTTCGCCGGCAGGACGATATCTGCTTCCTGTGCTGTGTCGGTCATGAATTGCTCGACCACAACCCGGAAATCAAGCTTGCGGAACGCTTTCAATGTCGTGTTTGTGTCGGGATTCTGTGCAATCGGATTTCCCCGTTCGACCCAGATCATTTTTAGCTCAGGGTCCTTCATCCGGAGCATGTCTTCACCGAGCTTTGCTTTGGAAACGGAACGTCTGAACACACCGTTCGGCTGCATCGTCGGGTAGTAACAGAGCGGTTCTTTGACATCGTCGAACACATAGCTCTGCAAATTCGCGTAGTGGAAACAAGCTCCCGGCTTGCCGACGTTCCCGGTCAACACGTTCAGCGCGAGGAGAGCGCGGATCGTCTGTCCGCCATTCGAGAATCTCTGCATTCCGTAGCCTGGGACGATAGTCATGGGTTTGATGCGCCCAATGTATTCAGCAAGCTCGACCAGCGATTCCAGCGGCACGTCGGCAACCTGCGCTGCCTTCTCCAGGGTAACCTCTTCTACGCTTCTTCGAAACTCCTCCAACCCGACTACGTTGGCTTTGACAAAGTCATCGTCGATCGCGCCATTCTCAAAAAGCTTCCGGGCGATTGCAAGAGCTATGATAGCATCGGTCCCGGGTCGCGGCTGGATCAGCAGATCTGCGTTCTCAGATGTCTGAGTTCTCCGCGGATCAATGACGACGATTTTCGCCCCTTTCTCCTGCGCCTCATCGAGAAATATCATCTGCTGTACGTTTGTCTCTGCCGGATTTTTTCCCCAGAGGATTATCAGCTTCGCGTTTGCGATGTCCCAGGGTGCATTATGCTTGTTCTCTCCCAAGGTCAGCCTTACCCCTTCCAGTCCCGCCGGCCAGCAGAGGTTTCCATAGGTCGTCGTGGCACCGCCGAACAGTTGCCAGAATTTGCCGCTGAATTCGTTCACCAATCCCGCCATACCGCTCGATTCATAAAACAGGATAGAGTGCGGTCCGAATTGCTCCTTGAGTCGCCGCAGCTGGCCGCCGATCATCTCCAATGCTTCATCCCACGATATCTTTTCGAAGACTCCAAGTGAGTTCTTCTTCAGCGGATGGAGAATCCTCTGCGATGAATGCGCCCGCTCGAAATAACTCAGCCCTTTGAGGCAGACTCCTTTTGGTGTCGCCCTGTTGCCAGCGTGCGGCTCGAAGTTCACAATCTTCCCATCCTTCACATGCACTTTAAAGCTGCACGTGCTGTAGCAGTTCCGGGGGCAGGCTGTGGAGAAGACTGGCATGGGTAAAACGAGCGGCTAATTCGTTAATGCGTGAGTGAGTTATTGGTTAATGTACCCCGAGCGACCCTGAGTGAGCCCCGACTGTGTCGGGGTAAACTCCGCGAGCCGAAGGGGAGTCGAGGGGTTGGTACGTGAAAGTAACCGCGGCGGCGATATTTCTCAGTCACTCCGCCTCAACTCTGATTCGAGGATCTCATAGAAACGACCTTTCGCGTGCCGCTCCAGCCACGGTGTGTGACCACAGTTCATCAGCAGCTCGAATCTGAAATCCTTCAGCACCCCCGAAAGGGACTTTCTCACCCCCTCGACTGGATGAGGATCATAGTCGCCGTGTATTGCCACGACGGGACACTTGACGCTCTCCCCCATCTTCAGCAAAGCCCCGCTTCGCCTCATTTCTTTCGCCTCTCTCCAGACCATCTCGTATGTCCCGGGATCAAACTCGACTGTCGAGTTTTGATCTGTCAGGGCATTGAATGAGTCTGCTTTCGACATCAGCTGACCAAATCTTCTGAAGAGCGAAACTTTATCCCGTTCCGCGGGATTGACAAGTCGCTGCTGTAATTCCTGCATCTCTGCTCTTTCTTCTTTTCGAAGCCGGCTGAGCCGTGTTTCTGTCAGCCCAGCCACATATTCTTCTTCGAACGGACCGGCCGCAACCAGTATGAGCTTTCGAACAAGTTCGGGATGCCGGGCGGCGAGGATGAAACACAGCCAGGCACCCCAAGAATGTCCAATCAGTATGACGGGCTCGTCGCTGTGATCGTCAAGAACAGTTCTGAGCTCATCAATTTGACCAGAGAGAGACGTGGCTGTTTGCAGTGGTTCAAGCACGCCTCTTCGGGCGGACAGCTTCTCCGCGACAACCGCCATCTCTCCTCTCGCCCCGGGGCCGCCGTGGATCACCGCCACAGAAAAAGGAGGAACCCCATGAGTCCGCACGTTCAACATTAAGAATCCCCTGCCTTTTTCCTATGCATCAACATTGGATGTATCGCTATTTCAAGACGACCATCTTGAGCGTTTGAGCAAATCCCCTGCTTTCCAGCCGATACAAATAGACGCCACTCGCGAGATTCTGGGCATTGAAATTCACGGTATACCATCCTGCCTCGACCATCCCATCGACCAATATGGCAACCTCGCGACCCAGCATATCAAAAACCCGAAGTGAAACGTTTCCGGACGTCGGGACCGCATATTCAATCCGGGTGGAAGGGTTGAATGGATTCGGATGATTCTGCCTAAGCACATAGGAGTTCGGGAGGACCTCGGATCCCTTCTTATCAACGCTCGTCACTTCCTGGCGCAGTGAACACCTCAGCGCGTCCGCGCGCAAAACAGTCCCGCCTGCGGGATCTGTGCTTGCATCGGTGACGACAATGTCGATGGGGATGGAGGCGGGAAGTGATCGGGTCAGGATTGTCACCCACGTACCGCTGTTGACGTTTTGGTCGACGAACACGCTGTCGGCGATCGTGCTCCCAATGCGCAGAACATACTTTGCCCGCGTTGAAGCGTTTACAGTTTTCGGGACGATGATCTGGATGTCATACGTTCCGGTTTTCTTCAATGTCATCGAATAGATTACATACGTCCCGGGGGCCGTTGGCAGCGGAGAGTACCTGCTGGACGCACCAAACGCCTGAGCGTTGCTCGTGCTCCACGGTCCAAATTCCTTGTACCTCGATACGTCCTCGTTGTCGGCCACCTGAAAGTAGCTGACGATTTTTGCACTCAGCGGAATCGAAAGCACGGGTTGGGATGGATCATTGCTACTGATCATAAGAGTGTCACTCAGTGCTCCGCGGGCCGTTGGAGCTAGCGCGAGCGTCACAAGCCCCGGCAACATCGGATCAATCGATAACGGCATTGCGGAGACAGAGTATACGGAGGATCTCGCTGCACGAATCGAGGTGATCGTCAACGGCAGGGTTCCACGGTTTTCAATCGTGAACGTAACCCGGGCTGTATCGAGCTCACTCACCTCGCCAAAATCTATCGAGGTGGCGTCGACAGCGATCTGACGATCACGGACAAGTGCAGAGAGCTTGAGAACATCAGCTGCGATCATTTTCCCCGCCTGGCCATCTCCTGCTTTCACAACCATCTCAAAGATCGTCTGCGAGCCCGCCTCGAGCTGAGCCGTTCCGGCATAGACCCAGTCTCCAGTGATAAGCGGCTTGTCAAAAGTAGTGGATTGAACGATCTGTCCTTTATTGAGCACGCGGAAATAGATCTTCCCGGCAGGATTTGAAACTGAAGGGACCTGCAGAAAGATATTGTACCGGCACGACTGCGGAATCGTCGGCTTCCACTGGATTTCTACAGAATCAGTCTGACCGAGGGTAGCGACACGCGCATCTATTCCCCACGCACTCTTGGTAGCAGTCGTCCACGTGCCAGCAATCTCGGCGTAGGCGCTGTCCTTGTTGTCCACGTAGATGTCATCCGGAAGGTAGCGCAGGAATGTTGTCCTTTGGTTGCCGACTGTGTCAGTGGCAGCAACCCCCACCTTTGCAACGGCACCAGCAGAGACAGGATCGATCGTCGTCCATTCACCCGACCCAGTTTGCCGGGTGCGTAACCGTGTGAATTTCTCGTAGATGTCCTTCAGGGCCACAAACGGTTGCGGCTGAAAAAGGGGTTCGTTTGCGGTAATAACGAATGTCAAATCATTGCCGACCCTTTTTTCGGTCAGCGTCACAACCGGGGGTGTTGCATCGCTTGTGCGAAGCCACCGCTGCATCGCTTCTATGGCCGTGCAATAACGAAATTTTGCATTCGGGTATTTTCCTGACGCGGCGTGTGCGAGTCGGTCGATCCTGGAGACGTTCGTCAGGTAATCATCCTCAGGAAGATGGGCCCACAGACAGACAACCTGATCCACCCCGGCATTCGCTTTTGCGAAAATCGAGACCATGGTTGCCGAATCCATGCTCGCCATATACGTCGACCGGAGGTTATATCCTTTGCAGGAGCCGGCGAGTTGATAGTCGTCCGGAGATGGATGAAACGGCACGTATTCCTTCGAAGATTTTGACCAATCGTAGACGTTGTCGATCGGTTCGATGGTATCTGATCGCACGTTGGGATAGTCATCGTGCATCGAGAACGGGAGTATCGCATCGAGCGTCCGCTGCCAATCGTTGTCCATCGCGTGCCAGCCGCTACGGAATGAAACCGGAAAGGTGTTTTCTTCGAGAAGATACTGGGCGAGCGTGACATCGAAATCATCGGCAGATTCAGTGAATTTCTTGGCCTGGTTCCACCAGTAGATCCCATCTTTGTCGTAGTCCGTCCAGACAAATGTGTGGTAGTGCATCGTGAGTTCGTCACCGAACTTGGCGATCGAGGCGCCATGATGTTTCTTCATGGTGTAGAGCGTCATCGTGTTCGGCAGCGGTATGTCCTTGTTGGTGGCGTAACGGAAAATATTCCCTCCCATCATCCACCACGTGAGCTTGACCGTCTGTCCGTAGGAGTCGACAATCCCGTTTCGGAACGCAGGATCCATCACTTTGTACGCATTCCGGCCCGGATCCGTGAAAATGGCGAGTGAATATGTGCAATGAAATTCATTGGTGTTCATCCCATCCCAGGTCGCTGTGTCGGACCCAAGCACCAGGTAGACCTTTCCCTGGGCCGACAGAAATGAGAGAGGAATGAGCACGAAACAGAGAACCGCAGAAGCAAGTTTGATTTTCGAGATGTGAGACACGGTGCACCGAGGGAAGTTTTGGAGTCGTAACGCTTGAAGGAAAGCTAAGCGAGAGTAGTGTGAAACGCAAGAGTCTCAGCAATTCATTCTGCAGCGACTATCATTTCTGACAACGCATCCCAGCTAACGGAAATAGAGTCCTGAAATGTGCGACGCGCACTGCAAGACAGTGCAGGTACAACAAAAAAAAGAATCCCGACCAGCATATGCTCATCGGGATCCCTGAAACGTTCTTTAGAAGTTCAGAGCTAGTTCATGTTCATGCATTTGCATTGCCCACCGTCCATTGATCCTTTCATCGCTCCCGGATGCATGAGGCCGGGATCCATCCCCTGCTGATTCATCATCCCTCCACGTCCCATCATGCCGCCGCGTCCCCTCATCGGACCTTTCCCCATCATCCCACCAGGACCCATCGGGCCTCGTCCCCCCATCATACCCCCTGACAAAATGTGCTGATCGAATTGCTTCCTTTGCTCCGGCGTGAGAAGATCCCGGACCGCCCGCTGATGCAAAATGGTTTTCACCGCGATGTCGCTTGTCAGTTTCGAGATCTCTCCCTGAATCGACTTCACTTTGCCTTCATTGAACTTATCAGCTGTTATCTCCAGCTTGAGCGCAGCATGCTGCTTCTCCAGCTCCGCACGGGCCGTGATCATTTCTTTTTGGTGGGCGAGTGCGAGGTCCTGCACTTTCGCTTGTTGCTCCTCCGTCAGTTTCAGGAACGCCATGGGACCTCCCTGCGGTCCGCCCATCATTCCACCCATTGTTCCCTGCATCATCCCATGCATCATTCCCATTTTTTCTTTCGCAGGTGGAGCCTGCCTTTGTTGATCCTGCTGAGCAAAGGCAGATGCCAGCAGCACAAGCATCAACACGATCAACGGCATCATCAGTCGCTTCATAAAACCCTCTCCTTTGAACGTTAGTGTGATTGAACAGTGTCGGGCCGTTTCCCATCTTCCCGCATTTGTCGTCCCCACATCTGACCTCTTCCCATGCCTCCGGCGCCCGATCGTCCCATCTCGGGACGCGCCTGCATAATAGCCCGGAAGAACATCTCCTGTTGCTCCGGATTGAGGAACGACTTAACCTGAAGAAGATTGTGAACGGCTTTCTGGTTGATTGATAATCGTAGATCTGAAAGCTTCTTGAGATTCTCGTTAATACGATCCATCGGCGGTGGATCATTCTTGAGCATCGCAACAGTTGAGTCTTCTAGGACGAAGATCTTCTGCTGTGTGTCCTTGACATCTTCCCTGAATCGCATCATCAGCGCGTGCATCCGCTCTCTCACGTCCGGCTGCATTCTCATCATCGGCGATTCTCCCCCGATCATTCCTGGCGGACGCACCCCGTCAACGGGTAAGACATCTAACTGCGGCGGACCCCCACGGAGAATGTGATAGACAAACACACCCATGGTGGAGAGGTTGACGACAATCAAGAACAGCAGAATGCCAACGAGCACCTTGGTTTTCATTTCGTCGCCTCCGTGTTGGTTTGCGCAACCGTTTGAAGGCGATCGGCAATCCCTCCCACCTCAAGCGACTCTGAGTACTCCGTGATAATATTCTGGTCAGTGATGACAGACGTCCTGTAGGAGAGTCGCTCTCCCATGTAAATGCCAAAGACTACCGCCGTGACGAACATGACTGTTGTGAACGCCCATCGCGCGACGATCCCCTTCACTCGGTGCGCCTCCCCTCTTGACGATTCCGCCATGGCCCTGATGCGGGTCGGCAGGTACGGATCGGCAACCACAGTGTGAGGTGATGAATCCCTCGAAGGAAGCAAGGTCACTGACATTGTGTCGAAATACTTCCGGCACAACGCGCATTCCTTCAGATGCTCCTCGACGAGCTGCTGCTGATGTGCATCCAGCGTGAGTTCGAGCCACGGGAGTAGAAGGGACTGTATGTGGGAATGTCGTTTCACTTGATCTGACCTTTCATACAATTAGACTGCGCTTCCGGGAATTTCTTGCAGGAGGCCTACCTGAAAAGGGGTCGAAGCCTCTTTATCAGCGTTTTTCGGGCCCTGTGGATGCGAGTTTCCACCGCACTGTGGCTGATATTAAGCACCCGGGCAATTTCATCATAGCTGAGGCGCTCATCTTTGAAGAGAACGAACGGGATCCGATAGTTCGGGTGAAGAGCGTCGATTGCCTGCTGCGTGAACTGCTCCCTTTGCTTGTCTTCGAGGAGTTGGTCAGGGCGAAGCACATCTCCGCTCCCGAGACCAGGGGCATCGATTTTCTCCTTCGTCAGCAGCTCACCCACTGTCTCGTCCATTAAATTGAACCAGAGATTTCGACGCTCGCGCTTGAGATAGTTGAGAGCGTGGTTGACTGCGATCCTGTAAATCCAGGTGTAGATCTGCGAGCGGTTTTCAAACGAATCCATGTGTTCATACACTTTGATGAACACATCCTGCAGGAGATCACGCGCAATTTGTTCGCGAGAGGTGAAGCGATAGAGAAGGTTGAGAACGCGTTCACCGTATTCGCGGTAAATTTCCTCGAATGAGGGCGTTCCTTCCCCCTCCCTTGGTTTGAGCATGCCGTCGGGCTGTAGAGGTGTATTGTCTGCGGTGTGCCGGCCGTTTCTCGTGTCCGCTCCCTGAATCCTGCTTTTCCTTATTAGACAACAACCGATGCGGTTTCTTGCGGTACCGCGCTTCGATTCATCCTCTCAAACTACGATCTTCCGCCCCTTCGTCTCCGGGAATGTCCATATCCAGAGTCCGGTCAACAGCGCAAACAGAGCAGCGAGGGAGATTCCACCCCCCAAGCCATACCGCTCTGCAATGGAAGCGATGATGACGGGAGTGAAGAACTGCACGCCACGAGCGAGGTTGAATGCCGAACCCATCGCCGTGTTCCGGATGTCCGTCGGAAACAGCTCGGCGAACAGCGGACCGTATCCGCTGAACATTCCCGTGCCAAAACCGACAAGGAACATGCAACTCAGGATGATGAGAGGATAGAGAATGATGCTGTCCCACAAGAGTGTGATCATCACGAGTCCGAGAGCCATGAGAACGGAATAGATTGAATACGCAGGTCTCCGGCCGAGCCTGTCGGCGGTGAATCCGAAGGTGAGATATCCCAATACGCCTCCGGCTTGCGTCACGAGCATCCAGGATGCCGACTTCACGAGGGAGAACTCCCGCTGCTGGTGCAGATAGCCGGGAAGCCAGGAGTACGTGAACCAATAGGCTGACATATCGAATACGGCGAGGACAAGCGATTGCAGAAAGAGTTTGCGGTATTTCGTGGAGAACAATGACAGAAACTTTCCAACCGTGGCGGCCATCACTTTCTTGCCGGCTTCAGCGGCATCCGCCCCAAGCCTCTTGCGTTCAAGCCACACGTCCGACTCCGGCAGTCTCTTCCTTATATAAACAACGAGCAATGCAGGGAGGACGGAGAGGAAGAAGCAGGCCTTCCATCCGATCTCCGGCGCGACGAATCCACCCACGATGGAAGCGAGGACAATACCGACCGGAGCTCCGGTCTGCATCATCGCACCATACCGTCCGCGAACGTGAGCGGGAAATGTTTCCCCAACATACGTCTGGCCCGTCGCCCACTCACCGCCGACACCGAGCCCTGTCACGATGCGAAGTAGAACAAGCATCCCGATGCCTGTCGAGAATCCGCTGAAAAAGGTCCCGACGCTATATGTCAGGATGGTCCACTGGAGCACGCTCTTCCTGCCGTAGCGATCGGAGAGGACGCCGAAGACGACTCCGCCCAGAGCTGTCGCGGCGAGCGAAGCTCCAAGGACGTACGACAGCTGAACGTTTGACAGTTGAAGCTCTTTGCCGATCGGAATAAGAAGGAAGGTGAAGAGGATGAGATCATAGAAATCAAACACCCATCCGGCCCAGCTCATCAGAAGGATCTCAAAGTGCTTGCGGCCGGGTTTGAGGGACTCGTTCAATAATGGCATCGACATGAGTCACCTGGAGAATTAACAGAAGTACAAACTTCATTATTCTGCGGTTGGATATTCGATATTGGATATTCCAGTGAATTTCCAATATCGAACTCCCAATAACGAATCATGAAGTAGCTTGCGAAAGAGAGCGCTACGGCTGCTCCATCTCTCCCTTGTCCGACTCTCGATCAGTTATGGCTGCGACATGGGTCACCTGAACATACTTCGATATTCAGAGTTCGGTGTTCGATATTCTTTATTCCAGTGAATATCGAACAAATCGAATATCGAATAATGAATTACGAACTGGCTTGGCAGTGCCAGCGTTATGCCTGCTCGACATCTCCCTTGTCTGACCAGAGCCTGTTCACGACGTACAAAAGAGCGGATCCGCTGATTGCAAAGACGGCGAGCAGGATCAGAGCATAGTTGGTTCTTCCATAGAGGAAGTTGCCCACCGTAAACAGAGAAGACCAGATGGTGGCACATCCGGCCACCCAGCCGAGCAGGGCCATTGGGATGTTCTGATGCGTTGGTCGTGCTTCTTTTTCTGAGAAGCCTGCTTCCTGGCGGATTCTCTTCCAGCCCGGACCAAAGGGGCGGACCTTCTTGTAGAATTCGATGAGTGTTCGACGATCTGTTTCGGGACCGATGTAGACCGTCAGTAACCAGCACATCGTCGTGAATGCGATTGTCATCAACAGGGCGACATGCGTGCTGAAATGAATGCCGTTCTTGCTAAGAATGAGCAATGTTATAGACACCGCGAATGAGCTGACCATCGCGACGACTTCGCACCACGCGTTGATACGCCACCAGAACCACCGCAAGAGGTACAGCAGTCCGGTGCCTGCACCAACCTGAAGGATGATGTCAAAAGCATCCTTGGCAGTATCAAGAAGAAACACAAGCCCCGATGCCGAGAAGAAGAGGATGACAGTACTGATGCGGCCTGCCAGGACGTAATGCTTTTCTGTCGCATCCTTCTTGATGAATCGCCGGTAGAAATCGTGAACCAGGTATGACGCGCCCCAATTCAGATGTGTCAGAATCGTCGAAGAATTCGCTGCGATCAATCCGCCCACCATCAGTCCGATATAGCCGACAGGCAGGAACTTGAGCATTGCAGGAAACGCGATGTCATGTCCCAACAGTTTCGGATCGAGATTGGGGAACGCTGCCTGGATGTCGGAGAGGTGCGGATAAACGATGATGGAAGCTAATGCAGTAAGAATCCACGGCCATGGACGAAGGACATAGTGAGCGATATTGAAAAACAAAACTGCGCCGAGCGCATCCTTCTCCGATTTCGAAGCCAACATCCGTTGAGCAATGTAGCTTCCTCCCCCCGGTTCCGCTCCCGGGTACCAGACTGCCCACCACTGCACGGCAATTGGCATGATAAAGATCGCGACGGCGATGTCCCAGTTGTTGGAGAAATCAGGCAGGATATTAAGATAATTCAATCCTCCGGGGCCTTTGAGCGTGGAAAGTTTATCAACGAGTCCGCTCAATCCTCCCACTTGTGGCAAACTGACGGCAAAATACGCCGCAGCGATGACCGCAGTCATCTTGATGAAGAACTGAACCATGTCGATCACCAGCACACCCCAGAGCCCCGAGTGCGTGGCAAAGATGACATTCAGGGAACCGACGAAGAGAAGCGTCTGCCATCGCTCCAGGCCAAACAGGATGGCCGCAATCTTGCACGCCGCGAGATTGACCGATGCCATGATCATGCAGTTGAAGAAAAATCCAAGATAGATGGATCGGAACCCCCGCACAAAGCTCGCCGCCTTGCCCGAATACCTGATCTCGTAGAACTCGAGATCCGTCATCACTCCCGACCTTCGCCACAACCTGGCATAGAAAAACACGGTGGCAACACCTGTGAGCACAAACGCCCACCAGACCCAGTTACCAGCGACGCCGTTCCTGCGCACGATATCGGTTACAAGATTCGGCGTATCGCTGCTGAAGGTCGTTGCAACCATCGATATTCCAGCAAGCCACCATGGGACAGCGCGACCGGAGACAAAGAATTCCGAGGTGCTCTTTCCCGCACGCCGGCCGAAAAACAGCGCCGGGAAAAAGCAGATTATCAGGGAGACGGCAACAATGATCCAGTCGACGAGCTGTAGGTGCATTCGTTCAATCCTTTCTCTGGTGAGAAGCCCAACTTCTTACTGCGCATGTCCGAGAGAGAAGTCGGACTTCTTCATGGCTTCGGATATCCTATTGTCTGTGCAAGAAGGATTCTCTGTTCAGGCCGCAGCTTCATTTCCTTTGCGAGCGAAGGACGATCGATCATCCCCCGGATGACAACTGCGAGTCCTTGTGACGCGCAATAAAGGTACACATTTTGCGCAATGAATCCAGCGTCAGCCGCACCGAACAACGTCTTGTCCTCTTCCGACGCGTTTTTCATTTTGGCCGCATCGGCGACATACACAAAGGTCACCGGTGCGTCTTTGACGAACGGCTGCCGGCCCGTCGCATCACGCAGGTCTTTGGATACGACAAGCTTGAGAGTATTTGTTTTCGCGTCATACAGGTAGAGTGCCCCGGGCAATGCGACGTAGATATCAATCTCCTGCCAGTTCATGGCCGAGGGGGCTGTACGCTTGCCCGCGTCCGGTCGATTGATGCCAAACCCTGCCCAGAGAAGATTCGAAAGTTCCTGCAGCGGCAGCGCTTTCGTGTCAAACGTTCGCGCTGACTGCCGCAGCTTGAGCGTCTGCATCAACGGCTTTCCGATATCGGTTTGCGGTGGGGGAAGCTGAAGGGGAGTGGCCTCCTGGGCATTTACCCAGGCCAGACTCATACCCCAAACCAACAAGATTGTGCACATGTATCGTTTCATAACATCCTCCCGAGAATACCAGTGACCACGACGTCAGCGCGATCAGTTGCGCTCATCGGATCATTGGAAGAACATACGCCTGCACCATCACGAGTATCCCGACGAGGCAGGCAAGAATTAGGCTGTGCCAGAAGACGTACCGCAGAATCGATCCTTCACTCCCCTGTTGATCGGTAGCTGCGCCTGCAACAACGATGCTCTGTGCATTGATCATCTTGCCCATCACACCGCCGGAGCTGTTGGCCGCCGCTGCAAGGATGGGGGAAATTCCCACGGCCCGTGCCGTAATCTGCTGAAGGTTGCCAAACAACACATTGGAAGAGGTGTCACTTCCGGTGAGAGCGACACCCAGCCATCCGAGCAAAGGGGAGAAAAACGGAAACAGTGTACCTGTTGCAGCAAATGCCAATCCAAGGGTTGCATCCAATCCGCCATATCGGATTGTGAAACCGAGACCGAGCATTGCTCCGATCGTGAGCAAGGAGATGCGGATTCGCTTCAACGTTCCCCCGAAGATCTGAACGAGTCTCCAGGGAGAGAGACGCAAGAAGAGTCCGCTCACAATTCCAGCGACAAGCAGACTCGTTCCTGCAGCCGAGAGCCAATTGAAAACGAATACCGCCTCCTCTGCTTTCGGTATCGGAACGATTGGAACATTCCTGAACACTGCTTTGTCCAGAGCCGGAACGGGAAACTTCAGAGACGCGAAGCTCCCTATCCCGTCAAAGAACGACTTCACTTCAGGCAGGCCCCAGATGAAGACAAAAAGCGAAAGAAGAATCCAGGGGGTCCACGCATTCCACAACTCGCTGCGCGTATGCCGGTGTCGTTCAGCCGCGTGGCTTCCCTCGGATTCGAATCGCCATACTTTCCGTGGGCGCCAGAAGCGCAGAAGAAGTACAAGAGCGGCCATTGACACGAGAGAACTCGCGATGTCCACTACCCATGGACCATGGTAATTGCTTACGAGAAATTGTGTGGAGGCAAAGCTCAGTCCGGCAACAACACATGCCGGCCACACTTCGAGTGTTGCTTTCCTTCCCGCCATCGCCCAGACCACCCAGAAAGGAACGATGCATGAGAATAATGGAAGCTGACGCCCTACCATGCCGCTCAACTGCTGAAGTGGCAACCCGGTGACTCCCGCCAACGCGATGATCGGAGTGCCGAGCGCACCGAAAGCAACGGGGGCAGTATTCCCGATGAGTGAAAGGCCGGCTGCCTGGAGAGGCCGGAATCCCAATCCAATCAGCATTGCGGCAGACATCGCTACCGGCGTCCCGAAACCTGCAGCACCTTCGATAAAAGCACCAAAGCAAAATGCAACGAGGAGGACTTGTAGCCGGCGATCGTCCGCCAGGCTGGCGATCGATTCTTTCACGACTTCAAATGTGCCTGTCGCTACCGTGATGTCATAGACGAAGAGTGCGCAGAGGACGATCCAACCGATCGGAAACAGTCCGTAGGCTGCTCCATAGACCGCGCTTACAAAGCTCAGAACCGGAGGCATGTGATAGACAAGGACAGCGACAAGAAGCGCTGCGAGAAGACCGAGGAGAGCTGCATGATGGGCTTTGAAATGAAACCACCCGAGCAATCCAAGCAAAACGACGAGCGGAAGTGCTGCGACGAGCGCCGATGGGAAAAGACTGTCAAAAACCGGGGTGTAGGATTGGGTCCAGTTCAATGCGTTGGAATGGTCTTCGTAGGTTCCGGTGCGGTCGCAAGCTGTGTTGCGAAACTACCAGAGTTTTCGCAGAAAGGCAACCCTCAGAATCGCATTGAAAGCGCGCGGGAGCGTCAGACGACGTTACTCCCACCCCTCTGCCGCCAATGAATCGTGGAGTTCGTCCGGATGATGCCGGCAATGGTACTCGAGCTTGCTGGAATCATTGTGTGCCTTGCTGTAAGGCCATCCCTTTGCCATGAGGTTTCTCTCGTGGAGCTCGTGGAGGAGAACGTAGGGGCGTTCGATTTCTTCCAAATCATTGTCGATCCACACTTCGTCGTGAGGCACGAACTCGTAGACGTGGTCGTGTCCTCCCTCGGTAAAATCGACATCAAACACGCTCCGGACGAGCCGGCCATCGACGATCCAGACCTTCACTCCCGACTCAAGCGTTTTCCAAAGCTTGATGTGCACTTTTGAAGGATCCGCGAGCCCGCGACCGACTGCGACCTTCTTGACGTCACCAGATTTCTCACGCTCCGATCTCTCCTTTTTATCGGCCGCTTCAAGCGCGTCGTCATAGGGCATTCCCTTCTTCATCAATTCATATTCAACGAGGAGATGATCGATGAAGAACTGCTGTTCATCTTCCGACGCTTCGTGGTCGAGCCAAAACTCGTTCTCAGGAACGCACTTGAATCCGTAGTGTTGAGCGTAGTTTGTAAACTCTTCGTCGAGGTGTGTGCGGACGTACGTGCCATCGACAACCCAAATAGTGATATTCCCACGCTGGCCCACCTTTTTGATATAGGGAGGTTTGAGCTTGTCCTGCATCGTAGCACCATTTTTTGAGGAGTGTGATTCAAATGACCGGCATGGAGTACCAACCGGATGAAAGAAGTAAACGCCTGAGAGAATAACTGCTAATGCCGTATTGAGCATGAGAGAGCCGCTGTTAGAACAAGTACTTAGACAGTATGCCGATCAAAACGTTCTGATTGATGCTTGCCTGATTCGACGTAACATTGTCATCTCCGATGGTGACGATGATCATGTTCTTCGCGGGGATGACAAAAATGAACTCGCACCCGAAGCCTGCCGCCATGAACAGCGAGTCACGCGTGTCGTAGTTGTTCCACCACAGGTATCCGTAATTTACCGACTGCAAATCTGCCCAGTCGAGGTTCGACGTATTGCGGGGAATGAGTGTCTGCTGAATCCATTGTCGCGAGACGATTTGTGTACCGTCGATCGTTCCATTATGAAGATAGAGTTGTCCGAACCGGGCGAGGTCGCGGGGAGTAAACATCATGCCGGTCCCGCCGGCATAAACACCCTGCGGATCCTTCAGCCATGCTCGCACGGAGATTTTAAGCGGAGCGAACAGGTATTGTTCCGCAAAATCGTACGTTGACATCCCGGACGTCCGGGTTATGATGCCTGAAAGCAGGTTAACGTTCGGGGTCGTGTAGATGAACTGGGTTCCCGGCGCATACTTGAGAGGAAGCTTCAATGTTGTGTACATCCAGTTGACGTTATCCGTAAAGAGCGATGTATGGTCGGCATTTTCATCCCAATCGATGCCGCTCTTCATCGTCAGGAATTGCTCGAGGGTCCAGCTCCTCTTTCGTGGATCGAGCCCCGTGGTGTCGAAATCCGGGAAGAAGCCGAGCACGGGATCCTGCACGGAGCGAATGATGCCCTTGTCGATGGCAATTCCAATCAAAGCCGACGTGAAACTTTTGGACGCTGAGGCGATCTCGAAGTCATTGTCTTTCTGGAATCGACTGTAATATTCAACAACGAGGGTGTCGTTCCGAACCACAAGAAGACTGAAAATGAAGGAATTGGCCCTGACTTCGTCCAAGGCCGCTGCTATTTTGGTTGTATCGAGCCCTGCTGCGGCCGGAGTCGATGTCGGCCAGGCGTACGGATCGCGGTAGACAAAGTTGGAAGTGGAGGCATTGTCGGAGGAGGAAGGATTGGAATGACACCCGATACCTGTCAGTAAGACAAATGCAACAAATGTAAGATTTGAGATTGCCGCGACTCTACACGCCACTACACTTCCTTTCAGCATGATCGATCCAATTCATCCAACGAAGAACCCCGGTCATGTGTTCCCTCACGCGACGAGGACATCGATGACACCTTCGGGATCCCAGCTCGGTCCTGAGATGCCCCTCAATGATCTCTCAGTTTCGGGAAGAACATCCAAATGGCAATTGCCGCTGCCAGAGCAATAAATCCATTGATGGTGACCGCTTCGGCAAGTCCAAAACGTGCCGCCAGCTCACCTGACCAGAGAGCACCAATCGGCATGAAACCGAAGAATATCCATGTGTAGGCGCCCATCACGCGTCCACGGAGATGTTCGGGTGTTGATGTCTGAACAAGAGCGTTCGCCAGGTTCATGACCATGATCGTTCCGAGGCCGATGCCGACCATGACGGCGAGCGAGGCAGGAAGCCAGTGGACGGTGGCGAACACCAACAGCAGGGATGGAGCGAGGAAAGTCCCAAACGTCACCAGCTTCCCCCGATAAGTGATGCGCCCCAGCGTTGCAATCACCAGAGCTCCCATCAATGATCCTACGCCGCGGGCCGAGTTCAGAAATCCGTTTGTCGTTGCATCCCCTCCGAGTATCTTGACAGACCAGGCAGGGATCAGTGTCGTGATCGAGAGTGTGAACATACTGTTCAACGCGACGATTCCGATGACAACACGTATGAGGTCGTGACGGACAACGTAGAGAATCCCCTCTTTGAACCTCCCCTCTCTCCGGGGGTCTGCAAGATGCGCCTGCGGCTCAATTTTCATCATCCGCAGCGCGATGATAACGGCGATGAACGAAATACCATTGATCGTGAAACACCACGCCGGTCCGAACAACGCGTAGGTGATTCCAGCAGCTGCCGGACCAATCGCCGTTGCCGTGTGAAACATCGTGGCGTTGAGTGCAATGGCGTTGGTCAGATGATCACGGTCGACCATCTCACCCACAAACGCCTGGCGCGCCGGAGCATCGAACGCATTTGCCGTCCCCAAGCAGAGGGAAAGAAGGATGACATGCCAAGGCTGGACAAGATGAAGGAAGGCAAGAGCAGCGAGTATGAACGCGAACAGCATCATAGCCGTTTGCGTGATAATCAGGAGCGAGCGTCGGGGCATGCGGTCTGCAATAACTCCGCCATACAGCGTAAGGAGCCAGGCGGGAATGCCGGAAGCAAATCCGACATAGCCAAGATAGGCGGGAGAACGGGTCAGTTCATAAATCAGAAAACCCTGTGCCGTGGTCTGCATCCACGTGCCGAAGAGCGAGACAATCTGTCCCCGGAACCAAAGACGGTAATTGGGAAATTGCAGGGCAGCAAACGTCCGATTCCTTTTCAACGTCTTATCGGAGTGACTCTCGATTCTTTCCTGCTCTTTTGTCTGTCGGTCAGTCATAAAATCCAAATTCGCGAGCGGCTTCGTACATCGCTACCATATTCTGAGGAGGAACGCCCGGCTGTATATTATGAACGTTGTTGAAAACATACCCGCCGCCGGGTTTGAAGATCTCCACGTTCTTTTTCACTTCCTGCCTGATTCTCTCTGGAGAAGCAAACGGCAGGACGTGCTGGGAATCGATTCCTCCACCCCAAAACGCGAGGTTCTTCCCATATTTCGACTTGAGGGTCTTCGGATCCATTCCACGGGTGTTGATTTGGACCGGATTCAGAATATCGACACCCATCTCAATGAAGTCGTTGATATACTCCGAACAATCACCGCAGGTGTGGTACCAGATCTTGGCCTTCGTGCGCCGTTTGATCGTGTCGATGATTCTCTGCTGGCGCGGCCTGACGACGTCCCGGTAAAACTGCGGGTCAAACATCGGGCCATCCTGACCTGTAAGATCGTCTCCAATCATGATAATGTCCAGCAAATCTCCAACCTCAGTTAAAAATCCGTTCATCCACTCTACCCAGTAGTGAGAGGTGTGATCAAGAAGTGCTTCGCATAACTGACGATTCTCCAGCACATCGGCGAACCATTGTTCCATCCCGCGCAGATACCAGCAGATTTCGTAAGTCACACCGCAGATTCCGCTCGAGAGAGCGTATGGTGTGTTCTGGCGTATCGCAAGAGCTCGTTCCCGCACGCCGGTAAACCGGCTCGGATCGCCGCCATTGGGAAACGGATATGACTCAATATCTCTCAAGCTGGCATTTGAGAGAGGATGATGAGAAATGTCCATGTAGAGCATTTGATCGTCAGGCATTGACCAGACGATGCCGAACTCGTCCTTCAGGTCGTGCCAGAGGCGACCGTCTCTTGTCTGGAGTTCGATTTCCCCTTTGAATCCATCCGGCCCATGCGCTGTGACATAGCGGATGTCGACGTGGAATTTCTGCAGGATGGTTTCCGAAGGGATCGCCAATTGCTGGACCGGATCGAGGATCCGAATCTCTTCCTTGATCGAGAGATGATCCAGCAGCGCCTGATAGGCTTTCTTGTGAATTCCTGTTTGGAACCCTCCAAGATCTATCGGGATCCGGTCGGGCTCCTCGTGGTTCAATGCCTTCAATACCCGTTGCCGGGATGTCATTGTTTCGGTGTGTAGCATGTTTTCTCTCTTTGAAAAACCTAACGACGATTAAGAAAAAAGTTCTCTGGCAGTGGATGTGCTATCGAGTCAAGCGTATACGCCCCGATCACACCGTCACCTCCAGCAACGTTGGAATATTCCGGTTGGTCCAACCGTGTTGAGTGCGGGTCATTAAACACGTGCGCCACTAAGTAGTAGTCGTAAAGATTCTGCTCGGCCTGCAGGAATTGAAAGACTATTCGGTTGAAGACTATCTTGTCCTTCAGGTATTTCGTGAACGCGACATCGTCAAGAGCAGCGCTGTATATCTCGTTGTCAAAGGTTTGTATCAGGGTATGGCCTGTCGGACGGCGCGTAAGTTGCGCATAGGTCACCCATCTGAAGTCTTTTGTCCCGGAGTATGTGAAACGAGCCGGCACTTCGGCACGCTCGCCAACCGATTCACCGTCACGGTAGACACTATAGTCGACGAAGAGGCGGCCTATATATCCCTTGGTCACATCCGAAAGAAGTACTTCGACCGGTATGACGTCGTCCTTTTGATGACTTCCTGGATGGTCCATGACGTCGCTCGCCAATGCTCCGAATGCCAGACTGGCATCATTAGGTACGGTGACCTTACCGGTCGCTGTGCCCAGCTCGCTCGATTGAACAGTGACCTGGTATTGGGTACCATATCGAGGGACAAAAGGACCAAAGCAGTACGCACGTAAGGGGAAATTGAACCGGCTCGTATCGGATCTGGAAAAGGTCGTATCATGGAACCGCATGGTGATGTTGCCGTCGCTCATTGTCACTGTCGCGTTGGGGATGAAGTTGTCCGTCGTGTACGCGAGCGGATCACTTCCGACAGGCATATAACTCCGCTCAACTCGCATCAGCTGAACAGTGCGATCAGTTGAAAGCACAGCGAAAACGATGGGCTTCGGTTCAACGCCTCCCCGTGGATCGAAGGGCAAATTGCAGGACAAAAGCACTCCTGCGAGAAGAATCTCACGCAAAGGCGGAAATAACGCAAAGCGAAATTGATAATTGGACTTCACAGAACTCCTTCCCACCTTGGCGTCTTTGCGTGAAATAAAGGCTTCCATCGGCTCTTCTAGAGGCCCTCTCGAAAATCTCGCCGACGCATGAGTTCGGGCAAGTAGGTCAGATGAGAAGCGTTTCACAGAGAGACACAGAGCGAGCACGGAGGTACACAGAGAAATCTTCTCTGTGGCACTCTGTGATTCTCTGTGGAGCTCTGTGTAATTACAAAAGCATCACACAGGGTGAGTCTTCTCCTCTGTTCTTGAGATATCCTTTAGTAGCGATCAAAGGCAAAATTCTCCGGCAAAATGTGCACGAGCGAGTCAAGCGTATATGCACCGACTAACCCAACACCACCCACCACACCTGAAAAGGACGGTTCATCCAGACGAGTCGAGTGCGGGTCGTTATACGAATGGGTGGTCAGATAGTAGCTGTAGAGATTCTGGTCAACCTGCAGAAGTTGAAACACAATTCTATTGAAGACAATCTTGGTGGCAGGGTACTTCGTATAGGCAACATTTACCAGCGTGGCCAAGTACACTCCATTCATATGAATGCCCACAGCGTGATTGTTCGACGTGGTGTGTGTAATCTGCGGATAGATCAAGTATCGATAATCGTCAGTTCCCGACGCTGCAAATTGCGTGGGTATTTCTACTCGCTCCTCAACCCATTCGCCGTCTTTGAGCACTTCATAGTCGACGAACATCCGACCTCTGTAACCATAGGCCCCACCTCCCAAAATGATCGGGAACAAGATACTTACGTCTTTCTTATATCCGTCGGGTTGATCTATGACCGCGATCGAGGTCGCATCAATGCCGAGATACGATTTCGCGGGGACGACAACTTTCTCCAATGCTGTCCCGAACCCGTTTGTCTCCACCTTTACACTGTATGAACCACCATAAGCTGGCCTATATGGATTTACGACATAAGCCCGCATCGGAAACTTGAATCGGCTGGTGTCGCTCCGCGGAAGTGTTGTATCCCTGAGCTGCATCGTCACTCCCCCATCGCTGATCGTCACGGTCGCATTGCGAATGGATTTGTCTGACGTGTCAGCGAGCGGGTCATAACCGGACGGCATGTAGCTGCGCTCGACGCGAACGAACTGCATGTTGCGATCAGTGGAAAGCACAGCAAATACGACGGGTTTTTCGTCCAATGCTCCCCGGGGATCGAAGGGCTGGTTGCAGGCAAATAGCAGACCAAGGAGGGTGAAAGTCACAAGAGACTTGGCCATATCGGGGTGGAGCATCTTGAACCTCTGAAGAGAAGCCTATAGAAAAGGCACAGTTCTTCGACAGTTTAACTGTCGAAGTAGACTCATGTCCGACAGCCCGCCTGCCCAAAAAAGAACGGTTCGGCGGGCAGGTTCAACTGTCGGACAACAGCAGGAGTTTTATTTCAATAGTATGAGCTTTCGTGTCAAGACTGAATTTCCACTCTGCAGACGATAGAAATAGACGCCGCTGGAGAACCCCAAGGCATTCCAAACAACTGTATGCGTCCCTGCTTCCATTCTTCCATCAACAAGTGTTGCGACCTCACGGCCAAGCAGATCGAATATCTTGAGCGATACAAATCCGAAATCCGCAATCCGAAATTCGAAATGTGTTGTCGGATTGAACGGGTTCGGATAATTCTGCTCCAGCACCATTTGGCTCGGAATCGCCTGATGGTGGATATCTTTCTGAACCGAGGTGACGATGCCGGGCGCCGGCCCCAGGACCGTACCACCATCCCCGACGATCAGGTATTTGTTCGCGTCGATCGGTGCGATCGCAAATAACGCATTTGATGTTCCAATTGACTGCTGGACCCAGGATATGCCTCCGTCGCTGGAACGAATACACGTGCCGCTGTCACCCACGGCGATCGCGGTCTGAGCATCGCTCATTCGGACTCCGTACAGCGTTTGCATCGTACCGCTTTGCTGTGCCCTCCACGACGAGCCACCATCGATCGTGCGTAGAACCAGTCCGGAATCCCCAACGACAAGCCCACGGCTTGTGTCTGCAAATGACACTGCACGCAGTCGAATAGGTGTCACCACCGGAATTGTATATGTCAAATCCTGTCCGGGCCACCATCCCGCCTGGTACACCCAACTCTGTCCACCGTCCGACGATCGAACAATGCTGCCGCTATCACCCACTACGGTTACGACATTACTGCCGATAAAAGAGACGGCTTGTAACCAATGAGTCTGGGGAACGAACGGGGGGGGCGGCGCGAACCATGAGACCCCTCCGTTTGTGGTACGCAGAATGAGTGTTTTGTCTGTACCGGAAATCGTAAGATATCGCCCCACGATCACTCCGGTGGTTGGTGACCCGAATGAGACTCCCGAGAGAGTCGCTCCGTTCACGCTCCTAGTCCAGCTGAGCCCACCATTCGTACTTCGCAGAATACTCGCCGACCTGCCGACCGCCACTTCGGTGTTCTTGTCTGCAAATGCAACCGACGTGAGATCATCTGTTGAACCTGTTTTTTGGAATTTCCACGTCACGCCGCCGTCATCGGTGCGGAGCATCGCACCATTGTATCCGGCAATTGCACCGGTCGAAGATCCAAGGAAGCTCGCTCCGTAGAATGGATTCCTGGGAGCCGGCGTTTGAGTAGCCCACGACACTCCACCGTCCGATGTTCTGGAAATTATTCCGAACGGTCCCACCGCTGTGCCCAGAAGTGTACTTGTAAACGACACACTTGAAAACCACGACGCCGCTCCCATCGATTGTTGCGTCCAGGTGATGCCACCGTCAGACGTCCGTATGACGATTCCCGCGTCTCCGACAGCAACTCCCGTTGTGGTGTCCATGAACCAGACGTCGTACAGGTGATAGGATGTTCCGCTTTGCTGCTGTGACCAACTGGCTCCGCCATCTGTTGTGCGCAGGATCGTTCCAAAATCTCCGACGGCTATTCCATTCGTCGTGTCGTTAAAGGAAACACCGTACAGCCGGTTTGTCGTCGCGCTGTATCGCCGGCTCCAGCTTACTCCACCATTCGTCGTGCGGAGAATGGTGCCTGTTGAGCCCACGATGATCCCTTTGTTGGCATTGATGAACGAGACAGCCAGGAAGTAGCTCGCTGATCCGCCGAATTGCTCCGTCCAGGTCCGTCCGCCGTCGACGGTCCGCCGAATTATTCCCGGGTAACCCACAGCCGTTCCGGTGTCGGAACCCACGAATGTCACAGCATACCAGGGACTCGTTACATCACTGGAAGAGGATGACCAGGTTGCACCTCCATCCGTCGTCCGGAGCATTGTGCCAGAGTCACCGACAACGACGCCATTGCCCGCATTCATGAACCATGCACCATTAAGCCGAGCCGTTGTTCCAGAGGATTGCACGAGCCAGTTCGAGCCGCCGTCTGTTGTTTTCATGATAGTCCCGGCGTCTCCAACGGCAAAGATCACATTCGCGTTGACGGCGTGGACAGCCCTGAGCGTGTTCCCCTGCGGGAGAGGATTCTGCCAGAACCAGGACTGCTGAGCGGTTGTGGCAGCTCCGGAAAGAAGAAGGCCAGCGAGAACAACGACAAATCGACTCCGAGTAGTTCTCATGCTTCACCTTTTCAATAGCGAACGCGTATGGTGAACTTTGGGCGAAGAGCAAGGGCAGCCAGTGTAGAATAGAATCCTGTAGAAGCAGCAGCGCTGCCGCCTTTGATGACAATACCGTTCACTATCCCCTGAGATCGATAGCTGGTGAGCACCTGAATGAATCCTTCGGTACCGAGCACCTGCCAGAATTTTGAGCCTGATGTGTCACAGATTGATCCAGAGTAGAGCAGGGATCCGATTGCAGGCTGCGTGTTGTACGTGAGAGAGCTATACCAAAACGACTGTAGAGAATACGTCTTGATCGCAGTTGTGGGATACGGACCGTCAGAACACATCAGCAGACTCGCGTCGATGATGGAGACACGCTGATCTGCCAGCAGCACAGGAAAAGTGAAATTGATATAGATATGCTGCAGAAGGCTTATGAAGTTCGGCCCGGTCGTGTCTGGGTTGTTTGCTCTCAGATACATATGATCAAAAGGAGTTATGTACGTCGAGTTAGGCAAGTGCTGATCAACATACTTTGCCTGGTCAACGATACCTTGGAACGTCGAGTCTCGGGTGAGCACGACGTTTATCTGGGCGACGGAACCCGCCAAGGTAACGGAGGACCGATAGGCGTTGTAATTCGGCTGAGTGACAGTGAGGGTATCGGTCCCATGCGGAACAGCTGAGAACTCGTATTTTCCAGAGCCGTCTGTCAAAGCCACCTGGCCACGGATCGCCACTCGGGCACCGCTTATCGGTCCATCAATGGCATTTGTCACGACGCCCGATAAATCAACACCATTGAGCGTCATGAAAATATGATGATTGGTGTTCCCTTCGACCTTGATGACGTAGGAATAGTCATCGCAGTCGGCTCTTTGCGCAGTGATCGTTTGTTGTCCCTCCGGAACTCCAATGAGTTCGTACTTCCCATCGGTTCCAGAGCTACCAGTAACGCCTGCACACTTGACCACAACACCTGCCAGCGGAGGGATCGCACCGAGCATGTGCACTTCGCCCGATACGGTCCACGTTCGAACACCGGACTGAGTCGGCGAATTGTCGGATTTACTGCAGCCGAAGAAGGCAAGGATGACAGTGAGGGTGAGGCCAAGAATCGGGGTAGCAGGATGCAACATTGCTCGCCGCTGCCAACTCCTCGTGTGGTATCTTGGAAGAACCTTGAATAAGTCAGCAATCCAACTGAGAAAGCACACACCCCTCGTTCCCCTCTGTGCGACGGTCAGCGTGTTGGGGAGAGGGGATGAAAGGGGTGTGTGTTTTGATCTTCTTCTGTTCATTTAAACAACCTTCGCAATTCTGAAAGGGAAATGGATCCCTTCGGTGCGAATTCCTTGCTTGTGACATATTCTTGGAGACTGAAGAGAAATTGTCGTGCCACCGGCCTTTTTTCCAGATCTGTCTTCAAGTCGATGCTGCAGATCAGAATCTTCCCCTTCCCTACCTTGGCCTCGACGACCAATCCCAATCTCCGGTTTGTGACCCAGTCATCGACGACCTGAACAACCGGACGAACCGTTGCGGGAAGCGAGTCGAGAATCATCGCGCGTGATCTCGTCACGAGATCCCACCATTGCCAGTTCGAGTGGTACTCCGTCGGAAAGAATCTGAGCGCCGGGTTTTTCGGATCGCACAGAATTCCGAGCGTATGAGGCGGTTGTCCCGAGGTCCACGCCGTGTTCCAGAAGATAGAAGAGAACCCAGGCGGGACATCCGACTTGACAAATCCGGTATCTGCGAGAAGAAGAACATTCTTCCCCGATGCCAACGCGTCTTCCACCTGAGAGTCGAGTTTGTCCGCGATCACGATGCCGCCTGTGGATGGATTGTCCAGCTTCGCCGGATAAACCCAAAAATCCCAATCGTTCGAGAATGACCCAACAGTGACTTCAAAATTCATCTTGCCTGTCGGCCATCCGTCCAGGAAAATGCGCATACTTCCGAGTGAAACAGCGTTTGCGATCGGAATATCTGTCTCTTTGAGAATTCCCTCTGCCATCAACTTCCCTGACGCATTTCGGATCCGCCAATGAGGAGTGACATGCGTCAGTGGAGCCGAACCGAAATGGGCCACTTCGATATCTGCGGAGAATTGCTCGTCATTCAGGAAAGTCATTCTCTGTAGCCGAGCTAGAGGGACAGTCGAATTGCAGAATCGAGAATACTCCTTTGCCGTCACATATCCTTTCTCCTGCCAGAACGGATCGAGGACACCGACAAGAGCAGTCCCCTGTCCGGGGAAATCGTGAAGATCGAGGAGTTCGAAGCCCGCCATCCCGGGCGTGCGAAGAGCCGCTTCAATGTCAGCTTTGTAACAAAGGACCTGGAGTTTCCCCGATGCCATCAGGAAATCGTGAGCCTGATCTCCCATATGGTTCTGCTCGAGAGATTCTTTGAAGATCTCGAAGTTCTTAGCCCGGAGCACGCCGGTGTATTTCTTGATCTCCGCGAAGTTCGGATATGCACACCACTGGCCAATCTCGTGGCTTACAACGGGCTTATTGTATTTCGAGATGATCTGTCGAAAATCATAAGCGGATTGCGGCGCCTCTTTGTTGATAATGCTCGAAAGCCCGGCACCCCACACTTGTATCCGTGGCGCGTCGGTGATATGGAAATCGCTCTCCGGGATTTGGGGCCATCCCGCAGCGCTTGTGTAGACTCTGCGTGAGTCCTTTTGCTTCCAATACTTCACGAACTCTCCAAGAAATTTCGACTGTTCCTTCCCCGACGGTTCGTTTCCATACGACATCATGCAGAATGATGGATGATTGCCATAGGCCGCAACGATCCGCTCGCTTTCCTGGTAGAGCCAGATGTCGAATGGTTTCCCGTCGCCGACAGTTGTCCAGGCACAGCACTCCACATAAAGATAGATACCCTGCTGATCAGCTGCTTCGAACGCGGCCTCGGGTGGACACCAGGAGTGGAAGCGGACGTGATTCAGACCAAAGGATTTGCACACTTTGAATATCTTTTTCCATTCCTTGACGTCAGTCGACGCGTACCCCGTCTTTGGAAAGATGGCACATTCGAGTGTGCCGCGAAGGAAAACCGGGCGATCGTTGACCATGAACCGCGTCCCTTCAACTCGGAATTCCCTCAGGCCAAATTGAACTGTCCGTTTGTCCTGAAATCCCTTCTCGCCTCCATCAAATGTCACCTCCAATTTGTACAGATTGGGATCGAATTCATCCCACATCAGAGCAGCATCTCCCATCTTGAGCTCGACGTCCTGTGTGACGGAATTGTGGTCCGAGCTGGGCATGAAAGAGGACGTTTCAACTGGTTTGCCCTGACTTGTTCGGGATATTGGTTTTGCCGACAAGCGGAGAATGCCACCTGCAAAATTGGTCGGAAAACTCTCTACTCTCACACGAACGGTAACGCTCTTGATGTGGATGTGAGGTATAACGATTATGTCGACAATATGGACGGGCGGGAAAGCCCGGAGCTCAATCCTTCCTACGATTCCATTCCAGTTCGTCTGCGTATGATCGGTAACGCTGTGCGCGTTGCTCCCTACATCGATCTCTTTGATGCGATTATCGATACGAATCGTGATGCAATGTTTTCCCGGTGCGAGGTATCTGGTGAGATCGTACTCATGCGGAGTGCCGAGGCTGTTCTGCGTTCCGACTTCCCCGTCATCAACCCAGAGTTCTGTCTCCCAATGACATCGCTCGAGGAAAAGGGTAATATGTTTCCCATTCCAGTCCTGCGGTATCACAACGTATTTCTGATACCACGCGGCCCCGACGTATGATTTGACCGGGTTCAACCAGAACGGAACTTTGACGTTTCCTGGCTGGCGGTATTTCTCGTATTTCTTGTCTGTGAACCATGACTTGTCGACAATTCCACCCGTCCACTTCGTGTTGACACTGATATCATCCCCTTTCCCGTTTTGCGCCATCGAGCCTGGGAGGCTGATCGTCTCAGGAAGATTTTTGAGAAACCATTTCTCCGCCACGCCAATGTCGGTGGAGTCGATCTTGAATTTCCACTGCCCGGCGAGGTTAATGATGGAAGGGATAGGTTGTGCGAAAGCAGATACACAGATGAGAAGTAGGACTGAAAGGAAAATAAGAAATCGTGTAGGCATAGCGTTGGTCATCTCAAATGAAACATTTTGTAGTCTTCATCGCGGAGAATGAAAGTCAAAAGCCTTTGCGCACCTTGGCGTTCTCCCCCTCCCTGCGTTAGAAACCACAACAATCGAGAGCACAAGGTCTGAGCTCCATTCCGGCCCTAATGGTTCTCATCGTAGCTCTTGATCTTTTCTTTGATCGCCGCCTCGGCACCGTTGTACATTTCCTGAATGAATTCATCGTGGAAATTGAACACTCTTTCTTCGAAGCTCATGGTCTCAACGCGGTCGAAGAGCATACGGCGGGCGCTGTCGATGTCCTTGCCGTAGATGTGGAACGAGTCGGCGTGCCAGTTCATCCTTCCCAATTCGACCTTCTTGCCTGCTTTGACGGCAACACCCGCGGCAATGATCTCCTTGTTGAATTGGTTGAAGCCGAACATGTTCATAAAATTCGCTCCCCACGCATCGTTGCTCCGGAAACGCACGTTGCAGTTGAGCCACCACACGCCATCCTCGTCTTCCAGAATCCTGTACCAAAGAGACTGGAGACATGGCGGGTCATAACAGCTGATGTCTAGGTTTGGCATCCACGTAATCATCTGGGCCTGACGCGTGAAGGGCTGTTTGACCAGCTTGTCGATAACAACCTTGATTTGATCGATGGAAAAAAATCCTGCCTGTCGCGACACTCCACCAACCAGTTCCTTCCATGCTCCGTACGCTGCAAGGCGTCCGTGATAGGTGTACTCCCACTTCGTATCGTTTGGGTCGTTCATATTTTTCACCCAGTGGTCCTTTGCCCCCATCAGTTCCATCGAATATTCCTTCAGATCGTCGATACCTCCGGGGAACGCCTTGTGAATCATCGGATCTGAAAACGGTTCGAGAATCGTGATGTTCATCGTGGAATCAATGCTCAGCGGGTCATCCGGCTTGTCGTACTGTGTCTTAAATCGAACGCCGTGGTTGTGCAGCTGGATAAGTGCTTTTTCGTACGCTTCGGCGAGCGTTCGTTCACAGACGGTGAGAACTGGTATGTTGCGCTGCATGGTTTCTCCCTGGAGGAAGTTGTCTGGTCATGAGGCAAATGGGCAAAAGGAATGTCGTGCTTCTATCCCGAGAATCCGATGAGCCGATCACCCGATGGACAGATGACCCGATTATCCGATCCTCAGATCACCCGATGGTCAGATGACCCGATGGTCAGATGACCCGATCACCCGATCTCTTTCACTGCATCAAACATTGCGACAACATTCTCCGGCGGGACGTCGGCAAGGATATTGTGGACTTGCTGAAAAACAAAACCGCCCCCCTGCTTGAGGATTTCGACC
>JBEKOB010000048.1:0-30624 GCA_049522195.1 Bacteroidota bacterium
ACTAGAGATACTTCTTCATCAGATTCAGCAGCTCCTCCGGATCCATCGGCTTGGTGTAGTAGTCGGCGCATCCCATATCGCGCGCGCGCTGTTTGTCCTCAGGCTTTGCTTGTGCTGTGAAGGCGATGACAGGCACGTCCTTGGTCCGACTATCCGCCTTGAGGATGGGAATCGCCTGCCAACCATCCATCACCGGCATTTGCATGTCCATCAGGATCAGGTTTGGAGGGTTAGCGAATGCCTTGTCGATAGCTTCCTGTCCGTTCTCTGCTATGATAAGATTCACATCCATGCGGCTCCGGGCAAGAACGAAGCTCACAAGATCTCTGTTATCTTCATCATCTTCGACGAGTAATACCACCTTACTCATGCTTGCTCTCCTCTGGTTTCAGGAAACGATCCATCAGCGGTCGTTTCCGGTTATTTGAGCGACGAGATGTATTCCCTGAACCAAGTCAACTTCTCGTTCATCAGATTTGTCAACTCTTCGTACTCAATCGGCTGCTTGATAACGCCCTCATTGGGCTTCAGCTCTGAAGATTTGAGCTGAGCCATCTCAGCGGCTTCACCAATCAATACAAACGGAACATAGTTGAACTTGGAATTCACCCGCAGGACGTGGAGGAACTTGATACCGCTCAGACTCCCCGGGAAATCGACATCACACAGGATGATATTCGGATTGACCTTCTCGATCTTCTCAAGTGCATTTTCGGGCGTGATGGCCTGAACAACAGCAAATCCGGATGACTTAAGTCGGGGAGTAATGTCTTCCTTTGTCCCGATCAGCTTCGAGACCAGGAGCACCGTTCCCTTGTACTGGTCGGCGACAAGATCGAGGAGGAATTTAGACTCGTTTTCAAGATACTCCGCGACGCTTACCTGGTAGACCTTCCGAAGCCACTCCAACGTAGACGAAGAGCTCCGCAGAAGCTTCCGCTTTGCTACGATCTCCTTCACGGCTTTGCTGTACATGTCGAGCTTGACTTCACGAATCAGCGACTGCTCTACGTCGGCAGGTATCGAGAGCGCAACTGCTCGCTGGTGAAGTTCAAGTGCAGCCTTCTCATCGGGCGCCCCGTTGACCCAGGCCGCTTCAAGAGTTTCCCGCAATTGTTTGACCGGACTCTGGAGGTTCAACCTGCTGATTTCCTGCCGTGCATTCTTCTCCTGCTCCAGCGCTCGCGTCAATTCTTCAACCTGGCGGCGCATGTCATCCAGCTTGCGCTGCTCCTCTGCAACACGAAGTTCAGCTTCCTTGCGGCGCAGCTCTTCCGCCTGACGCACTTCTTCCTGGCGTCGCCTCACTTCCTCCCTCATCTTCTCTTCGATCTCTTTTCGCAAGCGCTCTTCATTGGCCGCGAGCTCCTCAAACTGCTTCCGTCGCTCTTCCTCCTGCCTAATCTTTGCTTCAATCTCTTTCCGTCGCCCCTCCTCCGCAGTGGCGCGCCGTTCCAGTTCCTTCCGCTTCTTCTCTTCGTCGGCGACACGAATTTCAAGGTCTTTTCGGAGTTGCTCTTCTGTTGCCGCCCTGGCTTCCAACTCTTTGCGCCGTCTTTCCTCGTCCCGGCGGGCCATTTCCTCGCGGAATCGCTGCTCTTCAGCAGCCATCCGTGCTTCCATTTCCTTCCGGCGCTGCTCTTCTGCAGCGATGCGTGCCTCCAGTTCCCTTCGTTTCTGATCCTCGGCTGCCGCGCGAATCTCAAGTTCCCGGCGGCGCTGTTCCTCGGCTGCAAGAGCTTCAGTTTCCCGCTGGCGGCGTTCCTCGGACGCTATACGGTACTCCAGCTCCTTCCGCTTCCGTTCCTCCTCAAGTACTCTGGCTTCGAGCTCTCTTCGGCGCTGCTCTTCCGCCATTGCTCTGGACTCAAGCTCCCGGCGCCGGCGCTCTTCGAGTCCCCGGTTGTCTTCCTCTCTGCGCCGTCCTTCTTCTGCGGCAAGCCTGAACTCAAGCTCCCGTTGCCGCTGTCGCTCAGCATCCAAACGGGCTTCCAGTTCCCTCCGTCTCTGATCTTCCGCGGCTGCAAGGGCGTCGACCTCGCGCTTCTTTTGTGCCTCGCCAGCAACACGTTCGGCGGCTTCCTTCTGGCGGATTTCTGCAAGCATCCGGACAGCTTCCTGGCGCCTGCGTTCCTCAGCAAGCTTCGCCTCTTCCGATTCCGAACCTGAAAGTACACCGCCCGCCTCAAGAGGCACCTTGGCAGTGGCGGGTTGTTCCGGATGAGCCTGGGGGTGTGGAGGGGGTGAAATCACCGGCGCCTTCGCGACCGATGGAACTGGTTTGGGAGTTGGTTTTGGAGGAGGAGCAGCCGCTTGTGCCGCGGCTTCCTTTTTCCTCGACGCTTCAAAATGTGCTATGCGGTCCTGAAACGCGAAAATGTAGACGTTGGAGGGATCGAGCTCTTTTGCCTTTTCCAGTTGTTGCTTGGCGAGATCGAACTGAAATTCTTTGAGGAATTTATCGGCGGCAAGAAGACACTGACGCGCAGCATCCTTGGCGGCATTGAGCTTCGTGAGATCTTGAACGGTATTTACGGTCTTGGCCGACACTGCAATCGAGCGACTACGATATTTTCCTGAGTAAATCTCTTGCTTTGTGAATCACACACCGCTGAAATCCGGTTCCCTCATGTCACCCAAGGACAACACTCAAGCCTCTACCTTCAGATCGCCTCCGTCCAAAGCCACATCGGTTGAAGGTGCATAATAATTGCGACAAAAGAAAGCACCGATGCTTTCTGGCTTTTGCGAGACATGAAGAGAGAACCTGGGAGGTGGTGTGGGAGGGCTGCGTGCGCCCTGAAGTGCAATTTCAGGAGTTGATACAATCCCGTCCCCGAAATTGCCTCATTATTGACGTCGTGAACTCTTTTCACGCAGCGGCTGGTCTGCTTGCCAGATCGGAGAACGAGCAGCAACGCGTTTTGGTACAGACTGCCTTGTGTCAACCGAGACTCGACCGGAGTTTCGGTATAGCGCCCGGGATGTTCGCTCAGTACGATGCCAATGCAGTGTACGTCACTGTTGGCAGGTACAATGGATGCTCCACGGACACTTCAATTTTCTTGAAATACGTTCTCGTCAACGTGCGAGTGTCGGGTGAGCTTGCATTAACGTAATAAACCTTCACTTTGACGATGAATCCGTTGATGCTCCCATAGTTCACCGTTCGCTGGTACCCATCGTAGTCATCGACATCGTTGAGCGCTACATACGACCTGTATTTACCATTATAAAGTGTGTCGGGACTTACAAGCAGTCCTCGTTCGGCGGCCGAAGGTCCCCATTCAGGCAGTATCTGCAGACTGTCATAAGGGCTAAGTTCAGTCGTCGCGGTAACTTTTCCAGTTACCAGTCTCGTCGAGTCTGGCAGCCCATCAAATCGTTTGCCCATGATCTCAAGCAGCAGGTCATTCGCGATTGTCGCCGACGAGACCAGCGCTTCCGACTGAAATTGGGCACTGGTGTTATCGTTAATCATCCTGTTCGCGCTGATAACCGACATCACCAGCAACAGGAGCATCCCTGCTGTAAGCATTGTTTGTCCGAGGTTCATTCGAATCGTCCCCTTGGCCTAGACAAACAGCCTCTGACAAATACCGCATGATCACGATGAATCAACACGTTTACAGCCATGATGGAACTTTCCCTATTGCTTTTTCGGGAACGAGTACGGGACCCCGCGAAGCTGCACATTCTTGAGGTTACCGTTCAACATATCGTGCAGGTGTTGTGTATAGTTGGCATCCGTGAAATTCCCATGGAGAACGTTTGCCATGTCCAGCATGGATTTCACAGCGGACGCAATGACACTGTACTCCTGCTTCAAGTCAGCAAATACCTGTGTCAGCCGCTGCTGCCCCTCATCGGCGACAAATGGTCGCAGTTTTGTTTCGTGCTCCTGGATATTCAGCGAGACCATCGAGAGGGAATTATTGACGATTTGAGCGATGGATGCCAAGGTGCTGTGGAATGTCTCTATAGCGACCAGGCTCTTTTCCCTCTCACGCTCAATCGCTTCCCGACGCTCTTTCTCTTTCCTGAAGAGATACCGCTCATACACGCCATCGATCAGAATCCCGATATGCTCGATCTCCACCTGCTCCTTCCGAACGTAGTCGTAGGCACCGAGCTTCATCGCTTCGACAGCGATCCCCTCGGATCCCGCAGCCGTCATCATGACGACCGGCGTGTCTAATTTCTGCTCGTGCATCCATTGCAGAACATTGAGGCCGGAAATGCCAGGCATGCGGTAGTCGAGCAGAATAACATCGAACCGATCATGCTGGAGGGCTTCGATGGCCGCTTCTCCCGAGTCGGCGGAACGGACCCTGTACTTTCCACCTGCCGAAAGGGCTTGCTTCATAGCAATGCGGAAAGCGTCGTCATCATCGACCATGAGAAGTGTGCGGGCATCCATACTGTTTGCGGCGGCATTCATGAGATTCTCCTCAAAAGAAACAAACGATTCTACTCCTCATCCTCCATAGTCACAGCTGCAATTTCTTCGAGCGTCGTAATTCCCTTCTTGACAAGCTGCAGACCCGAGATCCTCAAGGGCTGCATTCCGTGGCGGATGGCTTCCTGCCTGATCGCTTCATCGTCCACGATGTCACCTGCCTGCAGAATGAGCTTGCGTATACTTTTTGTGAACGGAAGCGCTTCGTAGATGGCAGTCCGACCCTTGAATCCCTTGATACAGCTGATGCACCCCACCGGCCTGTAGAGTTTTGCATCAGCAAGTTCTTCTTCCTTCATTCCGAGCTTAATGAGCGCTTCGAGCTCCGGGTGCTCGATCGGGACTTTGCACCGATCACAGAGTTTGCGGACCAGCCGTTGTGCGATGATAATGTTGATCGAGTATGCAATCAGGAACGGCTCAATCCCCATTTTGAATAACCGTGAAACTGCGCTCGCGGCATCGTTCGTATGGAGGGTGGAGAGCGTCAGGTGACCGGTATTCGCAAGCTTGATGGCGAGTTCAGCGGTTATCCTATCACGAATTTCACCAACCATGACGATATCCGGATCATGTCGCAGAATTGCCCGCAGCGCTCCCTCGAAATCGAGTTTTGGATTGAGCTTTACCTGTCTGGCCCCCTCGATCAAGAATTCCACCGGATCTTCAACGGTGATGACATTGACTGCGGGATCGATGATCGTCCGGAGCGCCGAAAACAGAGTCGTGCTTTTGCCGCTCCCGGTCGGGCCGGTAACCACAATCATTCCGTACGGTCTGGTGATCGCTCTCTTGAATGCGGTCTGAGAATACGGGTCGAAACCGATATCTTCCAGTTTCGTACTGAACAGGGGCTCCTGCAAGACACGAATGACGATCGATTCGTACTTACTCTTCAGTTCCTTGCCGATCGTAGGGATGACCGAGACACGAAAACGGATCGTTTTCTTGTCGATGGTGAACTGGGCAAATCCATCCTGTGCCGTGCTTCGCTCGAACCTGTCGAGATTCATCGCCCGGTCTTTGACGACGGCAGCTACCGCTTCAGCGCGCGATTCTGTATTGGCATACCACATGGTCAGCTTGCCATCGATGCGAAAATGGAACTCAGTCCGTTTCTCACCGCGCGGAATAACGTGGATGTCGCTCGCGCCTACGCGCACGGCATCAATAAAAACATTCTCGACAAGATCCACCAGGCCGCTGCGGTTGATTTCCTCTTCGAGCTCCTGCTCGTACATCTCGGAGTCTTCTTCAACCTCTTCAACCGAAAGATCGCGGCCATCTGATTCAAGGTCCGCATACCCGGAACGCGTGATATTGACCCGCTGCCACAGATCTTCCCACTGGGCCAGCTTGATGTAGCAGATCTCGAATTTCTGAAATGGGAATGAACGGGCGATCGCATAGACTTCTTTTCGCGTTGGATCGGGTGTCACGACCATGAGGCGTTCCGGTCGCTCAGGATCCATCATGAACGGAAGCGCACGGAATTCCAGCGCCATCGCACGGACCGTCGCGGGAAGCCCATTCAGATGCTTGCGAACAAATGCAAGGACCTCGTCAGTGAGCGCCTCCTCTTTGACTGCCACCTTGCGAAATGCGTAATAGTCGGCGATTTCGTCGTAGATACGATCCCGATCCGCTTTGATATCATCGACCAGCACCTGAGGAAGCTTGCGCCGTCGCTCATGGGACTCGCGGCTCATGATTTCTACTGCCGCCAGAAGTTGATCCGGCGTGATGATCTCCTTCTCGACGAGCAGATCGCCGAATTCCCTTTTCGCTTTCCGTGTGTGGGTAGTTGTCGACACGTTTATGCTTATTTATCTCGGAGGTCGACGATGGTGTCGGGCTTCGAAGTCATCGTCGATTGCGAGTCATGCTTTGGTTCAATTTTGATGGATGCGGTTTCAGAAGAGAGCAGTGTCAGGAAGACCATAGCCACCATGATAACGATCGAAACGCCCACTTCGATCACGTTCACCAGGTTCTTCATCGCATACCGGTTTTCCATTTCATAATAATCGGCCAGCTGAATGGAGGTTGCTTTTACACTTCCTGTCTCCGCGGCGGTTCGAAACCGTGAGATGATCATGTCCGGAAAGAAGTTGGCCATCTCCATCGCCTTCCAGAATTCTGTGCCGTACTTGAGCATCGTCGGTATGGCAACTGTTTTCATCTGACGCTCAAGATATCGATTACGGCTCGATTCGGCTGCGTTCTGGACTGCGTCGATGTTTTCGCCCGACGTATAGAGGATCCCAAGCACGCGACAGAACAATTCTGAACTGGTGTTCCGAAGAATCCTGCCGACGTACGGTATTTTGACCACCCACTTGTCGAACCACACACGCCCGTTGATGGTCATGATATACGCGTAGAAACTTCCGATCGCCGCGACAGCCACCGTGATGATCAGGATGATGTTTTCCCGAAGTATCGCGCTTGCTTCCATCGAGAAGGCCGTCAGCGGAGGCATCTCTCCCATCACCGGCTTCAGCATTTCGACCATACGGGGAAGCAGGTACATGACGTAGAACATCAAAGCACCGATCAACGCAAGCGCTGTAACGGCCGGCATGATCATCGCGCTCAGCAACCCCTTCCGCAAATCAGCCTGGCGCTCCACAAAATGCGCAACGCTTTCGAAAATCGCCTTCATGTCGCCGCTTTTCGAAGCGATCCCCAGCATCAAAGCCGTGTCGTGACCGATCACCTTTCCCTGGCGCAGAAATGCATCCCGGGAATCAACTCCATCTTTGAGATCCCGAATGATCGCCCTCAGCGCCCCCCGCAAGTTCTTGTCGCGAACGTGTCCTGCCATGATCTGCAGGATTTCGTTGTAGGCGAGTTTCTGCTCGAGCAGCTTCGCGCTTGTGCCAATGAACGTGACGACTTCATCAGGTGAAGCGGCAAACCGGACATCATAGAACCGATTGACGCTCTTGACGGAGAACCCAAGCTTTTCCAATGCGGTAATGACTTCCTGCTTGGAGTACGCGCTCTGGACACCATCAATCTGATTCCCACCCCTAAGTACGCGATAGGAGTAGGATTTCTTTTTGCTGACCGAGATTTTTTTCCAGCCGTACGTCTTTGCAAGCGCGCTGGCTCTTTTGCGAGCCGCAAACAGAGACACCGATGTGATATACCTCTGGATGGGACGTCCAGACTGGTCGGTTGCCTGAATGCGATATTCTGAAGCGCTTAGTTGAGGCATATCCACATCAAAGACTTATGACCGCATGGACGGATGGTCAATCGCGGAATTCGCACCACGATAGCTGGAACCACAGTGGTGACAGAACTTTCCATGCGGATGCAGTATCGGCGCCCCACATTGGGTGCACCGATCGATGAGTTTCGACCCACAGAGTATGCAGTAATAATGTTTCTCGAGAATGTGAGAGAAATTACTGCAGCTCGGGCAAAGGCGGTACTGATTGTCCAGCTGTGTTTCGCCTGACAAAAGCACCTCGGTAAACCTATGGGTACAATATTATACGATATCGCCTCTGAAAATCCAAGGGTCAAACCGGCTACAAAGCAGGATCAGGAGATGCCACAGAGAGGGGAAGTACTGAGAGGTTCGGCCGTCTGGTAAATTACACCTTGCGCTTCACAAGAGGGTCGTTATGGACAAACCGAGTCTTAGGCCTACGCCACTCCTGGCTCTCCCACACCTTGACAGCCGATTCTGGCGTGTCAACAATGCGTTGTTCCGATCCAGTTTGAGCCCTGGGGAACCCGTACCCTTTCCCGCAGTGGTAGCAGAATCTCCCATGTGGATGAAGGATCGGTTTGCCGCAATGAGAACATGCCCCAACTACCTTGCTACCGCACCAGACACAAAAATGTCGCTGCTCGCTTGAGCGAGAATAATTACCACACCGAGGACACACACGATATGCGTTGGAGGACATGGGACTCGCCAAACAAGAAGAGAACGCCAGCTACAGATGTCTTAGCTCTCGCGTTGCACGTAGTACTTCGAGACTTGCCACATCGCACGGTGGATCTTGCGAGGTCCTTGCTTGACCCCATAACCATACGTATACTCTACTGTTGCGGTAATGACCCGAGGGACCAGGACATTTTGCAAATTACCATGGTCGTCAGTATAAAAATTCCGCTGGTATACCGTCATAGTCAAATAAGCGTAATCACCATACGATGTGAAACTGTACGTAAACGTCGTGTCACCACCAAGCTGGGTTTTCGAACCTACCAAATCGACAGCTCCAAACGAAACAAAACTACTCAGCGCAGTGCTAAGAGCAGCCGCCTGAACGCGTTCGAATTGGACTCGCTTCACTTCAACCAACGCAGTATTAATATCATTGGCTTGCACCTTCTTGAGGGAGACCGCGTAGATGCCGACGATTAACGACGTGGCACCGATCAGAATTATTTTTGAAGCACTCCCCATGGAGCAATCCCCCAGTTAGCTAAAGATTCGCTGGATGAATCTGAAAATCCGTCGATACGGTGTAGTTTCCCGTGACACTTGAATAGGCCGTGGAAATGGCATTGGTGACTTGCGTTGTGAGTTGTACCCGAACCGCGACGATATTGGCCAGAGTTACCGTCTGGTTCCCATTGCTGTCGTAGTAAAGAAAAGTCACCTTCTTGAAATTGCGCCCCAATAAGAGATATTTCCCGTCGTTTTCGTTGTTCACGTAACGATAAAGCTTCCGGAGCCCTGTCGAATTGTCGGGCTCTGACCAATACCGAATAGTCTCTGGAACCCCGCCGCCATTTACATCTCCCGAAAACTGAATCAGTGTATCCGTTGCAGTCGCAAATGTTGAACCAGATGCGTTGTAGCCTGCCATGTTCAGATCCGAATAAATGATGCTGTCGGCAGCCACGATCAGTTGTTTGGCGTTGGCTTGCTGGCTACTTTGGTACAGAGCATTGTTCATGTTCACCGTCAGAGCGAGCATGACAGTGATCAATGAAGCTCTAATTATCCAGGAACCCAGCAGGTCAAGAAAAATCGTCATCGACTAAAAACGAGTATGGTTTGGGAAAGACAGCCAAAAGAACATATCTAGACTCGTGAAATACTCTCAAAAACAGTACCACCTTGCGATCAGAATGAGAATACTCATTTTTCTTCAGAATTCCAAGCATTTGGCCGATTCCCTAACCATCTTTCTGACATTTTCAGAAAATGTGGCGTTATTGTTCTGAGATTTGCGGAATCTGAATAGAGCAGAAAAAGCAAGCGATTTGGGGCATGAGCGATGCACAAGATGTCTCACATTGTCGACAGGTACGAAAAGGGTACATTTTCCCAGAATCTAGAACTTTTTGTGTGTGCGCTGGCCCATCAAGCTCTTTGCTTCGCGGCCATCGAACCCCGCAGTTTGATACCAAGCCTGGAACACTTGTCATAGAGTGTCTTCTCCGGCACTCTGAGAAGCAGCGCACTCTCCTTGATGTTCCAGCTTGTCCGTTCGAGCGTCCTCATAATCACCGCACGAGCGGCTGAATCCCGGGCATCACGTTCAATGTCCGGCAGGGATTGTCCTTCCACAATGCTTACACCTCCATGCACCATTTCTTTCGGCAAATGTTCAGGCTCGATGGAGGCGCTCGAAGAGAGCAGGATAGCCCTCTGAAGGATGTTTTCGAGCTCACGCACATTCCCAGGCCAGTTGTACTGCATCATACATTCGAGGGCCTCCGGGTTCACACTGATGGAAGGTTTGTTGAGAGACTTGCCAAACCGTTCAAGGAAGTGATCGACGAAGAGAGGAATATCTTCTTTGTGATCACGCAGCGGGGGAAGATGGATGGGATAAACATTGAGCCGGTAAAAAAGATCCTGACGGAAGTCCCCCCGCTCCGTCATCGCACTGAGTTCCCGATTCGTCGCCGCCAGCACACGCACATCAACCGGGATGGGGCTTGCTCCGCCAATGCGGTCAATCTCCTTCTCCTGCAGTGCCCGCAAGAGCTTCACCTGGAGATGCACATCGAGTTCTGCAATTTCGTCCAGGAAAATTGTTCCCCCGTCGGCGAGTTCAAACTTTCCAAGCTTTGTACTTGCCGCGCCGGTGAACGAACCCTTCTGGTGTCCGAAGAGTTCACTTTCGATGAGTTCTTTGACAAGCGATGCGCAGTTCACCGTTACAAAGACGCGCTGGCTTCGCTTGCTCGCAGCATGGATCTCACGCGCAACCAGTTCTTTTCCAGTTCCTGATTCTCCCGTGATAAGCACGGTCACATCGGTCATCGCTACTCGTTGAATCGACTCAAAGACGCGTTGCATGACCGGACTTTGCCCGACAATCCTTCCGGATACGCGTTCGACCTCCTCCCGCAACAATTCGTAGTCCCGCTTCAACTCCCGTTCTGCAATTGCTTTCTCTACGAGAGCCTTTAGTTCTTCAACTTTCGGAGCTTTTGAGATGTAGTGGTACGCCCCGAGCCTCATCGCTTCCACTGCGCTTTCAACCGACGGATGCGCCGTGAGGATGATGACAGGAAAATCCGGCATCGACTCCTTGATCCGCTTGAGAGTCTCCATTCCGCTCTGTCCGCCGCGCAGCGCCAGCTCCAGCAAAATAACGTCAACTTTCTTGTGCCCCAGGATGTCGAGCGCTCCGGCCTCTGACTCAGAGGAGAGAATGTTGAATGAACCTTCCATCATGGACCGAAATTCGCCTACGAAGGAAGCGTCATCATCCAGAATGAGTACAGTGCGGATTTGATCCATGGTAGTTCGTTAGGTGGCAGAAATCCCAATTGTCGGGAGACCGTCTTTTCAATATAGCGAAGAACTTCGGAAAGATAAAACAGTCCCTCTTTTTCAAATCTGCGAAAACACACTGGAACCCACGTTTCCTGAGGAAAGAAGCGGCCGAGGGCTTCGATCTTTGCAGATTGTCTTTTCTTCCATGAGCAAAGCAGACGAGATTTGTATGAAAGGCATCGCAACAACGCTGTGAAGCAAGAAGCTGAATCGTCAATGAGTGTGGACGCTGCTGGGATCGAACCAGCGACCTCCGCCTTGTAAGGGCGGCGCTCTGAACCAGCTGAGCTAAGCGTCCCTTCCGATCCGCGTCATTCCAAGGATCTGTTATGAAGATACGACATACTTCCCACCAATTCAATACAGCCAGTGTGGTCCTGCGGAGCGTTGCCGTGAGTTGGGACTAGCTTCGCAGCAGGTACTGAAGTTTCAGGAAGTACTGCCGGGCTGTTTGCTTGACTCCGAACGGAGAACCGAAATCAGACAAGTCGTAGGTGGACCCGGCGTAGAAGATCGTAAATGGGTTCAGTTTATAACTGAGCAACGGATAGAAATCGATGGCTTTGTTGAACTGGTCATACTGTCCGATGACTCGCAGAAAGATCTCGGGCGTGAATTGATAGATTCCCATGACACGCGAAATGTAACCGTCAAAAAACAATACTCCAGACGCGACACTTGACAACCGTGCCCTTGAGTAAGAAAGGTCGACCTGCAAACGGGATGTCGGTCGCAGCGTCGCCGTCAGGCTGATATTGTGTCCCCGCCCCATGTCCGGGCTATCCGATCGCCGTATGAACCGACCGAACGACCCATCGAATGTCAGCGTGAGAGCACTGGATGGCCGCGCTTGCACGTCGATCTGCGTTCGATTGATATTATTGAATTGTACCCCACCAAAGAGTTCATCATTCACCGCAAAGTACGTAACGGTGACATTAATCTGATTCTTCAGTTGTGCGAAAATTCCGGGTACGAACCACTTCTCTTTTCTTATACCGTCATGATTGAAATGAAGGCCTGCGTTCCCCTCGATCGCCCAATTATCCAGCAACGCATCATTCGGATAGAACGTGTACTGCTGCTGCAGAAATAACATCCGCGTATTGTTGTTCGGCACAAAACCGTCTTGAGCTTGGAACGTCGGTGTGCGATCCATGTACTGCATGGCCACGCTGTAGTCACGGGCATCCCTGCGAAGGCTGAGCAGGTAGGCAGCCCCTCCATATTGTTCACCATTGAACGCAGCGTCGTGCCCTGTGCTGCCGAATTCCATCGTGCTGGAGAGAAGGCTGAGATCGTTTACTTCTTTCGTGTCCGAATAGAACAGCTCACCGGTAAAAGCGTAGTTTGACAAGAACCTCACGTTCCAATCGACACCTCCTACATAATTGTGTGCCGTCGATGTATTCCGCGTGGTGACGATCCCCCCGACATATGTCTCGTTCCCAAAATCGTACCGGGCACGGGCCACATTAGAGAACGAATCCAGATTTGTCGATATGAAGTCAGAGCTTTCCTCGCCCGGTACGATGTACGGCGTGTTGCGGTCGCTCGCTGCAAGATAGCCGAACGAGAGGGACCCTGATTTCCCGATCACTCTCGCAGCTCCCAACGGATTGTTGATCGTTCTGGAATAGAAAATCCCGGTCTGGTTCTTGAACAAGTCAGCGCCGTAAAGAAAAAACGGGCGCTTCTCGGGATAGTTCAATGCGAATGTTGAATTGACGCTGATCTGCGTTGCGTCAGATTCCACCTGGCTGAAGTCCGGGTTCACGACAGCTTCCACAGACAAATCCGGACTCGGAGAGTACCGAATGCCGCCCCCTATTCTCCCGCTCACTTTTCCGTTTTCGAATGCAGTAGATGGATCCGACTCATCTCGGAGCGCGCCCCGCTGCTGACCCACGACGTAGGGGAGCAATTCAACCGAGTTCGTAGACTGCACTTCCGCGATCCCAACAATCATACCTCCCTGACAAAGGAAGCATGGATTGTTGCGGTCATAGGGAGTCCACGAGATCTGTTCACGGCTCGTCCGCGGAATGTTCCTGAATAACAAAGCAACCCAGTTCTGCTCCCGCGTGGATGGGAAGCGAAGGCTCTTGAAAGGTATAGCCAGGATTGCGCTCCAGCCGGAATCACTTATACTCGCGGCACTTTTCCAGACCGTATCAAAACTATCGTCTTCGTTGCCACCCACTCTCATCAGATCTGCCTGGATCCCGTATGGATTGACCATGAATTCGTAGGCTCGCTGGTAATCGCCGTATGTGTCAAGAATGATGCCCACATAATCATCATCAAAGATCTTGTCCCTGTCGGTGATGTGAGCCCGGATCGATGATGGATTTGTGTCTTTGCAGTCAAATCCGAGGTACGCGTACTCAGCAGTATAGAGAATGCGGACAGATGTCTTCTGAGAAGCCGGCGTGTTCTCGCCGGGTGTTACCTCGAATCCAATTTGTACTGGTTGAGCTAGATTCCATCGGGGATCGGAGAGTTTTCCAGTGAGTTCAATCTCACTCTCAATCCGGATGGCGTTGATCTTCTGTCTTGCAGAGTCAGGGGAAACGGAGGCAATTGCGATCGCGGACCCAATGAAATTGAGAAGAAGCAGCAAGATGGGAATTCTACGCGGCATCAGTAATACCTTGAACATTTAGAGGTGATTGAATTTCGGTTTGTTCGATTTGTTTGTGCATATACTCAAAAACAGTAGCATTGTTGCGGAAAAAGGGCTTGGCAGTCCCAAAATCTCGTCATACGTTGGGAATTCATAAGTTTCTGTATCATTATGAGTCACATTGTTCAGCACATACCGGAGAATAACAGAAATTGCGGTGCTTTCGTTCTTTCTACACCCAATCTGACTTGCCTTGAGATTTACGTCTCACATCGACGCGAAGGTCTCATCATGAGACGGCACTATCATGAACATGTTGTAAAATCAATAGAAAATCGTCCGACATGAACTGGCACGCCCTTTGTGCCTAGAGTGATACAGATATGAAAACAAACTCAAAAAACCCTAACTTGGAGTCAACAATGAAAAAGTCAATCGTAGTTATCGCCCTCGTAGTCCTCAGCTTCGCAGTCGCCCAGAATGCAATGGCGCAAGCCACGGCTACACAGAATGTCACGCTGGCTGTCAACGCAGTCTATAAGATCGCAACTTCCGGCAACCCCGGTGCAATGACCATCACGACCGGTACTGCCGGAAACAATACTTTGACGTCAGTCACGGATGCTTCCACAAACTACAGCATCACACAGAATTTTGCCTCGACCGTGAAGGTCACTGCAAACCTGGATGCGGCACTTGCCGCAGGCTACACGCTGCAGATCAACCTGGCGAGCGCCAAGGGAACGAGTGCTGGAACCGTCGATATCTCTGCCACGACTCCGGCCAGTGCAGCAAGTGTTGTGACAGCGATTGCCCTGGGTGCCGATGCGAACAAGACGATCACCTACACCTTCGGTGCCCTTGCTTCCGCCGGTGTGCTTACCTCAACTGCAAAGGTTGTGACTCTGACGCTGACCAACTAAGAGCTTCGAGCAATTCGGTTACCTCGTAAACAAGAGGGCGCCAAAGTGGGAGTTGGCGCCCTCTTTATTTTTCTACGTTGCCACAAAGGAGCGCGGGAGGTACGTCAGAGAGAATGAGGGGGGCAAATCTCAGGCTTCGCGTGTTGATCTTCTGAATCGCTTGGTTCTGTCGTACGGAATGATGTCAATGATCTCCCCATCGCTCACTCTCTTCTTGATGTCTTGCCAGAACTGGATTGTGAAAAGATCCTTGTGCTCAGCGTTGAAAATTCCCCTCAGCTCGTGAGGGATCCCGACAAATGAATCGATTTCGTCAAGGAAGAAGTCCGTTGGTTGCGCGACAATCCACTCCTCCTCCGGATTCATCTCCTCATATTCATCCATCGGGCCAGGTTTGTGTTTGAACTGAGCATCTTCGAGGGGCATGACATCGTCATAGTCAAAGAGGACAACCCTGTTTCCCTCGGTCACCCCGTAGTTCCAGGTATTGAAGAGATCACCAGGGAACAATCCCGTTGCAGCCAGGTCCTTAATGAAGTATCCAAAATCAATAACTACTTGCCGGATGGCATTCGCGCTCTTTTCTTCCTCGAAGTACATTGGAAGCGGCGTTACCTTTCTCTGCAGGTAGAGATGATTGATCACGACATATCCCTCCCGTATCGTAACCCCCTCTTGTGCCGCCACCTCAAACTCGTGCAACAGCTCTTTTGAATACCTCTTAGTTTTGAACCGTACGTTTTCAAACTCTTGCGTGTCTACTAACCTTCCCACCCTGTCGCGATTGCTCACGAATCGATATCGATATTTCACTTCGGCCTTATCTATTACCTTGTCCGTCGTGTGGCTTGAACGAATGAAGCAGGGTTTGTCTTTGATCACCTTGAACACATGGTGGAAGTGTGGCAATGTGAACACGACCATGACCGCCCCCTCCATGCCGGGCGCGATAACGAACTGCTCCTTCGATACATGAACAAACCGGTGCAGGTCTCTGTAGAATTCTGTCTTGCCATGCTTGTAGAATCCGATGGCATTGTACAGGTCAGAAATTGGTTTATGCGGAAGGATTGAACCCAGGAATTCGACCAGGTCGCCGGGCGTGTCAATGTCGACTTGAAAGTACGAGTAGGCAAAGCCGAAAACGTTGTCGGCATCTGCTTCCTGCATCAACACCGAATCGATATGCAAGCCTGAAGAGTCATTCGAGAATGGAATAATGATCGGGAACATCTGAGATTCGGTGACGATCCTCCCCACAACGTACGCGACTTTGTTCCGATAGAAACAGGGAATCAAGATTTCCATCACATATCGCTTATTCCCCCGTACCACCGGCCAGAGAAAGAGATCAACTTCATTCGCAACAGATTCGAGGTCCCGTTCCAGATCCTCATAGATGGCGCTAAATATATGATCTGCGACGATTTTCCTGAGAAGATCTTTCGTCTTCTGTTCGTGCTCATAGGTTCTGTAAATCTGCGAATGAGGAGTTTTTGGCCGGTGTTTTGGGTGGAGGTAGAAAAATTCAACTTCCCTGTCGATACCGACAGTCTGGAGCATTTTCCTTGTGACCGAGTTGAAGAAAGTTTCGGCAATATCTTCATTATGCCGAGCTGCGATCAGTTTCGCGAAGAGCGGCTTCAGACTGATCCACGTCGATCGATCGTGCGCGCTCTTCCCGAGAAGCCCCTCCATCTGAATGGACGCTTGAGCCAAAACTTTTTCGTACACACTCAGCCTCTCGGCCGCGTCCCTTCTTCCACCCTTCCAGTCCTGTTCTGCGAACCTTGCCTTGGCCCGTCGCGTAATGATGAGGAACTCCGAAAGGTACGAATCGAAGATCCTCACGATCAAGGTCACAGCTCTCTCTTTCACATCAGGATCGTTCATCATCCGATGCACTGGCTTTGCTTTCCATGAACAAGCTCACGTTTCGTTTGCCCGAACTCCTCACATCCCGACCTGATCCGCAATTCCCCGAATGCCCGTCGAAAACACTTCCGGTTCCGGCATCAGACTCACGACGATACAGGATCCCAGCTCAAATTCGAAGAGGTGACCGGGATGCGTCAGGACTTTCTTCTCGATCAGAAGGTCGCTCGCCCACTGCTCATCCGACTTGGTTGCAGGCAGCCGGAGAACTGCGTTCCAGCCTCCTTCACACTTGAAGAGGCTGACAGGAGACGTACTTGAGAATGCCAAGGAGGCATGTTTCAAGTTCGCTGAAATACGCTCGCGAATCCGGGCTGTTAGTGGAGCGGAATCGGTGAGGATCGTCTTCAATGAGTGCTGGATGGGTGTGCCAACCGATAGAAACGTATCGGCAATGACTTCCAGTCGCTGAAGCGCGTCCGTTCGCTGGTCGACTGGACCGGAGATAACAATCCATGCGAGTTTCATCTGTGGCAACGCAGCGACTTTCGAGAGGCCGTTGAGCGTAAAGGTCAGCGTTTCCTGACTGCCGGCGAAGCTTTCGTGACGTCGGCCGTCTTGTCCAATCGGAAATGCGCCGAAGACTTCGTCCACAATCAGAGGGACCCCCGAATCTCTTGTCAGCGATACGATGCCAGTCCGCTCCTCCTTCTTGACAAATGAGCCTGTTGGATTGTTGGGATGAACGAGGACGAGTGCCTTTGTGCGCTCCGACAGGATTTCCTCCACGGATTGCATATCGATGTGCCACTCGCCATCGTACGCCAGTCGGTAGGAGTTACAGTGCACATCACTGAGGCGACAGAGGTACTCGAAGAGCGGGTACCCCGGCTTGGGTACTGCGATCGCTTCTCCCGCGTCGCAGAGAAGTTGAAGAAGGAAGGAATATGCTTCGCTGGTGCTGGAAGTAAGGACAATGCTTTGCGGATCGACTGCAATATTCTGACGATGGTACCACTCTGCGATTGCCTGACGTGCCTCGAGCAATCCCCTAGGATCGGGGTCGTAGAAGACTGATTTCTGAAGAACAGCCGGAGGTATCAGATGGTCGGGTTGATAGCGGAAGCCGCATCTGGTTGGATTCGACTCGGTGAGGTCGATCATCGGTTCTCCCGCAGCCCGCATCTTCTCCACTAGCTCGTAGAGGGGGGTAGGTCGGAAGTCCCAATTTGTGCGGGAGGAGAACATACTGTGCTCAGGTCAGCGGGGTATCAGCGCAGCCAGAAAGATGGGAGAGCGTGACAAATGACGACACCACGTTCAATCATCGGCGATTTCAGCTTTCTTTTTTGACATCCGGTTTCGCTCGTTGTGATCAAGATACCGTTTGCGGAGTCGGATCGAATGAGGCGTCACCTCTACGTACTCGTCTTCACCGATCCATTCGATCGCCTGTTCCAGCGTCATGATGTGCGGGGTCTCCAGGCGGATTGCTTCATCGGAACCGGAGGCGCGCATGTTTGTCAGGTGTTTCGTCTTGCAGACGTTCACAACCATGTCGTGCTCCCGCGAGTTCTCACCGACAACCATACCGCGATACACTTTGAAACCCGGATCGATGAAGAACGTCGAGCGTTCCCGGAGTTTCCACATTGCATAGGCGACGGACGTTCCATCTTCGAGCGCGATGAGGGCGCCCCGTGTGCGATGGGCAAATTCCCCCTTGTTCGGTTCGTACCCATCGAAATTGTGATGAAGGATGCCTGTACCTTTGGTCTGGGTCATGAACTCAGACCTGAACCCGAGCAAACCACGGGCGGGGACGATGAACTCGAGCCGCGTATTCCCCTGCACTTGTATCATGTTCTTCATGGTTCCCTTGCGGCGGCCCATGTTCTCGATGACCACGCCGCTGTGCTCATCGGGCACATCGATGATGACATGCTCCATCGGTTCGCAAAGAACATCGTCGATCCATTTGTAGATCACCTCGGGCCTGGAAACCTGAAACTCGTACCCTTCCCTCCTCATCGTTTCAATCAGGATGGCGAGGTGCAGTTCTCCGCGCCCGCTGACTTTGAACACATCCGGTGAATCGGTAAGCTCAACCCGCAGACTGACGTTTGATCGAATCTCTTTGGCCAGTCGTTCGCCGAGATGGCGGGTTGTGACGAACTTTCCCTCGAGCCCCGCGAACGGTGAGTTGTTCACGACGAAGTTCATGGAGAGCGTCGGTTCTTCGATCGAAACAAACGGCAGCGGCGTGGGATCGGACGCGTCAGCGATCGTCTCACCGATGTCGACATCTTCCATTCCGGCAAGTGCAACAATATCGCCGGCGCCGGCTTCCGCCACTTCGATGCGCTTCAGTCCTTCGAACACATAGATCTTTGTCACGCGGGCATCATCGACGGAGCCATGCCGATGGATAATCTTCATAGAAGAGCCCAGCTTGATCGTTCCCCGGTTGATGCGGCCGATACCGAGCCGGCCAAGGTAGTCATTGTAGTCAATTGTAGTGATGAGCATTTGAAACGGCAGATCGATATCTCCGGGCGGCGGTGGCACCTTGGCGATGATTGCGTCAAAAAGGGGTTTGAGATTGGTGCTGGGATCGTCGAGCTCCGTCTTTGCCACCCCTTGCTTCGCTATCGCATAGATTGTGGGGAAATCAAGCTGGTGATCGTGAGCTCCGAGGGAAAGAAAGAGCTCGAAGATTTCGTCGAGCACTTCGTGCGGCCTGGCGTCTTTGCGATCAATCTTGTTGATGACAACGATAGGCTGAAGGCTGAGCTCGAGAGATTTCTTCAACACGAATTTCGTTCCGGGGAGGGGACCTTCTGCGGCGTCGACCAACAGGAGGACGCCATCGACCATCTTGAGCGTTCGCTCCACCTCGCCTGCAAAATCAGAGTGCCCCGGCGTGTCGACAATATTGATCTTGTACGTGGTTCCGTCAGCCGGAGTGTAGAAAACCGCCGTATTTTTGGCCAGAATTGTGATGCCACGCTCCCGCTCCAGCTCATTTGAGTCCATGACCCGCGTGACGACATCCTGGTTTGCGCGAAATGTCCCGGTCTGGCGGAACATGTGATCCACCAGCGTGGTTTTCCCATGGTCAACATGGGCGATGATTGCAATATTCCTGATATTTTCTCTAACCTTCATGATCCTTCGTACAATTCCCTTCCGGTCGTTCTCGTCCTTCTGTCTGCCGAGCGCATGGCAGGCAGAAAAAAAATGCCTCAGGTTTCGTGCATCAACCAGAGGCCAGCCTATTCCTCCACTTTTCCTTTTCAGCTTAAAGATAACACTTTTTGACGAGAATGAAAAGCGGAGACCTACATCCGAAATCATTGCAGCTTAGGCGGTTTCATCGTATCTTTGACCAGTCACCGTGCACCATCCATTCAATCTAACAAAGTAAAAGGGAGAACGCTCTATGCGCAGGTTCATTCTGATCCTTTTGATTTCGGTCGTGGCGATCGGCCTCGTCAGCGCTCAAGCCACAAAACCCCAGACAGTGAAGCTCGCCGTTGCAGGTATGAAGTGCAAGATGTGCGTCGCAAAAGTCGACAAGGCGCTCCGTGGAGTCGAAGGAGTCAAAGATGTGAAAGTCGATCTCAAAAAGCAGACAGCAGTGGTCACCCTAGCATCCGCAACCGTGAAACCCGAAGCCCTTTTCAAGGCAGTGGACGATGCCGGATTCAAAGCCGCCATCGGCAAACTCCCTGCTGCACCGACAAAGAAGGGCGAGAATTGCAGCGAGTGCAAGGACAAGGATGGAAAGAAGGATGGTGATGCCAAAAAGGAAGATTGCTGCAAACCCGAGACAGCAAAGAAGAAGGCCGCAGCAAAAAGCTGAAGGCTCTGCTCGTTAATTCAAGAATTCATATTCAAGCCGTTGCAGGAAGTTCATGCAACGGCTTTTTGTTTGGCGTTCGATGATTGTTCGCCGGAAAGTGCCAAATGCTGTAAGCAGTCGGTTTCATTGCGAGTCCAGCGACTTTTCGCTACATTCATGCACCCTGACTGTCCGGAAAACACGTGATGGTCGGGGTGAGGTGTTTTCTCCCAGGCAGATTCAGCAAATTGTCGATTGCCGATTTTCGATTGTCGATTAGGGAATGATCCTGAGAACTGATTGAACTTAAGGATGATTGAAGAGATCAGAAAAAGAATAGAGGATTCTGAGCCGTTCAGGCTGCTCCTACAGAAGAGCAAGCCGTTGGCCGCGGGCGAGAGCATCGCAATCCGCGGTGTCAATGGCTCACTGATGTCCTTTGTTGCCGCTTCGCTCTTTGAAGCAAGGCAAACACAAATTGTTCTGGTGACGGCTGACAAAGACCGCGCAGAACAGCTGCGTGACGATTGCACACTACTTCTCGGTGAGCATTCTGTCCGACTCTATGCCCATGGCCCGAGCCACAAGGCCGCCGTCCTCGATATGACCGCTCCCATTGCCCAGGTAGAAACACTGAAGGCGCTTTCGGTCGGAGAGACGATCGTTGTCATCACAAGTGCCGAGGCAATCACCGGGCTTGTCCCCTCCCCGCAGGATTTCAAGCAAAGGAGCCTGGAGATCACCGCAGGAAAAGAACATGCCTTTGAGGATCTTATCAGTCAGCTGACGGCATTGGGGTTCGAACGCAAAGACTTCGTCGAAGAGTACGGGGACTATTCCGTCCGTGGTGGCATTCTGGATGTATTTCCCTTTGTCGGGGACAACCCTATTCGTATTGAATTCTGGGGTGATTCAATTGAATCGATCAGGGAGTTCGACGCCTTGTCCCAGCGCTCGATCAGAGAGCTTCAGTCGGCAAACATTGTCGCCAGCCTCCTGCCGGAGGATGATTCACGTCAAGTCACTTCATCGCTATTTGATTATCTCTCCAGGGACGCGTTGCTCATCATCGACGAACCAGCGGCCGTGCAGAAAGAGATCGAGGAATTATTCCGCGAAGGAGTGCAGAACATTCTCTCCTCGGAATCAGTTGACGAACGAACAAATCGTTTTCCCAAAATCGTCCATTCTTTCATAAGCGACTCAAAGACACAAAACCCCATTGAGTTCCTCAGCCTTCCACAGCCATCCGTCAATGGGAGCATCAAGGTCTTGCTGCGTCAGATCAGTGAACTCGCGGACCAGGGCAACGAGCTCGTCCTTGTCTGCGACACGCAGGAGGAAGCCGATCGGCTCAAGGACCTTATCGAAGAAGAATTCACAACTCCAGATCTCGTCAACGAATCGGGTGAGAGCGAAGCTCCACAGCCACCCCGGCAACCATCTTACCAGCTGATGACCGAGGCGCTGCACCTCGGTTTCATCTTCCCTCCTTCCAGGATCGCCCTCTTTACAGAGCATCAGGTCTTTGGGCGGCTTAAGCGTCGCGGAATGACTAAACGGAAGCGGTTCAAGGGCTTCAGTCAGAAAGAAGCACAACAGCTGCGACGCGGGGATTATGTCGTGCACGTCGACTATGGCATAGGGCGATTTGCAGGATTGCAGAAGCTGAAGGTCCGCGGGGTCGATCAGGAAGTGATGCGGGTCTTATACGAAGGAAACGATGTCCTCTACGTCAATCTGAATTTTGTCAACCGCGTTCAGAAGTACGCGTCGCAGGAAGGGCATTTACCGAAGCTCTCCAAGCTCGGCGCTCCCGATTGGGAACGGCTCAAGTCCCGCGCACGGAAGCGGATCAAAGACATTGCGCGCGAGCTGATTGCCCTGTATGCACGCCGGAGAACCGAGCAGGGCTTCGCTTTTGCGCCGGACACTCACTGGCAGAAGGAGCTTGAGGCATCCTTCATGTTCGAGGATACGCCCGACCAGGCCAAAGCCACGACCGACGTGAAGCGGGACATGGAGCTCCCTTCTCCGATGGACCGGCTGATTTGCGGCGACGTCGGGTTTGGCAAGACAGAGGTCGCGGTGCGGGCCGCATTCAAATCTGTCCTCAACGGAAAACAGGTCGCGATTCTGGTCCCCACGACGATCCTGGCTCAGCAGCACTATAACACATTCACAGATCGTGTCGGGCGTTACTCGGTTCGTGTTGAATCTCTCTCGCGCTTCAAATCCAAGAAAGAACAACAATCGACACTTGAAGGATTGAAAGCGGGAAAGGTCGACGTCCTCATCGGCACGCACCGATTACTATCCAAGGATGTCCAGTTCAAAGACCTCGGTCTCCTGGTCATCGACGAAGAGCATCGTTTCGGCGTGACCGCCAAAGAGAAACTGCGCCAGCTCCGGGCCACCGTTGACACAATGACTCTCACTGCAACGCCGATCCCGAGGACACTGCAGTTCTCTCTGATGGGAGCCCGGGATCTCTCGCTCATCAACACGCCACCTCGCAACAGGCTCCCCATCCTGACAGAAATCGCACAATTCGATCTGCAGCTGATCCGCGAAGCAATTCTGAAGGAATTGCACAGGGGTGGTCAGGTGTACTTCATCCATGACCGAATCCATGACATCGATGAAATTCAGGCGATGCTCCATAGGAAGATCCCCGAGGCGAAATTCCACGTCGCCCATGGCCAGATGAAGGGGCACGAGCTCGAGAAAGCTATGATGGAGTTTCTCGAGAAGAAGTATGATGTGCTTATATGTACGAAAATCATCGAGTCGGGCATCGACATTCCGAGCGTCAATACGATCATTATCAACCGGGCAGACCGGTTTGGACTCGCCGAGCTGTACCAGCTCCGTGGCCGTGTAGGTCGCTCGAACGAGCAGGCCTACGCATACCTCTTCACGCCGCCGATATCGAGCCTGCCGCGTATAACATTGCGCCGCTTGCAGGCGATACAAGAATTCACAGAGCTTGGCTCAGGGTTCAACCTTGCCATGCGCGATCTGGAGATACGCGGCGCCGGGAATTTGCTGGGAGCTGAACAATCCGGATTCATCATGGAAATGGGAATCGAGATGTACCAGCGGATCGTGGAGGAGGCTGTCGCAGAGCTGAAGGAGCAGGAATTCGAGAAACTGTTCCAGGGAACGACAGCTCAGGCAAATCGCCCGGCCGGCGAGACGACCATCGATGCCGACGTGGAAGCGTACATCCCCGACATTTTTATCGAATCCGATTCTGAGAGGCTGGATTTCTACCGGCGGCTGTATGGCGTTTCGTCCACAGAAGAAATCCAGTCGATGCGGGACGAGCTTCGTGACAGGTTTGGTGAGTATCCGGAGGAAGTTGAAAATCTGTTTGGCGTTGTCGAGCTCAAGACCATCGCATCGAAGATCGGATTCACGAAAGTTGAAATCCTGAAGAACCAGTTATCCCTCCATTTCCCTCCTGCCGAGGAAAAGAAGTTCTACGAGTCGGATGACGTGACTGTTCCCCCATTCCAACAGATCATGTCTCACATAACCAAACTGCGCCAGTATCATGCCCATTTGAAGCAGGATGGTAAACAGCTCAAACTGAATATGATTATCCCAGGAGGTTCCGAGGCACAAGCGCTTCTCGCATCAATCAAGGAAGTGTTGACAACGTTCTCAACAATTTCACCCCGGAACGGCGTTGTGGTGGGTGTTCACGAATGAAACGTCATCTCTCCAAAGAAGCTATTGCTGGGCTTCCTGACTCGAGCGGCGTGTATCTGTTCTACGGATCGCTCGGCGAACTCCTATACGTCGGCAAGAGCAAAACAATCCGCACAAGGGTGCGGTCACACTTCTCTTCGCCGGACGAGCGATGGCCTTGCGGCAGAGTCACTCGTGTGGAAGCCCGTGAGACTGCGGGCGAACTCGGAGCGCTCCTCCTGGAATCGCAGCTGATCAAAGAGCTGCGTCCATTGTTCAATGTCGCCTCCCGCCAGCGGCGACGCCTCATCATCGCCCGCCGGGCAACAAACGCTCAGGGTTACACTGTTGTAAATCTTGAGGCCGTGGATTTTCTCGACGTGAAAAAGACGGAGCCGATACTCGGCGTCTTCAAGCACAAGACGCAGGCAAAGGAGTATCTTGATCTGATTGCCAAAACGCATCGATTGTGCCCGAAACTCCTTCGCCTTGAAGTTGCCCGCGGCTATTGTTTCTCGTATCACCTCGGACAGTGTGACGGGGCATGCATGGGTGAAGAGGATCCAGTCAAGTACAATGCTCGTGTCGAGGAAGCGTTTGAAGAACGTCGGATCAAGGCGTGGCCATACGACGGGGGCGTCGTCGTGGAAGAGCGTTCAAAGAAGAACTCTCAGCGGGAATTTTTCCTGATTGACAACTGGTGTCTTGTGTCGAGCTTCAAATCAGTCGGTGATGGATTTGAAAAAGGTGTCCATATTCAACACCGTTTTGACTATGACAGCTACAAGATCCTTTTGAGCTACATGATGCACCCCCAGAATCACGAATCAATCACTCCATACAGTCGGAAGGAATTCGATAAACTTCGGGGGGACTTGCATCGGGGGGAGGTCAACATCCTCCATCTTGATCGCCCCCAAAATACTTAGTACCATCTATTGCACCGAGCCTCGGCAACACCGCTACGAACAGCCCTCTGGCACCAAAGGAGATTCTTGTGAACAAGGTCCGTTGGCTTCTCACCGTCTGCTTCTTCCTCATCTGCACTCCATCCACACATGCCCAATGGGCGCGGACAAACGGCATCGAATACTCTACTCCTTTTTGCTTCGTGGTCATCGATCCGAATCTGCTTGCTGGAACTAACTACGGTGTGAGCCTTTCGACAGACAGGGGCGCGAGCTGGAATCCCATCAACCTACTGCGCACCGCCTCCTCGTTTGCTGTGAGCAGCGGTGGACTGTTCGCCAGCTCCAGAGGCAGCGGTGTGCTCCTTTCAACCGACAATGGTGCAAGCTGGACCCCCGTGGATTCAGGCTTGACCGACCTGGATGTTCGCACAGTCGCGTGGGGCTCAAGCACGTTGTATGCAGGCACCAACACAGGCGGTATCTTTCTTTCAACCAACCGCGGTGCCTCTTGGGGACAACCTGCGTTCCCAGGCAAACAGATCAATGCCATAGCCGTCAATAACTTCGATGTGTACATCAGTGTCGAGGGAGTCGGCGTGTACCATTCTTCCAACAGGGGAAATGTATGGGCGCTTGGCGTGACGGGCCTGACAAACAAACATATCCCTGCCTTGGCCATGCTGGGGACGAATCTTTTTGCGGGGACGGCTGGGGATGGAGTTTTTGTTTCAACCGACAACGGTGCGACCTGGACTGCAAACAATACCGGAATGGCAAACGCTTGGATTCAGTGCTTTGAAACGAGCAGCAGAGATCCAGTTTCTGGTGGAGCCAATCTCTTCGCAGGCACTCCCAGTGCTGTGTATCTGTCCACGGACAGTTCCAGATCATGGAAAGACGTGAGTACCGGGCTGCAGACTGGTAACGTCCAATCTCTCATTGTCGTGGGAGACTATCTGTATGCCGGCATTCTCAATAGGGGTATATGGCGTCGGCCGCTCTGGGACATGATGACACCAGATATCAAGTGGACGTTGCAGACTCCGTCGATTCAGTGGCCGCATCTCAGGGCGGTGTTCGCCATCGATGTCAACACACAGGTCGCCGTCGGAGATCTTGGTACGATCATCAAGACAACGAATGCAGGCGATACATGGGTTCGCCAATCGGGCGGGATATCGGTCGACCTGAAGAGCGTGTGTTTCACCGACGCCAAGACAGGCTTCGCCTTCGGTGGCAAGGGAACCATTCTCCGCACGACTGATGGCGGCGGGAGCTGGTCAGCGCAAACCATCGACACGGCAGTGACGTTCTACGGAGTTTCATTTTCGGATGCAACTCATGGGACTGTGGTTGGATCCGGTGGCGCCATTTACAGAACGACGGACGGCGGCACCAGATGGGATTACCGATTCGGTGGGGGGACAACCGATCTCCGCGGAGTCTCTTTTTCCAGCGTGAACGTTGGTGTCGCTGTCGGAGATTCAGGCCGCATCTTCCGTACAACCGGTAGCGGATCGAGCTGGGTTCAGCAGTCCAGCGGGTACGAATCTGCTGCTTGGAAATTGTTCGGTGTTTCTCTCGCCGATGACAGCACTGCCACTGCTGTGGGCGAGCACGGGTTGATACTTCGGACCACGAACGGTGGATCGAAATGGACCACACAAGCAAGCGGAACTGCATTAGCTTTGTACGCAGTCGCCTTCACCGATGCGAATAATGGAACAGCGGTCGGAGATCTCGGGGTCGTTATCCGCACCTCCGACGGCGGCAAGAACTGGACGACGCAATCACAATTGATGGCAGATTGGCTTTCTGGTGTGACCCAAACGAAAACTGGTACGGCAACCGCGGTTGGTTCTTCTGGGACAGTGTTGCGAACGACTGATGGCGGCTTGACGTGGAGCCCGCAGACCGCGACAGCGACGACTCCGCTCTCTTGCGTTTCTTTTGTCGATGCGCTATCCGGAACAAGTGCAGGCGATGGAGGATGGATGTTTCGGACAAACGATGGAGGTGTTAGCTGGTTACCGCAACCAAGAATGACGACGCAGAATCTCCACAGTATTTCGTTTGCTGCAAACAACGGTGCGGCTGTGGGGGAACAAGGGACGATTTTTTGGACGACGAATGGCGGATCAATCTGGAATGATCAGACAATAAAGCCGACATCAGCTGCCAGTCTCTGGTTCTCGGGTGTCTCTCTCACTGACGCGGGTGTCGGCGTGATCGTCGGGAAAGTGGACACGCTTGTTGGAGTGCAAAGCCGCGAGACACGGAGCACAATTTTCCGAACCGTTGACGGCGGGGCGAACTGGGTCCGCCTGACTGTCCCGTGGAACCGATGGCTCAACGCCGTTTCATTTGGAGATCAGAATACAGTCACCGCTGTGGGAGACAGCGGAACAATTGTGCGCTCCACAGATGGCGGTTTGTCGTGGAGCGGACCTCAAGGAGGGATTACAAAGGTCCGGCTCAATGGAGTGTTTTCGATTCGAGCTAACATGTCAATTGCTGTCGGCGACAGCGGGACTATCCTGCGCACAAATGACGGTGGCGGAACGTGGACAAGCCAACGCAGCGGAACAACGAATCGATTGTCCGGCGTGCGGTTTTTCAACGCGACATCGGGCTTCGTCATTGGAGACCGAGGCACAATGCTTCGCACCACTAATGGAGGAGCAACCTGGTTTCCTCAGTCGAGCGGCACGTCGAACACTTTGTGTGGAATCACCGTTAATACTGGGAATACGTGTGTTGTCGTGGGGGACAGAGGAACGATCTTGCGTACCAATGTCACCGGCCTGATAACTTTTGCCGGACAACGTTATGAGTCCTCAATTCCAGTTCAGTGTAGTCTGGCTCAAAATTATCCGAATCCGTTTAATCCGAGTACAGCAATCAGCTATCAGTTGACAGCGGTCAGTTTTGTTACACTTGAAGTATTTGATGTTCTCGGTCGAAAAGTCGCGACGCTCGTGGATGCGATCCAAACACCGGGAGCGCATCTCGTCAAGTGGGATGGGTCAATGCTCTCAAGCGGCGTGTACTTTTGCAGGCTGAGAGTACGAGATGGTGTGACCGGCTCTCAACGTCTCGTTGAGACGAAGAAGATGCTGCTCATGAAATAGAACGGATTCATCACTCCGTGGAATGCCTGCGTATGAAAAAGGCACTAATTCTTCTTTTTTTCCTCTCCTCCATCATAGTAAATCAATCCGCATCTCAGCAGAAGTGGTTCTGGCGAAATCCCACTCCCAGGGGAAACCACCTCAGAGCGGTTCAGACCGTTGCCCCTAATCTGATCTATGCCGTCGGCGATCAGGGCACTATCATGAAGACCACGAACAGTGGTTCAGACTGGGTTGTCCAACCGAGCGGGACAGCAGTAACCCTCTTTGGCGTCTCCTTCATTGACGCCAACACCGGTGTTGTCGTAGGAGACACGGGAACCGTTTTGCGCACAACCGATGGTGGGGCGACATGGAGACCACTTGTTGTCGGAACGAACAATCCTCTGCACAGCGTTGCGTTCGTCAACACAACGACGGGCACAATCGTCGGTGACGCAGGAACAATATATAGAACGACAGACGCGGGTGCCACGTGGGTCCTCCAATACGGCGGACCAGCCAATGCTCTTTACTCTGTGTCATTCGATGATGCGAACAATGGTACATACACAGGTTCTTCTGGAGCAATTTTCCGGACAACAAATGGCGGTGCGAAGTGGAACAGGCAGGTTAGCGGAACAACTCTTGCGCTCTACAGCGCTTCGTTCCCAGATGTCAATACGGGGACCGCAGTGGGCGAGTTTGGGACTATTCTGCACACGACCGATGCGGGAAAGACGTGGACCACTCAGACGAGCGGCACAGTGAACCGTCTCAGTGCAGTTTCCTTCTCGGATGCGAAAACCGGTACCATCGGTGGCGATAACGGTATCATCTTTCATACAACGGATGAGGTGCAACCTGGATCGAACAGCCAAGCAGCACATCTTCCTGGTTTACCAGCATCTCGTTCACAAACGCGAACGTCGGGACAATTGTGGGATCATACGGTGTGGTGTACCGCACAACTGACGGTGGAAACACGTGGCTCCTCATAACCCCTGGCACACGCCTGCCGTTCTACAGCGTGCAATTCACCGACGCTCTTCATGGAACGATCGTCGGATACGGAGGCACAATATTGCGGACCACCGATGGTGGCACGAGGTGGAATCCTCAAGTCAGTGGGTCGTCAGACGAGCTCCTTGGAATTGCGTTCGCTGATCCGAACACCGCTACTGTGATTGGACGGGACAAGACTATCCTGCACACGACCGATGCAGGCGCATCATGGATCGGCCGATCGATTCCGATTGGTTAGGGGACGGTCATGACGTTTTCTGGAATTTGTTTTGGTAACTCCGGGATGGGTTTCATTGTGGGGAAGAAAGATACGCTGCGCGACACAACTAGCGCCAGGTCAGGTTTCCGGGAAAGCCTCATTTGGAGGACGACGAATGGTGGTACTTCCTGGTCTCGCCTTCTGCTCGGTAGTGGACCATGGTTGTATGCGGTCAGCTTCAGCTCTTTGACTGCCGCGACGGCTGTCGGGGACGGCACGATCCTTCGTACAACGGACAACGGCAATACATGGCTTCAATCCACCCCCGTCGCCGGTGCCCCCCTGCTCGCAGTCAGCTATGTCACACTAAACTTCGGACTTGTGGTGGGAGAAGAGGGCACGATACTTCGAACCACCGATGGCGGCGCGACGTGGAACTTGCGCCCGAGCGGCACCACGAATGCATTGCGCGGCGTTTCATTTGCCGATCGAAATAATGCTTTCGCTGTCGGCGACAGCATGACGATCCTCCAGTCGACAGATGGCGGACTGAACTGGAAATCTCTGTCGTCTGGATCATATTCGTCTCTGTTCGCTATATCGTTTGTTGATTCCACACATGGGATTATAATCGGAGAAGGAGGTGCGATACTCAGCAGCACTGCACAGAGTTCTGTTGTGAGTGTGAGAGATGATCGGGCAGCAAGCATTCCGAACGGAGCTATACTGTCTCAGAACTACCCGAATCCGTTCATTCCAACAACAGCTATTAGCTATTAGCTAACAGCTTTGTCACACTTGAAGTATTTGATGTTCTTGGAAGGAAAGTCGCAACGCTTGTTGATGCGATGCAAACGCCGGGGTCACATAGCGTCACGTGGAATGGCTCTGCACTCTCAAGTGGTGTGTACTTTTATATGCTCAGGACGCGGGATGCCGTGACAGGCTCCGAACGTCTGGTTGAGACAAAGAAAATGCTGCTCATACGATAGTGCATCGAAGGCCTGCACCAGAATACATCCCAAAACCCATCCTGTTCAAAAAGAACCAGAACCTATCTCGAAACGCCTCCCATAAAAGAACTTGTCATTCCCGCACGTAAACGTGCTTGCGGCAGGCGGGCGCCAAGCCCCTTTCAGCGTTGTCCGACAGTTCAATTGTCGAAGAAAAGAGGGCGGGGAATCCAGAT
>JBEKOB010000049.1:0-29720 GCA_049522195.1 Bacteroidota bacterium
GCGTCACACCGAGCCGCCGGACGCGCAGAAGATCGTCGAGTGTTCGTATGCCTCCAGCTGCCTTGATTCCGACGGAAGGGGAACTGTGTGTCCGCATGAGTTGTAGATGGTGATCTGTTGCGCCGGTGTAGGAATACAAGCCATTTTCCTGCCGGATGAACCCGTAGCCGGTGGAAGTCTTGACGAAGGCAACTTTCTTCTGTGAGCAAATTTCGCACAGCTTGATAATCTGCATATCGTTCAGGAAGTCATTCTCGAAGATCACTTTCAGTGCGGCCCCCTGCCCGGTCACAACTTTGTTCACGGCTCCAATCTCATCGGCAACATACTCCCAGTCACCTCCCATGACCTTCCCGATATTCACGACCATGTCTATTTCAACTGCGCCACTGGAGACCGCCTCCTGGGCTTCGATCACCTTGATTGCAGTCGTGCTATTTCCGTGGGGAAAAGCGACAACTGCACATATGGCAACACTCGATTTCGCGAGCACCCGTTGTGCCGTCCCTATGGCATAAGGTTTCACGCAGACCGCTGCCACGTGGTACTTGTCAGCGAGCATACACCCCCTCGCAATGCTCTCATCGGTCAATGTTGGATGCAGCAGGGAGTGATCGATCATCTTGGCCAGCGTTTGCAGGCCGATAGTCTCTTCCGTGTATGCGCTGTGCGATGGTTGTGTCAACACTTGTGCATCCTTGCGCTGTGAAAAAAAGCAGGGCGGCCAGCATCGCCATGTTGCCCGCCGGCCGCCCTGCCAGAGTTATGCACCTTTGCGTCCTGCCTACTTCAGGAGCATCATCTTCTTCTGTGATCGGAAGTCACCGGCTTCGAGGCGATAAATATAAACGCCCGAAGAGAGCATGGTGGCATCAAAGCGAACAGCCTGGACTCCGGCGTTCATGCGACCATCGAACAATGTGGCGACCTTTTGTCCCAGAATGTTGTACACCGTCAAGGTCGCGTTCGAGGTCTTCGGCAACGAGAACTTGATCGTGGTGGTTGGATTGAACGGATTCGGATAGTTCTGCTCCAGCGTGTAGACGAGCGGGATGTCGCCCTGCTGTGCCACGCCCGAAGCAACGCTTTCCTTGATTAACTGCACGTAGTCGACGTTGGCTCCGGCACCGCTCAGTGTAATTGAATGCGTGCCTGCCGTCAACGCGAAGGAAGCAGACATCACATCGAGGCCCGTGGAATCCGCTTTACCGGCGAGCACAGGACTCGCAAGGACGGTCGATCCTTCTTTGATCTGGAATGTTTGCGACGCACCCGGATTCTGATAGAATATTCTCAGCCGGTAGTTAGCAGAAACCTTTGGTTTCATCGACCATGTGACGGTTCCGCCCGTGCCCATCGTTACCGATTTGAACAACGAGGGGATCCATGGAGCACCTTGGCCCTTCGGCGTCACGATGGAAGAAGTGGCATCCGGAGCACGCAATGCGATTACAGGACTTGCTATTGTCTGTCCGTACGTCGGCGTCGTTCCTACGGGAATCAAGTCTATGCCCGCAAAATCTTGATAACCCCAGGAAGGCGTGATCTTGATTGTATTGGCACCAGCCTTGAAAATGAAATTGGCTTGATCGGACGCGAGGATTGAATCTTTCGGATAGAAATACCAGTTCCACGTGGCATCGTCAAGGTTTATTCCGGGGCCGTGTCCACCAGTGAGCTGCTTCGAAGTGAATTCCATCTCACCCCAGCCATAATTGTCGTGGACTTCATTTCCATTGATGAAGAAATGTTGGCCTCTTTGAGAATTACCTTCGAGCATCGACCAAATGTTGACACCGTACACACCACCAGTTGTCAGGTTGAAATCCCACTGGATGTATCCGCCACTCTGCATGTAGAAATAGGAGAAGCCGGTGAATTTCGACACCGTCGCCGTGCCGCCTACTGTTCCGGATTCGGCTTCCGTCGTTGAGTCAACTGAGAATGAAACTACTGAACCGGCAAGTGCCTCAATCGCAGAGACATACGACGTTTTGTTCGCCTTGAAGGTAGCGAGCTGTGTCGGGAACCAGTTCAGGTCGCCGATCGGCAGACCATCAGTTCCGGCTGTCATGAGCGTTGCATCGGTGTAGGAGAACTTCTCGGGCAAAGGCCATGCTTCATCTGATGCATTTTTGACTGGTTTGTAGAAGTACGGTGTGCCCGGCGTGATACCGGCACGAAGCAACGTGATATTCCTCCACATGGAGTCCGCCATTGTTGCGCCCGTAACGCTGAACTTCGGCTGTTGCCACGTAGCGTCCGTCAGTGGATACGTCGCGAGACCAGCCGGGAGACTCGAGAGCCACACGGTGTCGGTTTTTCCGGTCTTTCCGACATTCATGTGATCAGTATAGAGATTGAGGAAATCGAGTCTCGTCACGGGATCGACAAAATACGCACGCTGGATCGTATCCTTGTAGAAGGTTGTGAACTTCGGATCCAGGTAAGCGTACTGCTTGCCAATGACAATCCGGCGTCCTTCATTCGGGCCGTACACCGACGGCAACTGTCCGATTGTATACAGGCCGTTGTATACTTGTCTCGGATCGCGACCCGAACCGTGCATATCAGACCATCCCTCACCGTGCCACCAGCAATTGATGAGAAGGTTATTGGTGATATAGGCATTTTGCCACCAGCTGCCGGTGTTTATTCCGCGACCAACGTTCACAAACGTATTATGGTTGATTCGAACGTATTTCGCTGAGCCTCCTTCAAGCTGAAATGGCGTAAACTCAAGGTTGAAGAACGTATTGTTCTCAACGATCACGGAATCCTGGTCAGCCCAGATCGAAATTCCACGACCTTCCCATTGCTGGGTGCTCGGGTAGCCGATCAGGTTGCGGAACTTGTTGTTCGTGTAAGTGATCTCGTTCCCCGTGGCGGTATACGCTATCAGGGCAAAGTTACTTTGTTCGATGATGCAATTGTCCACGAGAAAACGGCAATTGCTCGCATCGATCTGAATCGGCTGATACGCCGTCTGCACGCCCTGCGAGTTGGTGCGTCCGGTAATGTAGATGTTCTTCAGCGTGACATTATTCTGACCCGTGATCAGGCGCGAGTCTGCCGACGTGCCATCGTCACGCAGATCCATCAATTGAAGCTGAGCCGGATAGTTATTCGCATCGTTCATGTTGTACTGTTGACCAACAATTGTCAAATTGAATTTTGCGTTTTCAATGCGGTCCGCTTCCCAATAAAGCCCGTTGATCAACAGCAGATAGACACGGTTAGCGTTCTTTCTCGCCCCTCCAGCCACCGTATCTCCCAGAACGGCATTACGAAGTGCGTTCGTAATTGGCAGGTGTGTCGTTGGATTCTGCCAATCGACGTACATCGTGTCGCCAACTATCTTGCTTTGCGCTTGAGCTTGTTGAGTGGGCACAAGAAATGCCCCGACAACAAACGCAAAGAGTATGAAATAGCAGAAAGATTTCATAAAGATGCTCCTTTTGATTTGTTGGTGAAAGAAGCTTGTGAATTGTTCATTGCGTGCATGCTGTGTTTCATCAGAATTTGTAGCGTAATCCGACATCAACTGTCAGCCCATAGTACTGGATGGAGGTTGGATTGAGCTGATGAGAACCAAGAAGGCTCTCATCATGCCTGTTGTTCAGATTATTGAAATTAGCGAAGAGCTGCATATTGTCGCCGATCTTTTGTTGCACCGCGAGGTCCCATCGCCGGTAGGGAGCCGTAAACGCATCCGTCACCGGCGTCTGCCCGATCCCCGTCACCTTGTCTGATTGAGAGAGGTACGATGCCCGAATGGAAAACCCTTTGTAATCATAGCCGATGGTCATATTGGCAATGTGCGCCGGTTGGTCAGGCATGCGGTCCCTTCGGATTGTGTCTGACAAGACGATCGAGGTGATATACGTGCGTGGAGGAATGTAAACGGTCATTGGCGTGGTCTTGAATTGCCGCACATCGATCGTCGACGTGATATACGTCCAGTTGAAATTGAAAACAAGCCCCTGCAAGAACGATGGCAGATACCAGAAATGCGTCTGCCAGTCGAACTCAATTCCCTTATAGACAGCCGGATTCGGATTGTTAATATATGTATCAACCTGAGGAGCACTTCCAAGCCAGGATTGAGGGATGTTCAACTCCGCAGGTACAAGCTTGGCCACGGATGTATCCATCTTTGGTATTGTCGTGTACATGATCAGGTTGTCGATCGACTTGTAGAACGGGGAAACCGTCAGGAGGCCAACATAATTCTCGTAGATGGAGACGGAAGCATCGAGGTTTTTGGAGCGTGAATCCATGAGGCTTGCGTTCGCCGCCACGACATACGACTGATAGGTGTTGATGTGGGTGATTGGAGCATACATCAGGTAATCAGGCCGCGTTACCGTTTCCGTTCCTGCCAGGCGGATGATCAGCCAGTCCGCGGGCTGTATCTTCAGGTGCACCATCGGGAGCCAGAAGTTGTTCCGGCGCTCATTTTCATTGTGCTGAAGGTCTCCCGGCGCCTGCTGGTTGTTCCCATTGGTGATGACTTCCCGGAAGCTCTGACCGTGGTACTTGGAATAATCCGCATCGTAACGGACGCCGGGAATCAGTGTGACGTACGGGCCGATATTCAGCTCCGCCATGATGTAGCCTGCGTCGTACCGCTCAATTCCGTCGTAGTCATTGCCGAGCGAGCCGATAGCGTAGTGCTGCCAGGCGTTCGAAGGGAGCGTCATGAGAGCGTTCGTCAGCTCACGCATAAGCCCCGGATTATACACCATCCCCATTTTGTACTGGCCATCGAGAAAATTTGAACGTCCGAAATCGTCGAGGAACCTGGAAATCGGCCAGACGTGCCGGGCCGAGATGATTGTTGAGTCCCTGACGACATCGAAATCATTCGGATACATTTTGCTTGCAGCGTAGATAAGCATCGACACCGGCCCACTCCAGCTTCCGCCGTACTGAAGGTTTCCGCATCCCCATTGTTCCTGGTCAAACGTCCGGCTCAGCCAACGGAATTTCCCTCCAGCCTTCACGTAGCCGGTCAGGTTGTCCGTCATCTGGAAAGGAATCTGGACATCGAACTGCAACACTTTTTGCTTCTCAACGAGGTTTGTGCTGTAGGTAAAGATTTGCGATAGACCTGTGAGTGATGAGTCGACTTTTTCGAGGGTCCACGTATCGATCAAAGGCATCGTTGCTGTCGGAGATCCGGAGGAAGCTCCGTTTTCCTGGGCAAACCGGTACTGATAATCATTGGGATCATCAGTCTTCGAACCAGTGGCCGCACCGCTGACATCAAACTTTATCCAGCCGAAATCCTGCTTGATGCCCAAACTCCCGGTGTAGATAGATGTTGTCGAGATGTTCGATTCAAGATTGTAATAATGACTGTTATGCGTGAAATCCATCAGGTCATTACGGTTTGTAAGATCCGTCTTGGCCTGACTGTAGAATCCGTTCGCGCTGACCTTACCGTGCGGCAAGATATAGTCCAGCAAGAGGTTTCCGCCATACCGGGTCTTGAATGCTTTGTTCTCCTGGAGCGTCAGATTATCGACCGTTATGTCCGAGAGCGTTTGCACTGCCGCGCTTGACCGATATGCTGCATTGAGCTGGTCCGCACTCCGGTTATACCGATCTGTATTGAACCCGGCGATAACACCGAGATCACCTCCAAGAAATCGATCGCTCGCATTGACATTAAAGTTATAGTTGCCGGAGTATTTTTGAATTTGATTGTACCCGCCCTCAAGCATTGCGTTCACCTGAAATGCCTCAGGAGCTTCCTTCAATCGCAGATCCACGGTTCCGCCAAGTGCGTCGGCATCCATGTCCGGCGTGTTGGCTTTCTTCAGCTCAATACCATCGAGCAGATTGGACGATATGAGCGACAAGTCAACGCTTCTGTCATTATTGTTCGTGGCAGGAAGTGCAACGCCGTTCACAGTGACGGTGTTGTACTTTGGCGAGAGTCCCCTGATGGCGACAGCCGTTGCCTCGCCTCCCCATCGATCAATGGAGACGCCCGGCAATCGGCCTATCGATTCAGCGGCGTTCACATCGGGCAGTTCCTTGATTCTATCCCCAGCGACGATGTTGGAGATCGTGTTTGATGCAAGCTGCTGGTTCACAGCAGAGATCTGGCCACGGGCCTGGCCGGTTACTAGAAAGGTCTCACCCGTGATGGCATGGGCAACAAGATGAAAATCGATTTCCGTTGTCTGATCGTTGTTCACCGTCACTTGCTTCGCCACAGCATCGTAGCCGATGTACGATACTTTCAGGGAGTAGGTCCCGGGCGGGACGCTTCGAAGGAAGAACCGGCCTTCCAGGTCCGCTGCGGCACCGATCACCGTGGTCTGTATAACGACATTTGCCCCGATGAGCGGTTCGCCCGAGTCTTTGTCGGTGACACGTCCCTTGATGGACCCCGATCCCTGCGCGAAGAGAGATTGAGAGATCAGAAGAATCAAGAGCACCACGAAGGTCCACGTGCTCCGATAACAGAACTTGCTCACAACCATGGTTTGTTCCTCCTCAGTCGGCTCAGGAATACTCGATGATCATTGTTCACGTCGCCGATGGCATACTGCGGGGCGAAAACCTGCATCCGTATGTGCACTGCGGGGCGCCCAAGATTCACGTCAAGCGTTTGCTATCGCTGCGAAGATAGATGTGAAGGTTTCTTTTTGGAAAATGTTTTGCGGGTGGAGTATTGCCTCAGTCCTAGCTCAAAGCAACGTCGGAAAAGAAATTGAATACTCGGCAAAACTATTGGGAAAGTGTCGTCGGTTTCCGCAAACGGGCGTACCTAGACTTCATACCTTAAGCACACATAATGCCACAGATGGCTCGGCAAAGCGTTGGTTTTTTGCCAATTCTTGAGCATTTCGTGGGAGATTCGAGCCGGCATCATTTATCAATTCAATAATTGACTATCAGAATAAGAAAGCCCTTTTCCAGGCGATTCCCGTTTCAACAAGGGTATTCTCGCACATATCGCGTCCGCTCGTGCACGGAAAACGAGGAGCCATTCCGATCGGCGGATCACTTCACTCCTTCTTTCAGCACGGCGATTCCTCCAGGCGAGACTTCATACCCCGATCCTTCGAACAATGCAACGGGGTAAGCTTTGGGATTGGATGGAGCTGACCCTCCCTGGTATCCCAATATTCTCACGTCTCTGAAGTTTCTCACTTCTATTCCGTGAGTGAAGTATGACTGCTGAACCGATCCCCACACAAGATCGAAGTCCTCGATCCTCAGATTTGTAACCCATTGGGCGTAGAAGCCGGGGATGTCATGCGCGAAGAGCTGGAGTTTTGGATCGAGCACGGGACGTAGATCGAAATTTCCACCCGAGACATCATTCAATTTGCTGTCCTCCAGCCGGAATTTCACGTCATGAAATGACACATCCTCAATCACACTTTCCTCTGTGCCATAGACAATAAATCCTGATTCTCCTTTGCAGATGATGTTCTGGAATTTCAGGTTCTTCACTTTTCCTAAGGGAACTTCTTTCGTGAGCCGCACAGCCGAAATGTGGATGGGCTCCCCGTTCCCCCACCAGTCTCCTGTGTGGAGTCGAGTATCAATCACGATATTGCTGAAGATGAGGTTCTCAATGGATCCCCGATCGCGCACAAAGATTCCGATGCCCCGGTTTGAATTTGTGATTGTGAGATTGGTGAAAACATAGTTCCGCATCGAATTCTGGTCGAATCCACCAATCCGGATTGCACTCGATCGCGAGATCATCGTGCAGTTCATAATGGTGATGTTTTCTGAATCGTGACGCAGGTCCTTGTACCCCGGGAGATTGAAGTGATGACTGTATCCGGTGATTGCAATGCAGTCGTCCCCCGTCCGGATATCGCAGTCGGACATCAACACATTGCTGCTCGACGTGAAGTCGACGCCATCGTTATTCGGCACCAGTAGATTGCACCAAATCCGAACGCCTGAGACGATCACGCCGTCGCAGTCGGCGAAATGAAGTGTCCAGAATGGCGAGTTTGTGATCAGAACATCGCGTACTGTGACATTCTTGCAGTCAGAAAAGATGATCATCTGGAACGGTCGGTCCTTTGGTACCGCTGGGCCATCACCGATTCCCTCAATCACGTGGCGGAACCGGTCCCGCTGGCGCGTCCACTGCGTACCGGCATTTTCGAGGTTCTTTGCCTTGTCCAACACCATGAACGAATCGCCATTGCCATCGAGCGTCCCCAGGCCTGTGATCGAAACGTTCTGCACATCCTGTGTGAACAGGAGACCCACGATCTTGCCTTGAAGTTTGTAGTCGTCGAGGTTTGTGCTTCCCTTGAGGACGGCTCCCCGTTCGAGATGGAGATCGATGTTGTTTCTCAGTTGGAGCGTGCCGGTGAGAAATACCCCGGGGGGAACGCAGACTGACCCACCCCCTCTCCCCGCTAAGGAATCGATGGCTCTCTGGATGATCCGGGTATTGAGAGTCCTGCCATCCCCCACTGCCCCAAGAGCGCTTATGGTAACAGTTCCGGATTGAGCAAAAGCCGATTGGATAATCAAGCAAAGAGCGAGGATTGGCAACAACTTCCGCATGTAATTATCTCCTTTCGGGTCAGGAGCACGGGGAGGTAGAATCAATGCGGGCGCATTGACTCGGGTCAGCGAAATCATGGTAAACGAACACCGGTTCTTCAGAAATCTCCGCCGCTATTTCAGCAGAACCATTTTTCGTGTGATGACTGAACTTCCCGCCCGAAGCTGGTACATGTAAACCCCGGACGAGACCGATTCTCCGAGGTCGTTCTTCCCGTCCCACGTTGCGGTGTGCTTTCCGGGCGTTCCTATTTCATTGACCACTGTTGTTACTTCGCGGCCGAGCAAGTCATACACCTTGAGTGTCACGAAGCTGTTAGCTATGAGCTGATAGCTGATAGCTGTCGTCGGATTGAAAGGATTGGGATAATTCTGGTCCAGCGAGAACTGCGCAGGAAGTGTCACAAGTGTGTTCGCTACAGCAGTGGCGAGGCTCCTCGGCACGGCAAGATAATCAAGATACATCCAACCCCAGGACATTTGCATTTGAATTGTGTTGTCGCCTTTTCTCAAATCGACAGCGAGAGTCTTCTCGTACCAAGCCGATGTGGAAGAAGCTGTGAACTCCAACGTGGCGACACGGATTCCATTAACGTTAATAAACTGGGTTTTGGGGGAAGCATAGTACAACTTGTATCCGAACGCAATCTGGTACGTCCCGGCAGCCGGAACATTTGTAAGATGCCAAGAGATCATGACGGTCGTATCATTCGTTGCAATATCTACAAACCGACCATTGCTTGCAGTATTATCACTGCGAATCGTCATCCCCGATCCTTGAAGTGTAGCGGCTTCCGCTTCAAGTCTGACGGTCGACGGCGTGCCGACCTGTATCCTCACCTTGTTCGAGCTGCTCTTGTGCCCCAAGTTCCCGGTTGCCACCGCTGTCAGCGTGTAGAGTCCCGATGGGGGATTCGTCCAGGCAATAGCGTACGGAGCCGCAGATCGTTGATCGATCTTCAGAGTATCATTCGCAAAGAACTCAACCAGGACGACATGCCCGTCATCAATCACTGTGGCTATTGCCTGGATGGTAACCTGGGCGGAGGTCGCGAACACGGAATCGTTTGTTGGACTGGTGATGACTACACTCGCCCAGTCCCCTCCGACTCCATGAACATCTACGGCACTTTTATAGTTGTCCCACAGTGATTGCATGCCTGCCAGCATATCTTCGGGCGTTGAAATTGTCAGATCGGTCCAAGACCACGCGAGCGCGCCCGCATATCCGTTGCGGAAGAGAGTCTTGTAGATATCCTCCTTCAAAACCCCATAGGTATCCTGGAGGGCAAATTCTGCTACAACGATCGGTTTGTCCAACGCCCATGCACTTGCCGGATGATTGAGCGGTGAGAGGGAGAGAGACGTTGCGGCATTCCCCCAGTTGTCGTAGTAATGAACGGAATAGAAATCAAGAGTCCCCTTAGGATCTCCGCCTATGGCAATTAAGCGGTCGTCAGAGTAGTAATTGTAGTTTGCGAGTGCCAAAGTCCGTTGTAGATAGTCAGCGAATTCATCTGAGCTGAGATTCAATCTGTGTCTTTCGTTAAATTGCGCCACGATTTTTTGTTGGTCCACAATGCTCAGGTCAGAGAATCCCGGACCGACCTTGAACAAAGGACCGGGGACATCTGTAAGGGCTTTGAAACTCCACGCGCCGTTGGTCACCAGCGCGGTGGAATCTCTCCGATGGATGGCACCGGCGCAGAGGTTTACGAACCGTTGAATTGTCGACATTGCAACATGGGGATCAATGCGATAGAAGTAATACTCATTGCTCATTCCTTCGGGCTCATTGAATATTTCCCACGAAATGATTGCAGGATGGTGCTTGAGTGAATCGACCATGGGAATGAGGCAGTTATTGATATACGCGCCGATGTATGCCGTGTCGCTGAGGAGCTTCAGATTGCGAGCCACAACAGAGGAGCTGTTTGTCGCTCGAAGCATATCAAATGACCAGAGACAGAGGTTTACACCGATTTCCCTTTGCCATGCAAAATCCAGAGCGTTTTTCAAACTCTCTATTGTACCGCTCCCCGGACCGATGACGAGTCCCGTGTCATTGAATGCGGGGGTTACTGTTCCATTTGTGTGCAGCCACCATCGAAGCGCGTTGCCGCCATGGTTATGCATCTGCAGCAGAATATCTCCGAAGGCAGTGAAGTCTCTCGTGCCCGGCCCTATGTCATTGGCAAAACTCAACCACGCCAGATTCGCTCCGCTCAGAAAGAGCTGCTGGTTGTTGTACTTGACGCTGCTCTGAGAAAACAGAGCCTGCGAGGAAAGCAAGACAATCAGGGAGAGGGACGTGAACTTTGTGATGCGCATTTTTTTTGCCTCTGATTCGAGCGTTTGGGTTGGAGAGGACAAAATCCGTTCCGTTGATAGCTGCCAGATTAACTGATCGGAGGCTCCCCACAAGGGTAAACAAGAAAACAATAATCGTCAAGTTACTCCCGACTGGAATGAAAGATCTTGCACGGGAGCATGAGACTATCGCCGCTCAGGAATGACTCAAAACCTATGCCGTCAACAAATGTCAATGAAATGTGACGACCTGAAACGGAAAGAACGATATTGCAGCATCAAATCTGTAATCATTATGGAAATCATAACGCTATGAATTCGTACTTACGCGTCCTGTTGTATCTTGCTAGAACAATGTGCTACGTTACTTGAACCAGCGAGGTCACTGATTATGGAAGCAACAACTTGTCACCTGGAACTGGCGAATCGTTGAATCAAGCGGGTGTAATTGTGGAAACTCCCCTGAGGGTTGCAGATCTTGGAAAATCTTCGTATCATTATATTGGAGAAGCGTTTCAGCGCTTTCTCCAATGCCCGGATGGCGGAACTGGCAGACGCGCTAGCTTCAGGAGCTAGTGTTCGTGAGGACGTGCAGGTTCAAGTCCTGTTCCGGGCACTCTGAAACAGAAAATCCTCCTCTCAGGAGGATTTTTTGTTTCAGGTGGTCACTGGAATTGCACTTCTGTCCTGCCTGTCCCGACTTGTCCCGATGTTGTTGATCGGGACGTTTTCTGTGGCAACGACGATATCTACTACGCCAGCATCTATCCGGCGCCGTTGACGACGATCCGCGCTCCACAGCATGATCTCGGCAAAAGAGCTGCGGAGATCCTGATCCGTACCATCGAATCGGCAACACCGCTACCCCCGGAGCGGTGTCTTGGAGACGGAGTTTATCGTAAGGGAATCGTCAAGAGTGGTCAGGGACTAAGAGACAGCACTTCTTGACCGCATTCGCTTTCTATTTCTATCACATCAGAGAGGCTGCCTCATTTTCCGAGGCAGTTCATCCATCCAGATGCTACTACGATTTCATCATTGGGGAAACCAGAAGAAACGCATAGAGAGACACCGAGGGCAAACACTGATTGAAAGACTTTCTTGACTGGATTGTCTCTTGTGTTGACTCCATAGTATGAAAAGAATCCTTCGCAGCCTACACCTAGATGGGTAGAGAGATTGTAATGAAAGCGCAATCCGGCTCAAACATCGCTGAGCCAATGCGCGTGTAAATACTCTGAAGTTAGAGCATTGAAACAGCGATAGAAAATAGGTGAGCTAAAGCCATCCATTGTTGTTCATCCGCAAAAGCGGCAATCACTGATTGGTCATAACAAGAAGAAACAAGGTACCATCATCTGAGGTATCGGTCGGCATATGTCAGAAAGGTTCGCCAGTTAGGTCCAGTGGTATGCCCTCCTTTATGCTGCCGGAAAGCTATTTCGCCTTCGATCATGGACGTCTCGATAGGTGGAAACTCGTACGTCCCCAACCCTTTCTTTCCAAGAAGTTCATAGACAGGACTGGCGTATGCACCACCTAGGAACATACCTTTCGCGTCAACCCACCCACCTTCCATTTCAAATGAGCCCGCACTAATAAAGACAGGACGTGGAGCGCATAGTGCGACAAGTTCGTGAGCATCGACCGGAAGGTCGTTCCGCGTGAGAGGACCTGCATACTTGAGAAAGTTTCCCGCGAACCAATGATATTCTCCGGATGACGCGAGATTCTCTACTTGTTCTCCGAAAACACGGCGAAGAATTTTCACTCCGCCGGCTCCGGAAGATCCAACGAACGCCGCGGCAAACCGTGAATCGTAGGCCATCGTCACGAGAGCGGCCTTTCCGTATCGCGACAATCCTTCAATGACAACTTTTTTTGCATCCACCGATGGATCTGTTTCAAAATAGTCCAAGGCACGGCTTGCACCCCACGCCCAGGCTCGCAATGCGCCCCAGTCGTCGGGCTTCCTGCGCTGTCCCTTGTTCACCAATCCAATGATCCCATTTGTTAACCCTGCTCCCCAGTCCGCCTGGTAACTTGAAGGGACAATGATTGCATAGCCCCAGCCTTTCGACAGGACCAACTGTTTCCAGTTCGGTTCTTTTGGCGTTCCCGGAGGCGGGTCTGGAAACTTGAACCCGGGAGGAAGCACGAAGCCGAATTCCATGACAACCGGAACCTGTATCCGAACTTGTTCGGGCAGAGTTAGTGTGAGGGGAATCTCCACGGTTATGTCGGGAAACGACGAGTTGTCGACATGACCCGATAGCTTCTTGACAACTGCTGGAATGCCCTCAATCGTATCATGAGTGACGCTCACGACACTCCACTTGACTTCCGGGACATGTTCAGGAACCCGGCCGTACACCTCGCGGTTGAACAATTCAACGATTTCCGGCCGGCGCTTCTTCCACCAAGTATCCGCATCAACCACTTTCCCGCCCCTATTCAAAATCAATGGATCAGGAAGAGAAGTATACTGTGTCGCTTTCGATTCATCGGTATTGGCGGCATTTGGTGCTTTCGGGTTGCCGGAAGGTCCCGGTCGCAGCGAGTCAATGTGAAGTTGTGCGAGCATGAATCGGTAATCTTGTTCGGTCGCCGCGCGTACGCTGTCCATCTGCTGCTTGCTAAATTGAGCCGTCGCAACTGCGGCACACAACACGGTGAAGATCATTATCGATGGTAGTTTCATGTGCTGAGCCTCTGTTGTTACTTCATCAAAACGAGTTTCTTCGTCTCTGTATACGATCCGGCGGTAAGCCGGTAGAAATAGACACCGCTCGTAAGATTCCTCGCATCAAACGTTACCTGGTACTGCCCCGGCATCTGCGCGGTATTGACGAGCGTCTGGATCTCCTTGCCCAAGAGATCAAATACCCTCAACGTGACTTTGGACGTTTGAGATATACTGTATCTGATCGTCGTAGCAGGATTGAACGGGTTCGGGAAATTCTGTTCCAGTTGGAACTGTGATGGCAATCCGGAAATCGTTTTTTCCACCGCAGTAGGATTGCTCTTAAGGAACTGAGCCAGCCATGTGAGTGCGGGGCGCCACGAGCCGTCTGCACGCACAAGATAACAAGTGGTCTGCCACTCCTGACCCTCCAGGTATCCCCAGAGGGTGATGCCTTTGACGCCGGGATGCCTCCACAGCACCGGGAATATCTTCTGGTACAATTGCAGCTGCTGATTGTCGTCCGGGGTCCCGGAATTGCCCAGATTACCGAGATCGAATTCAGAGATATAGACAGGCAAACCTGTTGCTGCAAGTTTATCAAGATTACTTTTCAGACTATTTGTATCGGCGCTTTCGAGCTCGAAGCGGTGACCTTGCACACCGATGCCGTCGATCAATCCTCGGTCCTTCAACAGGTTGATGATCTGAGCGTAGGAAGTCGTCGCAGTGTTGTCATTGATAATGCCGTAGTCGTTGATCAACAGTTTAGCCTTGGGCAGATATTTCCTGGCCAGCTTGAACGCATTGATCAACCAGTCCCAGCCTGTGGATCCGTTACCACCAAGCGCATTCTTGTAGTTTGCACGTGCTGGTGATCCGCCTCCATCAGGCGGGTTGTGCCCCGTCAGAGGTTCATTCACAACATCGATCATATCAATCTTGGGATATCTCTGTCCCACCATCCTGACCCAAGTCTCGATGTAGAAAGCTTGGGTTGCGGAGTCAAGGCCGGAAATCCATGAAGGCTGCTGTTGACCCCAGATGAGATTGTGATCCTTGAAGATCAGCTTGTTGCTGAGCGCGTAATTGTATTGTGCATCCAGGCCGCTCCAGTTCCATTTGTTCGTGTCGGCAACGGCTGCAACGGTACCCCACTTCCCAGCATTTCCCGGCGTGAGCTGAGTCCAATAATAGGCAAAAACATTATCCGGAACATCGCCGTACGCATTACCCAGGAATTTGCCCTGCGTCGTCACGAGCGGCGGGCCTTTGAAAAGAGTGGTCGTATCGGGCCCTTGGATGGAGGTCGAACCAGCTTGTACGCTATCAAGATTAGCTACAGTGAAATACAGGTACGCCTTACCGAACGCAACCTTGTCGACATCAAGCCCATCTTCGCGGCTTCCGATCTGGAACGTCTTCGTCAGGCTATCGAGCGACACAAAGAACGGCTTCCCTGTTGCTCCCTGGTACCCGTTCTTCGTAACGTTGACCCACTTCCAAACGCTGTTACCCAGTGTCCCCGGTCCATCAACATAAGCAGAGGGATCTGAAAAACCAGCGCTCGCAAGCCCGTTGATGAAGATCCAGTCGCCGCCTGCAGTATCCTTCTTCGCTCCAAATCCGCTGCCGTAGAAGAAACTGTCGTCGTCAAATCCGTTTGGTCCAACGCGAACGCGCGCGAAGAGGTTATAGGAACCGGAATCAGCAAATGTCACCTGGTATGTGATCATGCGGCTTGAATCGCCCGGGGCGGTGAGACTTGTCCAATTTGTCTTTGGGGAGACATAGGTGACACCTCCGGCATTGAGAACCTGATAGTTGCTGCCAACCTTCCCAGATTCCGCTTCAATGACGACAGGGTTCTTGCCTGCGTTCGCATCAACGATCTGCAGATTATCTATGTAGATGCTGTTGTCGGTATTTGCCGCATAACTGAAATGGATGGGCCCACGAATGAACGTCTGATTGTCATTCACCGTGAACTGCATGGTGAATTTCTGCCACTGAGTTGTGAGAGTAGCAGGCCGGATCGCTTTGTACTCAGTAAAGGCATAATTCCCCATAGTGAAATTGACTTGAGCGCCTGAGTTAAGAGCTTTTGCCCAAATAGAGTAGTTGTACGTCGCACCCGGCTTCACTGGAATGCTGTCTGCTACGGCCTGAATATCCCATTGATTTGTTCCCAAGCCGTGAACCGTAACCTTTAATGCTCGGGTTCCTTGCTGGACGGTATCGCTCACTATTTCAAATGCTGGTGCCGGACTGACACCTGTTGCGACCTGCAGGAGCCACCCTCTTACATCCGTTCCAGAGACAACACCAGGGTTGGAGCTTTCGAAGCTCCCATTTGTGACGAGCTGAGCATTCATCACACCGGTGATGCCCAATATCAGCGTTAAGCACACGAACATCCGTGCGCCGATAAAAACCTTTGGTCTATTCTCCATATGATCCTCCTCCTCGTGAACGTAGATAGTGAATTGATGCTGCCAAACACTGACTTCCTTCGATTGCCTCAGGATCAGGGCCGCAGGGCCGCTGGTGCAACGGCCCCCGTTCTGAACCATTCGAAATCGACATAGCCCCCCAGGGCGTTTGTGGCATAGTTAAAGAGACAAAACTTGTTACCAGTAAAGATTCTCAAATTGAATCTCATGTGCAATGTATTTCCGATCGGAGTGAATGACTGGTCGTCCAGGCTGTACGAAAACGATGCAGTACCAGAACCAGGCGCTGCCTCTCCGCCGTACAGCGGAGCGGCACCTGAACCGTGAATCGCGCTTGCGCGCAGATAGATAGTTGTTCCATCTACATTGGAGGAATCGATGGTCTTCCCGTTGCTAACCATGATGATGTAGCACTTTCCGTTCGATTTCTTTATTCCTATGAAGGCGTACGGATCCTGAAATACTGCCAAGCCTGCGATGTCGCCTTCGTTCATATTGCCTAATTCCATCTTCGTCGTGGCAGTACTCGCGAGCGCATCGGAATAGTAGGCGACCGTTCGCTGAGTAAGCGTATTACGGGCTTTTGGCAAACTGTCCACGACCTTGGCGGTTCTGAGTCTCAAATAGCCCGGGCGTTCAGTGAGCGACCATTTCGCCGGATCCGGATTATGGTTCCATCCCCATTGCATCCCCAGCTCGGGACGATCGAATTCATCCGACGTAGGGAGTGTCGTCATCGGATATTCTCTCCCCACGTTTGGCTTTTTGAATGTGACGACAGCTTTGCCATGCACACCCACCATCGGCCAGCCATTCTCCCACGTCACCGGCTGCAGGGACGGGAAACGACCGAACGGTCCGTTGTCGACAAAGAGCATAGTCCACCATTCTCCGGTCTGCGTCTGTATCAATGCGCCCTGATGTATCCCGAAGTTGACGCCGTACGTTGTGTCCCGAATGACAACCTTCTGTTCGTACGGCCCGTAGATGTTCTTCGAGCGCAGCGCTACCTGGAATCCGTCGAGACCGCCGTACGTGCTGTACAAATAGTAGTAGTCGTTGATCCTGTAAACGTGGGTGCCCTCCAGCCCGCGGCGAATGTCGCCCGTGTAGATCAATGAGTCCTTTCCTTTTGCGGCGAAATTCTCGTCGAGTTCCGTCATGTAGATCTTGCTGTATCCATGCGCTACATAGATTCTTCCATCATCGTCGAAGAACAGTCCTGGATCATAGAATCCTCTGGGCAGCCTCTTGACTTGCCACGGGCCTTCGGGTCTGTCTGCGGTGCACAGGAAGCCACCTTCATCGAGCGTAATGAACAAGAGATAGAACTTCCCATTGTTGTACTTCAAGCTCGTCGCCCACTGTCCGTGACCGTACCTGTGACCACCCTCCAGATTGTAGCTAGGATGGAAATCAAACCGCTGGACGGCATTGCAGCAATACTGCCAGTTTATGAGGTCGTAGGACTTAAGGATAGGAACACCTGGGAACGTGAACATCGTCGTGTTGACCATGTAGTAAGTAGAATCCACCCGAATGACATCCGGATCCGGGAAGTCGGCCGCTATCACGGGATTTGTAAATGTTCCATCGCCGTTGTCGCTTTGCATTTTCTGGGCTAAAACACTCGATGGCACCAGAAGCATCAAAAGCATCGTGGCAGCAATACTTCTCTTCATAGTCGATCCTTGAGTATTCAGATTGAATTTTGGAGATGTGGCCGAACGAGGTTCACTCTCAAGAGCGCATTGCTACGTTTCATATTCTCCCTACAGCCTTTACCTAGTGCCCCTCGTTTTCACCAAACGGAGATAATACACTGCGCCTGCCGCGTTACCCGGAAGTGCCTGAAATTTCACCCTGATGTGATCTTTCCCTTTGACCATGGGATTCGGAATCTCGTATTCGACGTCCTGGAACTTTGACTGATACCATCGTCCAGTATTATCCTCCGTGAGCAATCGCACATCATCAAGAAAGATGTCGAATTTCCTGCTCCCCCATTCATATCCCCAGTACCGCACTCTCAGTGACAGATTCGTTTCACCGTTCGTCGCCAGGTTGTAGCTGAAATACCCCCCGTTGCTCGCATCCCGCCAGAATTCATCGAGATTCGTGCCTGTCTGTGACTGCGAGCTTTGCATTGCATGATCAGCTTCCGGCTGCTGTTCCCCCGTTGCTACAAAATCTACTGTGCGTTGTTGGAGCTCCAGCTTCTGTTCTTCTACGGCTGCGATGGAGTCCAAATAAGATCGATACTGTGTACTCGTGAGAGCCATCCAATACATCATGTAGCGAGCATCATGAATTTGATAGAATGGCTCGAACACAACGTTGATGGGATTCACCATCTTCAATCCGGGAGCAGCGAAGGTCAGTGGCGATCCCTGCAACGGCGCAAGTTCATCAGTAATTCTGGAAAGATCATCCTGAATGATCACAGGAGCTTTGTCGACAGGAAGCCGCTTGCCGCTTGCGATATGTCCCCATCTGCTACCGTCTGCGATCAAACCAGCAAGATCTTCCGTACCCGTCTTCGCCCCGAGCAGAATCGGTCCATGCATGAATGCAATGTAGGCAGGCCGATAGGGAAGATGCTCGACGGTGATTCTCATGGGGAGAGACACCTGCACCGTATCCCCGGCTTTCCACATCCGGTGCACTGCAACATAAGAAGACGGATGAGACACAATTGGTTCACTTTTACCATCAATGAGAATTCTCAGCATCCCATCCCCGACCCAGGAGGGATAACGGATCATGAGTGTAAAGCGTTCGGATCCTTTGGTCACAATGATCCGAGTGAACTCTTCAGAGGGGAAGGTGGTCTCCTGTTTGATTTGCACTCCCTTTTCTCTCCAATTCAGTTCCGAGGCAACGAAGAGGTTGACAAAGAGAGAATCGCGACGGTGCGTGTAGATGAACTGATTATACTTCCCGTGGTTTTCCATCCCCGAGCCCACGCAGCACCACATCGCTTCATTTGGCGCAGAATACACACGGTAGTGACGGGGACGAGCAGGCGTGAAGTACACATAGCCGCCATGGACCGGATGTTGCGTTGATAGGATATGATTGTACAATGTCCGCTCGTAATAGTCTGCGTACCTCGCCGATGGGTCGATTCTGAACAGATCTTCTGTCAACTTGAGCATGTTGTACGAGTTACACGACTCTGGCCCTTCAACATCATGAATGTAATCGTCGCACGCAGATATGCTCGGGAAATGTTCTCTTCGGCTGTTTCCCCCGAACGCGAGGGTTCGGTTTGCAGTCACATCTTCCCAGAAGAACCTGCCGGCTCTGGCGTAGTGGTCGTCGCGAGTCAGCTCCCCGATCCGCTCGAATCCCGTCATTTTCGGGATTTGGGTGTTCGCATGTTTGTTGTCGAGATTATCATTGCCCGCCGCCATCGCATCGAGCATGATTCTATGGGAGAATCGCCGTGCGGCTGTGAGATACTTCTCATTGCCCGTCATTTGGTAGGCATCAGCAAGGATTTCTGCGATTCCTCCATGCTCGGTGTCGAGCATTGATTGCATTTGAGCGTCAGACAATGAGGAGGTGATGCTGATGGCCCAGTCGCAGAATCCAAGGAAGAGATTTCTTGCATCTTCGTTCCCGGTGTAGTTCCACGCATCTCTTAGTCCGGCATACATCTTATGCAGGTTGTACCATGGCACCCACGCTGCACGGTACGCTGTGAAGTCACCTGACTTCAGCGTGGACCAGATTGCCGTGCTCCCCGGAACTCCTCCGACATAGCCGGTTCCCCAATCCGGATTGTGCACGGCATTCGCGTCACAGCATGCCTTGAGTTCCGATAGCATGTATTCCAGCCGTTGCCCGCAATCGCGGTTGTGAGTTGCAGAGTAGTTCATGGCCATCGCTGACAAATAGTGCCCGGCAATGTGCCCGTCGAGCCCATCCCAGTTTGCAAAGCTTGCACCTTTTGGTGTCAAGCCGGCTTCTTTTCGATAAGGGGCCAGCAATCGATCGACATCATACTTCAAGAGGACCTTAACATTCAAATCACGGGCACGCTTGAATGGCCCATCCAGCAAAGTGACATCACCCAGCGGAAAAGTGTTCTGGTAGAGTCTCTCCTGGGCAAGAACACTGCCGGAAAGAAGGAGGGCACATACGATGGAGATGACTAGGGATTTGTTCATATCACGCTTTGCACATTTTGATCTATCTGTCGTGCTATAGTACAAGGAACGCGGAAAGAAAGAATAGTCGGTGCTTCATAGCTCCTCCGTGAATCATTAGTCGATACAAGAACCAATGCAAATCGGCGAGATGTTTAGCTAGAAGCAATCGCCTGCAACTACAGCCTAGTACTCCACACTCTGTTCTGTCCATGTCGGCGCCTTAATACGAAACATCCCATCTCTAAAAAGGACTGGCTCGATACCTAGCTGAGGCATCTTCTCCCAAGGCTGGAGATCAGGGTAGTATGGATACGAACGCTTTTCATACATCAGGTAGTGGCACGAAGACCAGAGCTTTCCATCCGGACCTTCGAACAGCCCATTATGTCCCGTTTCGCAATAGGGATCTTCTGTATCCTGATATTTCAAATCCGCGTATCCGCCGCTGACGGCAAGCTCGGGGCGATAGCCCTTCTTTCGCGTGCCAAAGATCGGCTCACGCGAAGCCAGCTCCCACGGGCCCAGTGGGGATTTGGATTTCAGGAGACCGACCTCGTAGCCGCGAGTCCATGTCGAAAAGAACATGAAGTACGTGCCTTCTTTCTTTGTCACAAACGGGCCTTCGATACCTCCCACCATCCACTCCGGATAGCCCGGCTCTTTCTTGTCAAGGAATTTCTGAATCTTGCCGACGATTTTGCCGGAAGGCAGATCCATCTTCGCCTGGAAGAGTCCATTGCCGCTGCAGTAGAGATATGTCTGCCCATCTTCATCCTCGAAGAGCGTCGCATCATTGTTATATTGGAGTGTCAACGGACCGTTGACCAGTTTGTATGGACCGGTCACCTGATCGGACACAAACAACCAGATGCTGTGGGTCTTCATCCCTTTCGGATCTTCCGTGGTGACTTTGCCGCTGTTCACTGTGAGCCAGTACTTGTTCTTTATGTAATGAATTTCAGGCGCCCAGAACCTGCCGTTATAGGGACAATCGGGCGCAAGTTCGCTCGCATCGATGAGCCATGAATGATGCCGCCAGTGAATCAGGTCGTCCGAGACCAACAAACGGACACCTGGATTGGGCCCCGTCCAGACAGGGTTCGATGTCCCAGTACAATACCACTCTCTGCCGACCTTGATGATGCAATGATCGCGCATCGAAAGAGAGGTGTCACGTGTGATCGGATTCGTATAGCGGAAAACATGGGATGCCACAATCGCTGAGTCCGCTCCCGCGTTCACGCCTCCCTGTGCAAAGCAAAACGATGGCAATGCGAACAAGCACCAGAAGAAGTATAAACGACTAACCTTACATGAATTCGTTCGGGCCATGAGTCTCTTTATCTTGGTACTATAGTTACTATGACGCGCTCGTATCGTGTCAGCGGAGGTTTGCCTTTGTCGGTGAGTTTCAATATGAAATGAACCGTTTCCTTCTTAGCGACCTCAGGTGCGGTCACGAAGAGCCTCCATAAATTCGACGCCCCGTTGATAGTTACCATTTTCTTGTACGAACCGGCTTCCGGATATTGAAACCATATAAAGCTGAGATTGTCGCCATCCGGATCAGTCGAGCCGCTGGCATCCAGACAAAACATTTCGCCGGATTTCACTGTAATCTTTTCCGGGTGAGCCAGGACAGGAACTGGAGGATGATTCGCCGCCGCATACGACTTTGTGCACCAACCCATCCGCGCGGCGAAATCATTCTGGAAGTCATCTCGCCAGCGCCAGAGCGTCACTTTGTTTCCGTCGAACGATGTTGTATCGGCCTGAAGCGAACGTCCATAATCGTTCTGGATGAGAGGTGAATAGTGATCTGAAGCATTCGTCCATATTGCTCGCGGCTCGGGTTCTACCGGCACTCCTCCGGTGAACCCCGCTGTGTCCATCGATAAATACTCGGGTCGATACAACTCGTAGCGCCCGCCCCAACCTCCCCAGTCCGGATGTTCAGGATCGCTCAACCCAGTGGGAATCAACGACAGCCAGGATGGAGTATCTCCTTCCATGCCGTAGGCAACATCAGGATAGACCGCGCCGAGCGGGCCATGGCCCTGCTGAATGTTCTGCGCCAGCCACCAATTGCTTATCGTCTCATTGCTGATGCCCGGGAAGCACTGATTGATGGCAATCCATGTTGCGCTCCCGTAGCCGCCCGGGCTTACGATGTAGAATAGATCGGGAAAGTTCTTCCTCATCCAGATGCTGCTGTCATCCTGATCGGAAATGGTATAGACTCTGACTTTCTTGATCAGGCGCGAAGCCTCGGTTTCCAGTTTGGTCTTTTTGATCTTGTAGAGTGCCTGTGCGAGAGTATTTGGTCCCCCCCAGACACACACCCACAACGGACGTTCATCCTTTTCTTCGAGGACTTGTATGATCCACTCTGAACCTTTCGAATCTTTCCCTTCACCGACTCCCCGCATTCCATACTCCGGAATGCCCTCCTTCACGAGTTTCAGAAACGCATCAGCAGAGGGAAATCCTGCTTCGTGTTTCAACAAGTTCGCCTGTACCTCGCCATACGCTTGAATCACTCTCCGAATTGATTCAGGATGGATGTTCCTTTTCTGGTGGACAGATGTTGTCGCGATGATCCCCCTGATGTCGATGACATTGGAGTAGAGCATCAGGCGGACCATGGATTCCGTATCGTCTGGATCAGCTTCGATGTCTGTCAGGATGATCGCCCGTTGCTTGTGCTGTTCCTGTGCCGCGAGAAACTTTGCACAAGACGACCGACAGCAGGAAGATCAAGATAAGGAGCTTCTTCATATGAGTGTCCGCATTGATTGCTTCAATGATAGCTCGAAGAACAACCTATCTGGGGCAAAATTCCATTCACCGTGCGCACTCCCGTTGCTACGTAGAGCCTGAGACACGCTGATCACTTTACTTCTTCAAAGACCATCTTGTCGATGTTGAAGAAGTCACCATCAGCGACAAGCTTCAGTACATGTTGGCCAGCATCGAGCTTCAAGTTCTTTTTCACAACTACCCAGGTTTGAAATCCTCCAGTATTCGGAATCGCAAAGACTCCTGTTTTGTCTGTATCATCACACTCGAGATGAATCTTTCCACTGTCGTAGGCCGAGGCACAATAGACTGAGACCTGATACATGGCTGACTTGCTCACAGTGACTGTATATGCCATCCATTCTCCGGCGTGAATCCATCCCACATTGTATCCACCCGCAGAGCATTTTTCGATGTCGACACCTTCGCTGAGGCGATATTGTCCACCCTCGTTGATTTCGTCCCTGTCATAATAGGCCTCGCCCGGGCAACCGGTATCGAAGTCTTCGGCTTCAACGGTCCCTGGAATCATATGAGGCTTGAACGCTTCTTGTTTCATCTCGCAGACTTCCATGAGTTTCCAGCCACAAGACAAACCGTCCTTCGAATTGATCACTCCCGCCCGGGTCCCTTCCGCGATTGTCGCGTTCACAGACAACATGCTCCCGGGAAATAGTTTGTTTGAGATTCTGAGCAGGCCACCCTGCACGTTTTCGATCTTCCACAATTGGTTATCTTTCCCGGAGAAATCCGAGATCGCCAGATCATGGCTTGAAGCGTTGCACTCGATTGCCTTCTTTTTGTATTCACGGTTCAAAATCAGATAGACGCCTTTCCCTGCTGGCTCCAGCTTCCATTGGTTAGCGACTTCTTTTCTTCTACCCGTCAATCTCAAATCAGAACCAAGCACCAGACTGCCCATGTTGTCGCCAGGAACGAGGCGATAGTACGCAGAGCAGTTGAGGTCGGCATAGTTGTCGAGTGGTGGAATCTTGCCGTCGAAACTGAGTTTCAGAACATAGGCCAGTTCATCGAAGGAGTGTCCGGGCAATTTCACAACGAGCGCCTCTGCGTCTTGCTTGAACGACAGCGGCAGGTATTTTCCCGCTTCGCCGGCAATCAAACTGAGAGATTTCAGATGTTTGAGATCGATTCTGTCAGAAGACAACGATGTCAGTTTGATTTCTTTCTGCCCATTTTCCCAACCCAGCAGAATTGCGTACAACGTGGTATTGTTCTTTGACCGGGTGTACCGGACATCTTTTGCTGTTCCTTCAGCAGGGGCTGTAAAGACGCCGAACGCAGCGCCCATTTTCGTCGGGCCCTCGCCGTATCTTTCCCAGGCTCGCGTTGCATACACCGCTTCGCCGTACTTCTTCAGCCATGCACCCATCGCATGCAACACGTCCTTTTGTTCCTGAGGGATCGTACCGTCAGATTTTGGAGAAATGTTCAGGAGGAGATTTCCGTTCTTGCTTATCCTATCCAGGAGACCATGGAGAATCTGCTTCTTGGAGTAGTACCCGATTCCCTCAGTGTAGCACCAGCTTGAAGAGCTGATGGCATCATCGGTGAGCCAGTAGTTATCTGTGATATCGGCGGGACCTCCGCGCTCGTAGTCCAGCACAGCACATTTCTTATTCAGTCCATCTTTAAATGTCGCCACGACTTCCTTGTTCCATTCAACTGCTTTGTTGTAGTAGTAGGCAAGGAAGCTTAGACGAGCGGGCTCTGAAATAGCCTGCAAGTTGAAATCCTGCCAAAGAATGTCGGGTTTGTAGTTGTCGATGATTTCTTTGTGCTTGCTTAGCCAGAACGCCTCATTTTTTTCTCTTCCCTGCTGTCCATAGAGCATTTGAAGCTTTGGATCGTTGGTTTGAGGAACGACGTCGTAGTATCCGGTAATATTATATGCATGATGCATAGAGAGGATTATCTTCATGTTCTTTTTGCGGATTGCATCCGTCAGCAGTCCCACCAGATCAAGTTTCGGTCCCGTATCTTTTGCGTTCCAGGGATTGACCTTGCTTGCCCACATCGAGAAGCCATCGTGGTGCTCAGCCACCGGACCGGCGAATTTGGCTCCTGCATCCGCAAAGAGTTGTGCCCATTCGTCGGGGTCGAATTTGCCCCCTTCTGATTTGAGCCTCGGTGCAAACTGCACAAGACGCCCTTGTTTGTCCTTCGCTCCTGTGAAGAAGTTGCTGTACGGCCACTCCGACGCATCCCCGTAGACCTCCGTATGGTGTTTGTTTTCCGGCGACCCTTTGATGTACATGCTGCGGGGATACCATTCATTGCCAAATGCCGGAACGGTGTACACCCCCCAATGGAAATAGATGCCGAACTTGGCATCCTTGAACCACTCGGGGGCAGGATTGGACTTCTCTAGCGAAGCAAAACTGGGCAGAAAATCCGGCCTTTGAGATTGAGCTGAGATTCTGCCGGCCATTCCTGTCGTGACCAGGGAAAGAAACAGTGCAGTTATACGTCTCATAACTGTCTACCCTTTTCAAAATTGATGAAGCAAGTTACACGGAGTATGTGTGCCAAGAATCAGACCAGATGGTTTCGGTTTCAATTGGAACATTGCGGGTAACATCAGTTCAGGATTCGATCACTCTTGAATTATCCTTTGATCCAGTTCTGGTCTTGTCTCACTTGTTGATGACATCAATTGTCCTGCCGTTGTGGCAATCTGATAGGCTCGAGCTGATCTTTGAATTTGACAATCAGTTCTTTCAGAGCCTTCAGATTTTCATCTCCGTTGCGCAGTTTTTCAACTTCCCATGTGGGTGGAATTCTCATGGGAGCGAGCTCTGCAGCTTCCAAAAGGTGGGCAGCAGTTTCAGCAATATCCAATCCATCCTTCCAGGTTCTGGCAGAATCTTTAAGCCAGGTATAGCTGCTATCGACGACCCTCGTAACCCAGCCCTCTCGATCCGGCACCGCGGGCAATATATCTGCAGTTCGTTTGCGGAAGAAACCCATGATTGCAGCGGCGATTGAAGGATCACGAACGCTCCCATCTTCATAAAATACGCCGTGAACGGGACCCCATCCTTCACGGACGATCATCAATTCCCAAACATACCACCCTACTTTTGCTTTCATGTGTTCCTGGAGGGTTATGTCGTACGGATTGGCACGGCAAATACATCCAATTTCACCATTGATCAAAGGCTTGCGTACTTTTGCAGCAAATTCTTTTGCCCGACTGATATTCTTTCTGATCAGTTCGCGAGTAGGCATATAGTCGTGAAACTGGAGTACATCAACGTAGTCTGCCAGTTCAATCATACCATCCACAAAAGCCATCCCGATTGTAACAGGAGTGTTATGATCGAGCTCATGGAAAGTCTTTGCCATGAATTTTGCGTTTTCAAATTTCGTCCAGACCATTTCTTTGGGAGCTGTAGGCCAGTCAGGTTCATTCATTACGTCCCACATTTTCAGTCCGGGCTCATCCGAAATTGCATTGACAAGGAACTGCACCCACGCTCTTCCCCGTGAACGCAGCGCAGTGTCCTTTACCCATGGACCGCTACCAACCACCGGCATGACTCCGATATCTCTCCTGTAACATTCGCGCAGGAAGTGTCTGAGTTTAGCCGGAAGAGCTTCCTTATCCTCAGTGTACAAAGCATAGGGAACAAAAACGCGCACTTGATTCAGGTTGAGACTTTTTGCCAGGTTTAGATCGAACGCAATTGTCGACGTATCATACTTGATCCACCAGCCGATATGATGCCGCGGCGAAACTCCATTTGCAGGAGTATAGTTGAATCCCCGAATGAGCGACGGATCTCTTGGTCCTGTGAAATCAAACCTTGAAAGCTTTTGCGGACCCGCGCTCCCTGTAGCAATCAGAACGAAAAGAAGAACGATGCTGACGATTGACATTTTCATATGTTCAGCCTCAGGTTGTCTAGCAGTGGAAGTTGAGAGCGCGACGCTCTCGATACCGCTTCGGTCCGTACTATGGACTTGCCTTGGCAATGTGTTGGTTCAGATGCTAACGCAACACCATGCCTGTCTCAGTGCCATCGTATTTCACCACCTTGTCAACATTGGTCGTCGCAGCTACCCCCGTCCCATGATCCGGAGCCACGACAACGATGCGAAACGTCCTGGTTTTGGCCATCCCGGGGAAGTCTCCCGATCGCTTGCCGATGGTAAGCGTGTGCGTACTGTCGTTCCACCTGAATTCGATAGTCGAATACAGTCCCTTTTCATACTCATAGCCGTCGTTCTCATCCTCATAGAGGGCAAACTCAGCGTTGGCACCGGGATAGATTCTGATCTCAACAGAGTCGCTCCGTTCAGTGGAATATTGAATGAACGGTCCCATCGGAACAATGGATCCTGATCTAACCATCAGCGGAATCCTGTCCAGAGGAGCGGCAACCTCCATCTTCTGGCGTCCGTCGAAGCGTTTGCCGGTCCAGAAATCATACCAGGAAGCTGTACCGGGCAGGTAGACGCTCCAATCTTGCACATTGGGTTCGGTCACCGGAGCAACCAGGAATGCTTTGCCAAACATGTACTCGAAAGATTGATTCAACGCAGAAGTGTCTTGTCTGAAGTCCATGACCAGCGGTCGCATCATGGTTGAATTGTTTTTCGTCACCTGCCACGCTTCGGAATAAATGTACGGGAGGAGTCGATACCGAACGTCCAGCATCTTTCGCATGTTGGCCTCAACTTCCTGTCCGTAATGCCAGGGCTCGGTTTCCGATTGGTAACCGTGAATTCGAAAGATGGGATTGAAGGCGCCCCACTGATACCAGCGAGTGAGCAGGTCGTGGTATTTCTTGTCCGTGTATTGCGAGGGTCCTGGTCGGAAGAAGCCCCCGATGTCAGTTGTCCAGTATGGCAGCCCGGTGATCGTGTAGTTGAGTCCCGCCACAATCTGTCGTTTGAAGCCATCCCACGTTCCATTGACATCACCCGACCAGTTGATCGTACCGTAACGCTGTTGGCCAAGAAAGGCCGAACGGGTCAGGATGCAGACTCGTTTGTCGGATGTTGTCATGCGCTGCCCCTCGTACACCGCCTGACTCACAAACAGCGGATACGTAAGACGATAGAAATCTCCTAATCCGAGGTATGTGCGTTTTCCTTTCAGGCCGTCGTTTTCCGGTTCAGTAGCATCCATCCACCATGAGTCGACACCATAGGAAAACAGATTCTCGTTCAAAGTATTCCAGTACGTTTGCCTTGTGACCGGATTGAAATAGTCCAACCATTTACTATCCGAAACGTAGAGATTTTTCGAAACGTACTCTTTTCCAATTGCGGAATTCTTGTCCGGATTCGACCATATTGAAACGTTGAAGTGGGCATTCAGACCGTGAAGCTTGTCGATAAAACCTGCCGGATTGGAATAATTTGTTGTGTCAAATTGTGGGACACCCCAGCCATTATTGCCCCAGTATTGCCAATCCTGTACGATAACATCCACGGGGATATGTTTTTTGCGGAATTCCTCAACCGTCTCCACAAGATTTTTGCCTGATGTATAGCGCTCACGGCATTGCCAGAAGCCGTAAGCCCAGCGCGGGAGCAAGGGAACATTGCCGGCGAGGTTTCTGTATGCAGCGATAACGCTGTCAGCCGAGGGTCCATAGAGCACGATGTAATCAAGCAGCTTGGCATTGGGAGAACGGAAGGTGGTCAGATTGTCCACGCGTTTCCATGATACCCTGGGCGTGTTGCTTGATTTACAGACGACCTCAACCTTGTGCCTGCCGGCGGCCAGATGCACAAGTGCGCCTGCGGTTGGTGGAAGCCAGTAATTGCTCTCATCGATACAGGGTTTGCCATCGATAGCGACATAGTGGCGGTTGCCCATGTCACCCAAATCGAGAAATACTGAATAGGCGCCATCCTCGGGAGCGCCAAACTCGCCCTGATACCACGTCTGGTTCTGCGATGCTCTTCCTGTCCCGGACGTTGTTGTCACATCGGCCTTTTTCTCTTCTGCGGCGGATGCATGATCCTGTTTCTCGAGCGAGAGGAAGTTGTCAGTTGGATTGAAGTCTGTAAGCCCGTATTGATGCCAGATGAGTCCGTATCCCTTGCTTGAGTATAGAAACGGAATCGAAATCTGTGAATTCACCTGCGTCAAACGGCGGGTGATTTTCTTCAAATTGTAGTGGCCATCCTGGAATTGGCCCAGTCCAAAAAGGTACTCGTCGGCAGGAGACTCAAAACTCTGTTCTGCCACGAAGCATGATTCGCCCATGACAGAATCAGGCACTAGCTTCCGTGTTCCCGCCTTTTCGCTCAGGAATATTCTTCCCGAACTATCTTTAAAAGCTAGTCTGCCATTTTGCTTGTCGAGCGCGACAACGATGTTTCTGACTCGCACCTCGAGTGTTGAAGGTGAATCGGAGACCGTAAACCCAGGAGTCCGGACACCTGAAGTGAAGACAAGTTCTGGCATTCGCACATCGACATCTTTGAAGAACTTGATCCTAACGGCATTGTCCGTCAGGGGACAAATGCTTAGCTTTCCTTCCGGCAGAGTAATATCTATCCTGTCGGACATGCGTTTGAAATCCTTTATGACTTGTGCCTCGCAAGGAGGCGGTAGCAGGCCGATTATCAAGAGGAGCACATGTTTCATCATTTACTATTAGGACATTTGTCCGGTTAGTGTTTTTTACGCTTTTTTCTCTCCAGAGCTTTGGATTTGACAGGTTGTGGTTCATCTGTGTCTACCTTGAGCTCTGGGTGGAAGTCTTTGACTAATCG
>JBEKOB010000050.1:0-29199 GCA_049522195.1 Bacteroidota bacterium
TGTCATGTTTCTCACGCAGTCTGATCGTAAAAAAAGCTCTCACGAGCAGAAACAAGACAATTAATCCCCACAAAACAATCCTGGAAAGTGCCTGTTGACCCATACCGAATCCTTCTTCGCCAATTACCTGCAATGTAACACCTGACAACAGTAATGGCAATGAAACACAAAGCCCGGCCACTCTCAGCCGGGCTTTGTCGTGACCGCAGAAACGAATCGAGTGTCACCATGTGAGCAGCATTTTCTTTGTCCCAACGAGACGTTCAGAGCCCGTCAAAGCATCCCGTGCCCTGAGCCTGTAAAAGTACACACCGCTTGAAAGTGACGAGCCATCCCATTTGACGATATGTCTCCCCGGTGATTGCGTCGCGTCAACAAGAGTCGATACTTTCCTTCCGAGAAGATCAAACACCTCGAGTGTGACATGGCTGAGAGCTGACAGCTGATAGCTGATCGTTGTATTCGGATTAAATGGATTGGGAAAGTTTTGACCGAGCGTGTAGTTCGACGGCAGATCGACTTGTTGATCCACGCTAACGACCGATGCAGGCACAAGGAGCATAACGCTCGCCGGTTGAACGAGCCCCGTATCCCGCTGTGAAGAAGCCATCGAGACGTCTAGCAAGAGCCCTTCCCGCGTCATATACATGAATTCCTTGTCCGAAAACGTGAGATGATTGAGCTTCATGCGCAGGCACTCGAATTGGCGGCCAAGGATTTTGAGTGTCCCGAATCCATCGATGGTTACGCTGTCTGAACCGCTGTAGAAGTTCGTCGCGGCCACGGTTCCGGATGCATTGTACGTTGTGTCGTAATCTGATTCGGAGTAGGCGCGTGAAGTGTGGTATGTGACAGGGAAGATTGCCGTCGGTTCATACGGCACGCGGTGGTTGAAGCGACGCTGTGGCACCAATGAGGCCTCACCGAGGACAAAGAGTGTATCGGTCCCAAAAAGAAAGACGGGGTTGTTCTCGATAGAATCCGCGGTAGCGCCAAAAGTGACTGCCTTCGCGGGATAGTGCGCAGCCAGTGTCGGGATAGTTCCCACAGCATATACGTGGGAAATTCCTGTCCGCTGGGCTTTGTATCCGTTGAAGTCGTAGATATTGGAACCTCCTTGCTTGCCGATGTTCACAGGCAGCGGGATCGAGTCCGAATTATAGTAGTAGAACGACGTACCTGCAGTCAACAAATTTGTAAATCCAGATTGCGTTATGGTTATCTGGGCGGTGGATTGTGAAAACAAGAACATCGAAAGGAGCGCAACGTGGAAGCACAAAGGGATTTTGTTTCGGTGAACGATCGTTCTAATCATGGCTTCCCTTTCAAACTCTGAATTCGAATAGTGAAAACGGTGCGTGAGAAATCGCCCATCAGTCTCGTGAGAAGATGCATCAACATCAAGCCAAATCCGCGGAGGCATACGTTTGTCGAAAAAGAGAAAGGTCTCGGATTCATGAGGGATCGCGATTCAATTCAAATGAGTAGGTCGATCAGTGGATCCCCTGGTGTAACACGATTTCAAGTGGGGGCTTTTCTCCCATGATATTAGTTGCTGAGTCTAGGGGGGGTACACACGCCGACATCATCTTGTCTTCTTGGCTTGCTAATGGCCTGACAGAATAGCTAACTTTGCTTTGGCATCACTTTTGGTCAAGTTGGGAAGGATACCATGATCAAGATTAATCGCTGGGTTTGGGTTGCCTGGTTAAGTATCGCAATCATTCCGTCCTTGAGAGCTCAAACCCAACAAGGGATGAAAGACTCCACATTGGTTCCTTTCACCAGAGTCTTCTTTGGGATGGACAAAAACCTTGTCGGTTCGTTTGCCTACAATTACGGACTCAACTATGCAGTGGCTGGAGCAGGCACGTACGGCATTGTTCAGAGCGGCATTGATTGGAGATGGTACCGGAATGCCCACGACCATACTTGGATCATGAATGCAGGCTTCGTGCCTGTAGGCATCGGGCCGCTTGCGTCGGTTGCTGTTCCACTCGGGCTGTATTTGTACGGGCGATCTGAAGAAAACGCACAACTTCAATTGACCGGTCTTGCCTTGGGCCAAGCGGCATTGCTCGGTGCGGTGATATCATCTGGACTCAAGGCATTCACAGGACGCGTGCCCCCAGATAACGACTCAGCCAAGAGCGATTACAGTGGAAATTTCAGATTTGGGCTCTTGCGAGGTGGTGTATATGAAGGATGGCCAAGCAGTCATACCGCGACTGCGTTTGCCATGGCCGTAACGCTGATAAAGTTGTATCCGGACAACGCCACGATTCGGATCGGCGGTCTTGCTTATGCTTCTTTGATCGGCTTGGGCGTTTCGACAAATATCCACTGGCTCTCGGACGCATTTGCAGGCGCATTAATCGGATATGCCATCGGAGAAGCCGTCGGTGGTACATTCAGGACATTGGCAGGTGGAAATCAGAAGGACGGATCTTTCAATTTCTCCGTCACTCCAACCGGAGTCGGTTTCACCTACAGGTTTTAGAAGGTAATTCTTCACTAGTGACCAGGCCCATGCACTGGAACGACACTTTAGTATTCACTCTGACGGAGTCGTGTGGCACATCCGTGTGACTGTGTACCTTGCAGCTATGAAAATTGTCGAAAGAGTGACAATATCACAGAGAATTGCACCGTGTGTCGTTATCGGCACTGTGAAGAAGAACTTTCTCTTATCCCAGGCGTCAAACCTTTAGATGATCGAGAAAGATAAGCGACCGCCCCAGCAACTCAGACGTCTGACAGAAGGTCTCGGCAACATGAAGGTGACGACATTGTACATATTTCTTTCTGCGGGGATGATCGCCGGATCGACAGTTTGGAGCGGCTGTTACACGCAGCTTGCGACCAGTTCCGATAGCGCCGTATCCGAAGCTGAATTCGACACCACTGCCGCCAACCAGATTTCGGCCATCAACGAGGTTGCTCAATCAGCTTTCATGAACGATCCCTGGGTTGTTGCGCCGTTTGTACCTTTCTATTTGCCGTCGCATTTCGCACGAACGCCTTTCCAGAAAAAGGGTGTTGTGTCCACGTACCGACCGTTGCCTTTCGCAGGAACGCCATCTGTGAGCAGCAGCCCAGCAGCTCAAGCTCCGTCTCCACACCGGCAGTCCGGATATCAGAGGTCATCTACTCCAGATCAAGCTGGTTCTCGAAGTCCTAATTCAGCCCCGTCCCGGGCTTCACAGATCCCTGCCTCGCCAAGCATACCGAGAACCGGCGCTCCAGCGTCAAGCACACCAAGAACCGATGCTCCGGCCCCAAGCACTCCAAGAACCGGTACTCCAGCGCCAAGCGCTCCGAGAACCAGCACTCCAACACCAAGCGCTCCCACGACAAGTGCTCCGCCGGCGAACAATCGCGCTGGAGGTGCGACGCGCAGTGGACGGTGAGGAAATCATATTGGCACGTGTACTTGAACGAATCTTCGCAGATTGGCGAACACTCCTATCTGTCTAATCGCATTGTCTTCATGTTCGAACAATTATTGGAGCAAATATAATGATGACCAACTTCCGTAGAACAGTGAAGGCGACTTTTGTGCTTTTCAGTCTTCTACTCAGTCCAGCGATCGCACAGCAGGACATCTCTCAGCGACAATCAGCACAGATCATCGGGTCCATCCTTATGGGTGGACATTCAATTGACTATGCCCGGGGGCTTTCGGACGGATTCGGTGGACGGGTCTCCGGTTCCGATGCCTATCAACGAGCGACGGAATGGGCAGCGAGCCAATTTCGTGCGATCGGGATCAAGGACGTGAGGCTGGAACCATTTACAATCCCCAACGGATGGGAGCGCATCTCTGCTCAAGCCAGGATGATTGCTCCGCTCGATCGTCGTCTTCAGGTGCAGTCTTACGGATGGGCTCCATCTACTCCCCCGGAAGGTGTTACAGGCGAAGTCGTCTATGTGAGGCATATCCTGTCCCTGGAGAGAATCAAAGCCGAGGCCGCAAAGATCAAAGGCAACATCGTTCTCATCAACGGCGAGAGCTTTTCAGCAGACGAGCAATTTTTGGACAGCAAGTACATGGCTTCCGAGCGGCTCTTGAAGGAACTCGGTGCAAGGGCTATCCTGGTCACTGGGTCAGCCGATAACAATGTTACCTCAAGCTGGGATGACACGTGGGGAGGGAAGCTCGAACCGATTCCCATAGCGGAGATAGGAATGGAAGATGGAAAGCTCATCGAGCGCCTGTTGAGGAATGGACCTGTGACGATGAAGCTCGTGTGCGAAAACAAAGTGAGTGGACCGGTGCAGGTGAACAATGTAGTGGCTGAAATCCGTGGGCGCGAGAAACCGGATGAGTGGATTCTGATCGGCGCGCACCTTGATTCTTGGGACCAGGGTACAGGTGCGCAAGACAACGGCGCGGGCTGCGCGATGGTGCTCGAGGCAGCGCGTGCCATCGCTCTACTCAACACACCTCCACGCCGATCAATACGATTCGTCCTATGGGGAGGTGAAGAACAAGGCTTACTTGGCTCGATGGCCTATGTTCGCCAACACGCCTCGGAAATGAAACAATGCATCGTCGCTCTGAACACATCGCTCGGGGCGGGTCATCCGGTCGGGTGGACAATACGAGGAAATAGCGACCTCAGGAACGCGGTATCACCCTTGGCTCAGTCTTTGTCAGGGTTAGGCGGTGCCGGGATGAAGGTCGAAGTAAAATTCGAGGAGCTGTCGGATTGGGGAACGTTCTTGTTGGCTGGTATTCCAACGCTGGATCTCTGGGTCGATATGACGCCCTACTGGGAAATTCACCATAAACCAAGTGATACGTTCGACAAGATCGACGCTCACAACCTTGCGACGGGATCAGGGATCATGGCTGTGACTGCCTATCTGATTGCCGATCAGCCTACGCCAATATCACAGCATCTTGATCAAGCGGCTGTAGACAAAGTGCTCCGGGATGCAGGCGCGTATGATACCGTTCGAGACTTGAGGGGCCTAGGAGTCTTGAAGTAGGCGTTCGGACTGACGGTTGGCGCAATCGTGACTTCGTGGCTTCCCGGCCTAGTTAATAGCAACAATGCACGAAACAGTCTGGTTATGCAGAGGGTCGGCTCGGCCATCTCATTGACCACATCACTAGAGTCTTCACTCATTCAATTTGAAAGGGGCAACAATGCGTGGCAAACGACAGAAGAAAGAGATAGGGCCTACTGCTGCAACGATCCTCGACACAGTGTATGCATTTCGAAGTGCTCGAGTTTTGTTGACAGCGTACGAGCTCGGCGTGTTCACGGCGATTGGGGACAGCTCGAAGGCAGCCGCTGAGGTTGCGGTTCTTATCAAAGCAAACGAGGGTGCCACTGACAGACTGATGAATGCTCTTTGTGGAATGGGGCTGCTGAAGAAGAAAAGCGGGAAGTTCTCGAATACTCCGCTCAGCGCTCGCTTTTTGGTGGAAGGAAAGCCGGACTACCTGGCAGGCCTGATGCATTCGGCCCACCTCTGGAGAACCTGGAGCACGTTAACGGACGCAGTGCGGGCGGGTACGTCAGTCGCGCAACGCGAAGTTGTGAATGAGCGGGGAGTCAACTGGCTCGATGCATTCATCGCAGCGATGCATATGCGAGCGTACAAGCAGGCGCCGGCTCTCGTGAAACTGCTCGATCTGAGAGGCGTTCGGCGGGTGCTCGACGTCGGCGGCGGGTCAGGGGCGTATTCCATGGCATTCGTGCGCGCGAAGAAAGGGATGAACGCCACGGTGTTTGATCTCCCCAACGTAGTGCCGCTGACGAGTCGATACATCGAAACAGAGAAGCTGGCCGACAAAATCAGCACCGTCGCTGGCGACTACGAGATCGACTCGCTCGGAACCGGCTTCGATCTCGTGTTCCTCTCCGCGATCATCCACAGCAATTCGGTTGACGTCAACGAGCAGCTTGTGAAGAAAGCCTACGAGGCGTTAAATCCGAATGGTCAGCTCGTAATTCAGGACCACATTATGGACGAAGACCGCACAGGTCCCCTCGCTGGCGCTCTTTTTTCCCTCAACATGCTCGTAGGCACACAATCTGGCACTACCTTCACGGAATCGGAGATCCGGTCATGGATGGAGAAGGCAGGGTTTAGGAATATTCGACGGAAAGACAATCCGGTTGCCACAGGGCTGATGATAGGGAGAAAGAGGTGAGGGGACAATCGCGCCATCAGGTCATTAGTTCATTGAATCGAGGGAGCACATCAATACCGTGTCCTCGGTTAACCATTTCGGAGCTGTTCCAAACCAGATTTGCCACAAATTCGCGTCGTAATGACACATCCATCGCCCTTTCACGGAGCGATAGAGGGAACGACATCCCATACGTCGATGTTTGACCAAGAAAGCTCCCGCCTGCAATCCAGAAGCTACGGCTACCGATGAAAAGACGACTTCTCTTCGTTTGTCTTGGCATGACCCTTTGCCTTCTTTCCGCTTCGGCGGATGAAGTCGATACTACCTATTCCCTCGTCATCCGGTCCATTCGCATCGAAGGAAACAATGCCACCCAGCCGTAAGTCATTCTGCGTGAAATGTCGTCGCATGTTGGCGATACGCTCTCGCAAGCGTCCCTCGTTAGAGATCGCGACCGTGTCTACAATCTGGGACTGTTTAACAAGGTATCCATCTCTCATCGCGATTCCGCCGCCGCTTCCGATCTTGTAGTGACCGTCGTCGAGCGCTGGTACATCTTTCCTTTTCCTGTCCTGGACTTGAGAACGAGATCGGCGAACACTCTTTCCTATGGACTAGGGGTGATGCATCAGAACTTCCTGGGACGCGATGAGAAGATCTCCGCGTCGTTCAGCTCAGGGTACGACCGATCCGCTGCCCTCACATATCAGAACCCGCGCCTTACGGGTGACGGCGACATTTTTCTCCGCACGGTGTTTCAATACCGCGATTCGCAGAGCCTCGATAACAACAGCGATGTTGTCTTCGAGCAAATCAATCGCATGGCATCAGTTTCCGTCGGAAAACGCTTCGGATACTTTCAAACTCTGATCTGGACTGCCGGATACCAGACTTGGCAGCTGCCGGATACAACGTTGGGGAGAACGGTCTCGCCCGATGGTACGGATCGTTTCATCGAACTTGGATTACACTACACGTTCGACGCGCGTAACGTACGTGAATACCCGACCGACGGCTGGTATCTCGATGTCACGGCAACAAATGATGGAGTAGGAAGTGAATCGACAGTCAAGACGTTCAAGTTTGCTTCCGACCTTCGGTGGTACTCAATGATGGGGCATGATATTACGTTGGCCTGCAGGAGTTTCGGTACATATATGGCTGGGGGGCCCGTGCCGATGTATCATCGCCTCTTTTTGAGCAGCCGTCTCGGAGTCCGTGGATTCAACCAGCGGGATTACACAGGAGAGGATGTTGTGGGAGGATCAGCAGAAGTGCGACTGCCTATCATTGAACCCCGCTTCATCACGTTCAACTTCCTGAATATTTACCAGTTCAACACGACGCGCTTTGGAATCTATGCCGCTTTCTTCACTGACGTCGGTAAGATCTGGTTCCGGTCAAATGAATTTGAAGAAGTGCCGTGGCTAGCATCAGCCGGAGCTGGACTTCACTTTCTACTCCCCTACAGCCTCATTCTCCGCACAGAAATATCGGTCAATGCCATCGGTCAGCTGCGCGTTGCGGCGAACGGCGGTGTGCCGTTCTGAGTTGTCTCGTGACAGTTCATAAGCTCATCTGCACCCGATCGCCTCCTTATGATATCGAACATCTTTGTGGTCAATCATCCGACGAAGTCAAAGGGATTTGCTCCTTGATCATCCGTGCGTCTGACAACACTTGGCTTGTCTTGCTTTGCGCCAACCTAATCCCCCGCCTTCATTCATGTGGCTTCCGTCTTGCTGCTCTCTGCCTATGTAATCCCTTTCGACCAGAATGCGTCGGTCCAGAACGCCTGTTTTGAGGTTGGTAGAGCTAAACACTCATTGACATTGGAGCTTGATATTTGCTCATTACATCCGCTAAAGACAGGGACAACGGAAAACTGTTTGTTTCAGTTGTTCTGAAAAACTAATAAAGGAGGACGAGATGACAAAACTCTTCAAAATTGCTTCTGCGCTTCTCATTGGGATTGGCATTACCGCCAGTCTGCAGGCACAAACCTTCAAGGTGCAGAAGTTCAGTATCGGAGGCGAAGGAGGTACCGATTATCTGACCGCTGAGCCCGGTACCGGGCGGGTATTTGTGTCTAGGGGTACCCACGTGATGGTACTCGACGCCATCAAAGGCACGGTGATCGGTGATATTACCGACACTCCGGGCACGCACGGCATCGCGCTTGCCCCAAAATCCAATCACGGGTTCACAACGAACCGTGGTGACTCCACCGTATCCATGTTTGATCTCAAGACCTTGGCCTTGATTAAGAAGATCAAGATCCCGGCCGGAGGTCAGGACGGGATTATGTACGATGACTTTTCAGATCGTATCATTCTGACCAATCACAGCAAGATCGGAACGGCGACTGCCATCGACCCGAAAACAGGCGAGATCACAGGACAAGCCGAGCTGGAGGACAACTCGCCGGAGGGAGCAGCGAGCGACGGGAAAGGAAAGCTCTTCGTCAACAATGAGAGGAAGAATACGATTCAGGTGCTGGATGCAAAGGCAATGAAAGTGCTTGCATCGTGGCCAATCAGCCCCTGCGAAGGCCCTACAGGGATTGCCTATGATCGCGCCTCGGACCGGATCTTCACCGGTTGCGGTAAAACTTCGGCTGTGCTGGACGCCGGAAGCGGCAAGATCGTCGCAACTATTACGAATGGAGACGGTGTTGACGCCCTCGGTTGGGATCCGTCCGAGAAGCTGATTTACATTCCGGCCGGCCGCGATAGTAGCGTGACGATTGTACACGAAGATTCGCCCGACAAATACAGTGTGGTCGCCACTGTCACCACTGCGGCCGGTGCGAAAACCATTTCTGTCGATCCGGTAAAGCACGTGGCGTATCTGTTCCAGCCGATCTATGGACCACCGCCACCGACCTCGCCTCAAGAACCTCCTCGGCGGGGACCGCGCGGACCGGTCATTGGCGCATTTCTCTACGTCATTAGTCATTGACAGCCGATTGGATAGATCGAGCGTCCGGCATCCTCTTGAGGAGTTTCACTGGCGAGATGTGGGGAGAGTGAGAAGATGATCCTGTTGAGAAACCTCTAGCGGTAGTACCAGATGCAACTGAGCCCAGGCAACAATGTCTGGGCTCTTTTATTTCCAGTATGGCAACTCTGTACACTCACAGGACGCATGCAGGAGCGCGTCGAAGAGCTTGCGCGTCAGCATGGTAATGTCTCGTCGTGCTTGAGCTTAACTTGTCTTGTGCCTACTATGATGGTGGCAAGCTCCTCACTTCTGTACGATCGCTGTTGCATCAGAATGATCATATGGGTCTATGCATGGCTAGGGTGTACACGCCGCCCTCGTAAGATCACAGACTCCGTCCCATGGAATTGTCTTTGTTTCGTTCCAGAATTCTTCAATCATAACCAGCTTCTTACCTCAAGTCGGCCATCATTTGCAATTGATTCGAGGCAATGGTAGTTTTAAAGCCAGAGACTGTAGCCCGCCTCTGACATTGGAATTTTGAATTTGAAAAGGAGACGCAGATAATGAAAACAAGATTTCTTGGCAATACAGGAGTCAGGGTTTCTGAACTCTGTTTCGGTGCTATGACGTTTGGTGGAAAAGGTTACTGGACGATCATCGGACAGGTCCAGCAGAAGGAAGCCGACGAATTGGTGAACACTGCGATAGACAGTGGGATAAATTTCTTTGACACTGCGGACGTGTATTCTGAAGGTTGGTCGGAAATAATCCTCGGCAAGGCGCTCGGCACCAAACGGAAAGACATTGTCCTCGCCACGAAGGTCAGGGGGAGAACGGGACCCGGCCCTAATGACGTTGGCCTTTCCCGAAAGCACATCCTCGATTCCTGCAACGCGAGTCTCAAGAGACTCGACACCGATTACATCGACCTGTATCAGGTGCATAGCTTCGATCCGTGGACCCCACTTGAAGAGACCCTCCGGGCCCTAGATGATTTGGTAAGGGAGGGGAAGGTACGATACATCGGTGTATCGAACTTCACGGGCTGGCAATTGATGAAAGCGCTGGCTATCTCCGACAAACAAAACCTTGAGAGATTTGTCACACTGCAGGCCTTGTACTCCCTGATCGCCCGCGATCTTGAGAACGAGCTGGTCCCTCTCTCGCTTGATCAAAAGCTGGGGATTCTGACCTGGAGTCCGTTGGGCGGTGGTTTTCTCACGGGAAAGTACAGGCGCGGCAAGCCGCGACCGGAAGGCGCACGGAGATCCGATGCAACAGGTCAGTTCCTCCAATTCGATGAAGAGAAGGGGTTCGATATCGTGGATGAACTGGAGAAGACGGCGCGCAACCATGGGGCGACGATTACCCAGGCAGCGCTGAATTATCTGCTCAGGAAACCCGGTGTTACAGCAGCGATCATCGGTGCGAGGAATAAAGAACAACTCACAGATAATCTTAAGACCGTGGATTGGGAGATGACTGCCGAAGAAATTGCCCGGCTCGATGAGTTGAGCAAGCCGCAGAGAGTCTATCCATACTGGATGCTGGAACGATTGTCTCAGGACAGGTGAGGCGTCCATGAAGCTGAAAGATAAAATCGCTGTCGTCACAGGCGGCGGGCGCGGAATCGGAAAAGCCATCGCCGAGGCCTTTGCCCGCGAAGGGGCGAAGGTTGTTGTCACCGCTGTGCGGCAGAGAAACGAAATTGAAGAAGTGGCGTCGACAATCGGCGGCAAGGCCGTCTTAGCGGATGTCTCGAAGAAGGACGATGTCGAAAAGCTCGTGGATACTGTAGTCTCAGACTTCGGTAGAATCGATATCCTGGTCAACAATGCCGCGCGAGGGATGAAATTTGTCAACGAGAGTTTTATGACGGAGCCGAAGCCTTTTTGGGAGGCGGACCCCGACGCGTGGCGGATGGTGATAGACACAAACGTCAACGGTGTCTTCCTGATGACCCGAGCAGTGATCCCACACATGCTGAAGCGCAGATTCGGAAGAATCATAAACATTTCGATTAATCATGAGACGATGAAGCGTAAAGGGTTCACTCCATACGGTCCGTCCAAGGCGGCGCTCGAATCGATGAGCATCATCTGGGCGCAGGAGCTGGAGAGCACGGGAATAACTCTCAACGTTCTGCTTCCCGGCGGGGCGACGAACACCGGAATGATACCGGAGACATTTCCCGAACCCCAAAGAAACAAGCTGATCGATCCCGCCGTCATGGGACCACCGGCGGTTTATCTCGCGTCTGACGATGCAAGCGGCATCAACGGACAACGGATCATAGCTCTTGGATGGAAAGAAGAACACAAGGCGATCGACTAAGTCAACGTTGTTTCACAGCAACGCGGCCGCTTACGATAAGTCAGGTTTCGATTACTCTCAAGTCATTGCGGAAACTCTCAAAGGACTATCAGGCTATGAAGATGCCTTCAGGACGTCAACGAAGTATCGGCTTGGCCGGCGGTGCGCTGTGGCTGATTGCGATTAGTGCCGTCTTCGTCATTTGGTCGCTTCTGGCTATTGGGACACCGATCGCGACAGCGGTGCTCGTTGCCACGTTCGTCCTCCTTGGTGCCCTCGTTGCAGCGGGTATCGTGGTGATCCGCGCAGCGTTGAGCTTGCCAGCCAGCATTGTGCCGCGAACGCTGGAAGAACAAAAAATCGGGCGTCGATTCGCCTGGGTCGTCGGTGCGGAGATGGTGGCATTTGCAGTGGTCAACTCAGTTATCGGAGCCACCGGAAATTATGAGCTGATGCCCTCGGTGAATCTCATTGTGGTGGGAATTCACTTCTTCCCGCTCGCACAGATATTTCGTGTCCCGCGCTACCACGTCACAGGGCTGCTCTTCTGTGTGATTCCGATCGTCACGCTCCTCACGATTTCAAAGCAATTCGCGGTTGGACACGCCCTCGCCTGGTATGTTGTTCCAAGCCTGGGATGCGGACTTGTTGCTTCATTGACCGCCGCGGCTGGGCTGCTTGAAGCGTGGCAACTTGTATCTGAATCTCGATCATCCACATCCAAATCATAGTCGGGCGGCTCATGCAGGTGGTGTCTTTGTCATAAAAGCTGCAACACCCTTCATCATGCTGCATGGTTCTATCCCTTGCCAAAGTGCACACTCCTCAAGCTAGCATTACAGTTATGATCTTAACGCCAATTCCGGAGGATCAACTAGGGTTGTAAGTAGAGTGAAGTCCCTGCCCCCACTACAATAATTACAGAAGAATCCCGGTTAGCGAAAGTTGATCGGGATTTTCGGTTTTAGGCCGGATTCTTCGATAAGCCGCCGAGATTTTCCTTCAAGCTGACCCCTGTTTGCTTTTGGTATAAGGCAAGCGTAGTTTTACATCCAGACACCGTGCCCGTCTCTGACATTCAAATCTGACCCGTGAAATGCGGGATTAAAACCTCCGGATTCGCTGGTGTGATGATGGAGGTCTTCTTGTTTGCGGTGGTGCCCAGCGTGAGCGAATGGAAAGTGTAAGGGCTTAAGTACTTCATTACATATTGAATCTACGAGGACCGGAAGGTGTCTCATGCAAGACAAGCGAAAGACCAAAACGCAATTAGTCCGTGAACTAAGGACGCTGCATGCGAAACTGAAGAGGCTTGAAAAGTCCGAAGATGAACGGAGGCGTCTCGTGGATGAGCTTCGCGAAAGCGAGGAACGCTATCACTTGATCGTCGACAACAGCGACGACGCGATCTTTTTGATTGTGCCTGATGGTCGCATTCTTGCTGCTAACCCGGCTGCTTGTAAAATGTTTGGGCGCACCGAAGCCGAAATGTGTCGGCTCGGCCGGAATGAGATTGTTGATCCGACGGATCCGAGATTAGCTGAAGCTCTCAATGACAGAGCGCGTACCGGCAGATTCAAGGGTGAGCTTACGCTCTTGCGCCGGGGTGGCCAACCTTTTCCGGTAGAAGTGACTACTTCAGTTTTCCGAGATCGAGCTGGGCATCAGAGGACCAGCATGCTCATTCGAGATATCACCGAGCGCAAGCGCGCGGAGGAGGCACTGGATAGAGAGCGGAGCCTACTGCGGGCCCTCATGGACAACATTCCCGACCACATCTATTTCAAAGATAGTGCAAGCCGCTTTGTCAGAATTAACAAGGCCCTAGCCGACAGGTTTGGCCTGAGCAATCCCGTACAAGCAGTCGGGAAGATGGATTTTGACTTCTTCACGGAAGAGCACGCCCGGTCAGCGTATGAGGATGAACAGGGAATCGGAAGAACCGGCCAGCCTTTGGTGGGTCTCGAAGAAAAGGAGACGTGGCCCGATGGAAGGGAGACATGGGTATCTACAACCAAGATGCCTCTCCGAGATCGCGCAGGCCAGATTATCGGTACGTTCGGTATCTCCAGGGACATCACTGACCGCAAGCGGGCGGAGGAAGCGCTTCGGGGGAGCGAAGAGAAGTACAAAATACTCTTTGCTGGCGCGCGCGAAGCTATCTTCATAGCTGAGGCTGAAAGCGGTATTATCCTAGACTGTAATGAAGCTGCCTGTTCCCTCATTGAACGACCAAAGGAAGAACTGATCGGTAAACACCAGAGTACTCTCCATCCACCTGATGAACTGGTTGGCGACTTTTCCGACTCATTCCGTAGACATCTCACAAACGAACTAGGACATGTGCTGAATGCTCGCGTGGTGACAAAATGTGGGGTATTCAAGGATGTCGAGATCAAGGCAAATGTCCTTGACTTACGAGGGAAGAAAATTATCCAGGGTTTCTTCAGTGACATCACCGAACGCAAGCAAGCGGAGATGAATCTGTGGAATACGCTCTCGCTGCTCAGTGCCACGCTCGAATCCACGGCCGACGGCATTCTTGTCGTGGACAAGGATGGAAAGGTTTCCAGCTACAATGAGAGATTTCTACAGTTGTGGCGAATACCTGAAGAGGTGAAAGACAGTCAAGATGACAACCGGCTGTTGGACTTTGTGCTCGGCCAATTGAAACAACCTCAGGGATTCCTCTCGAGAGTGAGGGAGTTGTACGACCGTGCTGACGAGGAGAGCTACGATATGCTTGAGTTCAACGACGGGAGAGTGTACGAGCGATATTCGAAGCCCCAACGTGTGGGAGGAAAGGTAGTCGGGCGGGTTTGGAGCTTCCGGGATCTGACGGCACGAAAAAACGCGGAGGAGAAGTACCGAACGCTGTTCGAGGAAAACAAAGACGTTGTGTTCATCAGCTCACCTGAAGGGAAGTTCACAGACATCAACCAGGCTGGCGTGGACTTGTTCGGCTACGCCTCCAAAGAAGAACTGATGAAGATTGACATTGCCTCGAAGCTCTACGTGAATGCCAGTGACAGAGAACGATATCAGAAGGAACTCGCTCGGGCGGGATTCGTGAAAGACTATGAGCTTGTTCTCTATCGCAAAGACGGAGAACAATTGACCGTGCTGGAGACCTCCTCTTCCGTGAAGGATGAACACGGGAAGGTGGTGGCCATTCGTGGGATCATTCATGATGTTACGGAGCAAAAACGCGCGCAGGATGCGCTTCAACTCCAACGATCCTATTTTCAGCAGCTTTTCGAAAACTCTCCTTCTGGGATCGTTGTGATGGACGATCAGGATACGGTTCTGTCTGTCAACAGGGCCTTTCAGGAGATCTTTCAATATTCCATGGACGAAGCCATCGGGCGGAAGATTAACGATCTCGTTGTCCCGGCGCACCTCACGGAAGAAAGCAAACAGCTGTCAACGTTGTCCCGGAGTCGTAGCACGGTTCAGAAGCAAACCAAGCGTATGAGAAAGGACGGAACCCTCGTTGATGTGTCTGTTACGGGATATCCGATCATCATCGATGATGAGTTAATGGGTATATACGGGATCTACGTGGATATTACGGGTCAGCGAAAACTCGAGGAACAGCTCCAGCAAGCGCAAAAACTGCAGAGTGTCGGGACACTTGCTGGCGGCATCGCGCACGATTTTAACAATATCCTTGGAATTATCCTCGGTCACATAACCTTGGTCGAGCGATACAAGGATACGCCTGCGAAGCTGGCACACAGTGTAAAGACCATGACGACAGCTGTCGAGCGAGGCACGGCATTGGTTCGGCAGCTGTTGACGTTTGCGCGGAAGACACAGACGTTGCTGGAATCGGTACGCGTGAATGAAGTAATCGAAGAGCTCATCAAACTTCTGAGAGAAACATTTCCGTCAGCCATTGATATTAGCGCACAACTGGATCCGAAAGTCCCTTCCATCGATGGTGATCCGACTCAGATTCAACAGGTGTTGCTCAATCTTTCGGTTAATGCGCGAGATGCCATACCCATGGGCGGATCATTGACCTTCACAACGAGGCTGGTCTCCGGGGAGGAACTTGCGAAGCGCTTCCTCGATGCGCATGAACGGACGTATGTTGGTATTTCCGTGCGGGACACTGGCATTGGCATGGATGAGGCAACGAAGAGTCACATTTTTGAGCCCTTCTTCACAACCAAAGAATTAGGCAAAGGGACGGGATTAGGTCTCTCTGTTGTGTACGGCATTGTTGGTGCACATCGTGGGTTCATTGAAGTTGAAAGCACGCTCCAAGCTGGCAGCACATTCCATCTCTACCTGCCTGTTTCTCGCACCATCCACGAGACATTCCAAGCAAAGAAGGCCGCGGCTGAGGAAGTGCGCGGAGGGACGGAAACAGTACTGGTTGTGGAAGACGAGGGAGCCCTCAGGGAGCTTGCCAAGCAAGCGCTTGTCGAGAAGGGTTACAGGGTGATCGAGGCGGGGGACGGCAATCAGGCCGTGGAGCTTTACAAAGCTAAGTGGGATCAAGTCGACCTGGTCGTTTCGGACATGGGCTTGCCAAGGATCAGCGGTTACAACCTATTCCTAGAAATGAAGAGCAGAAACCCACGCGTGAAAATGATTCTGGCAAGCGGATACCTTGAGCCGGAACTGAAGTTGGAGATCCTCAGGTCTGGAGTAAAGGATTTCATCCAGAAGCCTTACTCGCGTGAAGCTTTATTGAGGTCGGTTCGGGATGTTCTTGATTCCCGAGCATAGTTCGGGCAGCTCGACCCAGGATCTTGCACTTGTTTTTTCCGAACCAATGAAACAGGCATGTTTCGTGGAAGGCCCGCTATTCCAACGCCATTTCAAAAAGCCTATGCAAGGTTGCAACTGCCGTAAGTAGGCAGCCCCCGCTATCCCGCTCGAAAAACAGCGGGACGCGAAAGGCGGGCAAGCTCTAAAGAAGAATCCCCGCCTGACCTATCTAGTTCTCAAGAGTCGGGCAGGCTTATCGGTGAAGACCCCAATCAAGAACATCGGGGCGAGTCGGTGGGGATTCTTTGTTTTGTTCCGGAATTCTTCAACACACCCCATCTTTTCCCTCGAAGCTGACGCCGAGGCTTTTCACAAGATGCTTGTCTCTTTCGGCTCATTATCCGAGGAAAGCCCTCAGGGCTTTGCTCCGGGATGCATGTCGCAAACGACGGATCGCCTTCTCTTTGATCTGCCTGATGCGCTCCCGCGTAAGATTGAACTTCCCACCGATCTCTTCCAGCGTGAGTGAGTGCTCCTGATCGAGTCCGAAGGACAGTCGGATTACTTGCGCCTCTCGTTCGCTCAGCGTATTCAACGCGCGGCGAACTTCCACCTTCAGCGATTCTTCCATCAGTTGATGGTCGGGAGAAGGCTGCCGCTGATCCTGGATGACGTCCAGCAGACGGTTGTCTTCTCCCTGAGCGAACGGAGCATCCATCGACAGATGCCGCCCCGAGATCTTGAGCGTGTCCGACACCTCGAACAGCGACAAGTTGAGTTCTTCCGCGAGTTCGCTGGCGCTCGGCTCCCGTTCGAATTCCTGCTCGAGTGTGCTGAATGCTCTGCCAATCTTGTTTAGCGCCCCAACACGGTTCAACGGCAAGCGCACGATGCGGGACTGCTCCGCGAGCGCCTGCAGAATCGATTGTCGGATCCACCAGACGGCGTAGGAGATGAACTTGAATCCGCGCGTCTCGTCGAATCGCTTCGTAGCCTTGATGAGTCCGAGGTTCCCTTCGTTGATCAGGTCTCCAAGGGACAATCCTTGATTCTGATATTGCTTCGCGACACTGACGACAAAACGGAGATTGGCTGTGGTCAACTTCTCGAGTGCCTTCTGATCCCCCTTCTTGATGCGACGGGCAAGGTCAATTTCTTCCTGCGGAGTCACAAGGTCGACCTTCCCTATATCCTGGAGGTACTTGTCGAGAGACTGGCTTTCCCGACTCGTATATTGTTTACTGATCTTCACCATGTACGCTTGTACCTTTTTTGTCAATGAGAACCACTTGGTCACTCGACCCTTACAACAATTCGAATGGCTTCTCGGCTACAACGAACCGATTCTTGCTAATGCTGCCACGAGGCGGGAGCAGTCGGATCAAATCTTCAAATGTTGCCGGTGCTGGTGGGTTGCTCGTCCAGAAAGGTACGAAGAAAAAAGTTCCTCGTTTCAGAGCAGGCCACATCCAGCCCTGGGGGAATCATCGTCTTCACAGTCTCGAACAACGCTGTCCCGCACATATTTCTTTTCAAATCGAAATCCCATATCTTTTGAGCGATCTGTATTCCTTTTGGTTTGAATAGGTCTCATCGAAAAGACCTCACTTGCCAGCAGACGCCTCCGATTACCGGGGGGGGGGTGCTTTTGGAGAGGGATCTCATTCCCGACTAATCTGATTGCTCCTGCATATTATCCTTCAACGTCACAGACCAGCAAATCCAAAATTCCCTAAAACTTGCAAAAAGAGTAAGATTTTATTAACATAATGTCAATGTAACTTGACATTATGTCTTCTATGTTTTACACTTATGAAGTCAAACAAACTGGGAACGCCAATGAAAACGCACCTTAGAAAACTCAGATTTCTCAATGGCGAACTGAGCCAACAGGATCTGGCAAACCAAGTGAAGGTTTCGAGGCAAACGATCATAGCTATCGAACGGGGTGACTACAGTCCATCTGTGAAACTTGCACTGATGCTCGCGAGAAAATTCAATACAACTGTCGAACAACTTTTCGAACTGGAGGATACTGACAATGCCTAGATGGGACGTGATATCATGGTGGGCAACAGGGATCTTTGTGCTGAGCGCAGTTCTTGCCGCTGCCCTGCAAAATGACGCATTTCTGTTCCTGATGGTCGGTTCCTACATGCTGAGGCCGACACTCTATGCAATGGGCATCGCGACCAAGTACGGTGACGAGCGCCAGATGTCGATCCAGTATCGGTCGGGGAATCTCGCCCTAACCATCGTTATCGTTGCCATCATCGTATTCGCGATCAAAGCGCGTGTCGAGGGGAAACCGGCAGATGACTTCAATGTGTTGCTGATTGTCGCATTGGCGGCACGGGCGCTTATCGGCGTTCTGATGATTGGAGACCACAAAGCTGTTGGCGTGAGGATTTCAGTGGGTGTTGGCTCCCTCTGGCTTCTTTTTGTCCTCGCGGAGAATGGGTTGACGCTGCGCGCGCTCCCCGAGGCCTCGCCAGGAATTTTGATGCTGCTCCTCGGACTGCTGGGAAAGCATCAGCCGCGCATCAGTGGTGCGGTGTTCGCAATCCTGGCTGTTGCCGCCGCCTACTTCATAGGTTTTCGCACTGGACATGGGTTTACATTTTATCAAGCGATCACGGCTCTTCTTGTCTCTCTGCCCTTGGCGGTTTCCGCATTCTACTTCCTGAAGGGGACCAGTCCGGAGTGAGAGGGCACGGCGGCAGAATGAGGTGCAAGGATGAGGAGAAAAGCCGTACTCTGATACACTGACTGTGAAGTCACCAAACCACTAATCAAGGAGGTCGTTATGAAATACTTCATAAGCGCAGCAGTTCTTCTGTGTCTCCTCGCCCTGGCCGCCGGTTTCACATCGCAGCCTGCGACGCGCATCGGTGTCTATGATTCAAGAGCAATCGCAATTGCGTACGGCAACTCGAATGAAATGAAAGAGTTTATCGGTGGATTGCGGACGGATCTGGCTAAGGCGAAAGATGCAAAGGATGAGAAGAAGGCAAACGAGATTGAACTGAAGGGGAGAACGGCTCAGGTCCTTGCGCACTTGCAGGCCTTCAGCATCGGCTCAGTTGCAGAGATTCTGGCAAAGCACAAATCTGAGGTCAATGAGATTGCAAAGGAATTGAAGGTGGAGGCCATCGTTTCCAAACACGAGCTCATGTGCTTGGGGTCCGGCGTAGAGACGGTCGATGTGACAGCTCAGCTGTGCAAGATATTCAAGCCCAGTGACCAGGCGATGAAATGGATCGCTGATGTCCCGAATCATCAACCGCTCCCCATGTTGGATGTCCTCCTTCTTCCTGCGGAGCAGTAAACGTTTTTGACGCCACGTTCAACCTCGCCGACATTCGTCCTCGGAATCAACCACAGAGAGATGTCGGTGAGGGTCTAATTCGCTAGTTATGAGTCATGGTTGCCAGCAACCGTACATGATCGTGACCTGCCCCCCGAAAAATGATCTAAGATTTAGTTAGGAAGTTTCAGGTTCTGGATCAAAGGAGTCAGCAGCGAGTGGACGGGTAGGAAAGGGTCAACACAAAACTCTGCTATACAAAAATCTTCTTTAGAACACATATTGGGCCCCCGCTGCAACAATACAGAAGAATCTCGATCGGCGAATGCTGGTCGGGATTTTTTAATCGGCTGTCCTATCCTTCTGATGAGATTTGCGTGGAGCTTTCTTGCGGCTCTGCAGGTCAGGCGCGAACGGTATCCAAGACAGCTCTTGGATATTTCGCGGCGACGCAAAGAAGCACGCGGGCAGCGCCCTCGGGCTTCCTTCTGCCTTGTTCCCAGTTCCGGAGTGTTGCCGGGCTGATTCCGAGTAGCTCAGCAAATTTCTGCTGCGTAAGCCCAAGGTGCCGACGGATCGCCGAAACGTTTGGGTCATCGATACGGAATGATCGGCTTGGCGCTTTCTTGCCTCGCAGTACTGCGCCTCCTTGTTCAATGCTCGTCATCAGTTCATCAAATATTTCCTTCTTCATCGCAGCTCCTTCGCGGCAATTGATCGTAGTGTCTTGAGCTGATCTTTGGTTAGATCGCTCCGTTCGTTCTTCTTAAACACAAAGAGCATCAACATGGTATCCTTTGGTCTAACCCAGTAGTAGATGACTCGCGTTCCTCCCCGCTTTCCCTTGCCCGAGATCGTCCACCTCAGCTTCCGCAGGCCGTGGCCGCCTGGAATGACATCGCCTGCATCCGGGTATTGAGTGAAGAAATGCTGAAGCTCCCGATATTCATCATCGGTCAGGATGTCCAGCACTCGTTTAGTAAATATCGGGGTCTCAACAATGAGCGCGTCGCATTATACGCCATTGGCGTATAATTGTCAAGTCCCAAAAGCAGGAACCCGCCTGGCGCATGCTTTCTAAAAGGGAATCTCTGTTTGTCCCGTAACTGAAAGAGGCCAACTTATTTATCTCATTTGTTCCAAGACGGGCACACAGAGCAAATCCCGTGAATAAAATGCAAAGTTTCTATCGTGTGCTCCGCCGCAAGCTCTAATGACGAATCCTCATCGGTGAAGATCCCGTTTCGCCTTCGGCTCACCGGACAAGCCCCGATCAAAAAGCGATCGAGGAAAATCGGTGGGGTTTCTGCTATTTGCCTGAGCCTTTGCATTGATACCGCACTCTTCGTTCTCTGCAGGCAGTCCGATCAGCTCACAGTTGTCGAGCTTCCAGGCTTTCACGCGATCGTCCAACGCGACGCTTGCTATAGGCCTGCAGCATGCGCCTTCACGCATTCATGGAACCTAACCTTGATAAAGTCGGTTCTACTCATTAAAGAGTCTTGCGTAACGTTGCTTGTAGCACCCCCTGAACAGACACCTGCCACGAGTCGTTGACCCGGCTTAGTCCTGTGGATGCACTTTTCAGATAGGCTCATAAGGCGGTTGATCGAGGTATGATCTTGTTTTGTTTCCGGATGGGATTTGCCACGGCTCCACCCTCCTAATCAATGCAATGCCGAATCCTATGCCCAGTCTTGACTTGACAGTCAGTGGTGCGCTACCACTGCAGCTTCCGATAGCGCAGGTAGATTCTGCATCTCGAGCGATTATTCCGATCTAATAATGGTAAAACTCAACAATATATTCCGATGGCTGTCAATCCGTAACAAGCTCCTCATCGCGTTCGCAGGACTTTCGATCTTTCCTTTGACCCTTGTTGGAATCTACAACATTGTCTCCACCGTGCGGCTGATGCGCGAAGTTGCCCTCCAGGAATTGACGGGGGATGTCCACACCATACGAGAGAAAACCGAGAATTTCCTGGATGACATTTCGTCCGATATAAGGGTTCTTCAGAATTCGTCATCCATGGAAACGTGGATGCAGAGAACGAGCTTGAGTAGAGGGTTTGCGCCGAGTGCCGATCTCACTCACATAGGAAATGAAATCCTGTCTTTTGCGAAGACGAAGGAGATTTATTATCAGTTCCGGCTAATTGATGAATCCGGCGATGAACTTCTGCGAGTAGAATGCGATAATCCGAGCGATTCCACCAAAACCTTTAGGATCGTGACTCCCTCCGAACTCGCCGGGGGCCGTGCCCAGTACTATTTCCTGCTTGTTGACAAGCTTGGGAGAAATCAGATTGCCTTCGCTCCTGCTGAAGTTGCACACCGCGGCGTGGAACGGATTCCCGTCATAAGTTTTGCGTTGCCACTGATGGAGCATGGGCGGCGTCTTGGGATCCTGGTCGCGAACGTTTTCGAAAAGAACCTCCTCGACGTCATCGAGACGAAACGACACGCAGATCCGGAGCGGAAAGTTGTTCTTGTTACGGGCGATGGTCACTATCTCTATCATTCGGAGAAGAAGCGAGACTGGAATAGACTCCTTGCATCTCGCGAGGAGGACAACCTGGCACGCGACTATACTCCACAAGTCGCAACCTCGATCTTGTCGGGTAGGGAGGGGACACTCACGGAGGGAACAAAAGAAATCATATCGTACGCCCCCTTGTTTGAAACAACGCCCATTCCCGGTACTTCCGCTCGATCCCTGTCGTTTTCCATCCCCATCATCGTTTTTGTGAGCGTTCCTGAGAGCGCTGTTATGGGGCCAGCACGTTCTTATACGATGACTCTGTTCGGTTTTCTCGTAATATTTCTGTGCTTTGCAGTTGGTCTTGGACTTCTCGCAACCCGACAGTTTACCAGGCCGATTTCACAAGTTCAGCGCGGGGCAGAAATCATTGCAGAAGGCCATTACGAGCACCGCCTCGAAGTTCAAACGAACGACGAAATTGAACAACTTGCCACTCAATTCAATAGGATGGCAGCCTCGCTCCAGGCGCACGATCAGGAGCTCAGAGCGCACCGGATGCACTTGGAGGACATGGTTCAGCAACGAACCAAGGAACTGTTAGAAGAGAAGACAAAGCTCCATCTTCTCCTCGACAATGTCCCGAGTGCTTTCGTTCTGCTCGATCGAAACTTTTGCATCCTGACAGTCAGCGCCGCTTTCACCCGCGTCACGGGTCTTTTATCGGGTGGAGCGATCGGGAAAGAGTATTCGGAAGTTGACGAAGCCGGTGCCAGCATGTGGGTGAGCGCATTCTCCAACGGAACCACCGAATCGCGAACGAGGCAAGTCCGTCACCCCGATTCTGGGGACCGACTCTTGGAATATGTCGCAGTCCCTATGAAGGAAGGGAACAAGGTAACAGCCCTTCTCCTGATCATCACAGATATAACGGAGCGTAAGAGGCTCGAACAGCAAATGGTTCAGACGGAAAAGCTCGTCGCCGCCGCTGAGATGTCATCGATGATCGCTCATGAGTTCCGCAATGCCCTCACCTCCGTGAAAATGATCATCCAACTGTTCGGAGAATCAAAACATCTCAGCCGCTCAGAAAGGAGGTCTCTCGGCGTGGCCCTGGATTCCATTCGTCACATGGAGGGTATCGTTACGGAACTGCTCAGCTTCGCGAGGCCGAAACCACTGATGTTCAAACCTACAAATGTGAATCGCGTTCTCCATAGCAGCATCGAATTCATAAGCCCGCACGTGCGGAAAAAGGAGGTCGCTCTTGTAAGCAAGCTTGATGCAAGCGTCGGAGAGTTACCGCTCGACGAATCGCTCCTGAAAGAGGCGATTATTAACCTTCTGTTGAACGGGATCCAGGCCATCGAAGCCAACGGTCGCATGACGAAGCGAGGGAGGGTCACCGCTACATCCAAGTCCTTGAGCCTTTCTGCCCCCCTAACCGGCGGTTCCTATCGGGGAGGCGCTGGCAAGGCCGATGCTGCGGGACTTACGCTTGCGCGCCACACCAACTGCGTCCAGATAAAGATCTCTGACAACGGATGTGGGATTGCGGACGATCAGCTGCAAAAGATTTTTGATCCATTTTATACGACCAAGACGAACGGCACAGGATTGGGACTGCCCATGGTTCAGCGTACAGTCGCAGCTCACGGTGGCGTTCTGCAGGTTGAAAGCACGGTTCACAAAGGCACAACCTTTTCCATTTATCTCCCTATTGCAAATGGCCAAAAAAAGCAAAGACATGGTAACCATTCTCGTCGTGGATGACGACGAGAAAATTCGATTTGCGTTCAAAACGTTGCTGAAGCGCGAAGGATACAGATTCGTGGCAGCAGCTTCTGGTGGTGAAGCATTGGAACTCTCAGCAAAAGAGCAGCCAGCGCTCGTGTTCATGGATATCACGATGCCTAACTTGGATGGACTGGAGACGCTAGCGAGGATGCGCCAGGAAAATATGGCCGCTCCCGTCATTCTCATCACGGGCCATGGTACCATGCAGACTGCCATTCACGCAATGCAGCTGGGCGCGTTCGACTATCTTACAAAACCGCTCGACATCAAAAAGATCCGCGACGTCATGCGCCGCGCCATTACGCTGCACAGGAGTACAGCTTTAGTCCATGATCACCGGTCACCATTCAAAGCGGATTTCGTGGATCGATATGAACTCGTGGGCAACAGTCCAACGATGCAGGAAGTGTATAAGACTATCGGCTCTGTGGCAATGACCCCGCACCACACCTCGGTGCTGATTGTTGGCGAAAGCGGTACCGGCAAAGAACTCGTTGCCCGCGCCATTCATCATAGCGGTCCTTCTGCCACAGAGCCGTTTGCGGCAATCAACTGCGCGGCTTTACCCGAGACGCTTCTCGAATCAGAATTGTTCGGCCACGAAAAAGGGGCGTTCACCGGTGCCTTTGAGCGCAAGCTGGGGAAGTTTGAAATGGCTCATGCGGGAACGATCTTTCTCGATGAAATAAGCTCTCTGTCGATAGGCTTGCAGCAAAAACTGCTGCGCGTGCTGCAGGAACGTGAGTTTGAACGACTCGGTGGCAATGAGAAGATCGCCGTTTTGGCCCGATTCGTTGCTGCAACAAATGTTGATCTCGAAACGGAAGTTCAAAAAGGTGATTTCAGGAAGGATCTATTCTTTCGGCTAAACGTGGTCACGGTGCATCTCCCGCCACTGCGAGATCGCCCGGAGGACATTCCAATTCTCGCCAATTACTTCCTGAAAAAATATAGTGACCGTCTTAAGAAACGTCTGCTGGGATTCTCGAGTGAAGCCATTTCCCAACTGACGAATCATCCGTTTCCGGGAAACGTGCGTCAGCTGGAGAACATTGTTGAGCGGGCTGTCATCTTCACGAAAGGAGAAGTTGTTCTCCCCGATAGCTTGCAGGAACCAGCGTCTCAGAAACGGTCACCGATCTCACAATTCCCGCTCGTGAGTCCCGTCTTCAGCAAGGCACGCGATCATTATCTCAAGCTCTTTGAAGCAGAATTCCTCCGCGAAAAGTTGAAAAACTGCAAAGGTAATGTGAGTCAGGCTGCGAAGTCTTCAGGCATGACTCGCCAGAATTTCCAGCGGCTGATGAAGAAACACAAGATTCACTCCGAGCAATTCCGTTAGAAACCGTTGAAGCGTTTCCGCTGCACCTTGCATCCCGCACTCCCTCCTGCAACATGTCGCTTGGCGTACTGCCAACCGCCACTTGGCATTTGAGCGGCAATTGTCGCCCCATCTGATTCATCTCCGGTGGTTTTTCCTGCAAAAGTGAAGTTTCTCATAGGAAAAGGTTCCTGGCACAAGCGTTGCAATGAAAGGCCTGTTAAGAAGAAGGTCCTTTCGTGCACGCAAAAATCCTCGTTCTCGACGACGATGTGAATATACTTTCGGCCTTCGAGAATTTTTTCCGGCAGGAACATTTTACAATGATTGCTGCTACCACGCCTGAAGAGGCTGCGCAGGCATTGCAGAAGCAACCGATTGACCTTCTGATCACTGATGTGCGCCTGAAGTGGCAGTCGGGCGTGACCTTTTTCCTCAACGCAAAAGCTTTATACCCGCGCCTGCCTGTCATCGTGATTACCGGCTATCACGAATCCATCAGCGAACAGGAACTCCGAGCCATGGGTGTGGACCATTTTCTTCTCAAGCCGCTCGATCTCGAGAGACTGCGCTCGGCGGTGCATGACTGTCTCGGGAAACGAAATCCGCCAACCAGTTCTAAATCATCACAACCCCGATTTCATAAAGAGGGAGACCTATGAAAAAGGTTCTATTGGTTGTCATCGCTGCCATCGCGTTGCTGCAGCTTATGACAGATAGCGTGTATGCGATTCCGGCGTTTGCGCGCAAGTACAAGACAAGTTGTGCGACGTGCCACAATGGTTTTCCTAAACTCACAGCATTTGGAGAGTCCTTCCGGCGCAACGGCTATCAATTCCCGGGCGGCACAGATGCCGAATTTGTGAAGGAAGATCCCGTTCCACTCGGTTCAGATGGCTACAAAAAGGCTTTCCCAGACGCGATCTGGCCGGGAAGTCTTCCGGGCACATCCCCGATCTCGCTGTTCCTCAATGGGGAGATTGACTACAATCCGAAGTACGATCCTGCCGATCCAACGACAGCAGCACGGTTTACTTTCGGCGGACTCGGCAGCAGCATTGAGGCGGTTGCAGCTGGTACTCTCGGGGACGATCTTTCTTTTTGGGGACACGCTATTTTAAACAGCGACGGTACGCTTGAGTTGAACAGGATGTTCCTGATCTTCAGCAACCTTCTCGGAGATTCCTACGCGTTCAATGCACGCGTAGGGGTCATTGAGCCAAGCCTCTTTTCGTTCTCAACGCACCGCGCATGGATGGAAGGGTACTGGATCACCACGCGGCCGTTCAGCAGCGACATGGGATGGTCGTTTGAAGAGACCCAGAAAGGTATTGAACTCAACGGAATGTTATCCGGGCGATTTGGATACAGTGCCGGCATCGTTGAAGGGTTTGGAGCAGTTCACTCCGACAAAGATTACTACGCACACGTCACATACAAAGTGGGCGGATTGCCTTTGGATGGAGTGATGAAGGAGGGTACTACACTCAACAACGCAAAGCCTTACATCGACAATTCATTGACGCTTGGGGCATTTGTCTACTCGGGTGCGGCTATGATCGGTTCTGATTCCCTCCTCCAGAACAATAGCTTCACTGTCTTCGGCGGAGATGTGAACGCGTTTTACGACCGGTACAACTTGTTTGGAGGGGTAACGATCCGTACCGACAAGAACCCATTTGTGGGATCTGCCGGCCAATCGGCGAACACGACAACCTGGTTTGGAGAACTCGATGTAACTGTGTTTCCGTGGCTTTTGCCGGGACTGAGGTATGAAGTTTGGAACGGCCAATCGATGGATCCGGGGTCAGGGCGGGCTGTTTCCTATACCGATTCTCAACTCGTTCCCGGAATCGTTGCTCTCGTTCGTCCGAACGTGAAACTGACCCTGCGCGCAACTTGGGCCAAGCTTGCCAGCACCTCCACTGATTCAAATGGAAACCCGATCTTCGTTCTCGGACAGAGCCTGCAACCCGGTCAGGTGCGTCTCCTGATGACCATCGGAATATGAGACACGATACGCTGAATGAAATGATGACATCTCAATATCACAAGGAGTAAAGACCATGAAAACAAAAACCCGTTACTTTCTTACCACTCTTTTTATTGCCGGCTTCGCGATATCTTCTCGGGCAGGTAACATCGTCGGAACCGTGAAGGCGAAGGGCGTCAAGAACAGCGCTGATGCAATCGTGTATATAGAGAAAATCCCCGGCAAGACCTTCAATGCTCCCAAAGAGCACGCGAAAATGGATCAGAAGAATCTCAAGTTTCACCCGCACGTGCTTCCTATTGTCGCAGGTACAACCGTGGACTTTCTGAACAGTGATGACGTGCTTCATAACGTTTTTAGTCCAGACCCGTGCGCCGACAAGATGAACCTTGGGACGTGGCCAAAAGGACAGACCCGGTCCTACACCTACAAGAACGCCGGATGTGTCACCGTGATGCTCTGCAATGTTCACCCAGAGATGGAAGCATATGTTTTGGCGCTCGAGACTCCCTACTACGCCGTCAGCGCCGCCGACGGAAAGTACGAGATCAAAGATGTTCCTCCGGGCAAATACGAACTCAAGATCTGGCATGAGAAACTGAAGGCACAAATCGTCAGCGTCGAAGTCCCGGAAAAGGGGGATGTGACTGTCGATTTCGAAATCCATAAATAGTGAAACTGATTCCAATGTCAGAGCAACTGAGATTCGCCAATCTTGAGTGGTTGGATTCCAACTTCCCGTGCATGGCCGCATGTCCCGTACATACGGAAGCCGGACGCTACGTTGCCCTGATCGAAGAAGGACGCTACCAGGAAGCCTATCACGTGGCCCGCCGTCCGAATCCTTTTGCATCTATCTGTGGCCGAATCTGCGCTGCGCCGTGTGAAACCTCGTGCCGCCGGGGCACGATCGACCAGCCGATTGCCATCCGAGCCTTGAAAAGGTTTGTCACGGAACGATTCGGCGTGGAAAGTATGGTGGATCTTGAGAAGCTGAGAGAGGTGTTCGGCAGGTCAGTCAGAAAAAACGGTATCAAGGTAGCAGTGATTGGCGCTGGACCGAGCGGACTCTCTTGCGCTCACGATCTTGCCCTTCTCGGATACAAAGTAACGGTGTTTGAAGCGCAACCTGTCGCCGGTGGAATGTTGCGCCTTGGGATTCCCGAATATCGTCTGCCAAGGGAACTCATCCGGCTTGAAATTAATGCAATTCTGAGTCTCGGTGTCGAGCTCAAATTGAATTCGGCAATTGGACGCGATTTTACGTTGTCGACCCTAAAGAAGGATGGATTTCAGGCGGTCTTTATTGCGATAGGCTCACACAAAAGCCGGGACCTTCGTATCGAAGGGGTCGAATTGGATGGTGTGTTCCGTGCAGTCGATTTCCTGTTGAATGTCAACCTGGGATTTCGTGTGGATCTTGGACAGAGGGTAATTGTGGTCGGCGGTGGCAATGTCGCGATTGATGCCGCGCGTACTGCCGCCCGTCAGGAGAAAGTGGAGGTGGGTCACGTGACAGAAGTCGCCGAGGCGCTGGACGTTGCGCGCTCCGCAGTCCGATTCGGTGCAAAAGAAGTGCACATGGTTTGTCTCGAAGACTGGAACGAGATGCCTGCCTCCAAGGAAGAGATTGGAGAAGCGCTCGAGGAGCGAATCCAGATCCATCCTCGCGTTGGTCCGAACCGCATTCTCGGGAAGCAAGGAAAAGTGGTCGGGTTTGAGACAATCGACTGTGTTTCCGTTTTTGATGACCAGAAGAAATTCAACCCCCGCTTTGCCCCCGGTTCAGAACGCGTCATGGAGGCAGACACGATCATCATGGCGATCGGCCAGACATCCGATCTTTCATGGATCTCCCCTGAGGATGGTGTTCGCATAACACCGCGCAACACAATCGAGGTCAATCCGGCCACGCTTGCGACAAGCGCGCCCGGAATCTACGCCGGGGGCGACGTTTCCTTTGGTCCCCGCAACGCGATCGATGCCATCGCAAACGGCAAGAAGGCCGCACAATCCATTCATACCCATTTGTCTGGTGCAGCCGCCACCACAGTAGAAGTGGACTTGCACGGACGTGACGTTGAAATCATTGTCCAGAACACCCGCACATATCACCGCTTGTGGGGTTATGAGAAGACGCAGCGTGTACCAATTCCATCGCTTCCAAT
>JBEKOB010000051.1:0-29087 GCA_049522195.1 Bacteroidota bacterium
GACGTGCCGCCGTCGCTGTACGCTGAGAAGAGGATCTCGTCATTCTTGAAATCAGTCGGCTTCAGAACGACGAGAGCACCGTTCGAAAGCTTCCATTCCGTTACGCCGAGGGATTCGATCTTTCGTTCGCTCACAACCTTGCCGGGTTTCGGTGGCGTTGCGATCAGCGGTTTCGTCGACACGTTGTCAACGTACGCCTCCAGCTTCTTTGTCTGGACGTTCTTCAGAACGGACAGAATATCGGTTTCCGCCGGTATCTTCACTCCTTCTTTTTCCGGAGCCGAGACAGCGATCACCTGGTTCCCAGGTTTCATCCGCAGTTCCGCCAGCTTGTTCACCTCTTCGAGAGTCACACCCGGGAGAAACTGCTTGTTCAGATTGTACTCAACCTCGATGCCCGGAATGAGCTCGTCCTGGAGGAAGTTGCGAATGAATCCATCAGCGTAGTTCCGTGATTCGGTCTTGTCGCGTTCCTTGTTCATGCTCTCGTAACTGCGGAGCTGTTCGGCTTTCTGCCGCTCGAGCTCGGAGGCTGTGAAGCCAAATTGCCGCACCCGGTTTGCTTCGGTGAGGAGGTATTCCAGCCCATCCAGAATGGAATTCTCCTTCACCTGTGCCACGAGCAGGTATATCTGAGCGTTGCTGAGCCATCGGGTGTCCATACCCATCCCATAGATGAACGGAGGATTGGGCTTCTGCATCCGCTCCTGCAAACGATTGTTGAACATGCCGTCATAAAGCTGACCTGTGATGGATTCCCGGTAATCCCCGGCAGTCTTCTCGATGCGCGCCGTGCGCTTGAAATACATCTGGACGGATGCACCCGGTAGTTCTTTGTCCGTCGCGACTGAGACCAAAGTCTCTGCATGGTCTGGCAGTGTGTATTTCGTTCGCTCGCGGGCTGGCTTCTTGTTCGTTAGGTTGGAGAAATGGTCTTTAATCAGTTTTTCCATGGTTGACTTGTCGAAATCGCCGACGACAGCCACGGCCATGAGCTCTGGCCGGTACCAGTCGCGGTAGAATCGCCGGAGCGTCTCGTACGGCGCTTTCTCAAGCACTTCCTTCTTGCCGATCACGAATCGCTTGGCGTACTGCGAGTTGTACAGCAGCTTGGGCAAATGTTTGTCCAGCACGCGCATCGACGCGCCGCGGCCGAGCCGCCATTCTTCGATGACGACACCGCGCTCCTTGTCGATTTCTTTTTCATCATACGTAACCGCAGATGCCCATTCTTCGAGAATGCGGAACGCCTTCTCTATCAGCGCAGCTGAATCGGTCGGGATTTGCAGCATGTACACCGTCTGGTCGAAGCTCGTGTACGCGTTCACATCAGGACCGAGCCGGACTCCCTCTTTTTCAAGAAGGTTAATGATTTCATTCCTCGGAAAACTCTTCGTTCCGTTGAAAGCCATATGCTCGCAAAAGTGGGCAAGGCCAAGCTGATCATCATCTTCCATGACCGAACCGGTCTTCACCGCAAGACGGAGTTCGGCCCGCTTCTCCGGCTTCTTGTTCACCTTGATGTAGTATGTGAGTCCGTTGTCAAACTTTCCGTACGTAATCGCCGGATCGATTGTCAGCAGATCGCCCGGCTTATACACCTGCTGCGAGGCTGCCGGTGAGGTTATCAGAAGCGAGCCAATGAACAGCGGCGTGAGAACGATCAGTGCCGCCCGAAGTGTTTTCATGGGAGACCTCCCTGGGATTGTGGCGAGCAATGACATCGTGGATTGTATTCCTATTGCGTGAGCTTGTTGAGCCCGAACCTTTTCCGAAAGATCGAATCAAGTAACGTCGCTGGTAGCGCACTCTTCAGAAAGGGAAGAGAGAAACTTCTGCGTCCAATGCGCACGATCGCCGGCGGGTTCCCGCTTTCGATAAGAGCAACGAGCTTCCGTGCAATTTCTTCGGCACTTGTCGCTCCGACCTGAGAAAGCTGAGCTCTCGAAAGGATGGAGTCCTTCAGGCTTTCATACCACGAATCAGTCTTCACGATTCGTTCGGCTGACTGTCTCGAGTTCTTCCCAAATTCAGATACAATGCCCCCCGGCTGTACGCTCACGACCCGGATGCCATATGGGGCAAGTTCCATGCGAAGTGCGTCAGTGAGTGAATGGAGCGCGGCTTTGGAGGCACAATAGGCGCCGGCGAATGGCGTTGTCACGATTCCTGAAATACTGCCGATGTTGACGATCATTCCGCCCCCCTGGCTCCGCATTGCAGGCGCTATCAGTCTAATGAGGTTCAGCGGTGCGAACACATTGGTGTGGAATTGTGACACCAGCTCCTCGTGCGGGAGGTCGACCGCTGGCCCGAACAAACCGTAGCCGGCATTGTTCACGAGGATGTCGATGCGCCCCTCGCGTCCGAGGATGTCTCTCATCACACGGCTCGCTTCTTGCCGGTCGGTGACGTCCAGGGTTTCGATCCCGATGCCCTGTTTCCTCAGTCCCTCAAGAGACTCGATTCGCCGGGCGGTGGCAATTACCCTGAACCCGCGGCGATGAAATTCCTCGGAAAGTGCCCTCCCGATTCCTGAAGAGCAGCCGGTGATCACGACGACCTTCTTCGACACGGTAAGCTCCTTCGTTAGCTATTCCTGCAAAGCAAGCACATCTTCCACCGACAGGCGATCGCATTGAGAGAACGGTCTACACTTCGTCGCTTTCTTGCTTGCCCCGAAAGATTTATGTTCAGGGGCGGTTCATCTTCCCGGGGCGAAACTCAATGAGTTCTATAGGAGCACCATTGTGAATGATCATGGCTACCCTCGCTCCCTCGGAGGGGGAATTAGGGGGAGTCAGAAGCTGTTTGCCGACAATCGCTGCATCGAGATCGTCTACTTCAAAAGCGAGATGAGGTACCGTCTTGATCAACTCGTCCACGGGGCTGTCCGGTTCAAAACGCATCCATTCGATTCCGTACGGACTTGTGCTGAATCCAGAAACATAGATCTTAAACTGCTCAAGATATACTTCGTCGGGGTGCGGGATGGTTGTGGGAATGCCGAGGTGGTGATATCGCCAACCGTCTTCCGTCATCGCCAGTGGTGGTTCGTGATTTTCTCTTTTTCTTGATTGGGGGTCATCTGGTTGCTGCATGCAACTTCCTCGCGTATGTTCCTGGAACGGTTGACGGCTGGTGAGCGGGGGTGCTCATGTTGTCTTCTTCTTTCCCCACAAGAGATAGATGAGGCTGGCGAGCACTCCCCAGAATGTGACGGAGACCGCGTAGCCCCAGTTCGTGTTGATTGAAAATGAAATTGCGATGAATCCCAGACAGGCGATGTAGAACAGAATGATGTATGGGACATGCAGAATCGGTTTTTCTCTGAATTCGATTTTCAGGATGATGTCGAGGAGCAGCTCGAGCACAAGGTACAGGAGAATGAACGAAAGGTATACAAGCGTCCGTAATGGTTTCCCGCCGACGACGTAAGCGACGAGCACGACGGAGAGGGGAATGCCGAGTCCGATCGTGATCTTGCCGAGCAGCGCTCTGAGCTTGACGCGCTCATGCTTTGAAGTGATGTAGACGCCAATGATGAGGAGGTTGAAGATCACCGCGCAGAGAACAAACGTCAGATCGAAGACAGACATGATGGCCTCACCTTAAGAGCAGAATATGCCTGGTAGGAGGATTCTCAATGAAGTGGAGCCGCTCATCCTTGTCGCTTGATTTTGTTTTTCAGCTTGGTGCGTGTGAGATTGATCCCACCAAATCCGCCGATGAGTGCGATATAGAATCCGAAATCATAGAGCCAGCCGGTGTTGTTTGGCTCATAGATCCGGACGTCGTGATTGAAGATTCCCAGGATCAAGGAAAAAGGTGCGATCCATCCATGCCAGATTCCTGAGAAGAATCCCGCAGGCGATTGGTGATCGTACGTCCCGCCTCCGGGAACACATCCTGAAAAGAACATCAGCATGAGAATGAGAAGAACAGGTACCAGAGATTTCCATTTCATACGTCTCTCCACATCCAGATAAAGATTTTCCGAGATGGTCTTTGAACATCCGCGGACAACGGTCACTCGTTGAGTCAATCGCCTGAAGGTTTGAATGACTCAGCACTCAATATGTTACTCCGTGTTCGACGTAGAACTTCATCAGCGTGAGCACCTGAGCCCAGCCCGAAACGCGGTTGAGAAAATCCTGTGTCCCCGCCGGACTATCTTCGTAGCCGTACTCAACTAAGTGTACGGCCGTGCCCTGATTCACAGGAGCGAAGTCGATTTCAACCGTGGTCATATAGAGGCCGCTGTCGGCTTTCCATCGAAAGGCGAATCGCAGCGGCCGCCGTGCCTCGATGATCGGTCCGCCGTTCTCCCCCGAATAACCATTCATTCCGTAGTTCTTCCACTTGAAGAGGATCTGGCCGCCTGGTTTCGCATCGACCAACGCCCCCCGCGTAAACCATCCATCGAGTCCTTCCGCCGTGGCCATTGCATCATAAACCCGGTCGGGCTGAGCCCGCACCAGCGTGCTGAATTCGACCTTGCGGTCCATCATTATTCCCATCGTATCAGGCTCCTCTATGTTTGTGATGCTAACCGCGATTCTTGAAACGTAATGTAATGGCGAAAATCGTGCGGTGCAACTATCTTGATTGAGGATCTTGAGAACACCCGGAAGGAGATTCAGGCTGCCACACGGGCGTTCTATACGGCCCTTTTGTTCCCTGCTCGGGTTGCACCGCCCTCAGGTATCCCTCGCACTCCAATCCGTCCTCGACGTGCACTCGGGGCAGGAGAAAACAAACGAAGATCTCTCTTCGTCTTCAAGTTCGAGTTCAGCTGAACATGTCGGGCAAACAACGCGTGAAGGCAACAGCTCGGACTGCAGAAAGTATTGTGCATTACACCTTTTTCGAAACTGCCCAGGATAGGCGTTGACCGCCATCGAAAGCCGGCGACACCTTCCCTGCAGGTGCTCGTAGTGTCCGCATCGTGGGCAATAATGGTGAGGATCCAGCAGGGCGCGGCCAGGCTGAGAGCCCCGGAGGGCTCGGCCTTGAATTCCTGGAATGGAAAGGTACAAATAAGTGTTCACCACGGCGGCCCACGGAAATACCGTCCAAAGAATGATGAAACCGAACAGCCAGAAGAAGAAAGAGGTGTCGAAGGCATACGTTGCGACGCCGATGATCGCTACGAAAAGGATTATCATCAACGATGGGATCGTTACGAGAATGCGCGCCGCCCGATCCAGCGGAATCTTATTCGCTACTTCAACGCACCGAAGCCTGCCGACGGGACCGGCCAATCCTTCGAAGGTGACCACATTCGACACCATCGCCCAGTTCACACGATGCCGGTAGTCCCTGAACCAACCGTACACAGGAAGGTAGCCCCAGAGAGCAGCCGCGAACTCGAAATAGAGCTTCAGTAAGAAAACATCGAGGGTGTGACGTGCAGCTTCATTCATCGCCGTTGAGACAGAGATCTGACCTTTCGTGGACATCTCCTGTCGGACTAGGATTGCTTGAAGAGTGTCGACAAAAATGGGGACGAAGAGGAAAGGGAAAATGACCACCACGTCGCTCCAGTGGCGCTTATGAAAACCAAGGGCCTTCAGCCAGAGAGCCAGGTTCGGAAACCTGGGTGGTTCGATGCGAAAGACTTCAGGATCTGTTGACGAGAGGTAGTCTGACACGAAGATTCCCCCAACGTTGAAAACACTTCTTCCTTCAGCAGGATCTGCTGATCGCGGAGCCTGGAGTGATCTCAACAGGCGAGCAATTCAAGCAGAGTTATTCAGGCCACTCTCCGTTCTTGATTTCGCGGAGCTCGCATTCCGCCGGATTGATGACAACGTGTTTTATCGATGTCCGTTTCCAGGTGTACGTCACGTGCACGAGATTGTCGCGGGATTGAATCACGGCCGGGTACGAGAACTCTCCGGATTCGTGTTCCAGAATTGCCGCCGCGAACCACGTCTTCCCGTCTTCCGAAATCGCCACATTCAACGGTGAGCGAGGTCCGCCCCATGCTCCTTCAGGTGTCCCGGAATGATTGTACACGAGCAGCTGGCGACCGTCTCTGAGTGTCACCGCGTCGATCCCCGAGTTAGGGTTTGGGAGCGACGTACGCCGAAGCGGTGACCAGCTCACGCCATCGTCGCTTGACCATGATTCAACGATGCAGCTCTGTTTGCTTCTGCACAAAAGCTGCAGCTTTGCCAATTTGTGCGTAAGGATTGTGGGTTGGATTGCCTCGATGCCATCCGTGCCCGCGAGAGGAGGCGTCTTCTTCCATGTGCGGCCGCTGTCGGATGATGTTTCCAGATGGGTTTTCCATGCATCGTTTTCGATGCTTGAGCCACTGAGGATTGTCCCGGTCGAAAGAAGAACGGGTTTGTTCTTGATCGGGCCAAGGTTCCCGTTGGGCAATCGCTCTGCTGCTGACCAGTTCTTTCCGCTATCAATGGAATGCATGACCATGCCCCACCAGTTGGTCGGGCTTGGGCCAACTTTGTAGAAGAGGAGCAGATCGCCGGTGGGAATCTGGAAGAGAACCGGATTCCAACAAGGGAAGCGCGTGCCGTCCGGTTGGACGCCGTTCGTTACCTCGAGAGGGGCTGTCCATTTCCCTCCTATGGAGCGACTCAGCCAAATGCCGACGTCCGGGTTCTTTTCCTGAGTTCCACCAAAAAAGGCGACGACCAGGCCGTCGTTGGATTCGACGATGGTTGAGGCGTGGCATTCTGCGAAAGGTGCTTTTTCAAATATCAGTTCGCTCATCACAATGCCCTCGCTCCACTTGTTCTGAGAAAGAGCCATGGTGAAAAGAGAGGAAGCCACCATCAGCAGAATGACAAATGAGTTCGATTGAATGAGCCTGCTCAAGTGATTCCTATTGGTCAGTTCGAAAGTCTAAGGTGAACGATCGACATGATCTTCAGAAGATCGGACTCGAACGTTGCGATCTTTCCTTTCAGGCTCAGCCCTTTTCTCATGTACTTGAACATCGGATACTCTTCAAGAACGGTTATCCTGTCGTCCCATTCCCGCAGTTCTGACGCGTTCTTCAGACCCCATTTCAGAATGGAGCTCTCGTCCATGCCGCCGGCTTTGATCACAAGTTTGTTGGCAACCCTGACGCCGAGAGGAGACGCCACGTCGAAGACAGCTTCGCTTCCCGGGAAGAGGCTGGCCAGCCTTGAAAAGAATTCCCTCATCTGACCTTCTTCAAAATAATAGAACACTCCTGCTGCGAGGAACAGGACGTTGTCTTTGATCGTCAGCTGATGGATCCAGGCATCATCGAGGAAAGAGCTCGCGATGAATTTCCGCCGGCTGGTTTCCCCAATGAACTCTCTTCGTAATCGTATGACATCGGGCATATCGAGATCATACCAGAGGAGGGTTCCGTTGTCTGTCCGTTCGAACGTCGTATCGAGTCCGCAGCCGATGTTTACCACTGTGGCGGCTGGGTATTGTTGGAGGAATCGGCGAATTGTCCGGTCAAAATGAATACTCCGGGCAATCCACGCGTATCGAGTAAGGGGATTGATGTTGGACGAAAACGTCGTGAAATCATAGTCGATTTTCTCCACGATCTCAGCGGCGGTCTTGTCCACCAACCGGGGAGTTGGCTTGAGTGTCTCGACGGCTCGTCCCCAGAGAGGGAGGAGGAGCGTTTTCTGCACGCTCTTGAGATCGACGGCTACTTTATTCGACATAGCTTTTGGTCTCCCTTGTATTGAGAAGGGCTCTCGTCCGGAAAGGCGCGGCCGCGGGAGTTGCGGAACTCAGGAACATGAAATAGCAGACCTATGCGAAGGGTGATGCGATTGGGCCGTCCCTGGTGTAGGGATGGCATAAGGCTTCGTCAGGACGATGAATGCGACTCCGGTGCTAAGCGGGAAAATACCGAGACAAGGTAGGCAAAGGGCAAAACAAAGGCAAGACGCGGTAGAATGCATCTTGCCGGCTCATGTGCTGGAGCACTGAATTGCTTCTTACCTGTTCTGTGGAGGACGCAACGCCAGTGGAAGATCTCTCAGTCGCTTTATGTGCATAGTCCCCTTGCCGGTGTCGATGTAGATATTGCTGACAGTGGGGGCACCGCTCAGGCCCTTCTTTTCGGTGCCCACGGCGATGGCGACACCGACGATTCGGCGATCCGGCAGGAGTGCGGAGATCTCGAAGCAAACCGGCAGGTCACGTCCTTGATCGACAGATGCGACGCCGGTCAGTTCGCCGCAATCGTTGATCTCCCATGTGATCTTTGCATCGGAGCCGACGATGTTTCTGAACCAGCCGAGGAATGCGGTCTTGGGAAGAAGCGAATCGAGTCTTGCCGCCGGATACTGTTCCAGAAGATCGATTGCATCTTCCTGCGTTATTTGTGCAGTCACCGGTATCGCAAGCAACAGTGAGATGGCAAGAGTGACGAGTGCCTTGTTCATTGAGTGTGATCCAGTTCTGATAGAAGTACGTTGATCGTTCGGGTGATTCTCAACAAATAGGACATTGATGAATGTCCTCCGTTTTATGGAGCTCTCACACGTTCACGTCAAATGAAGAATCGTTCTTCGGGCCATAACTTCTGGAACGTAGTGTTCATCCCTTTGCAGATGAAAATCATTTTTCCATTCTCATATGGCATGGAATATTCGAGCTTCGTAGTACCTGCTAGCTCAACATGCTGATACCGACGGTTCAAATCATTGAGATTGTCCTGAAGTGTCCTGCTTCCTCCGACAATAATCGCGACATCTCCCGTTCTGTCTCCTGGGCCCCAGAACCAGTAGCTATTGTGAGCGCACGCTGCGTTGGGGAGTCCGTATTTCGCTCCGAAGAAATCCACGGCACCGGCTTCGCCGTAGTTGCGGACATAGATGAAGCACTTCGCCTGCTCTTCGGGTGTCAGTTTCTGGTACGCGGAGGCTATGACAGCCACCATTTCCTCCCATCCGAATTCATCCGCATAGTGTTGGGGCAGGACGCCGAGTGAACTCTTCTCATCGGCGTGGGGTTTGATGCCAAAGAACTCCTGGTATGCGATGAACGTCTTGACGGGGAGGATGGGAATGGCAAACGGCGCGCTAATTGCCGTCAATACCAGGATTCCTCCAACCATCGTTGTCTTGAGCCAGCGCCGGGATAGTTGCGCGGTGAGGCGCTCAAAGAACACGGCGCCTCCGGCAAACAGCATTGGGTAGACGGGGGAAAGGTAGTACGCCTTGCCATGTCCAACAACCATGATGATGAAGACGACCAGGTAGGTCCACGCGAGTGCGCGATGCCGCCGTCCCGTAGAATCGAAGAAGAAGTAGTAAAGGCCAAGAAGCCAGATGGGAGCACAGAAATAATTGAGCTCCCGAAGTTGCCCTTCGAAGAATTCGAGGAACGTGGTAGGAGTATTCTTCAGCTGACTGGCGTTGCGCATGAATTCAAGAGACGGGATCCCGTTCTTCAGTTCCCACACAATGTGAGGTAGAAATAGAAGGGATGCGATCAAGACGCCGAGCCAGAACCATTTTGTGGCGAGATGCTTCCTCTCAGGCGTCAGCAGAATCCCTGCGACCAGTCCGATGCAGAGGAAACCGACTGAGTACTTGTTTTGCAGCCCGAGTCCGACAATGAGCCCGAACACGAGCCACAGTCGTGGCGTATCGCCGGAAATTATTCTGACAACGACATAGCCGGCTGCAGCCCAGAAGAGGATGTCGATTGAGTTCATTGAAAAGTATCTTCCCTGTCCTAGCAGGACAGGAGCGGCGACGACGCAGAGGGCGGCAAGCCCGGATGCAAAGCGCCCACCGCCGAGCCGGAGAGCCATCAGGGCCGCAAGGATGGAGGTTGCTGAGATCGAAAGTGCGGGGAGGAAACGAATCGCATGAAGAGAGTCGCCGAGCACCCATCGGACAGCAGCAAGTATCACGAGGGAAAGCGGCGGCTGATCAACGTAACCAAAGGCAAGATGCTTGCTGCACGCAATATAGTAGAGCTCGTCACGGAAATAGCCGTAGTTCCCATGAAACAGCATTTGTATGACGAGCTGGGCGAGCGCGATGGAGAAAGGGACGACCAGATATGTGGAGGTCTCATCCTTCTGCGTAATGCCATTTTCCATCGGGGACTCCTTCGTCGAGAGCCTTCTGCGAGTCGGCCCTATCTCAGTCCGCGTTTCTTCTTTTCAATGAGAACCTGTGCATCCACCGGTGCGGCACAGATCGAGCACACGTATCGCCTTGTGGTCTCATTATAGTCTGGCTCACGGACCTGCTTGCAGTTGGGGCAGCGTATGGTTAGGGGTTTGTCTTCGTTCTGTTTCGCCATCATTTCCTCGTTTACACGCCAGGAGTGCTTTTTGTTTCAGAACCCGCACGTCAGGCATATCAAAGTAGCCGCCATTCATCGGAAAATCAACCTCTTGCGTACAGGCGTTTGTGGACTCACTTGACAACACTTCCAATCTTCATGAATATCGAAAAAACGCATCGTTTCCTCTGCTCTCCGGTCCACGCGGCTCGTATCCCGGCAAGCATCTTCAGGAACTCTGTGTCTCCGATGTCGCGCTTCATCTTCTGGTATGCCGACCAGGTTTGCAGGTGGCCGATGAAATCATCGAGGTCCCAATCCATCACGGCGTCAAATCCGTGGGCTGGGAGTTTTTGGAAATCGAAAAGGAGAGTTTCGTAGTGCGCTACAACGTGCCGACGCTCCGGTTCCCAATACGGGGCAATCATCTCATCGTTCCAGCGATGGGTGATCGTGTCGATGGCTGGTGAGACAGATTTCAGTTCGTATCCCCAGACGGCGACGATTGCACCCGCTTTCGCCACCCGGGTGGCTTCGCGGCAAAACTGAACTGGATCGAGCCAGTGAAATGCCTGCGCAACGGTAATGAGGTCGAAGGAATTATCTCTGAAGGGCGTCCGCTCGGCGGGTGAAATGGAGTAGTGAATTTTGTCCGAATGAATGGCATGGCGGAGCTGATTCTCACTGATGTCAGTCGCACAGACTCGTCCGAAATGCTCAGCGAGGCCGCGTGCAACTTGCCCATTGCCTGTAGCGCAATCCCACGCTGCTTCGCGGTCCCGGACGTGTCCCAGGATGAAATCGTAAAGCTCAGGGGGGATACGTGGGCCTGAACTTTGCGTAAAGCTCGGACTGTGTGGAAAACAGGTCCTTCATAGTTCTCAGGATAGAAATCAGATTCAGAAGATGAAAGCACGGATGTCCGTCGTCGAAGGGATTGATCCAAAACGGGATCAAACCGTCGCAAGAAAGTCCATGAGGACCCGATTGAATGCGACAGGATCCTCCATGTTGCTCATATGCCCCACACCGGGGATGACGACCTTTTGTGAATGTGCAATCTCCCGGTGGAGGAGATCTCCGATTGCATGAAAATCGGGAAGATCCCTTTCACCTACCACGATCAGAGTCGGAGCCGCGATGCTGCTGAGTCGCTGCACGGCCGGCGGATCGAGGGGAGTCCATGGATTCTTATTCAACCAATGCCAGCCCGAATAAGATGAGACAATCTCTTTGAGACGCCGTGCAACATCCGGTTTCTCCAGTGCTGGCCGAAAGAGGTCGTGGTAAAGCCATTTCCGATTGGCTGCCGCAATTCCTGTGTCTTTTGCTTCGGACGCTGCGGCGTACTGAGAGAACGCCTGGAACTTGTATCCATGGATTACGGAATCCACCGTGATGAGCGATGCAATGAGGTGCGGATAGATCAGGGCAAAATCAATGGCGATACGCCCTCCCATTGATAGCCCGGCTATGTGCGCCTTCGAAATGCCGAGATGGATCATGAGCTCGCGCAGATCGATATGGTGTGCATACGGTTCTGTCGGTGTCTCCGACGATTTTCCGAAGCCGCGCAAATCATAGCGCAGGACGCGGTATTGTTGAGAAAATTTTTCGAACTGATCGTCCCAGATGCGTCTGTCCAGGCCGAACCCATGGATGAAGATGAGATCCTGGCCGGACCCGGCCGACTCATAATAGAGTTGGGTCCCGTTCACGGATGCAAAGCCGGTTTCAATATCCATGCTGGGAGGAATCTCCTAAGAAGACAGAAACTTTTTTGGCATACAACTTCAGTACAACGACTCCACGGAAAACGCCCTGTAAGCATAGCGCTGGGGTTCATCGACTACAAGTTCCCATCGCTTTGTGCCGTTGCGATCTACTTCAATCGTGTGTGGTGCTAACCCGAAACAAATGAGCGTATTCCCGTTTTGAAGTCGCTGCGCAAATCCAAGTGCGGAGCCGTAGAGAGGAGGATCCGGCCGGTACTCCCAGACAAGCTCGGCGGTTTTCGCATGTTCGTCAAGCCGGTACTCGACCGCGCGGCTTATTTGAGGTGTGTGAAGATTCCCATCGTCGAACAGGATGATATTCCCGTTGTCGAGACGTCGAATGCCATGTTGATGGGAGAATCCATTAAAGCCGTCATTTCGGAACGTGAACTGGTTATGTTTTCCTCCAAGTCGCCAGATGATTGCGCCGCTCGTGGCATCGATCTTCGTGATTTCATCCGAGTTTCTGAATGAGACAAGAAGGTTCCCGTCGAGATCGATCTCGATGGCATTCCCATGCCATGGATCGACATTCTGTCCCTTGAGGGAGATGTCGGGCGCCGCGTCGGTGACGTCGAAATGGTCGAACGTGTCCCACAAGAGAGGCGGAGAGCCGGGGCGATGATACTCGACAACGAACCCCTGCACCGCGGCAGCGGGAAGCCCGCCAAACGATCTCATGTCCATCGTGCGGAATTGAATACCAAATAGGGCGTAGCTTTCGCCGCGCATTCTCAGCTCGTGCGGATCTGTAGCGAGGTCGCCTGAAGCCCTGTACTCGCCCCTGATGTTTCCCAGCGCATCGAGTTCGTAGAAGTGCGATGTCCCTCCATCAGCCGATGACCAAACCGTGTACCGGTTCTCCGATTGCTTTTGAAAATCAACCACCGCGTCTTTGAATTTCCGAATCCAGACCGGACTTCCTGCCGTATCGACGATCATCGCGTAAGACGCTCCCGATACTGCCGGCGTGATGCCGAGCAGCACGTAGCGGACCGTCGGTTGATGTGAAATGAGGACTTTGAGTCTCGGAACGTCGGCAGAGAGAGAGCCTACGGTGTACGTGAACGGACTCCCTTTGAATGCTCCCCCGTGAGACGAGGTCAGAATGGGTTTCAGGCTGTATGTTGTGCTCTCGTGTAGACCCAGAACGGGAACGATAGTTGAATCACGTTCAACTGAGAATGAGGGGGTAACGAATTCCAGGAATGGTCCGTGGAAGACCTCTATTGCAACGCTTCCCCGCATGTTTGCTGAGAGGGTTACCAACGCGCTCAGCGTGACTGCAGGATTGCTCTGGACTTGGATTCGTTGGATCTCGGGATCGATCGGCGGTGACGCAGGGTCAACCGGTGATTGAGTGCATGAGAGCGCAGAGAGGCCGAGAGGTGCGACCAGGAACACTTGTCTGACGGTGTGAAGAAATCGCCTGGAAAGAAATAAGCGTCGTGGAGGAGTGAGCATCGACGGGTGATGTCGTGATTGCCTTTGAATTGAATCAACGCAGTCACAGCCGACATCGTTCCCGGTCGCGCAAGAGATGATTGCTCGAAAGACCTTCGCGCCGGCTATGGTGCTGCGAGCCTAACCGATTTCATCCTGCAACTGCATGGACATTGCCCGCAGTGCAATGATGAACGAGACGATCAGAATGATTGGAACGGCTATGGTCATCACGGTGAACCACCAAGGCATTTCGCCCTGCAATGTCCCGGCGTAGATTCCCAGAAAAAGTGCGAGGAGAAACACGCTGACTCCAACCCCCACAGCTGCGATGAACTCGAAGTACTTGTTGAGCCAGTAACTCCGTCGCTCGTCTGGCAATTGCCCGAGCTGTGAGAAAAATGCCGGCAGGTTGATGAGGTAGGGGAATTTATTGACGAGCGTGAACCGGAATTTGACAACGAGAAGAATGATCGCGGGTGCAAGGCTGAAAGCGATGGGTAACAGAAGAAACGTGAGCCTGTTGCCGAAAGCGTCCGGCTTGCCGGAAAAGCCAAAGTGTGTTGGGATTTTGTCCGGCAACGTTGTGTAGGCGTAGGCACCAATGAGCCAGATGAGGACAAGTAACACCACGATCAAGGCTACAAACGCCCGCCCGAGTAAACCAAAGGGGGCCGGAGCAACGGTCATTTTCATAAGGTCCTCCCTAAAAACCGATTCACAACACAGATCAACCAATCACCAATTAACCCCTAACGTACTAACCCCCCGGTTTTTTCCTGTTCACGTTCAACGCCTGTTCCAGTTCACTCAGCCGTTTGAAATACACTACAGTGCCGTCGGTTTCGATGTAGATGTTCGCTACACGAGGAGCGTCGGTCAGTCCCTTTCTCTCGGTCCCCACGAAAATTGCAATGCCAAGCACTCTCTGACCCGTCAGCACGACGCTTGCCTCCATACAACATGGAAGGTCTCGCTCATCATCGATTACCGGAACGCCGGTCACCGTGCCGCAGTCGTTCAGTTCCCACTGCACATTCGGAGTTCCACCAAGGAGTTCCTTCAGCCAAAGAAGAAATGGAGTTCTCGGCAGGGTGGGATCAAGCCTCGACGCTGGCAGGTCGTCAATGATCCCGATGGCCTTGTCCGCCGTGATCTGTGAAAACGCAGATCCCGCCAGTGACAACAGTAATGCAGCACAGAAGAGAAACCATCGCATGATGATAACCGCCAGCCCTTTCACCAATTACCAATTAACCAATCACCAGACCATTGAACTACCAAGTTCTTCTGATCGGATGCGCTTCTGTATTGAAAACAACTTGGTTGAACTCAAGAGTTTCCGGCGGAGCGAACAGAAGGTAGAGGTACTTCCACGTCTCGGCAAGGAAGTAACTTTCCATCAGATCCGATCGTTGTTTTGTCGCAACATTCCGAAGCCCGGAATACCCCTCGTCCATCCGGCAGTACTTTTTGAGATTCGCCAGAAAAGTCTTTCCCATCTCCAGGTATCGCTGATCGTTCGTATAGTGATAGAGATAGTAGGAAGACTCTATGATCTCAGGGTTCAGGGAATAGCGGGGATCGACAGTGTCCATCTTCATATAATCGAACGTCTCGCACTCGATGCCGTACTTGTTCCACATTTTGAAGCACGACTCCTCAAGCCGGGCTGCAGTCGGGACATCTCCTGACAATGCGAGCACGGCCGGGTAAAAGGCATCGAGCAATCCATACCAGGTATGTGTCCGCTTGCCGGTGTTCATATCTGCGTGTCCGATCCAGAGGCCGCTCGGCGCTTCGTCTGCAAGATGCTTCCCGATCGCTGCTTTGCTCGTCTCCCATGCTTCTTTCATCTCGCGGTCATCGAACAGGATCGCGCATTTCAGGAGGTATTCATAGTAAGAGTCGATGCACGCGCTCACATGGCTGTCACTATCGAGCCATTGTCCCGTCTCGCAATCAATCCAGGTGCCCACAAGTCCGATGGCAGAACGTCGCTTGTAGATTTGCAGGGCCGCGTTCTTCGCCGCATCGTAGTACTGCTTCTTGCCTGTCAGTTTGCTCAGCGTCCCAAACTCGATGAGGAGCGTTCCTACTTCGGCCGGATTCGTCCGCGTCCCACGCACTGCACCCGTTTTCAGATTGACATTGACATATGGCATGCCGGTTGGCGATTTGAATACCGGCATCAATCGCGTTCCGAGGTCATCGGCGAGCTTGAGTAATCTTTCATCTCCCGTGAGCTGATAGTTCGAGAGCAACCCGCCGAGAAGGCGGATCGTGATCTCGAAGTTCTTCACGTACACGTCCTGGTCGAACGAGAGGTGCGTGGCAATGTATTCCCGTGTTGCATCTGCTTCTTCTTTCAATCCCATCAGGATCATGGTGTCGAGGGCATCAAGCGGCGTCATGAGAAGTGTGCTCTTGTACCAATTGACCGGAGTTTTGCTCACCGGCCTGAGCATGTCGCTCCCCCAAGCGTACTTCTTGTAGGCGTTCCAGGAATGAAGGAACTCCTGACGAACCTGATCTGCGAGCTGCGACTTTTCTGATCGGATTGCCCGGTCCGATGAGCAGGATGAAAGTACGAGCGCGAGCATGAGCAGAGCAAGAATCAGCAATGTGATTTTCATTGAATGCTTTCTTTTTCGATGTGGATTAGTTGTGAAACCAGTGGTTGATGAGGATGGGGACAATAAAGTAGGCAAAGCACATGCCGGAGATGACAAGTCCCCCGAGAGCCCCGAAAGACCAGAGCGCCATTTTTAGTTCGCCTTCAGGTTTCCTCGCGTTCTTGAACGCAAAGACAAGACACAATCCGGCCACTATAAGGCCGATGGCACTCAGTGTACCGAAGACGATAAGAAGCAGATTGTCGGGCAGGGGAATGTCCTTTCAATGACAAGTGAATTATAGAGTCGGTTCGACGACCTTTCCGATAAACAGAATTGTTCCGGAATGATGTTCGCGGATCACGACTATGAAGGGGCGATCGACCCGCATGATGAAATTGTCCGACGGTCCAATGCTGCTTCTGGATATTCCCACGGAAGTCACTGCGGCTGCCTCTGTCCCTTCTTCATCAACCTGCACGAATGTCTTGTGCATCACCTCGCTGATGAAAAGATTTCCGCGCCTGTCGATATTCCTGAAGTCCGCCGTGTTGGGGTCGAATGCGATCGACATGCCCATCGCGGTGAGCATATCGTTCAGCTTCTTCTTGTACTCGAGCTTGAACTTCGGGAGAAAGATGTCCCCCTTTGTCGAGTCCATTCGCCCGATCCAGGTGTTCCATTGTTGTTGCGTCAACTGATTGGCAAACGTTTCAATATTGGTCCCGACCTTTGGCAGGAGGAAGGTCGTGCTGAAACCGGCATCGCCGTACGTCATATCAATAGCCTGGAGCTGATCGTCGGAGTAGTAGGAAAACTTGCCCCCCTGCGACATCATCCTGCAGGGTTTCCTGGAACCGTCCGCCAGGATGAAGAAGTCGTCCCGTGTCTGGCTTGAGTCGAAGCGATAAGTCCACGTTCCCTTGAAGTAGATTGCGTTGATGAGATACATCACGAGGTCGCGTGGAATCGGATCGGGAACGATCTCTGTGATCTTACCGTTCGTGTTTCGGTCAACCCAACCATTGATTGTTTTTGCTGCTGACGGGTCGCTGAAGTCGATGCTGTTGATCTCTGCGCCGAAGTTCTCCTTGTTGACATCTTTGAAACTCTGCTCGACATTTAAGTCGGGACGGTACCATATTGAGTTGGCGATCTGAAACTTGACTTTCGGGTCAAGCCCCATCAGAAGAGCAATCAGGCTTTTGTACGAAGAGTTAATGTCGTACTGCGACATCCCACCGAACTCGAGAGTCTGAGCCATGGCATCCCTGGTTGTGCCGTTGGCGCCGTTCAGCGTCATGCCGAGCGCCATCGACACACTCACAGGCGAAATGAAAACGCTTTTTCCAGTTTCATCCCGGTTTATGGACTGAAAGAGTTTAAACCCAAATGCGTTGTCGGAAGCAACGAGAGCTTGCTCTGTCGAGAGAAGCGGTCGTGATTGACCTTGTTGCGTATCGGGCGGCGTGCCGAGATCTCTGCAGCCCAGTGTGATAACCAGCAGAAGCGCGCCGAGGGCATAATTCATTTTCCTCATGACACCACACCTCCCTTCGGTGAGCATGTGAGGTTCTCGTACTGTCTGAACGGCTCATAAGCTCACCATACAAAGTAACAAATCCTTTGCGCGAGCGCAAGGCGGAGGCGCACTCTTGAGAATCAGTTTCAAGAATGATGAAATAGGAAGAGGGGGTGGGATGAAAATGAATGTACGGAGATTGATCGAAGAAGGGAGACGAAGAAATGAAGAAGTGGGGGCTCCCGGTCGCGGAGCCCCACTTCAGGAAGATGTCTATTTGGCGTCTTTCAGGGATGCGACGTTGATGATGTCGCCGTCCATTGTCCCTTTGACCTGAACGTAGAGATTGTTTTCTCTCTTCGTTTTGTTGAGATAGTCAAACGCAAGCTTGTCGCCGGCGTCATTGAACTTGAGGAACTTCGCGCCGATGACCAACCCGTAACCGCTCGCCCTACAATTCTCCTCGAGAGCGCAGTCCTTCGTATGTTTCTTGGCCTTCTCGGTGGCTTTCTTCGCATCTCCGCTTTTCGTGAAGCCTGTCCCGCACATTTTGTCTGCGAGAAATCCTTTAAACGTCTTCTCTCCGGTTCCTTGATTCTTCTCCGTCTTCGCCTGCGCGTTGAGCGAGAAGGCAGCGAACAAGAGTGCACATCCAACCACTGCTATCCTTCCGAGCTTGTTCATGCCAGACCCTTTCTATTGTTGATTGCTTGTCGCCTGGACTGCAACTGTTTGCCTGATGATCTCAACAAGCCGTTGTTTCACTCGGTTCCCCTCAGAGTGGAGGAGTGACATCAGCGAGTTCAATCTTGCTAGCTCCCCAGGATCCTGGACAACTCGGAAGGATCAGATGTTGGGAGCTGGCAAGCGTAATTCTCACAGACATAAGCGGTTGACCAGCCATCCACCTTCTTCATTGAATGTATCAGCGGTATAAAGATGGAGAGATCCGATTCTCCCTTGCCTCCGTCGGCAAGCATTAACACCTTTTCGGGAACGAAATGCGAATGAACCTCCCGGAGGAGTTTCAGTGTGTGCGGATCGCCCGCCTCGCCGGCGAGGATGATCTGTTTGGGTTTCGAAAGACTGAAACTCAACGCCACGAGCATCTGAGGCATTGCCTGTCCAGCATTGGACATTCTTTCCCCGAAATGCAGGAACGACTTTCTCGCCTTCGTTTCCAGCTCCTGGCTGCTCGTGAACTGGGCAAGTCGAAGGAGGTTAAGGATCGCGATCGAATTGCCGGAAGGTTCCGCGCCATCGTACCACTCCTTGGTGCGGACCAGTATCGAAGGGTCGCGTCCCGCCGTATCGAAGAAGCCCCCCTTTTCGTGATCATAGAAAAGACGATTTTGATCCTCCGCCAGTCGGAGAGCTTGCGTGAGCCACTCGACGTTGAAGCTGGCCTCATATAGATCGATGAGTGCTTGAAGGAGGAACGCATAGTCGTCGAGCTGTCCTTCGAAGCGGGCTTCCCCTTCGCGATAGCGATGGTACAGCTCGCCTGTTGACTCATTGCGCATACGGGTGAGAATGAATCCAGCGGATTTCCCGGCAGCCTCCAGGTATCGGATATCCCCAAGAACCTGATAGGCACGCGCGAGGGCAGAGATCATCAGTCCGTTCCACGATGCCAGGATCTTGTCATCCAAATGACAACGGGGACGCTTGTTCCTTTCCGCGAAGAGCTTCTGCCGCGCTGAGGTGAGGAGCTTCTTTCCCTGCTCTTCAGAGAGAGCAAGCTGCTGTGAGACCTCGGCGGGAGTGTGGACGAGGTAAAGAATGTTCTTTCCCCCGAAGACGCCATGAGGGTCGTCTGTGACATTACCGTTATCCTCCACACCGCAATACCAGCACCAGATCTTTGATTCCTCCGGCGTTAAGATTTTTTCGATCTCCGATTTCGTCCAGACGTAAAAGGCTCCTTCTTCTTTCCGTGTCGGATATGAATGATCTGGAGCGCTCTCTGCGTCCTCCGCAGAGTAGAAACCACCATCTGGGTGTGTGAGATCGCGGAGAACGTACTCGAGAGTGTCTTCCGCAACCTTGCTGAAGAACTTGTCGTGCGTAATTTGGTATGCCTCGAGATACGAGACTGTCAGTTGGGCCTGGTCGTACAGCATCTTCTCGAAATGCGGGGCGTGCCATCGTTCATCTGTCGAATACCGGTGGAATCCCCCTCCGACGTGATCGTACATTCCACCGTTGGCCATGCGGCGGAGTGTGGTGAGGGACATCTCGAGTGCAAACAGGTTTTTCTTCCGGGCATAGTACCTCAACAGAAAATTGAGCGCCACCGGGCGTGGGAACTTCGGCGCTCCGCCGAATCCTGCATTCCGTTCGTCGTAGCTTTTCTGGAACGCCTGAAAGCCTGACTCGAGCGCCTTGATGTCCGGATCGATACTTTCGCCCTCCTGTGACGAGAGTCGGATCAAATAGTCGTTCGCCTTTCCCGCGGCTTCGATCACTTTCACGCGATCGGTCGTCCACACCTCATGGATCGTTGTGAGGATTTGTGGAAAACCCGGACGTCCGTAATTCTCAACGGGAGGAATGTAGGTTGCGCCGAAGAACGGTTTGAGATCGGGGGTCAGGAACATCGACATCGGCCACCCGCCACTGCCATTCATTGCCTGAAGCGCCGACATATAAATGCGGTCGATGTCCGGTCGCTCTTCGCGGTCAACTTTGATGGGCACCACCGTTTGATTCATGAGCGCAGCGATGGACTCGTTTTCAAAAACTTCCCGCTCCATGACATGGCACCAATAGCATGTGGAATAGCCGATCGAAAGGAAAATTGGTTTTTCCTCGCGACGTGCTTTCTCAAATGCTTCCTCTCCCCATGGATACCAGTCTACAGGATTGTACGCGTGTTGGAGAAGGTAGGGGCTCTTTTCCCGGAGGAGACGGTTGGGCTTTCCGGAGTGTGGTTCTTTTTGCAGGCTCATAGAAGAGAGGTGGTTGTTTCTTCAATAGAACACAACCGTCCCGGCCAAAGTTGCAGAAAGCGCGGGAGCGTGGGGTTATGAAGCGAGTCAATGATGGCGAGGAGGGGGTGGCATACCTACCACCCACATCCAGGGCCAAAGACGTGGTGCGTTGGTCAACTCGTGCTTAACAGCGTTACTGTAAATGTAATCGATATGGTTGTCGATATCCCTTTGATCTCGGATAATGTGGTCCCGGAAGGATTTCTGCCAGCGGAAAGATGGAGCATCGATGGCCGACGTCTCAATCGCCTCGAAGGTCCGACGGACCGATTCGAGGCAATCAAAATGGTTCTTGTACGTGTCAAAGGTCAAATGAGGATGGTGTTGTTTTGTGATCTGAAAATTGTCAAGTAGCCGACGATCGAGAAGGGAACGATTCGAATCGTTCCCTTCGGTGTGAGAGTCCCCTTCGTGTGGACTATAGAGATCCCGCACGAATGGTTGTCCTGAAATCAGATCGTTGATGTCGCGAGTGGTATTACGCTTTAAAGATCCAACAACATCAGAATAACTCCATCTTCCGAGTGGTTGGAAGAGCAAATGAACGTGGTCGGGCATCACCGCGTAGCCAAAGAGCTCAAGCTCCTTCAGCTCGCACGCGAACCGGAGGTCTTCGACAAACACTTGGGAGAAATGTGGCAGACTAAAGAAGGGGTATCGGTCGTGGGTCACCGAGGTAATGAAGTGCTTGGCCCCTTCAATGTAGTACCGCTTCTGAGGTGTACGGTGATGGAAAGTCCTGAAGGGCATAACAACCTTCCCGTAGGCAGCGCTCTCTCTTTCCTTACGAGCCCGCCACAACTGGCTTCACTTTCTCCAAAAATTCCTTCGGAGAGAGGTAGCCGACAACCCGGGAGCTCGCGACTTCCTCGCCGCTCTTGTCGATGAACACGATCGTGGGGACGCCGGAGATGTTGAATTTCTTCCGCAGCGATTCCGATTCGGGAGAATCGAAATGGGTAAGATCGACTTTGAGGCGGACAAAGTCTTTCGTCGCCGTGATGACGTCCGAGTCTATGAAAGTCTTGTGTTCGAGTTCGAGGCACGGGATGCACCAATCAGCATAGAAGTCCATCACGACTGGTTTGTTCTGGCTTTTTGCGCCATCGACTTTTGCATCGGAGAACTGATCCCAGGTCATGCCGGTTTCTCGCAACGCATTCGCCGATACGATGCCGAACGCGAGGGCGACAATGCCGAACGCCCACTTGAATCGCTGCAATCCTTTTTTTTCTTTTCCGGACGGTTCAAGAAATCCAAGATAGATACCGCCGAGTATCAACGCAGCTGGAATGACAAACGCTGACAACTTTGGCACAAACGCCAGCGCGAGGTAGAACAAACCGGCCGCGCTCAGGATCACTCCAAAAATCCTCTCGACCCAGACGAGCCAGGATCCGGACCGCGGGATCTTCTTCAACATCCCGGAGAATGTTCCGAGGATCAGATAGGGAAAGCCGAGCCCAAGTGAGAGCGTGAAGAACACCCAGAATCCAAAAACCGGGTCGGCTTTTGAACTCACGAGTGTAAGAAGCGCTATGACGGGAGGACCGATGCACGGGGCCGCGAACACTCCTACCACCAGCCCCGAGAGATACAGACTGATCATCCCGGTCCCCGTTGTTCCGCCGAGCTTACTTGTCAGCCAGTACGGCATCTGAATCTGATAGAGGCCGAAACTGCTCAATGCGAGACCAATGAGTAACGCTCCGATCCCGCCCAGGACCCACGGACTTTGAAGCCAGCTCCCGAACAGTGTGCCGCTCAGCGCGGCGCTGACACCGAGCACGGTATACATCGTCGCGATGCCGAGGACATACGTCACCGCTTTGAGGAACACTTTCACCGCGTTGGTTTCTGATTGTCCGCCGAACAATGACACGGTCACCGACAACATCGGATACACGCATGGAGTCAGGTTCAGCGCAAGTCCAATGAGAAAAATCGCGAGGAATGCTACGAAGGTCCCTCTCTCCTCAAACATCTGGCTGATATCGCTCTTGTTGCTGCTTGTGGGTGTCCCGCTCTGGATGGTGTACGAAGAGAACAGGTCGTCGTTGATCGGCGTTGTCTTCTCGTTCGCTCCGACAATTTCCACCGGGATGAGAATGTTGATCGATGCGGGTGCGAGACAAACCTGGTCGTTACAGGATTGCACCTGGAGTTTTGCCCGCAGCGTGTCATGGCCGACAGCGATTCTTGACGACAACTTCACTGTAAAGAAGAGAACGGGAGTGCCTTCATACACGCTCAGGGAATCTTCCGCGAAGCCAAATTTCAGGTGCTTTCCCTTCGGATACCGGACATCCGTCACGATGAAGCCTTCGCGCTGCTGGAGTTCCAGGCTTGTGGCGATGAGATAGTCGTACGTCGGCGTATTCGAGTTGATGTGCCAGCCTTCAGCGATTGTGAGGATGACCGCGGCTTTGAATGTGGAACCAGCAGCGGCCTTATCAACGGAGAGCTTCGATTCTCCATGCACTTTCCCTGCGCTGGAGCTCGGGCCCCCGCCAATCTGGAATGCTGATGCCGCGGAATAAATCATCGAAGAAGTGACGAGCATCAACAGCAGCGCCCGCCTGATCACGGAAGTTGGTCGGTACATTCTATAGTATCCTTGCACTGAGTCGTGGAATATCAAACACCTTTTTTGAGGTATGGCTTGATCTTGGCTTCCGACATCGCCTCGTCATCACGCCGGTGTGCTCATCGACGATGTTACCGCTCAGATCGATAATGATCTCGCTTTCCTTCTTCTGACAATCTCCATTCGTGTCGAAGCATCCGTTCTACATCCCGCCAATCTCGCTTGTGCTTTCGACATCAAGGATGTCAATCCTTTAGTGAGATGCAGGAATCAGCAAGAAGACGCCGGTTCCGAAGACCGCACTCAAGAACTCCGATTCAATCGTCGGATGATGCAAGAACTCGGGCGAGCAGTATAGCGAACATTTTTTGAAAGGGCAACGCGGGGTGATCGAGAAACATTTTTCGCCGTCAACGATTCCGCATCCGATCGCGTTCAGCATTTCTTGATTTTACCTCCAATTATGGCTACTTTCTTCGGGGTGTGATATGGCAAGAAAACAACTTGTTGTAGGGATGGACGGTGGTGCGACAAAGACCGCGGGGTTGCTGAGCGATCTGGACGGCGTTGTACTCGCCGAAGAGACTGGCGGTGCCAGTAATCCACAGGTCGTTGGTCCCGAAAAGACCGCTGACGTCATTGTCAGCCTCGTCGAGAAACTGTGCATCAAAGCGAATTGCTCGACCAATGAGGTCTTGGCTGTTGTGGCTGGTCTCGCGGGGGCGGGGCGGGAGGGGGACAAGGTGCGCGTGAAGACCGCAACGCTGGCTGAGGCGAAAAGGCGGAGAGTCTCTGTGGGCACAGTGACCATCGAAAGCGATGGAAGGATCGCCCTTGAGGGAGCTTTCAAAGGGAGGCTGGGCATTATCCTGATTGCGGGCACCGGTTCGTTCGCCCTGGCTAAGGACCACAAAGGAGGCATTCATCGTGCCGGTGGATGGGGGAGAGTCGTTGGCGATGAAGGGAGCGGCTTCGTCATCGGTCGCGACGGACTCAACATCGTCGCGAAGCACATCGACGGGCGAGGGAAGGCAACCTTGCTGACGAAGCTTGTCGATGAAAGATTCGGACTCTCAAACCAGGAGAAGATCATCAACGGCGTGTACCGGGAAAGGTTTGATGTCGCCACGGTCGCACCACTTGTGATCGAGGCAGCCGAGGCAAAAGACGTCGAGTGTGCGCGCATATTGAACAAGGCGACGTTCGAGCTCTCCGAACACGTGCGGACTCTCGTGAACAAGATTGAAGAATCATCACGCAGCAGATCGAAGATTTCGCTTGCGTTCATCGGCAGCCTCATCAGTAACGACAATATCTATCAGAAGATTCTCAAACAAAAAGTGACGTTTTCCTTACCGCAGGTCACTGTCATTGCTCCTGAAGCCCCGCCGGCATATGGAGCAGTTCTCTTATCAATCCGATCGGCCCAGGAACAGCTATGAGTTTGATTTCCGTTGCGATTCCCTTCACCACGCAACCGCATTTTGAGCCAACGCTTCGTCAGTTCATCGACTCTCCGCTTGTTCAGAAAATCTTCATCATTCATTCTGGCCAATTCACGGCCAAGTACGAGAAATGCGAGGGGGTCGTTTCCCAAACGCTGACGTCCGGCAAGTTGCTCAATACAATCCTGGGTAAGGTGGCAACAGACTATTTTGTGTTCATCACGCAAACGCAGGAGATCCAGCTCGGCCAGGCGGCGCTGGAGCGGTTTGCAGGAATCGCGCAGCAGACTTCGGCCGGTATGTGCTATTCGGACTATTTCGAAGTCAAGAAGGGTGTGCGCTCCGAACGGCCGGTGATTCAGTATCAATTCGGCAGCGTTCGCGATAATTTCGAGTTCGGCGCGCTCCTGTTCTTTTCCATGGGGGCAGTTAAGTCGGCTTTGAAGAAATATGGAGACGTGGCCGATGTCAATGCAGCGGGCCTCTATGACCTGCGGCTGAAAGTCTCTGTCGATCATGAGCTCTTTCATGTCCAGGAGTATCTTTACACAAAGGTCGAGCCCGATTTGCGGCTGACGGGAGAGAAGCTGTTCGATTATGTTGATCCCAAAAATCAGCTAGTTCAGAAAGAAATGGAGTCGGTTGCTACGCAGCACCTGAAGCACGTCGATGTCTATCTTGCGCCCAAGTTCAAAGCGATCCCAGCGCCTGGAGTCTCATTCCCGGTCGAGGCGAGTGTCGTGATTCCGGTTCGCAACCGCGTACACACGATTGCCGATGCGGTCAGCAGTGTCCTTCAGCAGAAATTCGACAAACCGTTCAACGTTATTGTCGTTGACAACCATTCAACGGATGGTACGACTAACGTTCTGGCGGATCTCGCAGCGAAGAACCCGTCGGTGAAACACATTATTCCGCCGAGACAAGATCTCGGCATCGGGGGGTGTTGGAACGAAGCGGTGTTCTCACCTCATTGCGGCCGGTATGCTATCCAGCTTGACTCGGATGATATCTACAGCGGTCCGAGCACAATTCAGAAGATCGTCGATCTCTTTCGGAGTGGTCAGTATTCCATGGTGATCGGCTCCTACAAACTGGTCAACATGAAACTCGAAGAGATTCCACCGGGCCTGATCGATCACGGAGAATGGACTCCCGAGAACGGTCGAAACAATGCGCTGAGGATCAATGGTCTCGGGGCGCCGCGAGCATTCGACACTGCCTTGCTCCGTGCCGTGAGGGTGCCGAACGTGAGTTATGGGGAGGACTATGCGGTGGCACTCGCACTCTCCAGGGAATATCAGATCGGTCGAATCTTTGAACCATTGTATCTCTGTCGCCGCTGGGAAGGAAACTCCGATGCGGCGCTCTCGGTCGAGAAAGCGAATCGTTACGACATTTACAAAGACAAAATCCGCACCATTGAAATGATGGCCCGCCAACGCCTTAACCGCCAAGGAGCATGATATGGTACAACCCGTTCGACGCTGGACACTCGATGACCTGACTATCATTCAGGAGGTACTCTGGAAGACGTGGCTTGATTCCTATTCGCATTTCATCCCCGAAGAAGATCTGAGGAGCTATTTCTCGGAACATTACGATCTCGATTCGTTGAGAACGTTGTTTCATAATCCGATGGCGGATGGTTTTGTAGCGCTCGACGATGATAAGGTGGTCGGTTTCATGCGAACCGCCCGAGATCCGGAGGAAAACAGGTACTACGTTTCATCCATCTACGTGCTCCCGCAGTATCAGGCGAAGGGAATCGGCAAAGCCCTGATGGTGCGCGCGGCGGCGGAGGCGAAGGCATTCAGGCTTGACCGCATCTGGGTCGGCGTGATGGTGCAGAATACGCAGGCAGTTGATTGGTACAAATCGATGGGATATGAAGTCGTACGAACAGAGCCGTTTACGATGGGAAAATCGACGGTCGACCATCATGTCGGATTCATCAAGATAGATTCGATACGCTGAGAGTGTGTTCACTTCAGTCTACGTTTCGTAGCGTCGCAGACTGTTTCGAAGAACCTTTCCAGTTTCCTTTGCCAGATCCCTTTGATTGAAGAAAAGATCTTCGCCGTATTCGATCCAAATGCCCTGAAGAGCTCTCTTGCCGAGCTTGCGGCACGTTTGCTTGATGATCAGAAGAAGAGCTGGCTGCAATTGGCCTCCGGATACGCATCGCTTGATTCAATACGGCTGCGTCAGGTTGCGTGTCGCGGGTACTCCGTCTGGCTCCAGTTCAATCCCGGGCGCATCGTCAGCACGGGAGCGAAGGTCGATGCGAAATCCATACGGGAGCGCCGGTGCTTCCTCTGCGTGCAAAACCTTCCTGAGGCGCAAAAGGGGATCCTCTACAAGGACGAGTTCCTGATCCTCTGCAATCCTGCGCCGATTTTCCGCGAACATTACACGATATCGCACGTTCAGCACATTCCCCAGATTTTCAGCACGTACACAACCAGATTCTTTGAACTTGCTCGTCACATGAGCCCGCGCCTCACTGTCTTCTATAACGGTCCCAGGTGCGGCGCCTCTGCGCCCGACCATATGCACTTTCAGGCAAGTCCTTCGGGGACAATCCCCGTTGAGGGGGCGGCGTGCGAGAAGAACCGGCGCGTTGTTCGAAGGAGTCTTCACAATGTCGACATCCTGACGCTCGCAGAATTCGGCCGTCAGGTCCTCGTTCTCGAGTCGAAAAACATTGACAATCTCCAGCGAGTTTTGTCGGAACTCACGGAATCGCTTCGTAGCATGACCGGCGAACGTGATGAGCCCATGATGAACTTGTTGTGCTCCTATGGGGATTCTTCATGGCGCGTGATTCTCTTTCCGAGGAGCAAGCATCGCCCTGACGCATATTTCAAAGAAGGGGACGAGCGAATCCTCATCAGCCCGGCTGCCGTCGATATCGGCGGGCTCGTCATCACACCCCTCGAGAAGGATTTCAACATGGTTGACGCTCCCACCATGGAGGGGATCTTCGAAGAAGTGAGCTTGGCAAAAGAGAAGGTGGATGCAGCGATGGACATGCTCTCCTGACCAACTATCATGAAGTAGAAATGATCAAAGAAGAACCGAAACTCTCCATTGGAATTGTCGAGCACGCGAAGGAAGTCGAGGGTGTGCTCAACGGAGTGTTTGAGCTCCCCACGACGATTCGCCTTGAGGGCCCGTTCTTTGCCCGCCCCGCGGATCATCGCGTTGTGCTGTTTGACCATGAAGGGGTCGAGGTGATGAAGGGAACGGAGATCTCCTTTCGTCCTCTTCGGAATGGCACATTCACGTTGAAGGACGTGACGATCGGAATCAGTTTCCATTGGGAGAGAAAAGAAGATCAGACGTTTGAAGGGGCTTTGCGTTTGCTCGCCGCTCCGGACGGAACGATCACGGTGATCAATGAGATCAGCGTAGAGGGATACTTGCAGAGTGTCATCTCGTCCGAGATGAGCGCTGAGGCTCCGCTTGAGTTGCTGAAAGCGCACGCGATCACATCGCGGAGCTGGCTTGTCGCAATGCTCGAGAGGCAACAGCGCGGGAAAAACCTCGGGGCCCCCGCACAACGATCAAAAGAGACGGATTCAGAAATCGTGCGATGGTATGACCGCGAAGATCATACACTGTTCGATGTCTGTGCCGACGACCACTGCCAGCGGTACCAGGGAATCACGAAGATCATTTCAGGGAAAGCCCGGGAAGCAATCGATGCCACGCGCGGTTCATTCCTTGTCTACGAAAATGAAATCTGCGATGCGCGTTTCTACAAGTCGTGTGGCGGACTGTCAGATCTCTTCGAAAACGTGTGGGAAGAAGCGAAGGTGCCGTACCTTCAATCGGTATCCGATTGGGAACACTCCTATCCCCCCGTGGTCTCGGAAGAGCAGGCGAGGGAGTGGATCCTCTCCTCGCCCGACGCATACTGCAACACGACGGACGGAGATATCCTCAGGCAAATACTTCCCTCCTTCGATCAGGAAACGACGGATTTCTTCAGATGGAAGGTAGAATACCCGCGGCAGGAACTCGAACGTATCGTCGCTAGAAAGTCGGGTATCGATTTCGGTACTATCATGGATCTGGTTCCGCTCCAGCGGGGTCCATCGGGGAGAATTATCCGTTTGAAGATTGTGGGCACAAATAAGGTTCTTGTTGTGGGGAAAGAGTTGGAAGTACGCCGCTGGCTTTCGAACAGCCATCTGTACAGCTCTGCGTTTGTTGTGGACACCATGAGAGATCACGGCGGCGTCCCGTCCATGTTCGTTCTTCGGGGTGCCGGTTGGGGGCATGGTGTTGGATTATGCCAGATCGGAGCGGCTGTCATGGCTGCACGGGGCAAGAAGGCAGAAGAGATCGTACTTCACTATTTCCCGGGAGCCCACCTCCAAAGACTCTATTAGATACTTTCTTGGCGCTCTTGTCCCGCTCCGAAGGACTC
>JBEKOB010000052.1:0-28800 GCA_049522195.1 Bacteroidota bacterium
ATGCATTGGCGAACAATGTGACGATAGCCGCCAACTCGCCACTGACAGGTGCGGTCTCAGGTCTTTCGGGGGTGAACAAGTTAACGGGCGCAGGAGATTTCAGTTCGGGTGTGGCCGACCTGACGACGTTGGGCATGACGTACACCGGCAACGCCACCAGCGGGACCTTTACAGCGACAGCAGCCACCGGCGGTTATACCGGCACCTCGGCCAGCGTGACGATCAACGGAGGCACGGCGACGAAGCTGGTCATCACCGGCAGCACTACGCAGACGGCAGGGACGAGCCAGAACCTGACAATCACAGCCCAGGATGCTAACGGGAACACAGCGAGCCCGTACACAGGGTCCAAGAATCTGACGTTCTCGGGAGCGAACTCTTCGACCAATCCGGTGACGGTGCCGACGGTCACGAATAGCAGTGGGACAGCGATCGCCTTTGGCTCGACTACGGCGATCACCTTCAGCAGCGGTGTGGCCACGGTCTCCGGCAGCAATAACGGGGTGATGACGCTCTACAAGGCAGAGTCGGCAACCATCAGCGCTACGGACGGCTCGATAAACTCAAGCGGAAGTGATCGCTTATCGGTGACGGTCTCAGCAGGATCCCTGAATAAATTTGTCTTCAGTCTTACCAGCCCACAGACCAATGGCAGTGCGTTCACGGGGACGAACACTCTGACGGCAGAGGATGCCTACGGCAACACGGTCACTGCCTTCGATGCGTCGGCGAACAATGTGACGATAGCGGCCAACTCGCCGTTGACAGGGGCGGTCTCGGGTCTTTCGGGGGGGAACAAGTTAACGGGCGCAGGAGATTTTGTCTCCGGAGTAGCGACGCTGACGACGCTGACGTACACCGGCAACGCCACCAGCGGGACCTTCACGGCAAGCTCCGCCACAGGAGGATATACCGGCACCTCGGGGAGCGTGACGATCAACGGTGGCACGGCGACGAAGCTGGTCATCACCGGCAGCACCACGCAGACGGCAGGGACGAGCCAGAACCTGACAATCACAGCCCAGGATGCCAACGGCAACACAGCGAGCCCGTACACAGGGTCCAAGAACCTGACGTTCTCGGGAGCGAACTCTTCGACCAATCCGGTGACGGCGCCGATGGTCACGAATAGCAGTGGGACAGCGATCGCCTTTGGCTCGACCACGGCGATCACCTTCAGCAGCGGTGTGGCCACGGTCTCCGGCAGCAATAACGGGGTGATGACGCTCTACAAGGCAGAGAATGCTACGATCCATGTAACGGATGGCACTGTTAGCTCCACAGGGTATGACCTGTCGGTGGCGGTGAGTTCGGCGGCGTTGAATAACTTCGTGTGGAGTCTAGCCAGTCCGCAGACGAGCGGAACGGCCTTTAATAGTGGGACAAATACTCTGACGGCCCGGGATGCCTATGGCAACACGGTTACGGGATTCGATGCGTCGGCGAATCAAGTGACGATCACCGCGAATCCGGCTGACGGTACGATCACCGGTTTAGGTTCTGGGAGCAACAACGTGTTGAACCAGCTGGGTGATTTTACACTCGGAGTAGCAGACGTTCACAACAAGATGATCTTCACGGGCACCGCAGGCAGCCATACGTTCATCGCGACCTCAGCAGACAGCAAGACCGGCACCTCGGCCAGCGTGATGATCAACGCGCCCTTATATGTTTGGAATGGACCTGGTTCTGACTGGCAAGTTGCATCCAACTGGACACCGAGCAGAACATCCCCCGCGACAAATGACATTCTTCAATTCAATGGAGGTGCGACAGTAACAGATGTCCCCACTCAGACAATAGGGCAGTTGCTCCTTTCCAACAGTTCAACAGTGAATCTCCAAGCCGCTACTGCTGGCAACACGCTCACGGTGAATGATATCCTGACCACGACGTCTGGAGATGTTCTTAATTTGGGCAGTGGGCTGCTGCTTGGCGGTACACTGACAACGCTCACCAATAATGGCAAGATTCAAACATCCGTTCTGTTGGCAACAAGTGTGACTCCAATTCCTGCGGGTAAGACGTGGGGCGGCACCGTAGAATACAATGGATCCGGAGCCCAAACGGCAGTTGGTGGAACATACACAACTCTAAAAATAAACAATTCAACCGGAGTAGCACTTGCTGCCGCAGCAACGGTCACTACTCTCACAGTAGGGGATGTGACATCAAGCAGCATTTTTGATGATGGCGGATACCAGGTTACTTCAACCGGAACGCTCAATCTGACATCCGGCACGTACAAACTTGGTTCAGCCACTGTAGGAACGACATTCCCCGAATTCACTACCCGCAACATCTCGTCGGGCACCACAGTGGAATATGCTTCAGTCGTGGCTCAGACAGTCTCCGTGACACCGAGCTACCAGAACCTGACATTCTCGGGAGGTGGCACGAAGACTCCTTCAGGGGGGACATTGACAATTGGTGGCAATTGGACGGTCGGGAGCCCAACTGCATTGAATACGAACAATCCCACCGTCACCGTGACTGGCAACTTGACGAAGACCGCGGATCTGACCGCCGGGTCAAGTGCGATCAGTATTGGCGGGAACTGGACAGACAATGGTGGGACGTTTACACCTGGGAGTGGCACGGTTACATTCAATGGTAGCGCAACACAGAACATCAACGGGTCGGCTACGACGCAGACATTCAACAACGTGACGATGAGTGGGGCCGGCGGTGTAACGGTTGGTGGAAGCACAACGACGCTCGCTATCGGTGGGACGATGTCGATCACCTCGTCGGCAAGTCTAGAAATCCCTTCGACATATACGCTCACATTCAGCTCCGGTGCTTCTATATCAACAGGATCCGGAAAAATCATTCTCGATGAAGGATCGAATTATATCAACCTCACCAGCAGCACACCGATGCTTCAGGTGCGAACTACACTCACCGGCGTCGATGGGTGGCGTATGCTGTCAGCTCCCGACAATGTGGCGGTTGACTCGATGTTCGCTCCCCCCCTCGTCACGCAGGGCTTTACGGGCTCGAGTTATTCTACGCTGCAACCCAATCTGCTCTGGTGGGATGAAACCAGCCAGGGGACTTCTTTGCAGGCATGGAGAAGCCCCTCAGCCACTACCGATGGGGTAACGCTTGGAAGGGGTTACATGTTCTATGTGTTCGCCGGGACAGAAAAATCTGACACAGCCGGCAAGTATTATAGCGATGTCCTTCCGCTGAGGATGACTGCCACAGGCACAGAATATCCGCTTACCACGGCATTCGACTTCCACGTCACAGCTACCCCACGCCCTCTTATTGGATCTTCAGCCACGACCTACGTGGATACCAACAGGGCGGATTATGGATGGAACCTGGTCGGCAACCCGACTCCTTCCACCATCGACTGGGATGCTTCCTCGGGGTGGACAAGGCCGAACATGGATTTAACGATCTATGTCTGGGATCCATCCATCAGCGACTACAAAACGTGGGATGGCTCCACTGGCAACCTCGGCAGTGGAAAGATTGCGCCGTTTCAGGCATTTTGGGTGAAAGCAAACGCCGCCAGCCCTCAGCTGACAGTTGCAAACGGGGTGAAATCGACGGGCGGCAGTTTCCTCGGAAAGATAAACGCGGGTGTCGGCAAGTTGGCAGCGGTTGCAGCAGATTCCATCGGGAAGAAAGACACGAGCGTCGCAAAGTCGGCATCTCTTGCGGGAGCTGCTTCTGTGATGAAAGACACGAGCAGCATCGTGTCGACGCCCGTTCTCGAATTAGAGCTCTCAGCTAATGGACTTCAGAAGCATGCGTATCTGATGTTCAGCCACAACGGAAAGCTGACGTACGATCCGTACGATGCCTTCAGTCTGGTTCCGCTCTCGGATAAATACCTGATACTCTACTCAGTTGCCGGACAAGGCCAGCCAGCAATGCAGATCCAGAGTTTGCCTGATACAGGCTTTGGAGATCCGTTATCGCTTCCGCTGTATGTCGGGGGAACAACCGGTACTCAGCCGTTTAGCGGGTCCTTCAACCTCACCTGGAAAATGAACGGACAGCTTCCGACCGGATGGGTCATCAAGCTCATGGACGACTCGACGGGCAAGGCGTACACAATGACTACTGGCGGTGAGCTGGCGTTCCGCTACGACACTCCAACGGATTTGGTCCCTTCGGCCGGTGCCTTTTTGCAGAAGAAGTCGGGCGCTGGATCCAACCAGCGCTCGATGACCGTGTTGCCCTGGCCAGTCGTGCACACCGTCCCGGCTGCCAAGTTGTTCAAGGGTACTTCTGCGTCCCGCTTCCGTCTGGTGGTCTCTGCACACGATAATTTGGATAGTTACTTGCCCTCCACGCCGGAACTCGCGCAAAACTATCCGAATCCGTTCAACCCGAGCACGAATATTCAGTTCTCTGTTCCTTCGCGTTCTCGCGTAACGATTCAAATATTCAATATCCTGGGGCAGAAGTACACGACGGTGACTGACCAGGAGTATCCTGCGGGCAGACATGTGGTCGTATGGACCCCCAGGGGTGCTTCGAGCGGCGTGTATTACTGCAGAATGATCGTGGGAAAGAACGTTCAAACAAAAAAAATGATCCTGCTGAAATGACGAGATTCTTCAAATACTTGTTGGCGATCAGCGTAGTCACTGGCTCCTTCGCACAGGCACAATCGGGCAGGTCGAATCGCGCCGTGGCGACAATCACCGCCTCTGCAACTGTCGTGGGCAATGTGGACCTGATCGTCATGAAGGACATGGATTATGAACTCAGTAGCCTCTCTCCCGCAGATCTCACCGTGAATCCGCAGAACGACTCGCGTGCGGGGCAGATGAAAATCATCGGGAGTCCGAATAGTCTGGTACGCGTGACGTTTGAAAGGCAGTCGATCCTCCGTCACGAGTCGGGTGGATCGCAGTTGTACTTCGCCTACAACCTCAGCGGAGGACCCGACCTTATCCAGAGAGAGTCCATCCTGCTTACGCAGAACAATCAGATCCGTCTGAGTGACCAGGGAGTGTACTATCTCTGGGTGGGAGGACGTCTGTCAGGCATAGAAAACATCGTACCTGGTAACTATTACATGGAATTGTCGATCGAGCTGGAGTACATCCTGTGATGCCAATTATGCACATAATGTCCCGACGGGGATGGGTCCTCGCACTGACTTTGTTGACAGCGAGCCCTGTGGTGGCTCAGAGAATCAACTTTGGAATCTATACAACTTCTCAGGGACTCTCGGCGACGGTGAGCGGAAACTTGAACTTCAATGCCAAGCAACCGATCATCGCCAGCAACAGCAATACGTCGGTGACTATTACGCTGAATGACGACGCATGTCAGTGGATTGAAATCACCGGCGATGCAACACGGGATATTACGATAACAATTACACCTGACCCGTACCTCACAATTGGTGCGGGGGGACCGGGCAACCAGATACCGTTTACCTGCCAGTTCGCGTATTCGAACCTCGGATCGACGCTCAGCGCCGCAAAGGGTGTCGCCGTGCAGATACCAGGCGGATTCACATCAATAACGCTTCCGATGCTACGTAGGACGTCGGGCGTACCCGCACCGCCTCCGACTCCTGCACATGGCGGATATACACCGCCATCCATCAAGGCGTATTTGTTTCTTTATGGTACGTTGGGGCCGGTGGGGAACGTGTCGGCAGGATATTACACAGGAACGGTCAATGTGAGCGTTCAGTACTAATGAGCGAACTATGACGAAATATCGATGGATTCGTTTCGACTGCTGCGCGGCCACACTTTCTGTCGCTCTGATGGCGTTGACCGCCACGTTGATGAGCGAGTGTCAGGCCCAGATCAAACAAACGCTGAGGGTCAGGGTCAATGCATCACCATCGGTGAGTGTCGCGAGGATGGATGAAGGTGCGCGACGTATCTTTGCAGATGAGATGCCACAGCAGACTGAGATGTTTCAGGGCCGAACGAGGGGAGCGGATTCCGTCAGTCTCGGTTCTGGGTTCTTGATCTCGGCGTACGAGAACATCACAGTGCTGCTCAGTTTTACGACGCCGGCAGGGACGCGCCAAAGCAGCAATAGTTCAGATGCAACGCGCATCACGTGCGGGTATCTGAACGACGGGACGACATATTTCAGGCGAGCAACGATTACCAATAAGAATCCGATAGAATTCAGATTAAGAAATAACGGTCTGTTAAAGCGTTCGATGCAATTCGACAATCCACTATTTGTCGCGTATGTTTTTTTTCTTGTCGATCAACGAAAGGAGGATAGAAAAAATGAAGGCCCGATGCCGGTCTCGACCGTGACTGTCGAGTTCATGTAATTGATGTCGCTTTCGTTTCACAAACGGTCTCTTCGTGAGGAGGGATTTTCTCAAACAACATACAATTCAATGGAGGTACATATGTTACGCAATCTCTGTAGTTCTGCCTTGTTGGCAGTGCTGCTGGTGGTTTTGGTCGCCGGCAACGTACAGGCACAGACTCTTGTCAACAAAGATCTCAATGCTACGGCAAATGTTTTGTCGGCCATATCACTTAATCAATCGGACTTGTTATTTGGTAATGTTGCGGTGAGCACCACGGTTATCCAAGATCCACAAAACCTAGTCAATTCATATGTGGGTTCCGTACATGCCGCCGGCACGATCACAATCACTGCAGAACCCACAACACACGTTCTGGTAACCTGGCCTTCGACCCTTGCACTGAAACAAAGTGGCAAAACCGACTTGACTGTGACGCTTAATGTTACTGGCGACGCATCTAACGCCAATCAAGCGACCTCAGGTCCTTTGACCTCAACAGCTGACGTGACGACGGGTGGCACAGGCAATTTCCGTCTGTGGATTGGAGGATCTGTGACAACAGGAATAGAAACAGGTCCTTTTGCAGGTTTAGTTAATTTTACAGTTGAGTACAAATAGAAAATCGTTGCATTTATCAGCAGTAATTGCTTTAATAAAAGGTCATTTAGGAAGCCCTTGCTTTTCGGGCTTCCTGAATGCCATTATTTGAGATACTCAGGAGTCGTCAGTTTCGATATGATATATTCAATTCGCGCCAGAGCCCAATACCCTCTCCCACAAACAATGGAAGTATCTTTATGAGACACCTACATTCCTTCCGCCGTGCCGGCATCTTTGCCCTTCTGTTATTCGCGATGCTCTCGGGGACAGAAATGCTTTTCTCGCAGGTAACGGTAGCCCCCTCGATGCTGTTCATTGATTCGAGGAGCGGAATTGGGAACCTGTATATCACAAACAATTCTGCATCTCCTCAAGAAGTGAGCATCGGCTTTGCTTTCGGATATCCCGATGCTGACAGTGCGGGGAATGCTAGAATGGAGTACAACGATACTTCCGCAGCCAAAACGTATTCGCTGAACCCGATGGTCCGCGCATATCCACGCACTTTTTTGTTGGCCGCCAGGCAAGAACAAACTGTCAGGTTGCAGGTGCGCAGCAACACTGCTGCTAAAGGTGCCTTTTATTTCACGAGGGTAAAGATCACCTCAAACCGGAAGTCCGCTGACATCGAAAGAAAACTGACTGACTCCGTCTCGGCTCAGATCAGTTTCAGGTTTGACCAGATCCTCCCCGTTTTCTACCGGAAAGGAAATGTGTCTACCGGTCTGACCATACATGATGTGAGCACATCGTTCAAGGACAAGAAGCTGACGGTTGTTGCGGATGTCGAGCGAACGGGGACTGCTCCTTTCATTGGCAGCGCAAAGGCAGAGTTGTATTCCCCTGCAAATGAAAGGGTGGCTTTGTCCGAGGAGACGGTGGCGATCTATTTTCGCATGAAGGACAAGATGGTGATCGACCTCTCAAAGGCGGGAAAGGGTGAGCACCGGCTTGTGCTGACATTTGATACGAAGAGGTCGGATGTCGCGACGGAGGATCTGTTGCAGGCACCGACGGTAACTAAAGAAGTGGCCGTAAATATCCAGTAATGGTTTGCGATCTCGGGCGCGGGCTTCCTGTCCTTCGAACTGGGATCGCCTTCTTTGTGAGCCCAGTGGCGAAACCTGTTCAAGACACCAAGAAACGAAAATGCATCTCAGAAACGGTTGTCACTCCCACCCGAAAGATCTGAAGGTCCAGAGGACCTCTTCGGGGACTCGTTTTCGCAGGATTCCTTCATTAGACTCGTAAGTCGAGCGTCCAGGCAGCGCAGGGTGGATACCTGGTACCTCGACCGGGAATGACATATTGATCATCGATGGTGTCTTTGAGATGGCTTCCAGACTTGTCAGGATCGAGTCGCCTGCGCGGCTTCATCCTGTCGTCCCGTTGCTTTTTGCTAAGCGAAACCTATTGTTTGGGTTCAGCTTTTCGTTGTTCTTCTGTCTCTTTGCTCCCTCCATTTCATCAGCGCAGCAATCCCCGCAATACGAAGAAGTGGTATTTGGCTTCAGTCTCAAGGATCTGGGGAGCTATAACATCTCTGTCGCAGTGAGAAGCGATCGGGTCTACCTTCCTGTGATGGAATTGTTTAACCTCTTCGAAGTCTATTACACCGTCGAAGGGCATAACATCATCAGAGGAACGTATCTTTCTTCCGCATTCCCGATGATCATCGATCCGGTCAGTCGCACGATTAGCGTTGGGGACAAGAGTTACCAGCTTACGCAGGAGGATATGTTCAAAGGGGAGATGGATATCTACCTCTCGCCCGAAAAGTTCGACGAGATTTTCGGCGTCACGAGTACCATCAACATTAACCGGCTTCAGATCGTTGCTGAAACGACGAAGGAACTTCCTGCCCTGGTCCGCAGGAGGAACGAGCTGAAGCGTTCGGAGATGGGGGGCGGAACCGTCACACGAGTCAAATTTCCCCTGCGTTATGGTCGTGAGCGCTCTCTCCTCGGCGGAGTGGTCCTGGACTACGATGTGACTACTTTATTGAACAACCTCTCCTCGCAGGGAACCAGCTACACGTTCACCGGCGGCGGAGAAGTAGCAGGAGGGGATCTGCAGGGGAGCTTGGTCGGCGCTTCGGGGCAGGCTGCCTTGTTCAACGACCTCCGCTGGTGCTACGTTGTGCGGGAGAATGACTACTTCAGTTCCTTCACGGCGGGGCAGATTACCACCGGCAGCGACTTTATTCCAAGAGTCACCGGCATCGCGCTATCAAACGAACCCGTCGAGCCGCGCGTCATGTTTGACAACTATGTCATCGATGGATACACCGATCCCGAATCAGATGTCGAGTTGTATCTTAATGATCGCTTGATTGATTTCCAGAAAACAGACGCGGCTGGCTACTACCGCTTCCAGTTTCCGCTCACATACGGAACGATGCGGATCGCGGTGAAAACGTTTTCCAAATACGGCGATATCAACGTCGTAGAGAAGCAGGTCCAGGTCCCATTTGCGTTTGTGCCTAAGGGCGTTCTGAGCTACGATCTCCAGGCAGGCAAGGCGGATCGCAACTTGACGTTGGCGAACGATGTCTATTCCGGAAATGCGAATCTGCTGTACGGCGCCACTAACTGGCTAACGCTCAAAGGAGGTCTCGAGCGCAGTTACAACAGCGGTCTCGAGAAGCCGATTTACGATGCTGGATTCTCGTCAAGGCTGTTTTCCGAGTACATTGTCAACGTGGATGTGGCACCGGATGCGTATTACCGCATTGATGCGAACGCCCTCTTTGCCTCCAATGCCGGCGTGTTCGCCCAGTATGCGAAATATGTGGTGACCGATTCCCTTCTGGGCTTATCACCTCAGCAGACCGCAAGTCTGGCTCTTTACCTGCCTCTTACGTTTGTTTCTACCGGCACCGGGTTCAGAATCTCAGAGGATTACCTGGACGCGGCATCTGGCAAACGATTGTCAACACGTCTCGATCTTTCAACGCGTCTTACCGGCGTGCAGCTGTTGGCGAGCTATCGCGAGGTGATGACCGGAACCGGTGTGCGACAGTTGGGTTTTGCGGGCAATGGCCTTCTCTCGGCAACGGCTATGTACGTCACTCCCCGGGGGTCGTTCCTTCCGAATTTTTTGCAGGCATTTCTTCTGCGCGGCGTAGCAACGTACGATTTGCATGGCAAGACCTTTCAGGATGCGAGTTTTCAGGTATCCAAGACGTTCATGCAGATCTTCCAGTTCAACCTGGGATTTGAACGCATTTTTGCAACCAAGTCTATTTCGCTGCAGGCCGGGCTGATCATGGACTTGAATTTCACACGCACGTCTTCGGCCTATAATGGATCGAATGGCAGCAACACGTCGCGTCACTCGCTCTACGGCTCGGTGGTACTTGATCAAAATAGCGGCACGCCGTTCCTGTCAAACCGCGAGGAGATCGGCAGAGGGGGCATTGATGTGGTGTTGTTCGTCGATAACAATAATAACGGCATTTATGATGCCGGCGACGAGCTCATCCCTGCGAAGGGGGTCAAGATTGACGGTATGGGGAAGATTGAGCTTGGCAGGGACAGCGTCATCCGGGTATCGCAGTTGCAGGGCTACTTCCGATACAATCTGGAGATCGACAGACAGCAGATTGATCCCAATCTTGTGCCGACGACCGACAAATTCTCTTTTGTCGTCGATCCGAATCAGTTCAAGCGGATCGAGATTCCCTTCTATCGCGGTGGGACCGTTTCCGGGACTGTTTACCTCGAAAAGGAGGGAATGCGGTCCCCCTTGAGTGGTAGTCGCATCATCATGCGATCAATTGATGGATTCTCGGGGGATACACTTCGTACGTTTACAGACGGCGGTTTCTATGCGATGAATGTCGCGCCGGGGATTTATACACTCACCGTTGATCCCTCACAGCTTCAGTTCCTTCAGGCAGTCCAGAAGGATGGTCCGCTCTCAGTAACAGTGCATCACACACCTCAGGGAGACATCATCGAGAACCTCGAGATTGCGCTCACGAAGCTCGCGGCAGAGAATTATGTTGCTCCTCCTAAACAAGTACCGGTCGAAGCTGCACCTGAGAAGAAAAAGATCATCGAGAAGGCTCCACCGCCGGAGAATAAAAAGCCTGAAAACAAGAAGCCTGAGATCAAAAAGCCAGAAATTGCCCCGCAACAGTCTGCGCCGAAGCCCAAAGAGACCGTATGCACTGTGGTCTTCGTTGCTGCAAAGCGCATTTTCGTCATCGAGCACTCGAGGTGGCCGACAAAAGCTGCAGCCGACGAGGTGGCAGCGCGACTTGCGAAGTGGACCAATCTCCCCGCGACTGTCCGGAAAGGCACCTCAGAGACCGGCCGCGCGTCATACAGCGTTCTTCTTGGTGCGTTCCAATCGAGAAGGGCGGCCGAGGAGGCGTGTGCAAAGCTCAATGGCACCAAGTGAGTCCTTCGTAACCTCAAAAGCATAACACACCTGCCTGCCGGCAGTCAGGGAGAAACACAGAGAACGACAGCTCTGTGGAACTCTGTGTACCACCACCTGGCCCAACACCTCTCTGCTCTTCTGCGGTTTTTGTACTCCCTCATCCGTGAACACAAACACGCGACAAAGTGATTCACAGAGAACAACATCTCTCCTGTCACTCAAAAGCATAATCGATTTTGAACCAATTATTCATAGATCGCTGAATCATTTGCGTGCTCATGCTGCACTTGATCTGGCAATTTGTGAAATCAGCCCTGATGGTCTCCGTGCTTTATTCGACTGCTGATGGGCATCCTTGCCCGTCAGCCGTTCAAGATGACAGTCACGGAGTCAGGATTTGTACTTTCGATAGCAGTTTCCGGCTGTTAGGGGTGCGTATACTTGCCGTGTTCGCAGAGAGCATGGTGGTTGAAGGAGCGGGATCCCATTTCAGAAGAATGTAGTCACTAAGACGATGGGGTAGTACACAACGGAGGGCTTCACAGGCGTCTTCCTCCGCCTCCAAAACTTCAATGATGATTCCTGATCTCGTGGTATACTTCGAAGCGGTATCAAGTTTCACCCAGGGAAAATGATCCTCCCCATGTACCATCACCGGAGTATCCGTGAGAATGAACGTGTTCTCGCCTTCCTTGCTTACAGTCATGTTGGTTCCCATATCGAAGAGCTCGGGCATGGGAGTTACTACGGTGACATCCAATTTCGGATCATCCAGCTGTACGCGAAGTTGATCCTCGATGAACTGATCCTGTAAGATATCTCCAGGAAGATTGAGGAGAAGGAGTTTGCTCCCCTTAACGATGGAAGGCTTGAGATCGCGGAGTTGTCTTCCTATCCTCTCCGCGAGGCGTAGCTCGCTGATGTTTTTGTTCTTCGCTTGGAGAAAATATGCTTGGTGTCCCATCCAGACAATACACAATAGCAAGGCGGGATAGTAGATCTTCCATTTTCTGTGATTCAACTCTGCCAAGAATAATCCAGCTGCCCCCGCCACCGCGAAAGAGGGTAAGAACAAGTAACGCTCACTTTGGTATACAAACATTATCGGGACCCAAGATACCAGTCCCACCAGCACTAGTATCCAGTATTTCCTTTCTCGAATCAGGAAAACAGAACACAAAACGAAGATGGCAATTCCCGGCACCGCACCACTGAGGCTTTCAGTTAATTCGAAATCAGTCCAGACTTTGAAAGGGATGGTTTCGATAGCGAAGAGTAGGTTGGCACAATAACTATTCAGCTGACCGAAGAGGTGAGATAGAAAATTGGGATTTCTGAGCGTCACGAAATACGGATAGGGATAGCCAGTATCCGACCCTGAGATGAACTGGAGGCGAATCGCGAAGAAGCTGGCCGCGATTACCACATATGTCGCATAAAGCTTCCATTCCTGCTTAAGAAGGGCTTTCACATTCACAGCCCTGATCTCGATCCACAGGTCACTCAGAATGAGAATAAGAGGTAGGAAGGCAGTAAGCTCCTTCGTGAGAAGAGAGAAGACAAAACAAGGCACAGCCCACCACCGCAGCGCAGGACGTTGCTTCCCGTAAATGTGCAACGTTAGACCGCTGAGCAGGAAGAGCGCGGCTAGCGAATCAGTGCGGCCTGCCACGTACCACATTACCTCGCCATGGGCGACAAATGCTGAAAAGAGAACACAGCTTGCGAAGAACGGCAAGCCCTGGCCGATCCAACGATAAAGAATAAGGCAGACGAGAATAACGCACGTGGAATAGATAAGAATATTAGTGCTCAGTAGACTCAGAGGGTCATTGTTCCCGTGGATGGCAATGTCGAGCCAATAGCTCAATACGACGATTGGCCGGAAGAACCGCACTTTCTCGTGTACATCGATCCACCACAGCTGGTCCCATTTGTTTTCGATTACGGAGGCTCTTGAGATATTTCCCAAGAAATCCTGCCTCAGAAGTCGAACTTGCTCAAGATACCGATAATCGTCCGGTTCCAGTTGAGGATTCCGAAACACTGGCCAGGCAGTGTATGCGACCGTGATCAGACAGGCTGCTATGGAAACGGCTAGCCACCATCTGCCGCCGGTGGATGATTTGTCGTCCACGATAACCTGTCCTGAGGTACTCATATGATAAGTTACAATATTGTACGTCTACATAAAAGTCCAGATTACCTGAACCGCGCCGGGTAGTGTTGATGACTTGTTCATTCACTTGTTCGGACTCTGCTGCTAACGTCTCTGCCCTTTTGTCCAACGACCGAAAACGTTACACACCTTCCCGCCGATGCAACAACCTATGAAGGCAGACGGGGAGTCCACAGACACCAACCTCTCTTTGAAGACGCGAGGACTTTCAAGAACGGATCCACAGAAGGTGACGTCTCTGTGTGCCTCCTTGGATCTCTGTGCTCCTCTGTGGCCCTCCCCGCCACAAAGATTGGCGGGCAAGTGTGTAATCTCCAAAGCCTAACACAGAGAGACACAGAGAACGACATCTCCGTTGCACACTGTGTGACCTCAAAAGCGTAACACAGAGAGACACAGAGAGTGACATATCCGTGGATCTCTGTGCCCCTCTGTGGAACTCTGTGTAATTTCTGCTGGTAAGGGTCGATCGGTTCATTCGTTGCTTCTCTAGTCACTTCTGCATACTTTGGCAACCAACACCAACGGAATACCTGCAAATGAAAATCCAATTCCTCGGCGCTGCGCAGACTGTAACAGGTTCCATGCACCTCCTTTCGGTGAACGGCAGCCGTATCCTCCTCGATTGTGGTCTCTTCCAGGGCAGGAGGGCAGAGGCATTCGAGAGAAACAGGAACTTCCCGTTTGACCCGTCGGACATTGATGCGGTTGTGTTATCGCATGCACACATCGATCATGCCGGCAATCTGCCGAATCTCGTGCGAAATGGATTCAAAGGCCCGATTTACGCGACAAGCGCCACGCGCGATCTCAGCAATGTCATGCTGTATGATAGCGCATATCTCCAGGAGCGTGACGTTGAGTTTGTGAACAAACAGCGCAGGAAAAGGAAAGAACCTCCAGTCGAGCCTTCGTATACTTCAGAGGATGTCGAGCAAACAGTGGTGCAAATGGTCGCTGTGCGCTATGGGCAAAGCACCGAAATAGCTGACGGTGTTACGATTTCGTTCTTCGATGCCGGACATGTCCTTGGTTCCGCCGTAACGCGTATCGAGACGAAAGAGGATGGAAGAACCAAAGTCATCGGTTTCTCGGGGGACCTGGGCCGGAAGAACATGCCCATCCTGAAAGATCCCGAGCCAATCGGCGACGTCGATCTCTGGATCTCAGAAAGCACCTACGGCGCGCGAATTCATGAGCCGATCGCAGGGATGCAACAACGCCTCATGGAGATTATCCAGAAAACAATCGACCGCGGAGGCAAGCTGATTGTCCCGTCGTTCAGCGTTGGGAAGACACAGGAATTTCTCTATGTCTTGTTCGAGCTCAATGATGCCGGAATTCTTCCTCCAATCCCGATTTTCGTGGATAGCCCGCTCTCCGTCAACGCAACCGAGGTGTTCAAGATGCATCCGGAGTGTTTCGACAAGGAAACGATGGAATACATCGTTGAACATGAGGATCCGTTCGGTTTTGGCCGGTTGAAGTATATCCGAAGTGTGGAAGAATCCAAGAAACTCAACGACATCGATGGCCCCTGCATGATCATCGCTTCTTCCGGTATGTGCGAAGGTGGCAGGATTCTCCATCACCTCGCCAATAACATTGAAAACCCGAAGAACACGATCCTGGTGGTCGGATTCATGGCCGAACATACGCTGGGGCGAAGAATCGTCGAGCGACAACCGCAGGTAAGAATATACGGCGAGCCTCACGCGCTGAAAGCCGAAGTCGCCATCCTGAATTCATTTTCTGCCCACGCGGGGCAGGACGAACTCGTTGGATATGCACAGACCATGGACAAATCGAGAGTGAAACAGACATTTCTGGTCCATGGCGAGCTCACGCAGGCCCAGCAACTTTCACAGAAGCTGAAGGAGGCCGGCTACAGCAACATTGCGATCCCTGCACGGGGAGATTCGGCGGAGATTGTGGCATGAAGATTCTGGTAACAGGAGGAAGTGGGATGGTGGGGAAGTACGTCGTGGACGAACTCGCCTCATCCCATCAGGTCGAAAACCTTGATGTGAAAAAGCCGCACCGGACTGATCTCCCTTTTCTCGAGGTTGATCTTTTGAATGAGGGGGCAGTAAGAAAGCACGTCAAAGGATTCGACCTCGTTGTTCATCTTGCTGGCATTCCTCATCCGCTGAACGACCCTCCCGAAAAAGTATTCCGGACGAATACCCTCGCAACGTTCAATGTGCTGGAAGCTTGCGCTGCGAATGGCATTCGCAGGCTCATCTTCATCTCCAGTGAGTCAGTCCTGGGATTTGCCTTCTCCACCACACGAATGTGGCCCGAGTACCTGCAAATCGACGAACATCATCCTCAGCGTCCGCAAGATCCTTACGGTCTGAGCAAAGTGACTTGCGAAGGGCTCTGCCTTGGATTCACCCGGCGGACAGGAATGCAGACAATTTGCCTCCGGCCGCCGTGGATTTGGGTCCCGGAGCCAAACGAAATCAAAATGTATGAGCAGCTGAGAAATGAATATCAGAAGTGGTCGAAGAATCTCTGGGCCTACATCCACGTGAATGATGTTGCCAGAGCTGTCCGCCAATGTGCAGAGTCCTCCGTTCTCCCTGCGCACGACGCGTTTTTTGTCTGTGCTCCCGAGACCTGGACAGAGGTCGAAAGTCGGTTGCTCGCAGCCGAGTATTTTCCGGAAACGAAGACCATCTCACCGTCGTTGTCTGGCAACTTCTCGTTCATTAGCACAGAGAAGGCCCGAAAATCATTTGCCTTCTCTGCGGCCTACACTTGGCGGGACATCATTACAGGTTAGCCGTAAGTCGCGGGGGCAACTGTAGCCTTTGCATTCCAATAGTCCCGCGCTACCGAAATTATCGGCTGGCGCTTAGGGCATCTGACGGAGAGCCTTTGATTTCCGTGCAAATGCAATCACTGAGATAATCGATCCAAATCATCTGCACGGAAATCATGTCACGCGTGCTGGGGGACGTTGATGTGCGTTATGATTTCGGAAGTTCTCTTTGGTTACTTTCTCTTTGAAGAGAAAGTAACTGACGCTCACGAGATCCAAATGGTTGCGTCACATTATCGTGAACCGACAATTTCTATCCAGGCCGCCTAAGGAACGTTTCGCTTCACGATTGTATCGATCTGCACTGGAGAAAGGCAATGCCCAAACCCATTCTCATAGATACCGACATCGGCGTCGACGACGCCCTTGCACTCATCCTTGCTCTCCGTTCCCCCGAACTCTCGGTGAAAGCCATAACGACTGTGGCAGGAAACATCGAAGTGCATAAGTGCACGCGCAATGTCCACCGTGTCCTTGATCTCCTTCAGATAAAGGATCGCCCAGTCGTTGCCCAGGGAGCAAAGCGTCCAATCCGTCGGCCGCTCGTGATCGCGTCGGAAGTGCATGGATCTGACGGGCTCGGGGGCGTTTCGAAATTGCTGCCTCCGGTGAAGCCGTACAAGACGGGGAACGGTGTCAGGACCATCCTTGAGTTTTGCGACCGGTACGGATCGAAAGCGACAATAGTTGCCATCGGACCGCTGACAAACCTTGCCCTCGCCTTGAAATCAGATCAGCGAGTCATGCGCAAGGCTGGACGTATCATCACCATGGGTGGCGCATTTCGCGTCCCCGGCAACACCGGCCCGGTTGCGGAGTTCAACTACTTTGTTGATCCCGAGGCAGCGCATGCTGTCCTCAATTCCGGAATCCCGGTCACCGTGATTCCTCTCGATGTCACTCACCAGGTCGTTCTGATGAGGAAAGAAATGGAATACCGGGCTGCGCGTCGAGCAAGCAACGTCGCGATGACTGTACTGAAAATGACGCGCGACTATATGCGCTACCATCTCGCAACGCGGGGCTTCAACGGAGGATATCTCCACGATCCAATGGCAGTGGCCGTTGCCGTCGACCCGGGGCTTGTGCGAACCCGCACGACGTACGTCGATGTCGAGACAAAAGGTGAATTCACGCGTGGGATGACTGTTACGGATTTCAAGACGGCTCGTTCGGGAAAACGCGGACGTGTGAATATTGCGCTGACGGTGGATAGGGACCGATTCTTAAGACTCTTTCACGAACGTCTATGGATGTAAAGAGCAACTCGAGGTGTGCAGCGGATGAGCGACAGATTTCTGCGTCGTTCTTCCGCGGATTCATGATGCTCGCAATGACAGTTGTGTTGCTCTTCTCAGCGACGGTTATGTCGGTCGCTCAGGAGCCGGCCCGCCTTTCCTTTTCTCATCCCCAGGATAGTCTTCGCGTCTCATCGTTGAGCTTCGACCGCGTCCTGAATACCTATACCTGGAATGGAAGCATCTTCTTCGATCGGGAGTTCAACGGAATCGATGTCATGTTCCGTCAGTTGCTCCGCTCACGTCTCATACGCTCTGAGCTGCCGTCAAACCAGGATGAGTATGACGACAGCCTCATTGTGGCGATGCCCCTCAATGATCAGTGGAAAGCGCGCGCACAGCAGGTGTCGTCCGTCTTGTCTGATAACCGTGCCATCGATCTGACGAAACTTGGTCAGCATCAGTTCCTTGCCGGTGTGAGATTCACACCTTCGTCGCGGGTCTCTGTGGGAGCAATGGCTGGCTACGAGATCGATGCTCAGCAAGACGAGCTCGACCGCGGATTCTCGTATCAAGCCAACGCCGAAGCCGAAGGAATTCGTCTCGAGGAGTTCCGGGGTTCCTTCAGCGGACAATGGTCCCAGTCATTGCTGACGCGTCGCCGGCCTGAAACAGCCGGCGTCGATGTTTCTCTTCTCAGGGACTTCGGGCCGGACGGGAACAACCAGATCCTTTTCTCGTTCGATCATCTCAGGAGGGAATTCTACACGGCTGCAGACCCTGACGTCCAACGGGTGTACCAAACAGCGAACAATATTTTCCGGCGAGACGCATCATCGTATACGTTTTCCGACCAGCTCGAATACCATCCCTCTGAACAGATGCAGTTCGTCTTTCGCGGAGGTCTGCTGAACCGCATCATCGACCGCGGACTCAACTACAAGGTCCTGACGGTGACTTCCAATTCTCTTCTTGATACACGCATCCAGGAAACGCAGCTCTACGGGGAGGCCGGGACTATCTATCAGCCTGCGTACTGGTTGAACCTGATAGTCAACCTCTCATATCGCGAAGGCGAAGAGAGGCACACGGTAACGGAAGAGGACGGGGTTCCGGCGTCCCTTTTTGATCGACAGCAGCGATCGGAACGAAGACTGGAGAATATCTCAAAACGAACCACGCTCTCCTCACAGATTTTCTCGCTCCTATCCGAAGCAGATCAGTTGAACTTTGCGGGCTCAGCAAGTATCTTACGATACGATACGCCGGACAGCACAAACGTCGATGACCGTGACGAGCTTCTCGTCACACTCGGTCTCGAAGAGGTTCACAGGTTCAGTAGCAGTCTCACTCTCGGCCTCGCCGCAGATGTCTCGCTGAGTCACCTGGTGTACTTGAAGAATGTTCAGAGCGCGAACAACAACTGGAACAGGGTGATTCGGTTCTCACCTACAGTCGTCTACGCCCCGTCAAGCGGCTTTCGCACGGTCAACCATGCAGAGGTGCTGGGAAACTACACGGTATATGATTTCGAGGATCAGGGAACGCTCACCAAGAGCTTTTCCTTCCGGCAAGCCTCATGGCTGGACTCCACAGTGGTCAGATTTTCACAACTCCTGAGCGCTGCCTTCGTAGGAGAAATAAGGGTCTACGAACGGGGAATCTTGACGTGGAGTGAGTTCAAGGAGCGTCCGCAGGACTATTTCGTCGAACAGTCATACTGGCCACAACTGATGTATACTGCCGCAAAAGGGCTCCGGCTGGGCGTTGGATTCCGGCACTTTGGTCAGGATCGGTACAAATATCAATCCGGGACTCGAACGTTTGACCATCAAGTGGAGTCCTCCGGCCCGACAGTTACCTTGGAATGGCAAGGAACCGCTTTCCAGCGCGTTGTGTTGGAAGGATGGAATGAAACGCAAAGGCAGGACGGGCAATTGATTCGAACAATTCCGAACATCTTCTTGAAACTCAACTACTCACTCTGATGAAGAAATCCCCTCGTCAAAAACGATCGCGAGCAGTTGCTCATCCGCGCCAGGCGTTTCATCCGCAGACATTCACCTTTGAGTGCACAGGTGATCCGAAGGAGATCCGGAAGGTCGAGCCCTTTCTGCAGCAGATCAACGAGGCGGCACGGCTCGATGACGGTACGTATTACCGCCTGCTGGTAGCAGGTACCGAAGCCGTGAATAACGGCATCCTCCATGGCAACAAAGGCAATCCAAACAAGACGGTTCACGTCACATGTGTCCTGAGCAAGGATGAGCTCGTGTTCCGCGTCCGTGATCAGGGGAAGGGATTCAATCCGGAGGATGTGCCCGATCCGCTTGAGGAAAAGAATCTCCTGAAGACAAGCGGGAGAGGAATTTTTCTGATGCGCTCACTGATGGACAAAGTCTCGTTCAAAGTCTCGCGCGAAGGAACAGAGGTCGAACTTGTGATCAACCTGAGGCACCTCGGATAGGAGTTACCGATTATCGGTTGGAACGCAGTTGGGACCACATTGAGTCTCCTATTTTTTTGCCTCAAGCCTGCGATTTCCACATAAGCTGCATCATGTGTACAAGAAAAAGCCCGGAAGCAATTCGCCTCCGGGCTTTTTTGTGATGAATCCGAATCGGGTTTCGAGGATCTTATCGAAGATCCGTCGCCCCGAACATCCTCTGGAAATCCTTGAGTGCATCGAGGGGGAGCACTGGGAGCCCGTTTTGAGAAGAGATCTTTCCCAACGGGGCAGGAATACCGGGGATCTGGGAAATATCGACGAGCGGGATGCTCATTCCGAACTTCGCGTTCATGACCTTGATGTACTCGTTCGCCACGATGCCGTATCCACGTGAAGATGGGTGAACTCCATCGAGGCTGAACAGGCCGCCTTCGATATATGCTGTTGTGTATGTTTCTCCTGCGAGGGAATAGCCATTCGCGGCTACATTGTTGAAGAAAGCGAAGAAATCAACAACCGCAGCCCCGTTGGCAGCCGCCACGCTGGCAATCGTCGCATTAAAAGCATTGATCGCGTTTGTGCAGTTGGTCTGCTCAGTCGCGTCGAGCACCAGGGCATTCGGCCATGGATTCTGTGGATGCAATCCGAACGGCTGCGTTGTGTCGATGCCAAGCGCATGAACCGTGGCGTACGGGATTCCATTCGCTCGATAGAAGAGCCCTGTCGGCTGGCCGAGGTAGGGTGCATATGCCATGCCGACCAACGTCAGAAGAGGAGGATTTGCTTCCGTAAGCGTAGTCGACCCGCTCGCTACACCTGATTCACCCGCCTTCTGATAATACAGCTTCAGTCCAAGCGCACCGATTTTAGCTGCCACGGCGGGACCAACAGTATTGAAGAACGGTATCGCCTTCACGTCCGGGATGTTTGCGACAACCAGTTTCACGTTCGGAAGAGACGCGCGAATGCTGGCCAGTGCCTGCGTGTAGAGAGCAGTGAATGTCGTCGTGGGTGTAGGGGCAGCAGGAGAGGTTCCGCCCGTCGTCGCATACCCCAGCACATCATTGGCTCCAAGCCAAAATGTCATCAAGTCGGGATTAAGAGAGACGGCTTGTTTGTAGACACTCTTCATAGTGGGGAACGCACTCGTCCATCGAAGGATCGCATCCCGACCCAATGGAGGAGACTGATACGTCCCTGTCTCATCCATGAAACCAGCGAGTGGTATCCCCGGAATTCCGAGATTGTCGTACGGTCTGGTCAAAGCAATGTTCGTCGGTGCGCCGGCAGCCAGCCCTTTCGGACCGATGACAGGTCCCACGAGACTGATGATCTCATAACGCGATGCTTTGCCTGTCGCATCCGGTGTTCCGGGATCGGAATAGTACGGCTGCTCGAAGCTACCGAGGGAAGCTCCGGCCTTCGTCAATTGTTGTGAGATGAGGTTAGGATAGCTGTACACCTGGGCTGATTGGTAGAGCCCAGCAGATTGGTAACCTGCCGTGATGCTGTTGCCAACCGCGACATATTTCTTGACCGTCACCGATCCCAGCGACGCAACTGGCCCGTTCGGTGCGGAGTCGCTGCATCCGATCAGGCTCAAAGTTGCAAGCCCGGCCGCGATCAGAAAGAATTTCATCATTAATTTCATAGAGGCTCCTTGAATTACGTTCAGTGTCTGTCGTTCAATCTTTCATCAGAATGAATATCCGAAGTCTACAGCGAACAGGTTTGCTGTAGAATTGTAGGTCCCATCAAAGTTGATGGCAGTGCCAACAGCCTTGCGCTGGTCGAACTTGATGAACATGTATGCAAGGTCAACCGAGATGTTCTTGGTAAGGTTGTAGCCGAGACCGACACTGACTTCGTTTCTGTTCGCGTCGGGAAGGAGGGGTTCGACATACGCTGTGGGTGCCGGGCTGTGGTCGTAGAGGTACCCTGCACGCAACTGCCAATCTCCCGCGGTGTACTCGCCGCCGACTCGGAGGATGTAGGTGTCTGCGTAGTTCTTTGGCGAGACCTCAACTGAATTGTCCTTCTTGAAGGTAAGCGCAAGCTCCTTGTACGAGGACCATCCGACGTACTGGTAATCTGCCTCGAGTGTGAGAGACTTCATCGGAGTGTAGGCAATGCCAAGGAAGCCGGTGGCTGGCAATGTCAAAGAGGAAGAAACATCGCCGGCTGGATACACGCTGCGCATGGGATCAAATGTCGCTGTGCCGTTGGCATCGATCTTCACCTGGCTGCGATAGGAAACGCCGATCGAGAGAATGTCCGACGCCTGATACTTTACACCAACGTTCCATCCAATGCCAGTGCCGTTTGCTTCGATGGAAACGTTCGCATGAGGATCGAACGGATCGCTCAGGACGCTCTTCAGCGTAACCTTGCCGGTGGCATAGTTCATCCCAACGCCAACGGAGAACTTTTGGCTGAGCTTGTATGCCAGCGTCGGAGTGAAGAAGAAGGTTTGGAGATCGACTTTCGTACTGATGAATCTTCCCGACCAATCTGCCGGCCATTCCGTGCCGAGGCCGTATGGATTGTTCACACCCATACCCACAACCAGGTCGTCCGTGATCTGACATGATGCATAGACGTTGATCGGGTTGAATGTTTGGCTCACCATCTTTGTTTCCTGGTTAGTGTTCAACTGATCAGGACCGAAGAATGACGTCTTTGGCATGATGAGTGTGACCCCAACGTAGACCTGAACACCATTTTGGTATGCAAGCCCAGCGGGGTTGAAGTAGATCGCTGAGAGATCCGAAGCTCTGGCAGCAAATGCGCCGCCCTGACCCATGGCTCTCGCCCCGTGTTCATTAAGTTGAAAGCCACCGCTGAATGCAGCGGTAAGTGGGATTAAGACCAAGAGTGCGGCGGCTGCAATCGAAATCGTCGCTCGTCTCAAGTTCTCCTCCTTCCTCAAGAAGTTGTTGTTTTCACGGTGATTTAGGTGGGATCGTTTTTGCACTTTGTAAGAATAGAGAATCAGAAACTCAATAGCAATACCCTTTTTCCGCGGGTCCCAACAACCCATAAAACGAGAAGTCCCGATATGCAGATACCGGGACTTCTTTTAGTGCATCAAGCTCTGCGTAGTGCTAGATGCTGAGCTTCGCAATACTTGCTTTCACATCAGCTGCTGACTTATTCAACGCTGCCTGTTCGTCCGCCGTCAGCTTGATCTGTATGATTTCTTCCATCCCTTTCTTGCCGAGCTTGATCGGGACACCAACTACGACGTCACTCATACCATACTCACCCTGCAGCCACACCGCACAGGGAAGAATACGCTTCTTGTCTTTCACAATTGCTTCGACCATCTGAACAGCAGAGGCGGAAGGAGCATAGTACGCACTTCCCGTTTTGAGGAAGTTCACGATTTCGATCCCGCCATCGCGCGTCCGCTTGACCAAACGATCAATCGTTGCCTGGTCCATGATGTCGGGCAATGGGATCCCGGCAACAGTGGAATAGCGGGGAAGGGGTACCATGGAATCACCATGACCGCCCAGGACGAAGGCGCTGACATCCTCAACCGACACGTTCAGTTCCATCGAAATGAACGTGCGGAATCGGGCGGAATCAAGAACACCCGCCATACCGATTACGCGGTGGCGTGGGAATCCGCTGACCTTCCACGCGACGTAGGTCATCACGTCGAGCGGATTGGAGACCACGATCAGAATTGAGTTCGGAGACTTCGCGACTGCCTGTTCGGTGACGGACTTGACGATGCCGGCATTCGTTGCCTGCAAATCATCACGGCTCATACCGGGCTTGCGGGCAATTCCTGCAGTAATGACGACAATGTCTGAATTCGCAGTGGCATCGTAGGAGTTTGTGCCGATCACGCGCGTATCGGTCCCCTCCACCGGAGCCGCTTCATACATATCGAGACCCTTTCCTTGCGGCATCCCCTCGATAACATCAATAAGCACAACCTCGTTGGCAAGTTCTTTGTCGGCAAGACGCTGCGTTGCTGTCGCGCCAACGTTGCCAGCACCGATGACAGTGATTTTCATAAATCCTCTCCTTGAATAGGAAAATGGAGACTTGAGTGATTAGTAGGATCAACAATGACGGCAGGGAGAGAACAAAAAAAGCCTCCCCCCGTACGGGAGAGGCTTTTTCATACCACGAGTACTTACGCAGCCGGTGGATACACGCTGACGCGCTGCTTTGTCTTGCCGAAGCGCTCGAACTTCACGACGCCGTCGATCAGAGCGAAAAGCGTATCATCGCTGCCGATGCCAACGTTGGTTCCCGGATGCATTTTGGTCCCTCGTTGACGGACAAGAATGCTTCCGGCAGAAACCACCTGACCACCGAAGCGCTTCACCCCAAGACGCTGGGCATTACTATCGCGACCATTGCGCGAACTTCCACCACCTTTTTTATGAGCCATACTCTCTCCAGCTTAACTCTGTTGATTCAGATGACTATGATACTTTTGTAATTTCAATTTCGGTGTATTGCTGACGATGACCCTTCAGGACCTTGTAGCCTTTCCGCTTCTTTTTCTTGAAGACGATGACTTTGTCATCCTTGACGTGACTGAGGACTTTTGCCTCAATCGAGGCGCCAGAAACATACGGCGTCCCAAGCTTTGTCTGGTTATCGTCGCCTACGAGCAGTACCTTCTCGAAGGTAACCTTAGACCCGACTTTGGTTTCCAGTAATGGAACAATCACCTTGTCGGCTTTAGCGACTTTATACTGCTGGCCTGCGATTTCGACTACCGCGAACATTGATCTACCTCAATCCATTACGTGTGGGTTGATTATAAGGACTGTCAATCTACCAAAAATGGGCTAGAAAGTCAATCGTTTTTTGAGGCTTCTATAAAGATTGGCCGGGCTAGCCGGCCTGGGAATCCAATTTCCTGAAAGTTTCTACAAAGTCCCGCAGCATAATCTTTTTTTCAGATTCCCGTAATAGATTGACCTCCACAGCATTGAGCACGAGCTGCCTGACAAGCGAGCCGTCCCATCTGAAAGTGCTCCTCGCAACAAGAAACTCGTCGGTGAGGGTGGTATTGAACATTGGGGGATCATCGCTGTTGATGGTCACCTTCAGCCCGTGATCAAGAAGCTTCGGCAGACTGTGCTTCTCAAGAGAGGGGAAGACCCCCAGGCAGATATTGCTGGTTGGGCAGACCTCGAGCGGAAGCTGCGTCTGCTTCAAGTAGTCCATCAGTTTCGGGTCTTCGATAGCTCGAACTCCGTGACCAATCCTCTTGGGATTTGCCACCTCGATCGCATTCCAGATGCTGGCCGGCCCCTCGGTTTCCCCGGCGTGGAGAACACACGGAACCCCGGCCTCGAGCACTTTCTGAAATGCCCGACGGAATTTCGAAGGGGGATTTCCCATTTCCGGTCCCCCGAGGCCCTGCGCAATAACTCCATCCCCATATCGCTCGACGACACACTGAGCCACTGATACCGCAGTCTCCGGTGAGCGCTCGCGGGGAATGTCCACGATAACGCCCATGCGGATGCCAAGCTCCTTTTCCCCCCACGAGCGCGCCCTGTTTACAGCGTCAAGCTGCTCGTGCATTCCAAGTTGGCAATTGAGGAGCTGATTATAAGGCGTGAACGTCACCTCGCTGTAGATGATATTCTGCTCCGCCTGGCCGATCAGAAATTCACGTGTAATGAGCTCGATGTCCTCAGGTGTTCGGAGGCAGCTCGAGATTGCCATGTAGATCTCAATAAAGTGCCCAAAATCGCGAAACTTGTACCACTCGCCAAGCCCCTCAATGGTATCCGCCGGTAGTGAAATATGATGGTGCTTCGCCAGCTTGAGAAAAGTGGCGGGTCGAACCGAGCCTTCGAGGTGAACGTGGAGCTCAACCTTCGGCATCTTCCGTATGAAGTCATCGATATCAATCATGGAAGGGAAGAGTATTGTGTTGGATCGTTTGTTTTCACACAGACGACACTCATTTGCCCAGAATCCTCAATCCGTGGTCATCCGTGCTTTTTCCGTGTCATCAGTGGTTATCTTTTCGCTGGTCGGCTGTACGACCTGCAAAGACCAATCTATCAATCGTCTTTCAACACTCTGAGCGCGTTAAGAATCACAATGAGCGCCGCCCCGTCGTCCGCCAGAATGGCCAGCCAGAGGCTCGTCCATCCAAAAACTCCGAGCACGAGGAAAACAGATTTCGTCAAGAGAGCAATCGAAATGTTTTGCCAGATTATCCGGATTGCTTTCTTCCCCAGGACGATGGCATGCGGGATCTTTTCGATATTGTCAGACAGCAGCACGACGTTTCCGGTCTCGAGAGCGATATCCGATCCGACTCCCCCCATAGCAATGCCGACATCCGCCGCCGCGAGAGCGGGTGCATCGTTGATACCATCTCCAACCATGGCCACCAATCCGTAGCGCCGCCGCATCTCTTCGATTGCTTTCAGCTTCCCTTCAGGTAGTAGCTCAGCCCTCAGTTCGTCGACACCGAGTTGTTTGGCGACCTCCTTAGCTGTTCCCTGGTTGTCGCCGGTAAGCAAGGCAACGCGCTTGACGCCGAGCTCGTGGAGCTTGCGGACGGTCGAAGGCCCCTCCGTCCTGATCTGATCTGAGATGGCGATCAGTCCGAGCACCATCTTCTCGTCGGCGAGGATCACGACAGTTTTTCCCGCCCCTTCAAGTTGAGCCAGGTTTTGCTCGACGAGGGGAGAGCAGACGCCGAGCTCTTCCATCAAGAGATGATTCCCGACAATGTACGTGGTGCCGTCGACTCGCGTCCGGATGCCCTTGCCGGTAATCGAGGAAAAGTCCTCTGTCACCATTTCAGTCAGGTGAATCCCTGACTCTTTTGCCTTGCGAAGAAGAGCTTCCGCAAGGTGATGTTCAGAATGAAGTTCTGCGGCCGCGGCAATCCGGAGGATATCTTGCGGTGAGAGGGAGTTGAGGGGAACGATGTCCGTCACCGTTGCTCTCCCCTGTGTCACGGTTCCTGTCTTATCGAACGCCACGGCGCCAATCGTAGAGAGAAGCTCAAGATGCCTGCCCCCCTTTATGAGAATTCCGTTCCGGGCGGCGTTCGTCATCGCACTGGCGAGCGTGACAGGAGTAGAAATCACGAGGGCGCATGGACAAGCTATGACAAGGAGAACAAGGGATCGATAAAACCACTCAACAAAGACCGCACCGAAGAGAAGAGGAGGGATGAGCGCAACACAAATGGCTAGGACGAATACGGTGGGCGTATAGTACCGCGCAAATCGTTCCACGGCAGTCTGGCTTGGCGCCTTCTTGTTTTGGGCTTCCTCGACCAGGTGGATGATCCTTGCGATGGTTGAGTCGTTGGACTGTCTTGTAACCTTTATAAAAAGTACACCAAGCTGGTTGAATGTGCCGGCATAGACAGCGTCATCAGGACGCTTCGGTGAGGGGAATGGCTCCCCCGTGATTGCGGCTTCGTCGACGGAAGATCCGCCTTTCGCGACAGTGCCGTCGACGGGGATGCGTTCTCCGGGTCGGACGATGACGGTTTCTCCGACCATGATTTGCTCAAGCGGCACGGTCTGTTCCAAATCGCCGCGCAAGACAGTCCCACTGACCGGTGCAAGCTTCATCAACGATCTGATGGCATTTCGAGTTCTTTCAACACTGGCTGATTCAAGAAGGAGGGAGAATGAAAAGAGTATGATGACCGCGGCCCCTTCTGCATACTGGCCAATGATGACGGCGCCGACGGAAGCAACGATCATGAGACTGTTCATTTCGAGTGCGAATGACCGGATCGCCTTGAAGGCTTTCTCTGCAATGTGCCAGCCTCCGACAACGAGAGAGAGAAGGAAGAGGATATTTGGAGCAAGCCCCGGCATCGAAGCAAGATGCATCGCCATACCGATAAGAAAGAGACCTCCGGAAACGCCGGTCGTGACAAGGAGACGGCTGTAGGTGCTGGTTCTCGGTGTCCCGGCTTTTGCATCGACATGTCCCGGGAGCCCGATTTCCCTCAATTGACGTGCGATTGTCTCTTTGCTGCAACTGTGCTTCACGCGGAGGTTGTGCGTGATCAGGTTGAACTCAAGCTCCTGAATTCCCGAAAGACTCTGCAGCCTCTTTCGAATGAGCTGCTCTTCCGTGGCGCAGCACAAATCGTTGATCAGATACATCGTTTCTTGAATTTCCGAATTCTTCTCACTCATGGTCAATCCCTGTTATGCCTCCGCCCATTATTTCAAATTCCAAATTCGCAATCAACAATTGGCAATTCACAATTATCCCTCATTCTTCACTGTGTCTCGACGCCACCCTGATCAGGTCCTCAATGTGCTCATCATCGAGTGAATAGAACACCATTTTTCCTTCTTTGCGCTGCTTGACGAGACGGAGGTTTTTTAAGAGACGCAATTGATGCGATACAGCTGACTCGGACATTGCGACCACGGCGGCAATATCCAGTACGCAAAGTTCCTGTTTGCTGAGGGCAAAAACGATCTTCAGTCGCGTCTGATCGCCGAGGACCTTGAAGGTCTCGGCCATCCCAGCGATGGTCTCTTCGCTTGCCAGTCCTTTTTTAGCCGACCGAATTGCATCCTGATGAGTGTGGGCTGCCATAGTGTACCCCTGAACGATTGAGCAGATGTTCAATTGTTAAAATACCAACTACAGTGCAACTTGTCAAGTGGAAAAACCGTAGCCAATTGGACTTGAGTGACAAAAGACACCATCCTTTTCATCCTTCGTCGGGTCTAACTGTCAGAATGGGCATAGTACTCAGTTTGTGTTGCTGTTTGTAGTTGTACTTGTTTGCTGACAATGATTTGCCGATACTCGTCAAAAACGGTTTTGACAGTATGAAAAAAACGGCTATGTCCGCACTGCAGATCG
>JBEKOB010000053.1:0-28479 GCA_049522195.1 Bacteroidota bacterium
TCGTGAAAATAACGTATCGCATGCCTGCTTCGCTCGCCGCGTTCGCCCACCGGTCTGGATCAAAATTCATTGGGTTGAACGTGGTTTTGAGGTTTTCATACGCCTTCTTGTATTTGTCATAGTCGCTGGCATATGGACCCCGGCGCTGGCACCACCCTTCGTCTTCCCCACACAGCGACCACGACTCCACGATCCCCCATTGGCTGTAGGTCCCCCACGTCATAAGCAGACCGAGTTTATAGTCCTGCCATTGTGCCAATTTTGCCCGAACAAGTGGATCCTTTTCCGAGACGTAGTTTTCCTCGCGTTCCTGTGCCAGAAGTGGCACGACGAACCAAACCGCTGCTGCAAGACATCGCAAAGAGTTCTTCATTCGGTGTTCTCCAAAGGAATTCCCTCGGCGGGAAGTTCGAATTGTGCTTTCACCTGACTCGTTTACTTTGTACGTTTGGGACGTGCCGTTCGAGTCCCTGTTGTTCCATCGAGACCTGGCAGCCCCGCCATCACATGCATCCTGTTGCCGAGCCGCAAGGTACAGAATACTGGAGAAAATCCAAAGGCCGTCCGCGAACAAAACCATCGTCAAACGACATTTCCCCGCTGCACCACGAGAAGTCTCGTCACGAAATAGTTAGCAAGAATTGAAGGAGGCAATCATGGCTTGTTCGATGCGCGCTAGACTCTTTATCCTCTTCTTCATTCTCACATTCGTTCTTGTCGGCGTTTGCGCCGCGCAGGGGAAGAACTTCAGCGTTCAGTCGCCTGACGGCAGGAGCGCACTGAAGGTCACCGTTGCCGACCGGATCACCATTTCAATTGTGCACAATGGACAGGTGGTTGTATCTCCATCCCCGATCTCGATGGAGCTTCTCCCCGCCCAGATATTGGGTCACAATCCGGAAGTGAAAGGGACGACGCCAAAGTCAGTAAAGGCTACAATTCTGCCCGTCGTAGCGGAGAAGCGAAAGATCATTCCCGACATTTACAATGAGCTCACGATTCAATTCAAGGGTGACTATAGCCTGAAGATTCGGGCGTACGATGATGGGGTCGCTTACCGGTTTGTCACGAACCTGCCGGGACGAATCAAAGTGAAGTATGAAGAACTCAGACTCAATCTCTCCCCATCCGATTCGGTCTGGTTTGGGGACGAGACCAGTTTCCTTTCGCATTCCGAGCGGGATTACAGGTTGCGCGCCGTAAAAGATATTGCCGATACGCAATTCTGTGTTCTGCCAGCTGTCCTTGTCGAGTCAAGCGGATTGAAGATCGCAATCTCCGAGGCAGATCTTCTCGATTATGCAGGGCTCTACCTTCACGGGAACGGCTCAGCGCAGCCGGGGCTCCTGTCCAAGTTTCCTCCCTATCCGCTCGAAGAGCAGCTCATCAGAGACCGGACAATAAAGGTCACGAAGGGCGCAGACTACATCGCGGAGACAAACGGAGTACGAGAGTTCCCATGGAGGGTATTTGCCATTGCTGAGAAGGACGGAGACATCGTCGAGAATGATATCATTTACCGGCTGGGAAGTCCTCTTCGGTTGAAAGAGACATCCTGGATCAAGCCAGGTAAAGTGGCGTGGGATTGGTGGAATGCGAACAATATCTATGGAGTCGATTTCAAGTCGGGAATCAATACGGAGACATATAAGTACTACATCGATTTCGCATCCCGGCACGGGCTGGAGTATGTCATCTTCGACGAGGGATGGTCGAATCCCGGCGACCTGTCGCAAATCAATCCGCAGATGAATATGGAAGAACTGTTTGCCTTTGCGAAACAAAAAAGCGTGGGAATCATTCTCTGGGTAACCTCGAAGGCGCTCGACGAGCGTATGACTGAATCATTGGATCAATTCGAACGGTGGGGCGCAAAGGGAATCAAAGTTGATTTCATGCAACGCGACGACCAGAAGATGGTGAACTTCTATGAAAGAACTACGATCGAGGCGGCGAAACGTCATCTGCTGGTCGATTTTCACGGTGCTTACAAACCCACCGGCTTCAGCCGCACGTATCCCAATGCGCTGACGCGTGAAGGAGTACGGGGGCTGGAGAATGACAAATGGGCGACAGACCTGAGTCCCCGTCATGATGTGACCTTGCCGTTTACGCGCATGTTTGCGGGGGCGATGGACTACACACCCGGCGCGATGAGAAACGCTACGAAAGAGAATTTCCGACCCATTTTCACTGAACCGATGAGCCAGGGGACGCGGTGCCATCAGCTTGCGATGTACGTCGTTTATGAAAGCCCCCTTCAGATGCTTTCAGACAGTCCGCCGCAATACGACCGCGAACCTGAAATGATGGAATTTCTCTCGATCGTTCCAACGACATGGGACCAAACGAAGGTCTTGAACGCGAAGATCGGGGAATATCTCACCGTCGCACGAAAAAAAGGGAACGATTGGTATGTCGGCTCGATGACGAACTGGACACCGAGGGATTTCCGGTTCAGCATGGAATTCCTCGAGGCAGGGACGTATGAAATGACGGTCTATGCCGACGGGATCAATGCTGACCGGTACGCAAGCGATTACAGAGCAACGAAGAAAGAAGTCACCAGAGCAGAAGAGGCGAGTCTCCACCTGGCTCCCGGCGGAGGTTGGGTGGCGCGGTTGCACAAAGTGAACTAACTTGATTTCCAATTCCACCAGCGGAATTTCTATGACAAACGATCAGAAGCTTCAAGAGAACTTCAATAAACGATTCATCGGGCTCGTAACCGTTGTCGCAGCGCTCGGCGGGCTCCTGTTCGGCTACGACACGGCCGTCATCGCCGGCGCAATCGGTTTCCTTCAATCACATTTCCAGCTTGATCCGGCGATGAAAGGATGGGCTGCCGCAAGCGCGCTTCTGGGCTGCGTCATTGGTGTCTCTTTTGCCGGAAGCTTCAGTGATCGGATGGGCCGCAAGAAAACGCTGGTACTTTCGGGCGCTCTCTTCTTTGCCTCAGCCATCGGGACAGCCATTCCAAACGAGTTCTATCTTTTCGTGCTCTTTAGGATGCTGGGAGGAATTGGTGTCGGTGTCGCATCAATGGCCTCACCTATGTATATCGCTGAAATCACACCGGCGAGCGTGCGGGGCCGGATGGTCTCCGTCAATCAATTTGCTATCGTCACCGGCATGCTCATCATTTACTTTGTCAACTACTTCATTGCCCGGGGCGGCGACGAGGTGTGGAACATCTCAACCGGATGGCGCTGGATGTTTGCCTCAGGAGCTATTCCCTCCGCCATTTTTCTCATCCTTCTTCTCCTCGTACCCGAAAGCCCTCGATGGCTCATCGAGAAAGGTTCGAAAGAGAAAGCCCGAGGAATCCTTGCCAGGGTTGGCGGAACCGCCTACGCGGACACAGAAATGCGGTCAATCGAAGCGACTCTGAACCAGGAGGTCGAATCGCTGGGACAGCTCTTTCGAACGGGCTGGCGGAAGGTGATGATACTGGGAATCGGGCTGGCGGTTCTTCAGCAAGTCACCGGCATCAATGTCTTTCTCTATTATGCTCCGGAGATCTTCAAGAAACTTGGCTCAGGAGCAGATTCGGCGTTGCTCCAGACAATTGTGGTAGGGGCAGTCAATCTTGCCTTCACGATCGTGGCAATCTGGACTGTGGACCGCCTTGGACGCAAGCCGCTGATGATCATTGGTTCTATTGGCATGGGAATTTCTCTCGTCGCGATGGGACTGGCAGCGCAGTTCGCCGTAGTCTCGCTCTGGGTTCTCCTCTGCATACTTGCTTACATCGCTTGTTTCGCTCTGTCGGTTGGACCGGTGACGTGGGTGATCCTTTCCGAGATATACCCGACAAGGATTCGGGGTCGGGCGCTGTCACTTGCGACGTTTTGCCTCTGGAGTGCGAACTTCATTGTCTCGCAAACGTTTCCAATGATGGACGAAGACCCGGGACTCATTGCACATTTCAATCATGGTTTCCCCTTCTATGTGTACGCCGTTTTCTGCCTCGTCCTCGTCATCACCGTTTGGAAAGCAGTCCCTGAGACAAAAGGACACTCGCTGGAAGAAATTGAGAAGTTTTGGAACCGGCCTGAGGCTTCGACTTCTTCAAAAGGATGATGGATATGAAAGCCCTCCTCATAAGCGTTTTGCTCTGCTCTGCCTGTTTCGTTCCAGGTACGGTTGCAGCCCAAACTGCCCGCCCATCAAAGAAAGGCTCTGCGCAAATCGTCATTGGTGCGAAGGCATCTGAGCTCGAGCGATATGCGTCGAAAGAGCTTCAACGTTATCTTTATCAACTCTCCGGTACTCTGCCCGAGATCCAGACCGAGCCGAAGAGCCTGGACAGACCGACCTTCATCATTGGACAGACCCGGACAAACGCGATCATTGCGAAACTCGCATCGACACATCAGGTGGAGGTCTCTCCGAGCGATCCAGGTCCGCAAGGATATGTGCTAAAAAAGACCACCGTGAACAATCAGCTTGCTTTTGTTATCGCCGGTAGTGATGAGGTGGGATGTCTCTATGGAGTGTACGGCCTGCTCACCGACTATTATCATATCGGATTCTTGCTCGGAGGAGATATCCTGCCGGACAGGAAAACGCCTCTGACAATCGTCGACGTCGATGAGAAGAAATCCCCTTCAATGTATGTTCGCGGTTTTCTGCCATGGACAAACTTCCCGCAGTCGGCGACTTCGTATTCGTGGGAGGATTGGAAATTCATACTCGACCAGATGGCGAAGATGCGGCTCAACTTCATCCACATCCACAACTACAACGGCGAGCTTGGCCACAACGAGATGTATCACAACTTCACGTACAAAGGCTATACATCCCGCGTTTGGATGCCGACAGCGCGACACGCCCACGCGTGGGCGATGAGCCCGTGGGATGTCAACAAGTACCGGTTCGGAGCATCTGACTTGTTCGACGATTACGACTTCGGCGCAGACTGTGCTCTCCACAACGAGAATCTCAGCAATGAAGAAGTCTTCCGAAAAAGCGCCTCGCTCTTTCAAAAGGTGATCGATTATGCACACAGCCATGGGGTGAAGGTAGGGCTCGGGCTGGACATCGATCTGATCCCAAAGGACTACAACACCAAGGCGGATGACCCTGATGTCGTCCAGGCGCGTGTCGATCAGCTGGTCAACGATTATCCTAACCTCGACTACCTCCTTTGCTTCCAGTCGGAGAACGTAGGCAAAGACCCCCAATTCTACGAGGTATGGAAGAAGATTTTTAAGGGATTTTATGACGGTGTGAAGCAACGCATGCCGCATACGCGTGTTGCGGTTGCCGGCTGGGGACTGAACCCGGCTTCCATTGCCACACTCCCAAAAGATGTGATTTGCGCGCCGATCTCATACTATTCAGACCGCTGCGAAACCGGAGCGATCTACGGCGACAGAGAGTACTGGGGTTGTCCATGGCTTGAGAGAGATTTTTATAGCTCAGAGTATTATTACCCCTACAATCTGCATTTGAAGAATACGATCGCAGCATTCAAAGACCGCGCTCCAAACATGAAGGGATTCTATTGCCTGACGTGGCGCCTCACTGACGCGGTTGAACCGAAGATGTGGTATGTCGCCCGCGCCCCATGGGATAGCAAAGAGGAATTGAACTCGGCCCAGACTGTTTACGATCAGTATGCGACACTCGCCTATGGCCCGGACGCAGCGAAGGATATCACCGGGATCATCAATCAGAATGAACCATTCGCCTGCGATTACGCCGAATGCGAAGGGACTCCCCCGTTCACACGGCTCGATGCCCGCGGCCTTTTCCAGATCGCACGATTCAAAATCTACAAAGACCACCCGGAGACCGTTATGGACCGGAGCGCAGCAACATTCTCCGATCAATATGGCATCGGCAAGAACCGGTGTGAAGAAGGGGGAGAGTGCATCGATTGGATTGACGCCGGCGATTGGGCGAGGTATGGGGACGTGGACTTTGGACTCGATGCAAAAACGTTCGAGGTTCGTATTGCTTCCGCCACGGAGGGGGGAATTATTGAGCTCCGTCTCGATTCAGCGGCAGGACCTGTCATAGGATCATGCACAATTGAGAATACCGGCGGCTTGCAGCAGTGGTCAACAGTGCAAGGAACAATACTTCACACCAGCGGGAAACACACGCTCCAGATGAACTTTCTCTCGAACCGAGATCCGTTCAGCGACTACGACAAAGCAATTGCACAGATCAAGATTATCGACACATGGATCGCCAAAACTGCGTCACCGAATCAGAAAATGCGATTGAATCAACTCAGAAGCCGGATCGCGGCCGCAAGGGATCACATCGAGCTCAACAGGAACTTCGCGAACTACACGTGGACTGATCTGCCAGGTGCTGCCGAGTCGTGGGCCAGGAACTTCATCACCAGGGTTACGGACATTTCTTCACTCGGCAATGTCATGAGTATGCAGAACCGTTACATACAGCGGAACTACGTAGCACTTGAAGATACGTTGAGGAAGAATCAATCGCTCAAAGCCCCGTTCATAGTCAGTGCACGGGGGACAAAAGGTGGAGCGGTTGTTCGATGGGTGAATGAGGATGCGAACGCGACCGGTCTCAACGTGTACCGGAATGGAGAGCTGGTCAACGAGAAACCAATGGCTCCGTTCGTTACCTTCTTCGATGACAAAGGAAATGGGGCTTTCACGTACAGCGTTTCTGCCAAGGGTCCAGCAGGAAAAGAAAGTCCGCTTTCCATTCCCGCCAGATGTGCCGCGGGAAGCGCAGACACGATCCCCCCGCACATCGTCGTTGTCTCCCCGCCGGTTTCCTGCCCGATCGGCCAGGCAGTTTGGGTCAAGGCTCGAATACTCGACAATCGCTCATACGAAGAAATCTCAGCGAAGCTCTGCTACAGAGCGCCGGGAGAAGAGAATTGGAAGATGGTCGTGATGGAGCGGAAAGTCAAAGCAATCTTCACGATCGAGATTCCGGGTCGCGATTTGACGCAACGGGGATTGGAATACTACATCGAAGCGTCCGACGGGACAAACTTTTCAGTCTATCCCCCTTCCTCTCCGGGAACTCCTTTTTCAATTGCGGCCACGTCATCGTCAGATTCGAAAGAAATTCCCACTCCTGTGAAGATCAGGAGAGAGGGACAAAAGCTGACGTGGGACTTGGCTGGCAAGGACGCTTTCTGGTTGCGGATCTACCGCAGCAAGAAACCCGACTTCAACGCAAGTCCTGCGACTTTTGTCACATATGTAGCCGCTGGAACAACGGGATTCAAGGACAATGGAGAAGGATTTGATGGAGAGGCGCTGAAAGGAGATTGGTATTATCGCGTAACCGCTGTTTCACGATCGGGTTTTGAAAGCACTCCGACGCCTGCGATCAAGGTTACTTACTAGCAGCGCTTCTACCATGTGCATCAGGAGCGGAGCTCCTGATGAGCAGAGTTTTTTCCCGCTCCCATGCTGCTCGTGAGCTCTGCTCACGATGCAACTCATCCTGTTACGATCCGACCGTTTCCCATCCCCGCTTGGTGAGATTTCGATAGATCATGGTGAATGAGATCACCGCGATGCAGAGGAACACCGAGCCAAGCAAATACTCGCCGAATATCATCTTCCCAAAACCGAAAAGCGTCATGTATATCATGAGACATCCGAAGGCCCAGTTGGAGAGGTTGAAGAGATCGTCGTGTTGCGGCACGACGTCCTTTACTTTGTCAGCGATGGGCCGCCACATCCTTGCTGATGGCCTCACCTTCCGATAGAACGAGATCAGAATCTCGTCGGGTTCCGGCTTAGTCAGGTATGTGACCGCAAGCCATACGACGGTTGTGACTCCCGTTGTGATCATCACGAGATATGCGAAATCGAACGCATCGTTGCTGCTCATCCCGAATCCAAACTCGAGCACGAGAGAGATCACGAACGCGGACAACATCGCCGACACCTCGCTCCACGCATTGATCCGCCACCAGAACCACCGAAGGATGTAAACCAGTCCCGTCCCCGCACCGAGCGCCATCAGGAATTTCCATGCCTGAGCGATTGACTCCATGTAGAATGAAACGATGGCAGAGCAGATCATCAAAATCACCGTCGTTATCTGGGAAGCCCTGACATAGTGTTTTTCCGTCTCATTCTTTTTCAGGAAGCGTCTATAGACATCGCTGACGAGGTACGACGCCCCCCAGTTGAATTGCGTGCCGATGGTCGACATGTAGGCTGCGGCGAATGCAGCGATCATCAGCCCGCGGAGCGATATCGGGAGATGGAGCATCATAATACGGATGTACCCCGACTCCGGATCCGCTGCGAACGCCGGATCGTGCTGGAACTCCACCATCGCAACCAGCGCCACCAGGATCCATGGCCACGGACGGATCGCATAGTGCGCAATATTGAACCACAACGTGGCAAGTATGGAGTGTTTCTCATTCTTTGCCGAGAAGATTCGCTGTGCAATATACCCGCCACCCCCCGGCTCCGCGCCGGGATACCAGGTCGCCCACCAGTTCACAGCGATATAAACAAAAAACGTAATCATCGGCATCCAGAGCGAGTTCAAGTCAGGAGTGAAGGACATGACTGATCCCGTCGCTCCTGTTCCGGCATTTCTCGCCTGATCGATCTGCATCAATCCCGCTTTCAAACCCGACATTCCTCCCACCGCCTCGACGGCAAACACGGCCAGCGCGATGACCATCCCCATCTTCAGAACGAATTGGAACAGGTCCGTCACCAGCACACCCCACAGGCCCGAAAGAGTTGAAATAGAAGCAGTCAACACCATGATGCCTATGAGTATGACGATTGCATAGATCTTTTCCACACCAAGGACGAGGGTAAGGATCTTGATCATTGCAAGATTGACCCATCCCATGATTATAAGATTGATCGGCAGGCCAAGATAAAGCGCCCGGAAACCACGGAGAAACGCTGCCGGCTTGCCGGAATACCTGATTTCAGCAAACTCGACGTCCGTCAGAACCCCAGCTCTTCTCCACAATTTCGCATAGAAAAAGACCGTGAGCATGCCACTGAAGACCAGGCTCCACCAGATCCAATTGCCCGCAATGCCATTCCGTGCGACGAGGCCCGTGACGGCAAGAGGAGTATCTGCAGCGAAGGTTGTCGCAACCATGGAAGTTCCGGCAAGCCACCAGGAGACATTCCTCCCCGATATGAAATAGTCGTTGACACTGCTTGTCGCTTTTTTCCGATAGTAGAGGCCAATTGCAAGGTTAAAGGCGAAGTAGGCGAAAATGATGATCCAGTCGACAAGGGTGAGTTGCATAACTGCCTCTGGTGGGTGATAGAAGTGGTTGGGAAGGATAGGCGTTCAGGTTATCGGGTCATCTGGTGATCGAATCATCGGGAGATCAGATCATCGGGAGATCAGATCATCGGGTCATCGGGAGATCGAACCATCGGGCCATCGTTGTTAGTTCTTCATTGGATAGATGGACAGATGGTTAGATGGCCCGATCACCAGATAATCCTTAGTGTTTCAGAAGCACTTCAATTTCATTTTCCAGATCATTGACAAGAGCTGTGCCGTCTTTGAACCCAATGTGTTTGAATTGGATCTTTCCATTCTTGTCGATGACGTACGTGATAGGAATCCCTTCTATACCGTACTTCTCGGCCATACCGGGGACTTCATCTAACCCGACAGGGATTGTGCACTTCATACCTGCCATTGATTTCTTCACGAGAGCATCACGGGCTGCACCGGCAGCATTCTCAGTCGTATTGATCGTTACGAAAGAGACCGTACGGTAGTATTGGTAGGCCTCATAGACTTTCTGGAGCTGCGCCAGCGCCTCTTTGCACCCACTGCCCCACGTGGCCCAGAAGTTCACAACCACGACTTTCCCGCGCATCTCGCTCAGATTCAGCGTCGCGCCGTCAAGGTCTTTCAATGAAAATTCAGGTGCTGGTTTATTCAATCCACTCTTCAGCATCTGTGTCTGTTCAGCGGTTTTGGCTTGCTGAACCGCCTTGTCATATCCGGCCAATGAGCCATGCACGTTCTTGAACGCAGCCTTGAATTTTTCAATGATCGCAAGGTTTGATCTTCCCTTGCGAATGCACTCAAGGCCGATATCAACGGCGTTCGGGTTCTTGTTGGTGGCGAGATACGCATCGACAAAATTGAGATTGATGGAGAGGTCAGCCCCTTTTGTAAGCGCGTACGCCTCAGCGAAATCCGCTTCTGCCTGGTCCTTCTTGCCGGATTTCGAGCTCACCTGACCGCGGACCTGGAGCAGGGAAGCAAGTGTGACCGCGTGCGACTGTTTCCAGTCATCCAGAGGTATAGAGGGCGGCTTCGATACTTCATCTTGCTTCCGAAGGATGTCGATCCCCTCAGTTATCCAGGTCAGAGCTTTGTCGAGGCCGTTCCCCTTCTCGATCATCGGCGCCACAACGTTCTTGTACAGCGCTGGATCGCTGTTCGGGGACGACTTCAGCACACCGTAACCCTTGTCAAAATCTCCTGTCTGAGCATACAGCAAAACAAGCTGCCGCTTATCCGCCAGAGTTTCTTCCTCTTTAAGATTGAATCCAGACACGTGCTGTTCCAGAAGTCTTATTTTCTTCGCGGGATCATGTTCGGTCGAGAGACCCATGATATGGGTCGCTGCCGCCACTTTGCCCCTGGGGTTCTCTGCGATGAAAACCTTACGAAGCGAGTCGGCTTTCTTTTGCTCACCGACCTGATCGAACCACACCAGAATCATCGGGAGCGCATCATCGTTTTTTCGGAACAGTCTCAACGCATTGCCAAGCTCTTTTTTCACTCGTGCAGTCCCTGCTTCAGTCGGAGTCGGATTCGTCTCGAGATACCAAGCGAGATTGACGGCAGAATAGTCTTCAGGGTACATCTTCCGCTCGAGTGCGAGCTCCGCCTTCGCAGCGGGCACGTCCTTTTGAAACTTATATCCCATGTAACCGCCAAACGCCAGAACCGCGGCGCGCCAGTAATGGGCTGCCCTGAGGGTCTTTCCATCCGCCCCCACGACCATTGTACTCCACCCCTTCTCGGCGTTATCGTCCTTCAAGTCCCCCGCGACAAACTGATGGAGAAGGAAACGGGCGTCCGCTTGCTGCAATTTGAAGCTGGCCTTCCACATTCTTCCCGATTTCGCCATCGGCGTCTCGACCAGAACGGGCGACGAGCCAACATCCCGAAGAACCAGAGTTCGAACCGTAAGTGAGGAAGGACGTTGGATCGCAGCATTGCGTGCTCCTGGATCATACGTCACTGTAATGTCGTCGTTGATCTTCGGGCTTTGAGGAGCCACGGTGACCAGTTGACCAAATACGACATTGGAGCTCATTACGAGAAACAGCACAACAGCCAGCAGCGAAACTGTCCGAACCACCCGCATACGATCGATCTCCTTCCAGATAAGAAATACACGATTGGATGACTAATGTAAGAACATAGGTGCGCTCATTCAAGCGCTATTTCGAGTGACACGCCGTATCATCAAATGAAATGGACATGATTCACCGTACCACGCACTCCAGCTCCCTTCAACCCACAATTTTTCACTTGAAGCATCCTTTTTTTCGCTATACCTTGACTCACCTCGATCTCGGGCCCTAGAATCTCCCGCACCGTAGCGTACAACCACCAACATCTTGGAGGTTTCATGAAAACACTCTTACGGATTGTTTTCCCGATTCTCTTGGGAATTCTTCTCGTCGTTCCGGTTTTCGCGCAGCCTTTTGGCATGCAGAACATGGGACCGACATTCCCCACGGACGATCAGATCGTGAAGAATCTGTACAAGGAAGCGATGGATTCCTCGCGGCTTCCTATGCTTGCCCATGAGCTCATGGATGTCATTGGACCCAGGCTCGTCGGTTCGCCGAGCTTGCTCAAGGCAAACAACTGGGTCATTGCCAGGTACCAGTCTTGGGGAATTGAAGCGAAGAACGAAGAGTACGGTAAATGGCGCGGCTGGGAGCGTGGCACAACGCATATCGATCTGCTTCAGCCCCGCGTTCGCACGCTCGAGGGGGCGATGCTTTCGTGGAGCCCTGCTACGAAAAAAGGAGGCGTGACGGCGGGATTGATCGTCATCGGCGACGTTCCTGACTCTGCGGCGTTTCTGAAGTGGCTTCCAAATGTCAAGGGGAAGTTCGTTCTCGTCTCGGGGCCCCAACCGACTGGCCGTCCGGACAAGGTGTGGGAGGAATTCGGTACGAAGGAGTCGTTCGACACGCTGAAAGCGCTCCGGACTAAAATGAACGATGACTGGACCAAACGGATCAGGAAGACAGGATTCCGGCCTGACACACTTGCATTCATTCTTGAACAAGCGGGCGCTGTCGGCGTCGTGTCATCGATGTGGTCCAGCGGCTGGGGCGTGTTTCGCGTATTCGGTACAACGAACGAAAAGATCCCTGTCGTTGCCCTCAGCCTCGAAGACTACAACCTCCTGTACCGGCTCGTCGAATATGGAGATAACCCGGTGATACGGGTCGAGACCGATTCAAAGCTCACCGGAGTCACCCCCACTTTCAACACCATTGGCATGATCCGCGGGAGCGAAAAACCAAACGAATATGTCGTCCTCTCAGCACATCTTGATTCGTGGGAAGCAGGTTCCGGTGCTACGGATAATGGTACCGGAACGATTATCATGATGGAAACCATGAGGCTTCTCAAGAAGTACTATCCCAATCCCAAACGGACAATTCTCGTCGGGCACTGGTGCAGCGAAGAGCAGGGACTGAACGGCTCGCGTGCGTTTGTGAAAGATCATGCGGATATGCTGGACAAGATACAGGCAGTCTTCAATCAGGACAACGGAACCGGCCGTATTACGAACATTGGGGCCTCCGGGTTCCTTAGTGGAAGCGAACATCTCGCACGATGGATGGCACGAACGCCCGACAACATCACTCGCGACATCACTGTGAGCTTCCCGGGCATGCCCGGCGGCGGTGGAACCGATCATGCCTCGTTCGTTGCAGTCGGCGTGCCATCTTTTGGCCTCGGCTCGAACAATTGGGACTACTTCGCTTACACGTGGCATACGAACAGGGATACTTACGATAAGCTCGTGTTCGATGATCTCCAGAACGATGTGGCGCTCACGGCGTGCCTGGCGTATCAGGCCAGCGAGGATCCAACGCTCGTCGCCCGTGATCGCAGAGTCATGCCGATCAATCGCCGGACGGGTCAGCTCATGCAATGGCCGCAACCGGTCGAACCGGAGCGTGCCGGTCAATTAAAGAAGTAAGCGACCTCTATCCAGCACATTCAAGCGCCCGACCTCGTGCCGGGCGCTTTAGTTTTTAGTGGCTACTCAGGTTGGCACATCGGAGACTCTTGGAATGCGAAACCGCCAAATCCATATGGCAGCTGAAAGCAACGGCATCGGAAAACTCACCTGGCCTGCCTTTCCCAATTGTCATTCAATTCTTCTTTCACTATTATATCCCCGACATCACGTCCACTTCCCCCCTCAACAAGTATCCTGACCAGCCGACCTATGCTGCGAGACTGTGCCAGGGTCACCTATGAAACGAGGTTCTCATATGAAAACGACAACCATCATGCTGGCGGTGCTCATGGGCACTATGGTACTTCAGACTAATTCTCAAGCACAGATAAAGGTGACGGGCCTTCGGTGTGAGTTCAGGACCGACCCGATCAGTGTCGACGTCGCAAAGCCGCGACTGAGTTGGATCATAGAATCCAAGGACCGTGGAATGAAGCAGACCGCATATGAGCTCCTCGTCGCCAGCAGCAAAGAACTTCTCGACAAGAACAAGGGAGATCTCTGGGAAACCGGGAAGGTCTCCGGCGATCGATCCATCCACATCTCGTATGACGGAAAAGCGCTTTCATCCCGGGACAACTGCTTCTGGAAGGTGCGCATCTGGGACAATCATGGGCACGAGTCGGCTTACTCAAAGCCAGCACTCTGGCAGATGGGTCTCCTTTCAAAATCGGACTGGAAAGCGCAATGGATTGGTCTTCAGGCGGACACCTCCCTCGACTTGCGACCGGCGCCGTACGTCCGGAAGGAATTCGTGGTGAACAAACCCGTTCGGCGAGCTCAATTGTATGTCACAGCGCGGGGAATGTTCGTTGCAAGCCTCAACGGCAGCCGAATTGGGAACGAAATGCTCTCACCCGAATGGAGCGACTACTACAAGCGCATTCAGTACATGACGTACGACGTGACGGATCAGGTCAAAGGGGGAACGAACTGTCTTGGCGTCATCATTGGCGATGGCTGGTTCAGGGGGTTTGTCGGCTTCCTCAAATTCCCAAATAATTACGGGAAGCAAACAAGCACTCTGCTCCAGCTTCATCTTGAATTCGCGGACGGGACTGAACAGGTGGTCTGCTCCGATGCAAGCTGGAAAGGAACATACGGTGCTCTCTCCTACTCCGACCTTCTTATGGGTGAGCGATACGATGCTCAAAAGGAACCGGAAGGATGGAATACGTCCGGCTACAATGACAGCCGGTGGCAGAATGTGATAGTGATGCCGGAGCCAACAGCTCAGCTGGTTGCGCTCCCGACAGAGCCGGTCCGCGTTATGCATATCCTGAAAGCCAAAAAGGTGACGGAGCCGAAGAAAGGAACATTCGTATTCGACCTGGGGCAAAACATCGCCGGGTATTGCCTCCTGAAAGTCAAAGGACCCGCCGGAACCGAAGTGACGCTGCGACACGCTGAAGTGTTGAATCCGGACGGGACAATCTACACCGAGAATCTCCGCAGAGCGAAGGCCACAGATGTGTACGTCCTCAAAGGAGGTCGGGATGAAGTGTTTGAGCCGCACTTTACATTTCATGGGTTCCGGTACGTAGAAGTGACCGGATATCCCGGCAAGCCGACCCTCAATGCAATTCGCGGCTGTGCGATCAATACAGACCTCCCTTCGGCCGGCAGCTTCACCTGCTCCGATCCCACAGTGAACCAGCTCCAAAGCAACATCCTCTGGAGCCAGCGCTGCAATTTCATCAGCATTCCGACAGATTGCCCGCAGCGCGATGAGCGTCTGGGCTGGATGGGAGACGCTCAGATCTTTGTGCGGACAGCTTCATTCAATATGGACGTCTCTTCGTTCATGACAAAATGGATGTGTGATGTTGAGGATGCCCAATCGCCGGAAGGAGCCTTCAAGGACACTTCACCGTACATTCAGGGGAACGGCACCGATGGTGCACCAGGATGGGGAGACGCCGGTGTCATCGTTCCGTGGTATATGTACCGATGCTACGGAGACACGCGTATCATCGAGCGCCACTACGACGCGATGAATCGCTGGATGAAGTATATGGCGGATTCAAATGCTGATCATGTCAGGAACAAGCTTCGTAACAACGATTACGGCGACTGGCTCTCGATCGATGCGGAAACCCCGAAGGACCTTCTTGCAACCGCATTCTGGGCTTACGATGCGAAGCTCATGGCGGATATGGCCCAGGCCATCGGACGCTCCGATGATCAGCGATCATACCTCGAGTTGATGAACGTCATCAAGGCGGCGTTTCAGAAAAAGTACATCTCATCTGATGGCCACGTCTTTGGCGAGACGCAAACCGGCTACGTGCTCTGCCTGGCGTTTGATTTGATGCCCGAGACCTTGCGTGAACGCGCCGCACAATATCTTGTTGATGATATAAAGAAACGGAATAACCATCTCTCCACGGGCTTCATCGGCGTGAAGTATTTGAATCCGGTACTCTCGGACAATGGCTATCTGGATGTAGCCTACAAGCTCCTCTTCAACAAGACATTTCCGTCGTGGGGCTATCCAATCCTGCAGGGAGCTACAACCATTTGGGAACGCTGGGATGGATGGACAAAGGAAAAAGGATTTCAGGATGCAGGCATGAACTCTTTCAACCACTACTCGATGGGGTCTGTCGGCGAGTGGCTCTACAGGTACGTCGGTGGAATTGATCTCGATGGTAACGCTGTGGCATACAAGAAAATCGCCATTCATCCTCGCCCGAATCGGGGACTGACGTTCGCCAAGGCCGAATATGTCTCAATCTATGGTCCGATAAGAAGCGAATGGAAACAGGAATCGGGTAAACTCAGCTTGAACGTCACGATCCCGCCAAACACGACGGCCACTGTGTTCGTGCCGACTTCAGATCCAAAATCGGTGAAGGAGAACGGGGGGACAAAAGCATCTGAGGGCGTTACGTTTCTGCGCAATGAAGCCGGATGTTCCGTTTTCGAGGTCGGCTCGGGCACATACAAATTCGAAAGTACGTGGAGGTAGCGGCGATCTTCAGATTGCATCACCGGATGTGTGCCTAGAACACCCACTCCAGTCGCGAGGTGTGAGTATGATCTTCTCGGTTGTACGGTACGAGACGTGGAGATCAATTCCCAATCCCCCCCTAACGAGATCGGGATCGTAGATCTGGAAATCTAGAGGATACTGCGAGAAGGCATACTGGACCGTAAAGTCAGATGCCATGCGAGTTCGTCTGCCGCTGCGATCAGCTCGTTCATACTGTCGCGTTCTCCAAGCATCCGATCACGCCTTACGATACTCCCTACAACTCTACCCTCAGCTCGCCTTCAGTGCCGATCGAACGGACAAGCAACCCGTGTTTTTCGTCTGCCTGCACCATTCCCCAATGAAGTGCAAACTGCTGCAGCTGATATTCCGGGGGATACTTATCCGAAGTCCCTATGACAACCTCCTCTGCTCCCAATTGGGCCGCCGTATGAGCGACAGCATACGCGACATTGTTCGTGGGAACGACAATGGGGATGACCGACTTTCCCTCCTTTTCCGCCATCTTGATAACTTCTGAAAACAGTTCTTCTTCGTCAGAGTCGACGGACTCATCAACCATTGTGTTTCCAATCCCTGTCAGCACCTTGGCACGCATCACGATGATATCGGTCGTTTCAGCGTCAGTCTCATCCAGGCATTTCTTGAGATGGTGCAACCGTTTCGGCAGCCTGACAGCCACCAGTTTGCGTCTCGCGTGCTCGCAACCGATCGACTCAGCCGTCAGCTTATCTTGAGCAAGGACGTTGAACCTTTCCAAATCGTGAGTTTTCTTTGCTGCCCTCCGTTTGTTCATGTGTTTTGAAATCGCAAATACGATATAGAGAAATGCTGTGAACGTGATTCCGCCCTTGGTGGCAACTGGTTTTGTCAACAGGTTCACAATCCCGAGGGCCAGGAGCACGAGAAACACGAACCCGAGTCCCAGGGGAATTTCATACCCAAACAAGGTGATGTTCGGCGGAACTTTCCATTCTCGGACGGATCGGTCTTTGTACCTGAGGACAATCATCGAGAAGGCCATCATGATGAAACTCCAGACAACTCCGAACGCATAGGCCTCACCCAACAGGAAGACATCACCGCGGCTTGCGATAATAATGATTGTCTGAAGAATGGCGAGCGTGTGGACAATCCGGTAAGAGGTCCCAAACCGTTGATGCGGCTTCCTGAACCACTCGTGAAGAACCCCATCTTCTGCGACCCGATTGAGCACGCTGTTGGCGCCGATAAGCGAAGTATTCACAGCACCCGAGAGTATCAAGAATCCTGTGAATACAACAAAGGCTTGAAGCATCAGAAGCACCGAATGTGGTCCGACAAAATGCATCGCCAGACCGCTCAAGGCATTTTCATTGTACGTGCCGATCAACTCCTGCTGGGGCACAATCATCGAGGCAAAGAGGGCGTTCAGGCCGGTAAAAACGAACGCGAACAGGAAAATCACCAAGCCTGTGCGCTTCAAGTTTTTCAACTTCGGCGCTTCAATCTCCCGATATACTTGCGCGAGTGTCTCTTCACCACTCACGGCGAGAATTGCGTGCCCCATTCCCACAAGCACCCCGACAGCCCCGATCGTCCTGAGCCAGTCCACGTCTTTGAGCCAACCCAGCGAGTCGTCTGACAACTGAATTGAGAATGGTGGAAGGTGCACACCGCGGATGCTGACGGTGATAATCGACCATACAAAAAGCACAACAGCGAGGATGGAAGTGACTTGAAAAATACGGAGAGCTTTTTCGCTCGATTCTTCGATGCCGATAATGTTTTTGCGCCAGAAGTATGCCTGAATCAGGAGAGCAGTAATAACCGAGACAACATTCTCGGGAAGTATAATATGAGAGCCAATGGTGGACAACAGCGAATTGAGAAGTCCTGAGATATATTGGCCGGCAGAGACAGCGCTGATCGGAGCCGTAATCAAATAGTCAAAAATCAGCGCAGAGACGGAAAAAGTTGCCATCTTCTCGCCGATCGCCTCGTGAACAACCTTATAGACACCACCGCGCACAAACATACTGGATGATTCGATGTAGACTGCGCGTATTCCATATGCAAAGAGCATCACGAAGAGAATAAACCAGGGAGCAGACGGCCCGACAGCTTTCTCAGCTATCCCAACTGCGTAGTACGCACTCGAAGCGAGATCCGAGAGCACAATCGCCGATGCCCTCCAGAAAGAGATGAAGGTGAGCATTACTGTCGTGATGATGACGACCTTTATCTTCTTCGCACCAGAGGACTCGCCAGGGCTGGGCACATCGATGTATTGTTGCTTCATAATCGATTGAAGATGACAGGGATTCTAGAAGGAAGGACAAATCGTAGCAAGAGCAGAGCCCAAATGCTCTCTCCTACTGCACTCATTTTGAAGAAGACGGCCATGCACGTGAGGACTGATTTTCATCGCTTGATTCAATGTCATTACTGCTAATCTAATCCAAGATCCCTGAAAATGAAACAAGACATATTACTTGGGCGAAAACCAACCAGAATTTTGCGAAAAGGCCCCTGCCAGACCATAATCAGATTTATTTCTTGCAGGAGAAGAAAGCTTTGAGTATTTTTTCGACTATTCAACGCGATTAGTCGAAAGGTCAAGTACGTGGACGTTTCCAGCATAGCGCACGACAAAGAGCACCGCATCCTCGATGCAGCACAGAGCAGATTTGCCCGATTTGGCTTCTCGAAAGTCACGATGGATGAAATCGCTGAAGATGTTGGATTGGCGAAGGCCTCGTTGTATTACTACTACCCGGCAAAGGAGCACGTCTTCCGTGCGGTGATACGGCGGGAGCAAGAGGAATTCCTGAAACAAACAGGGGAGATACTTGACCAGCCGATCTCTGCAACCGAGAAACTCACGAGATACGTCACGCAGAGAGTCGCGCTCGCGGGCCAGCTTCTCAACCTGAGCGCACTCAACGCGAAGTTCTGGCAGAACATGAAACCGGTCTTCAAGGATCTCTTCGCGGCATTTGCGCAGGAGGAGCTCCAACTTCTGACGAGGATCCTCTGCGACGGAATCAAGAACAATGAGTTTAGCCTCGTCTCGCCCGAGAAGACGGCCGAATTGCTGCTCCACATTCTCCAGGGACTTCGCCTGCGCGCAACGCAGGCAGCGCAATTCCGTGGAGACGATGAAGTGCGACTCGACGAGTATAGAGAAGAAATCAACCTATTGATGGATATCATCCTGCATGGTATTGTCAAGAGAACCGATCACTAGAAAGGATTCAGTACTATGGAACAAACTTCACGGCCGGATCAACAACGGCCGCAGACACACGAAGGACGCATGGACAGTCAACCTCCTGCCAGCAACGAAGAAAACGGCGATCAGCCGGTTGACTCCGTCCCTCTCTATAAGAACTTTAAGGTCGTCATTCCATTGTTCGTCATCATCCTGGGGTTCGCAATCGCCGCCTACTACTGGTACATGGGAACGCGCGAGTATGTCACGACTGATGACGCCTATATCGATGCCAATCGCGTCGCGGTGAGCACCAAAATACTCGGTCGCATCGACACGCTCACGGTCAGTGAGGGAGATACTGTAAGCGGAGGACAGGTTCTTGTGCGATTGGACGATACAGATCTGCGTGCTCAGTTGATCCAGGCCCGCACTGCCCTCGCCCTTGCCCAGGAGAATATCACCCTTGCCGACGTGAGCCTCCAAAAAGCTCAACTGGATTTCAAACGAGCAGCAGCCCAGATCAACGACAACATCATCACGAAGGAACAATACGACCACGCACTGAGTGAACTCGAATCGGCGAAAGCGCGCTACAACATCTCCGTGGCGCAATCAAATTCTGCAAAGGCTCAGATAGGCATCATTGAGACACAATTGCGCAATACAGTCATTCTCTCACCGATGGATGGAGTTGTCTCAAAGCGCTGGGTCCTTCCCGGCGACGTCGTTTCCCCCGGCCAGCCGGTGTTCACCGTGTATGACCTTCAGAACATTTGGGTGACTGCGAACCTCGAGGAAACAAGCATCGGAATACTCCGCTCAACAGATAAGGTGGAGGTAACCGTCGATGCGTATCCTGAAGTGAAATTCTCTGGTCAGGTGTTCCAGATCGGCACAAATACGGCTTCGCAGTTCTCCCTGATCCCTCCGAACAACGCATCAGGGAACTTCACGAAGGTGACGCAGCGTGTGCCGGTCAAGATCTCCATCAAACCGGCCGATGGGCAGAAGGGAGCATCGCACGTGGAGCTGCTCCCCGGAATGTCGGTTGAAGTGAAAGTAAAGGTCAAATAGGGATGGCCTTTTTTTCGACACACAGGATCAAGAGAGGTTTCGTCCGACGGGTTCCATCTTTGCACCACGAGCACACTTCCTACAAGTGGTGGGTGCTCCTGAATGTCATGATCGGGACCTTTATGGCGGTTCTTGATGCGACAGTTGTCAACGTCGCGCTTCCGAAGATCATGGCATCGTTTGGCATCGATGTCGATAAGGCGGAATGGATTCTCACGGCCTACCTTCTTGTTTTTGCTGTGATGCTGCCGACGTCCGGATGGGTTGCAGATCACTTTGGCTACAAACGCACATACTTCATGGCCCTGCTTCTGTTTACGCTCGGCTCGTTCCTCTGTGGGCTGGCGTGGGACGAAAACGCGCTGATCATTTTCCGCATTGTTCAGGCAGCGGGGGCAGGCTTCATGATGCCGGTCGGCATGGCAATCATCACAAGGGAATTTCCCCTTGAACAGCGGGGCATTGCACTTGGATTCTGGTCCATCGCAGCCGCTGCATCCGTCTCTCTCGGTCCTCTCGTCGGGGGTTACCTGGTGGACAACATCGGCTGGAATGCCATCTTCGACGTCAACGTACCGGTTGGAATGGTTGGGCTCTTTGCGACGCTGGTCATCCAACGGGAATTTCGGACGGAAAGCACACGTTCGTTCGACGTCGTCGGATTTATTTCGTCAGCGGTCTTTCTCATTGCGCTTCTTCTGGCGCTGTCAGATGGCAACGCCTCTTGGAATACCGGCGGATGGACTTCTCCATTTATCATTTCATGTTTTTTCATCTCCGGCATCGCCCTTATCGTTTTTCTGGCGACGGAACTGACCGTTGAACATCCGCTGATCGAGTTGCGGCTGATGAAGAATTTCAATTTTGGTGTCACGAATGGAATTCTCTTCATCTTCGGACTCGGGATGTTTGGCAGCACGTTTCTGCTCCCTCTCTACCTGCAGAACTCGCTCGGCTACACCGCCCTTCAGGCAGGGGCCGTTTTCCTTCCCGTGGGGCTCTTGCAGGCAGTGACCGCCCCAATTGCGGGACTGCTGTCGGACAAGATCAATCCCAAGATACCGGCGGCATCGGGGCTCTTCCTCCTCGCCCTGAGCCTGTTCATGAACGCGGGATTGTCCCTCTATTCGGAACACTATCAGATCATGCTGCCGCTGTACGTCCGCGGGTTTGCCATGGGAATGGTCTTCACTCCGCTCTCGACGCTCGCATTGTCCGAAATACCGCGGCATAAGATTGCTCAGGCATCCGGACTCTTCAACGTCCTGCGTCAACTCGGCGGGAGTTTCGGCGTAGCTCTGATGGGCGCGCTGCTTACACGGCGGATGATCTACCACACATCCACCTATGGCCAAATGGTTGACCAATACTCTCCGGCATTTCAACAGGTGGCAAGCCAGCTGGCTCACTTCAGCCAAAATGTCGTTGGCGGAACACCTGCAGTCGCAGCGATGAGGGCGCGAACATTGATAGCAACGCACATCGCCCAGCAGTCGTTTGTCCGTGCAATCAATGACGATTTTCTGGTTGCCGCTGGAATTACCTTACTCAGCGTCGTTCCCATTTTCCTCCTCAGGGTCCATAAGAAGAAGGGTTCGGGTGTAAAAGCAGCTTCCATGGAATAGAATAGAATTCTCAACTATCAACCTGTCATTTCTCTTCATCAAGGAACTGATTTCATCATGATGAGACCATTGTATGCATGTTTCATTGTAGCGATCGCCCTGAGCGCGGCACTTGCCCAGGACACGCTCACCGTTGACCAGGTGCTCCGGCGCGTGCTGGAGACCCATCCCGCAATAGCCCAGGCGGAGCAGAACACTCATGCAGCGGAGGCGCGTGTCTTGCAGAGCGCCAGCGCACTCTCCCCCGAAGTGTCGACGGAAGCGTCGTATGTATTTCTGGCACCCATCGCCCAACTTGCATTCCCGGGTCTCGGAGAATTTAAGCTCTACCCGGCAAGTAATTATGATGCTCATATCGGTGGGCGTTATACGGTGTACGATTTCGGAAAGGGAGACGCGGTCGTCGATCTCAGCAGATCACGCGTCCAAACAAGCCGTGACGCGGTTGAGCTGACGAAAAGCACCCTCACCTATCAGGCCATACGCGTCTTCTATGCGATACTCCTTCTGGAAAAGAGCATCGGCGTTCAGAATGAACAAATCGATGCGTTGCGTCAACATATCGACATCACACAGCGCCGTGTCTCGTCCGGAACGGCCACGAGTTTCGATGTGCTGACAACTCAAGTGCGCCTCGCAGCCTCCCAGAATCAGAAGATCGATCTCGAGACTGCTGCGGCCAAGCAACGGGCAATGTTGTCGCAGCTCCTGGGCTTGCCTGCCGGATCTGCCGTTCACATCCGTGGGGATTTCGAACAGACGAGCATACCATTGAACAGCGACTCTCTTCTGCAGGCGGCGATTCGCCAGAGGGCGGAGCTCAAGCTGGCGCAGGATGCCGGCCTCTCCGCGGGGCTTCAAGAAAAGGTCGCTTCGCTGGGGAATAGGCCATCCCTCAAGCTGAATCTGATGTACGGCCTGAAGAATGGCTACATCCCTGACCTTGATGTTCTGCGGGGCAACTGGGTTGCCGGTGTCAAGGCCGAGGTACCGATTTTTGACGGTGGGCGTACGGATCACCAGCAAGAGGAGGCGCGGGCTTTGATGATGGCGGAGGAGGCTCGCCAGCGGGACATCCAACGACAGATCCGCTCCGACGTCGAACAGGCCGTGACCGAAGTGCAGTCCGCTGCTTCAAAGATTCCGATTTCAGAACTTCAGGTCCAGCAGGCGAAAGAAGCAGTTTCCATTGCCAAGGCGCGGTATGAGATCGGGACGGTGACAAACCTTGATCTTCTCGATGCGCAGACTGCCGAATCAGCGGCACGACTGGGAAACCTCCAGGCGCTCTACAAGCTTATTCTGAGCAAGTACGAACTTCAACGCGCCATCGGGGCAAACCCGCTCGAATAATATCCATTGACGAATGGGTTTGTTCTGGAACGCCGAACCGACGCAGGCGCTAACTGTTGTCGCTGGCTGTACTTGACGAACGGCCCAAATCCCGACCGAACAGCGAGAAATAGATCGTGCCTGCAACCCCGAAGCCGAAGGCCGCGAACAGGTTGAGTGCGGGAGAAGCAATTGATTGAAAGAAAGGAATGAGAGAGCGGCCGACACCGAAGGTATCGACGAATAACTGTATCGTAGAAGTATCCCAGAGCAACGCCCCTCCGAAGGCGGCAAGCGACACGATAGTGTCACGGACAAGATAGTAAAAACCAAACGTCGCCGCCTTCTTCCCATCCGGAGCGAGATCCATAATCAATGCCTTCCGGGTTGGTTCGCCGAATTCCTTCAGCCCCCTGATGACAAACGCCAGAACCATCACCCAGAACGACCTCGCGATAAGAAGTATGAGGGGAAAAATCGTGAAGAACATGAACGTGACGACCACGAACGGTTTCTTCGTCGATTTATCGGCCAGGTAGGCAACGGGAACATATACCATCATCGCTGTCGCCATCTCAATCGCCGTCAGCAATCCAAACTGCAGCGGCGTGATCTTGTTAACGCTGACACACCAGATGACGACAAATGCGTACGGAATCTGCTCACAGAATCTTACCAGAATATCTGAGACAAGAAGCTTGCGCAGGTCCGGGCTGAGCAATTTCAGGCCGTTTGACGATGCAGAGGTCTTCTCCCTCGCTCCTTTGTTCTCCTCCCCAATCATAACCTGCTGAAGCACCAGCGAGACACCGGCAAGAACAAACGCGATGATCAGCGCCATGCGCACTCCGCGCGTTTCGCCGAACGCCCCGATCAGCGCGCCTCCGAGGACCGGCCCGAGGCCCATCGGAATCCGGCGTACCATCGAATGCAGCGAGACCCCCATTGTCCGTTTGTTCTTGGGCAGGACGGTGGCCACCAGGTCCATCGTCGCCGGCAATGAGATCGCAGTCCACGACACAAACAGGATTGCGCCGATAATGACTGCCTGCCACGAAGGGAAGATAATGACGATGGCATACCCGGCCATTGCAATAAGATTGAAGACCAACAGAGCTCGTTTGTAGCCTAACCGATCGCTGGCATACCCGCCGGGAAAGGAATACAGTGCGCCGAGCAAATTGTCCATGCCATTCAACAATCCGACTGAGAATGCTCCGCCCCCAAGTGCGACAAGATAAAGCGGCAGAAATCGCTCGGCCATGTTCTCCCCGAGTCCCACCAGCACCACCATGCCGAGCAGCCCGATGAGGTCCTTTTTCAGCCCAAGAAATTCGCCTATGCTTTTTCGATCATTCGTCATTGGAACATGGCTCTGTTGTTCCGGCCCCGACTTGTGATTCCTCGTCCATTGTACAACAAATATGGGAGGATTTCCTCCTCCGTCTTACACGCGGATAAGACACAAGCGATTTTGGTGCCTCTTGGAATCAGGGGGATGCTTGAAGAGCCTGGAAGAAAGGTCTTAGGCAACCGCGGGTGTTTTGCCGAAGGCGAGGATTTTTTGATGGACGAATTCGGAGACAGACGGATCGATATCCTTGCTCTCCTCCAGGAAACGTCGGATGATGGATTGGACGTCAACCGTGCCATCCGGCAGAAGAACCGGCGTCGATTTGCTTTTCCCGGGCCTGTTTTCTCCGTCATCGACACGCTGATGGTAGTAAATAGAAGGGGACATCCAGGTAAAAGCATGTTCATCGGCAGGCTTTCCGTAGCAAAGCTGGAAACTTACGATCGTCTTCGATTCATCCAGCCAAACAAACAAATCGAAATAGGAATCTCCGAACCATCGTTTTGTGAGCTTTCCTTCCTGAATTCCGGGCTTGTTCCACTCCGTCATCATAGTCCCTCCGTATCCGATCTGGATGTCGTGCCAAAGCGCAGCCACCCGCAATCGCGTTTCACGATACAAAATTGTGGGTCGGGACGGATAAAAATGGTGACAGCAGTCACTTGCGGGGCTGCGGAGGATTAGCTGTGTGGGACTGGATGTGAGAATCCTTCTTGACTGAAACGCTTCTTCGCACAACCAACAGGCGATCTGACTTCAAGAGCTTGCTTCGCGCTCGAATTCTGTCAACGAGAGCGTGTTGCCATCGGGATCGCCGAACCAGGCAACACGCGCTCCACTTGGCGATGTCCATATTCCGAGATCGTCCTGTCCGAATCCTTCGTATTGCCGGAATTCAACACCTCGCTTCATCAGATCTTGAATCGACCGGCGGATATCCGGCACAATCCATCCAAGAACCGTGTATCCTGCTGGTTGAAGCTCCTTCACAACTGCAACGCGCAGTTTCGTGCCGCCCGCATCGTACATCAGTGCAAAGCCATCCTCACTGAGGAGCTGGAGACCAAGGACATTCGAATAGAACTCTTTTGCGCGATCCGGCATTGTTGTCGGTACGAAGGCGATGATTGGCATGGTTTCGAGCATTCCTTTTCCTTCCTCAGCGCCCGGCGGTGCTCAATCTAGGCGTGATGCGTTTGAGTTTCGAGTTGTGATCTATCTGCTTGACAAGCGAAGCCACCGGCACAGATACCTCCTACAGCTTCTTCTCATAACAGATGCTGAATGGATTGCCTACGTACTCCCCAAAAGCCGGAATGAGATGATAGCCGGATGACTCGTAGAGTCCAATTGCCTCAGGTTGTTTTGTTCCCGTTTCGAGCCGGACTGCTTTGAATCCTGACGTCCGGGCAGTGGATTCGAGAAACTCCAGCAACTTCCGGGCATAGCCCAATCCGCGGAAACCCGGCTTCACATACATGCGCTTTACTTCAGTTATTTCAGCGTCCAGCGGACGGAGTGCGCCGCAGCCGACCGGTTCGCTCTCCCGATACATGACGATGAATACGAGCCCGGGGTCTCCGACGTCTTCCGGATGCAAACCATGAATCCATTGATCGGGATAGCGTGAACCCAGATCAGCATCTAATTCTTGTATCAACGCCAGAGCTGTTGCGCTATCCGGCCGATCGATTGAGAATGTAACTGACACCCGTGCGTCTGATGTACCCACCTAATGTCCTTGAAATGATATTTAGTCGAGCCAGGCCTTCATGAAATTCGTCGAGTGCGCCCCTGGTCGCGACGCAAAAGTTGCCTCAGAATGGTAAAACCATCCAGCGTCGGTATTGGCATCAACGTGAAAACACCGATTGTGACGCTTATGATCCCGAACATCTGCAAGAGACGTTCGCCACTCCATCGCCACAATACGACGAATACCAAACCGGCTACGATGTTAGCAGCGGGGCCGCCGAGAGAGCGGCCGATCCGGGCTCTTCGAGGCGTGTCGGCTCCGTGCGTGACATAAACATTCACGTCACGCGTCGCCGTCATCAAGTTCGCATCCATCGGTGCTCCGACGAGACGTCCAGCTACAATGTGGCCGAGCGTATGAATCGCCGTGCAGCAAATGAGAAACACGCCGTATATGATCCCATTCGCCAACACCGCGATGGTGAATGCTCTGCCGGTCTCAGCGAACGCTGTGACAATTCCAAGAGCGATCCACATGAGGGGACCCAATGCAGCAAACCGCGTTGCCATGAATGTGACACCGAGAAATCGGAACAGCTCCCGACGCGACTGCGGCGACGTATCTTCGAACACGAGAAATGGCCGTTTCATCATTCGACCTCTTTGCTCCAAATCTCTGGCGGCTGAGATTCTCCACATTCGTCACTGGAAAAGAAGCGGTGCAAGCGTCGCAAGGTTGCGTCGCCAGACCATCCACGTGTGCGCTCCCGCAGTTTCGATCTGCGTATGGCGTATTTCCTTCGAGTCGAGCCAGTTGTTCAGCTTGCGGTTCAGATCAATCAAGTGGTCTTCCTTGCCACAAGCGATCCACAGAAGGCGCAGCTGTTTGTTTGCTTCTGATGTAAGCTTGGGGAACATTGCCTCAAAGTTTTCGTCGATTCCCCCCGAGCTGAATGCCGCAATCCAGGCAAAGCGATCGAGAGCGTTCAAACCTGTGAGAAGAGACTCTGCCCCACCCATCGAGAGTCCGGCGATTGCTCTTGAGTCTCGATCGGTACGAACTCTGTACGTCTTCTCAACTTCCGGCATGACCTCCGCAAACATCGCCTCCCGGAATTTCGTGTAGTTGCGATCGCGGATATCGCGATCCCGCAGACCCTGACTTGTTCGAGCAACGATTTCGGGAGCACCGTAGCCCAAAGGCATAACCAACAGCATCGGCTTTGCTTTCCCCTCAGCAATCAGGTTGTCGAGAATGACCTCCGCACGTCCAACGACAGTCCACGCACTGGCATCATCGCTGAACCCGTGAAGCAGGTAAAGCACCGGATACGCTGTCTCGGATTTGGGATCATAACCAGGTGGTGTGTAGACATAGAAATCACGTTTGTCCCCCACAACAGTGGAGGTATAGCGATGATGATGCACTACACCGTGGGGCACATCGTTCACCTCCCAGGGGAGGGAAGCCGGGCCGGGCACATGCAGAAGGCTCTGCGTATAGAGGAGATTCATTTTCACGAACGGGTTTGAAGGATCGAAAAGTGACACACCATCAGCGACAAATGCGTAACCATAGATATCGGGCTCCATGGGGTCTGTTGTAACGCTCCACACTCCCTCAGCATTTTTCTGCATCGCTATCTGTGCGCCCCCCTCGCGGGAAAGCAGCACGTTTTGCGCGTTCGGCGCGCGTAGAAAGAATGTTACACGCTTGTCAGGATGTACCTGTGGCGAAACCAGCGGCTGCTGAGCTTCGGTTGAGACAGTCCAGAGAATCAGGGCTAGACCCAGGATGGACAGATCGATTCCTTTCATGGCTTTGACCTTCACGGTGCGGTTTGAGGTTGTACTGCAGAAATGGGGCTTTTCAAAGAGCTCTATCAGCCTTTACTTCAACTTCAGGAAATCCGAAGCACGAAATCCGAATCCCTAAACAAGTTCTAAACACGAAAT
>JBEKOB010000054.1:0-28461 GCA_049522195.1 Bacteroidota bacterium
TCAAACATCGGCAGCTTGCCCGACTGATACAAGCGATCCCCTTCGATCTTTACCGTGAAATCGATGGCGAGTCCGATATAGTTCGGATCCGGGAAGTACTCGATCATCTCCGTGTAGGTGTTTCCGGCGAGCTTGTATGTGCCTGCCCCAGCACCGAATGCTTCGTAGTATGCCGTCAGAGAATCTCTCTGTGTCTTCTTAGCGAACAGGGAGACGCACTTCTCCTTATCCAGGTAAATCCAGATCCAGTGCTTCGCGGTAATATACTTCACATCTTTGCCCGAGGTGAGCACTTCCTTGCCATCCATTTTTTGTGACAGAGATTGCCATACACCCACGATTTTGACCTTCTGCTGTGCGACAGAAGCTGCCATAAGGAGGCAAAGCAAAAGGACAACAAGTGTTGTTTTTGAGTACGTCATATCAACCTCCTTCTTGGATAGTGGGTGATGCAGTCGCCGGAGAAGCAGCTTTGATCAAGGTTCGACAACGATCTTTATTCTTTAGTTCATCTACGGTTTTTGTGAACTGCCGGCGGAACTCCCCACAGAGCGGAACGAGTAAAGGATATACTCGCTTTGATCCGGTGGACCACACGTGACCTGAAGCGATGGATGCTCCGAAAGGGTCATGATTGTCGAGCCAAACGTGAAGATGGAGCCACCACTCATCAAGGGCCGGCACAGCGGGTTAATCTGAGAATCCTTGGAGCGGAAAGTCTCCTTGATGGTTTGTTCGACAATCTCGATTCCGCTTTTTGCCAGCCTGGATTCAAGAGAAGTAAACCGCACGAAGCTATTGCTGTTCTTCAGTTCTTCCGGTGTTCTTTGTTGAACCCGTTTTGCCCACCAGGGCTTCAAGTCCTCGTTCGCGAGAGGATGGTTGGTGTGATACACAGGGGAGCCTCCAGCTACGGGATTGAATCGAACCACGCCGCTCGCCGATGCTTCGAAGTCGTACACCTTGTCGCCAATGCCCAGGATATAGTTTTGCCCGGACGCATGGTGTACAACCTTGATGAACTCCAAAGCAGATTGTTCCGATCTCTTCGCGAGCAAACCCCGAACAACAAATGCTACCGGCAGCCCGTTGTGAGAACCGCTCAGTTGCATCAGCGTGTTCACACATACGCCGATTGAATAGTTGTTCACACCGTTCGCGGCAACGAGTCCCGCAGTAGTGAAGATGAATTGTTCCGGAATGGTTGCCGATTGAAGAATGTGCAGGACTGTTTGTGAACCGTGCCGCCACGATTCGAGGTCAAGGTTTTGCGCTACATATACCGGGTGAGATTTGGTTTTGGCGACGCCCATCCCGCTGCAATGATTGGCATCCTGTTTGTCGAAGTAGACCCAGATCTCATCAGGCAATTGGTACGCGAAGACTGTCTCAAACTTTTGTCCGGAACCATCTGCGATTCCCTTGACTTCATCGAGAAGATCGGGAGTCCATTTCTTGATGGCGGGAATGAAATCAGTTGCATGCAGGAATTCTGAAATAAGGGAATCCGGATCTCGCTTCCGCGATGTCTTGAGCTCTTCCTTGAACCTTCGGACGATGTCTGCAATCTCTGCTTTGAGCGCTTTCCCATGCTGTATGCCACGGTCGTACCCCGAACCGCTTAATTCCACAAAGTGCGGTTTCTTTGACTCCTCACCTTTCCGGGAAGTCTGAGCCGACGAAATACATGGTGAAACTATCAGCAATAGGAACAGCAGGATCCTTGCGGACATCATTTCAACCTCCTTGTTGGATAGTGGGTGACGTGAGAAAACCATTAGGGCGCTTTGTTTCTTCCGATAGCCTCCTAGTGTCGTGTCTTACAAAAACCCTGAATAAGTCCACAGCAGGTAACGGAGATTCAGGGAGGCATCAATTCAAGGTTCCCCGAAAAAAGCACACACCCCTCAACTCCCCTCTCGCAGCCCACATTCCCTCTCACGAGAGGGGACGTTTGGTCCACGATTGGCAAGAGGCAGTGCACCAGGCGCTGACAGTCCCCTCTGTGCGATGGCTGGGGCGTCGGGGAGAGGGGATGGAAGGGGTGTGTGCCTTCTCTTATCAGCGTATCACCGCTTCTGTTGTCGACCAGCTCAAGTGCTCTCCGGGACCCGACACTAGCGAAAAGGCAACGCTAGCGCGGCTGACTCGGCTTTTCAGCCGCGATGCGAACAATAGCGATAATCCGAACAAGGGGAACAAGCGCCTGGCCTTCCGCTCGCGACTTCTGAATTCGTCGAACTATATCCATCCCTTCCGTTACACGGCCAAAGGCCGCGAATCCCTGTCCATCCGGATTCCTTTTTCCTCCAAAATCGAGTTCAGGCTGATCGCCAATGCAAATGAAGAAGGAGGAGGTGGCAGAGTTCGGTTCCGACCTCGCCATCGAAATTGCCCCATCGACGTGCCGGATGCCCGTCACGCTTGTCCGTTCAAGCGCGATCGGAGGAAAACTGTTGTTCTCTTTCCACGGATGAACAACGGCCTGGATGACCTGGATCTTCACCGGATTCTGCTCGTTGTCCGGTCGAACTGTTCTCATAAAACATCCCCCGCTGAAGAAGCCGCCATCGACATAGCGAAGGAAATTGGCCACCGTTGCGGGAGCTTTGTCCGGATACAGTTCTGCAATGATGTTCCCTGCCTCTGTCTCAATACGGACGGAAACCGGCGATGACTTCTCTTGCGCGAATGTTCTGGCTCCCAAGACAAGCATGCCGATCATAAGCAGGCTCTGAACGCAAGCGACTGAAAAGCAATCCTTCATTTTCATTCCGGCTCCCATTCTTAACAAAGCATCCTCTTTTTTATATTGCGCATCCCGGGGCAATTCTCCGTCTCTGGTCTCACATTTCACTTTTTACTTCTCACCGCCGCTCTCTTAACAGTCCCGAAATGAACTTCGGGCTACCATTCGAGTCGGTCGCTTCGCTCCCTCGCTCAGGGTGGACGTCTCCCGTCTACCATTCACTGTTTACTGTTCACTTTTCACCTCTAAGGCATTCTCTTGTAGGCTATGTCTCCATCGAACGCCACCACCTTCGCCTCCGTTCCATGCCGCTGGATGCGTATGTTCGTAAGAAAGAGCTTGACCTTCGTCGTTTGGCTCGTGGCAACGATCGCCATTTTTTCTGTCGGGATTCTGTCTGTCGTGGCGTTGCCGTAGTCAGCCAGCAGCTTGTTCACGAGCGGCTGCAGGTCGATCTGAAGAGAATCGATGATCTTCGCCTCGTTCGAGACAGTGATGGTCATCTTGCTCAAGTCCTTATCGATCCGATACGCAATGCCCTGCTCGGGGAACTCTTTCTTTGCCATGCCCGCGTAGATGTGTGGTGCGCGCAACAAACGATCATAGCCATCGATAGCAAGGACTCCGTCCCGATCCGCCATGAGCGTCAACGTACCACCCGATGATGCCTGCCAAACCCGTACGTATTCGATCCCCATCAGTTTTGCGACGACGGCTGGATCCTTGTACGTTGACCCCTTTCTGGCGGAATCACTTTTCAAGCTTTCGCCAAACCAGGGCTGGATCGCGTCGAATCCATGAATATCGGATAGGTAGAAAATGATCGAGCTGATCTGCTTGGTGGCTTCGAATTGCACTGAGTCATGTTTGCTCTGTACTCTTCCGTCGACGAGAATGTGATTCTTCGTCAGGAGCTCTTTGAGGCGCGTAATTTGGCTGTTCTCCGAAACAGCGAAGGCCCCCCACGGACCGAAGCTCACGACAAATGTCGCCACGCAGAGGGACGTCGGAATGAAGAGAATCTTTTTCTTCTTACTGATAATGAAATAGGGGACGATAATGCAGAGCCACAAACCGACCGCGATCGCCAGGTATCTCCCTTCGGTGAACCCGTACTCAGATACCCTACGCCAGACGGCGAAAAAGAGCATGATAATAAGGGGAATAATGATCACGTAGAACCACCGCGATGCTGTCCGGATCCAGATATTTTCCGTCCGTTCTCTGATCGGGTGCAGCAGCAACAATGAGGAGAGTCCCGTCCCGATAAATCCAAGAATCAGCTTGCTGACCCAACCTTGAGGCCAGTCCCACGCCAGAAGAATCTTCCCAAGGTAAGCGTACAGGATGACCAAATAGATAAGAACCAGAGGGAACAGAATGTACTGGGAGAATACCTTGAGCCCCTTCGGATACTCTTGGCCCGCGTCCAGTGTTGCGAGATCTTCTGGTACACCCGCGAGGAAGAACCATGTCGAGAATACTCCATTGATGAGCACCCATAATTCCCCGTACCGCTTTCCTGGGATATAAACTCCGAAGAGATTGTCGAGTGCTGCAAGAGCGATTGCCAGGCCTGCCCATAAGACAACGGTGTACAGATATGCCGTCACCACTCTCATAACCAGCGTTTCGCAGTAGTTCCAGTACCCAAGCTCGTTCTCGTGTCTGAAATATGGGACCGCGAACGCGAACAAGACCCATCCCGTCGTGAGCATGACAAGCCGGATAACATGGATGTTCGGTGCGCCCATCAATTCTTTAGGGACGTACAAAGAATAGAGAACGGCCAAAGCGACAGCTGCGAGCTGAGCTCCGAGTGACACTAATGAGCTCCATTTCTTCTTTTCGGCCGTTATAGCAAGTCCCGTCAACAGCGGGAAGCAGAACACCGCAGCGAAGACGACCTGGAACAGGATGGTTGGCTCGGGAGGTCCTTCATGATCAGTCAGGATCAACGCGCAAGCAGTACCTACGATTGCATCAAGGACGACGAACGGGAAGCGAACGAACGTACGACGTGCGTCGTCAAAGGCTTGGGAAATGGATGGAAGTTTCACGAGCACCTCGGAGTTGGTGAGTGGAAACGAATCTCGTACAATTGTCACTGGAATCGGACGTGGAGAATTGCCCGCCAACCAAATCCGACTCCTCTAATGCAACGCCGATTTGACACTATCGGGCCCCACGGAGGAGATGATCGCAAAGAAAACGATGAGTCTCTGCGTCCTCAGCTTGCTCTGTAACTCTATTTGCGATCCGCGGGTTTGCGCGGTCCAATGTCCTCAAAGGGAATGCGCTCAAAGCCTGGCAGCTTCTTGTAGATCTCGGAGTCATCTTTCAACTGGAAGACCAGCCTCTCCGGATCGACAAATCCCGGGTCTTTGTCGGTAATGTAGTTCTCTCCAAATTCGGTTTGGGCGTACATCCCGACCAGCCGGAATGTTTCCTCGTACTTCACGAGAACATTCCTGTCGAACACATTACGCCGTGGGCGCATTCCCACGTATGTGTGCCCGTCTGGAAGAAGGTCGAGCCAATCCTTCAGCAGCGGATATCGCTCACTGTACGGAGGTCGCCGGATATCCACCGATTTGGTAAGTCGACGCGTGTATATTCCCTTCTCCCCGAAGAAATACGGGATTGAACTAATCCCAAAATCGTACCACATGGACTTGAGCTGATAGGCCGGGCCATATCCTTCAATGAAAATGTTGTTCTTCACTACAATGTCATGCCCGCCATTGCTGTAGACCGTACCGTACGTCGCTACGCGATAGAACACGTTGCCTTCAACGCGGACGTCGCAGGTGGCGTCATCACAATAGACGCCCATGATCCATTTCCGGTCCGGGCGGCCGACATGATGGAAGAAATTCCACCGCACAATATTGCCTTGATCGCTGGGATCGCGGCCTAGATACCAGGCGGACGCATCGTTGGAATTCAGTGCGACATGGTGGATGTGATTGTATTCGAATACATGATCGTTGCCATGAACGAGGATCGCCTGAAGATCCGCGTTGTATATCTCGTTGTGGGTCACGAGATTGCCGCAACCGTCAACGATCACGCCGGAGGCCCCTGCTTTGTTTCTGCGATTGAAATCGTGGATACGGCAGTCTGTCACCACGTTTCTTCCTGGTGTGAGATTCTTTTTGCTCCCGCCACCAAGTATGATTCCCCCTGATCCTGTATTGTATATTTCGCATCCCTCGATGACTTGCTGCTCGCCGGCGTTCCGGTCCCAGGTGGAGTTGAGGTACATGTGCGAATGGAAACTCCCCACCTCACGTGATGATGGAACACCCGCGTAATCGTCTGCGGTGATGTGCGGGAATGTCTGACGAGCCCCTTGGCCCAGCATGATGCCGACGGTTCCGAAGTTGCGCACGGTGCAATTCAAAATCTTGTTCTGCGATCCACCTTCAATGGAAATCCCGAGTGCTCTTCCGTTTTCGATGATCAAGTCACGCAGAGTACAATAGGAAGTATTGTCAAGCGCGATCAGCGGTTGCTCCAGAATGGAAACGGTCACCCTTGCAGCCATGATATTGCCTGGTGGCCATAGGAACAGCATTCCGGAAGAAGTATCTGCATACCATTCGCCTGGTTGATCCAATTCCTCCAGCAGGTTGAGTGCAACGTACTGGTTGAAATTCTGTCCGCTCGCGAGACCGTACATGTGGGGAGAGCTGAGGGTTACTTCCTGCCGGACCGTATCGATGGTAGCGATGCGGATCTTGTCATCGGAAAAGCCATAGTTGAAGAAGCCCTGCAGCCAGACATCGGAAACGCCGGCCCAGCGTGCATGACGCGGATCAGTGTAACGGAACCGACCGCCACGATTCGTGTAGTCGCTTTCACGGGGCACCGAGCCCGGGTCGATGATGGGGCCAAGATCGATTGCCCCGGTGTTGGGATAGCGAGCCAGCTGCATCACTGAATCATTCCAGAACACTTCCATTGGTGCGGGGACCACTGGCAGCCCGTGGCCGAATTGTCGATGCTTGCCGAAGTCGCGTATACCCAAAGCGCGGAGGTCAGCCTGAAGAACATGCTGCCGCGATTCCGCTGGCAGACGCAGAAGGGCGCCGCGATCAGAGACAGGGTGAAACGAAAGAGAAGGGACGCTCATTCCCCCTGAGAGTCGGACCGATTCATGGCTATATGCCGAGTACGTCACCGATGCACCGGAAATGCCGGCGTCAATTTGGTTGAGTTCAAATGTCTTTGTCAGCGGATACTCGCCGCCGCGTAGCCAAACGGTGTACGCCTTGCGGCTCGTTGCTGGAGTTGTCCGCCGATATGTTCGAGCCGCATCCCGCGCACGCTCAAGTGTTTGAAACGGTTTTTCGAGCGTGCCAGGGTTGCCGTCATCACCTTTCGGAGAGACGAAGACTTCTTGGGCAGGCAAGGACGTGATCATCAATGTAGAGAGAACCAGCGGGAGGAGAAGGTTCATGGCGTATCCTAGATGTGAAGGGTGCGAAGAAGGGACGGCAGATCAATGTAGGGGTAAGGAGCTGGGAAATCAATATGAGTTGGTCGAAGGGGCCGCGCTGCAAAAGAACACCGTTATACCCGGTGTTGCCTTTCAGCGCTGACTGTCGTAGTTTGCGGGTAATCGTCTTAGTGGACACTGAATAACGAGGATTTTCATGGAGGGGGAAAGAAAGAAGCCACCGAACAAACTCTCGTCTCTTTCCGATCTTGGGCAGCTTCTCACTGACTCTGAACGGAAACAACTCCTTCCCGAAGTCAAAAAGGTCGATCACGATGGAAAAAGCAAGACTGTTCGGATCAGGCTCGATACGAAAGGGAGGAAGGGGAAATCCGTGACTCTCGTCGAAGGCCTCCAGCACAATCCTGCAACGCTGGGTGAAATCGCCCGGATTCTGAAACAACATTGCGGTGCGGGCGGCACCGTGAAGGATGGGCAAATAGAGATCCAGGGAGACCAGCGCGAACGAGTGGCAGAAAAACTCCGGGAGATGAACTATGTTGTTAGATAGAGCGCAAATCTGAGATGTCGCCCCGATCTTTGGAGGGCTAGTGAAAGAGTAAACCGCAAAGAACGCCAAGAGAATCTCAAGATGTTGTTATTGTACCGGGAACACTCGTGTTAAAGATTCGTGCTCTCGTGTCTGCCTAATCCTCAACATCAAATCTCCGGATCCCGAAGGCTTACGTCCTACGCGGGAGATCATTCAGTGTACTGGCAGATCATTGTTCCGAGTCGTTGTCCAGTGTCATCAAAAACTCCGCCACCTCTCTCGTCCCGCTTCGCAGTTTCATCTTCTCGATGTTCTGTCGATAACGCTGGTATTCATCTTTGTCAGAAACAAGGTCTCGTACGATCTGCGGGAGTTTACCAATGTTTCGTTCAAAAATGCCAAGTTTATTGTCGCGGACGAATTCCATATTGCCCAATTCCTGTCCCCAGATATAATCGTTGATGATGGGGATCTTCTTCATCATCAATATTTCCATGATTGTCGACGCGCCACATTTGGTGATGACGATATCTGCAGCATTGAGGAGTTCATACACAAAATCGACAAACGCAAACACCCTGAGTAACGGATAGCGTTGCTGCAATTCAAGAGCAACGGCATAGAGTTTTTTGTTCTTGCCGCAGACGATGGCGATCTCTACATCCAGCGAAGCATGCAGGAGCCGCCGAAGAATGAGTTTCCCGTTCGGAATACCGTCCCCTCCGCCAATAATGAGCATACATTTCTTGTCAGGTCTGAACCCGAACCTTTGTTTGACTCGTGCTATTTCGGCAAATGGAAGAGGAACGGCAAATCTGTCGTCGATGACAAATGGAAAAACATGAAGTCGTGATTCCGGAATATTTCGTCTCTCGATGCAGTATGTTTTCAATCGTTCACTAAAGACGATATAGCGCCGTTGCGGTCGTTCAAACCACAGTGGATGTGCAGTAAAGGGGTCGGTCACTACCGTGACGACCGGAATATTGTATTGTAGTTCCTTCAAAATGTCGAGCACAGGGGCGATGAGGAAAAAATGAAACATCACAATTTGCGCGGGCCGTTCTTCCTCGATACGTTTTTTGAGATACGGTTTGATAAAGAAATTTGCAATTGCAGCATCGATGTGTCCGATTGGCGGAAATCTGTTGATGGCATAGAGGAATTCGTAGTACCATTTTGCCCGCGCTTGCAACAGTCGATAGCCCTTTTCAAGGATAGCCCGCGGTATCGGGTTTGCATCTGTGAGGCCGTCTACGAGCACCGGTTCGATCCGGTTTCCAGGCAAGGAAGAAAGATACTGTGCAATCGAGCGAGCCGGAGCGAAATGTCCTTCGCCGGTTTTTAGATAAAGAAGGAAATATCGTTCTTTGAGATTTTTCAGAGGAGCATTGTGTGGTTGAGGGCAAGCCCAATGGAGCGAGATGCAAGGAGAGCTGCTAACGCTCAAGGGGCGAATTGCTGCGCGTTAGTTGTCCTGTTTTGAGGACTTCTATAATTTTTACTGTGCCCAGTTTTCGTGCTTTCAAGAATCCAGACCACGCCATATCGGCGATCCGCCCTTCGTTCAACATCTCGAACAGCCATTGATGCGTATAGTCGGGATCTTTCTGTGCTACCGCCGCGTGGATTTCGTACAGCCATTGCCGATTGAAGCGTTCCTGCGAACCGATTGGCGGTGTCATGATGATTGGAATCCCAAGCCCCACATAGAATGAAAGTTCGCTCGGTTTTGTCCACAACATATCGGTCTCCCGCATCGCTGCGTTGAATTGCTGGAAGTACTCATCAAGCGTCTCCGCGTACAGGATGCGAATGTTATCGGACCCTATTTCAGTTCTGATATCGCGATAATAGGAGAACACTTCCGGACGTGTGCCCGAGATGAGATTCAATCGGACCGTGCCGTTGCGAATCTTTTCTTTCAAGCTCAGGGCGATCCGTCCGCCAATTTCTTTTTGTGCCCCCGCTCCGCCGACCGAGTAGGTGATGGTCAACGCGCGTTTGTTCCGGAAGGTGCAATTGTTTTTGCCGAGAAAATGCTCCACACTTTGGCGGTGATTCGCCCAAAATCGGTTGTTCGCATCGAGGTAGCATAATCGCTGACCTACATCTGCCTTTACTGTGGTGAGATTGTTCCCAAGCAGATCGAGTGGAAGAGGAAATCCAGTCAGAAATATTCTTTCTTCCGGTACGCCATACGATAGCAACCGCTGGGCCGCTTTTCCGCACGGAGCGAAATAGTTGATGCGGCTTTCCCACGGTTCTTTCGCTACCCATACCCTGTTAATATCTGCATCACAAATAATGCAGAAGACCGGCTCGTACCCGTGCATGTCCGCCGCGATTGCCGGTGCAAAGTATGACGTGATCAAGGGGAGTTGCTTTGTTGAAATCTTTTCCATCATACCATCGCACAATCCCTTGTTGATGGTGGTTTCCAACAAATTGACCTGGTACGTACTGCGCGAAAGATTTCGGATGGGATAGAACTCGGGAATGTGCGTCAACGCGTCGAACATCGCAAAGATTGGTTTGCCGATGAGGGGGATGCCGCGCGCACGGGAGATGGATTCATACGCGTTCAGCAGCCGTTTCCACAGTTTCTGTTCTTTCGCGTCGGATCCGTCATTCTTGCCGACGGTGATGAGCCCTTCTTCGGAGATGTCCCTCAGCGGAAAAACGGCGCGCTGGTGCCCATACCCCATATCGGCCGAAATAACCCAAGCAGAAACATGTTTCAATCGCTTGGGGCGTTGTTTTTTGGATTTCATCATATGGAAAGATACGCTTTATTTTGCTTGGAGGTGTCCGGAAACTTCGTCACGGTTGGGCTGGCCCGTGATGTTCATGATCAGAATTCACGAACAAGAGGAACATAATTTCGCACAGATTTCATCCGAGCCCGGGGCTCATCCGCTTTAGGCGGAAGATGCTTTCCTTCTGGGCAAGGAAATCCCTGACGACTCCGACCAGATCCTGGCTGCGTCACGTATCCCAACGAAAATCATTTCTTTGATTCGTCTATGGTAATATTTTGCATTCTCCCCAAATCCCTTGTCTGTTGATCTCCTCGCCTTCGTGTTCTCCAGTATTTATTAGGCTTTTCTCACTTTCCCCGAAAAAACACTTCCGTCGAACTTTCGGGAACCAAAAAAGTACAAACTTGTTATATGTGTAACCATATGGTTACAGGTCAAATGAGAATGAGAAGAGACGTTTTCCAAGCCATCGCCGATCCCAACAGACGAGCCATTCTGGATCTTTTGGCGAATCAAAAGCTCACACTCAATGGTGTGGCCGAAAATTTCAAAATCAGTCGCCCTGCAATTTCAAGGCACATCAAAATACTCACCGAATGCGGCCTCGTGGAAATCCAGCAGCAAGGGCGTGAACGGTACTGCGAAGTTCGATTAGACAAACTGAACGAGGTCTCCAGCTGGGTGGAACAATACCGAAAACTCTGGGAAGAGAAGCTCGATGCCCTGGAACATTATCTGAATGAATTACAGTTGAACGAAAAGGGACATGAAGGGAAGAAATAAACCCATGAATGGGATCATCTGGTGTCTCAACACATCTATCAAGCAGAAAGTGAAGGTTGCATGATGTTCACATCGAAGATTATTTTGAAGTGGGTGACTTTGGGTCCGCGTTTGCAGAGCGTGCTTCGAATCGTCGCAGCAATCATGTTCATGCTGGCCGGCAGCACGAAGCTCTTCGCCTTTCCCGCTGGGATTCCTCCGAATGGCGGCACCATGACACTGATGTCGCAGCTGGGACTCGGTGCCACACTGGAAGTGTTTGGCGGCGCTCTGCTGCTTCTTGGATTGTTCACTCGGCCTGTCGCATTTCTCCTTTCTGGCGAAATGGCGGTCGCGTATTTCCAATTCCATTTTCCTCAGAACTTCTGGCCGGTTATGAACGGAGGAGTGCCCGCGGTGCTCTACTGTTTCCTCTGGCTCTACTTTTCGGCTGCCGGAGCGGGACCTTGGAGCCTCGACGCGAAACGTGGGAAGTAATTGCTCTGTCGGTAGAGAAAATCAGCCGACACCAACTCGATACATGCGCGTTCAATAGATTGAAAGGATAAGCCGCATGCCAGTGCAAAAAAACCAACTCGTCATCACCCGCATCTTCAATGCGCCCCGCAATCTCGTCTGGAAAGCATGGACTGATCCGGTTCACTTCCGGCGCTGGTGGGGACCGAAGCGGTTTACCTGCCCTGCAGCCAACACTGACTTCCGTGTGGGAGGCCGGTACCTGTGGTGCATGCGGTCGCCCGAGGGAAAAGATTATTGGAGCACTGGTATCTTCCGCGAAATCGTCCCCATGGAACGGATCGTTTATACCGATAGTTTTGCAGATGAGAAGGGGAACATTGTCCCGGCCTCATACTACGGGTTGCTTGGACACGGCATGTCGTTGGAATTTCAGGTGACGATTATTCTCGAGGATCTTGGTAGCACGACCAAGATGACACTGACGCACGCCGGGTTCCCGGAAGGCGAGGTGACAGTGCTGGCATCGGCAGGTTGGAACGAATCGTTCGATAAACTCGCAGCGAGTCTGAAGTGATTGAATGGATGTGATAGCTCAGCATTCAGATTCGGATCATAAGGACCCCCCATATGACTGAACAGAAACGATCTTCGACAAAAGGCGGGAAAGCGAACATTGAATAAGTCCTGAAACGTAAGTTCAGGGAATTTTGCAGCAAGTGGAAGGAGGATTGACCATGCGATTCATGATGATCTGGAAGCCAGCCAACATCAAAGATATGGAAGCAGGAATTCCCCCGAGCCAGGAGCATATGGCGAAGATGGGAGAGTTCATCGGGGAAATGGCCATGTCCGGTTTTCTCCTCATGACCGACGGACTCCAGCCGAGTTCGAAAGGAGCTCGGGTTCGACTTTCAGGCGGAACATTCACAGTGGCCGACGGGCCTTTTACCGGAACAAAGGAGCTGATCGGGGGCTTCGCGATCGTTCAGGTGAAATCGAAAGTCGAGGCGATCGACCTGACCAAGCGCTTCCTCAAAATTGCAGGTGACGGCGAGAGCGAGATTCGGCTGATGCCTGACATGCCGGCTTACGCGCGAAAATAGGCTCAACCAGGCTAAAGCCGGGTGGAACGATATGGTCTCGCATCGGGTTCGTATTGAAATACCGGCGGAGATTGACAAAGAATTGCTCACCCGGCTTAAACAAGCCAATCAGAAAGCATTACGATCATCATCGATGTCTTGTCCACGCCAACTCAAAAGCACCTACGCAAAGGTGCTGAGATCCAACGGTGAATTGTCACCCGCCGACGTTGTGTGATATTCCTTCCAACCAAACGAGAGAAAGCAATGGGAAAACTGATCGTGTTCAATAGTATCTCGCTGGACGGTTATTTTGTTGACCAGAGCGGGGATATGAGCTGGGCTCACAACAACAGTGCGGAGTTTGATGCGTTCGTCGAAGGGAATGCGAAAGGAGGAGGGGTGCTCGTGTTTGGCAGGATAACTTATGATCTCATGGTAAGCTTCTGGCCGACGCCGATGGCGAGTCAGTATTATCCTGTTGTAGCTGAGAGGATGAACGCTCTGCCGAAGGTCGTGATCTCGAGGACGATGCAGAAACCCACGTGGAACAACACAAAGCTGATCAAGGGGGATATCGCGGCGGAGTTACGAAGGATGAAACAGGAGTCCGCATCGGACCTGGTGATCATGGGGAGCGGCAGCATCGTGTCGCAATTGGCTCCTGAGGGAGTCATCGACGAGTACCAGGTCGTGGTAATCCCCGTGGCTCTTGGCAAGGGGCGGACGATGTTCGAGGGTGCAAAGGAGAGGATAAGCCTGAAGCTCATCAACTCTCGGACCTTCGACAACGGAAACGTTTTCCTTTGCTATAAACCGGTCAGAAAGTAGTCGCCGTGAAATGGTAACAGCAGGCGGGGGCAATGACAGGAAAATATTCGAAAGTCGAAGTCGAATTCGCTCTCCTCAATTAAAAGCAGCCAATGGTGATTTCGGAATCCGACAGGAGAATGCATCATGAACAGAGTCACTTCAAAGGACGGTACTTCAATCGCCTACGACAAACTTGGCAATGGGCCAGCTCTCATTCTCGTTGACGGCGCCCTTTGTAGCCGAGCCTTCGGGCCAATGCCAAAATTAGCTTCTCTCTTGCAGAAGAACTTCACCGTGTTCCTGTACGATCGTCGCGGCCGAGGCGAAAGCACCGATACCAAGCTGTACGACGTTGAGCGGGAAGTCGATGACATTGACGCCTTACTCCAGCAAGCCGGTGGATCAGCATATGTATTCGGCATATCGTCAGGCGCGGGTCTCATTATTCACGCTGTGGTGCGCGGTCTTAACATTAAAAAGTTAGCCCTCTATGAGCCGCCGTTTGTGGCAGGGAAGAACGGTCAACACAAGAAGACAGATCATGAGTCTCGGCTCAAACAATTGATAGCGTCGGATCGTCGAGGTGATGCAGCAAAATACTTCATGACGAAAATGATGGGGGCTCCTGCTATTGTCGTGTTCGTCATGCAGTTGATGCCAATGTGGTCCAAGCTCAAGGCCGTGGCGCATACACTGCCGTACGACGCCGCGGTCATGGGGGATTTTACCGTCCCGGAAGCCCGAATCGCATCGATCAAGAAACCCACGCTTATAGCAGGAGGTGATAAGAGTCCCGCCGCGTTGCGGAACGCGGTTCAACAGGTAGCGGATGCACTCCCCGACGGGACACTTCGCTGGCTTAAGGATCAGACACACAACGTGAAGACCGAAATCCTCGCTCCGTTGCTCACAGAACTTTTCCAAGAGAGTTGACTGGGGCTGGTAAGCGTCTTTTCAAAAGAGGTTGCCGACAAGAAAGATCAAAGACTTGTTGGTACAAAGACGTTCAGCACCGGAACTGTTGTCCTTACGAATGTCCCGGCGGGAAGAGGGAGAAAATGACGACATGAGAAAAGTGATTTTTCAAATGATGGTCACGTTGGATGGCTACTTCGAGGGGCCCAACAGAGATATCGGATGGCATAACGTCGATGCCGAGTTCAATGACTATGCCATTGATCTGCTCGACAATGTGGACACGCTTCTGTTCGGGCGGGTGACGTATCAGCTCATGGCTTCGTACTGGCCGACTCCAGCTGCGCTCACCAATGATCCAATTGTCGCTGAGAAAATGAACACCCTGTCCAAGATTGTCTTCTCCAAAACGCTGGACAGCGCCGATTGGAAGAATACGAGACTGGTGAGAGAGAATATTGCGGAAGAAGTCACGAAGCTCAAAAGAGGACCGGGCAAAGACATGGCAATATTCGGCAGCTCCGATCTGGCGCTGACGTTCATTCGACATGGCTTGACCGACGAATACCGGATCTTTGTGAATCCTGTCGTGCTGGGTGGCGGCAAGCCCCTTTTCAAAGGGTTAGATGACAAGATCCGCATGAAACTTATCAGGACGAAGACATTTGGATCAGGCAATGTTCTCCTGTGTTATCAACCTGACACGAAGTCATCCAAATAGTCAGCCGGCCGTTTCCGGCATTTCACGGCGTCCAATGCCGTTTACCGCCTCGATGTTCATTCCATTGCATTATGTGATGTCTTACTTAACGCATTCCAACCCAAAGGAGGAACTTATGAGAGTTCGGCTATTCGTTTTTCTATCCATGCTGCTCTTCTCTGCTGCAGCCACTTGTGCATCAATCAGCCCGTCAGACAAACCCGGCCTCCTCGTTACAACCGGTTGGCTGGCACAACATCTCGACGACGAAAACCTCGTTGTTCTTCACGCCCACTGGACCAACACCAGCTATAAGAAAGGGCACATCCCCGGAGCACGGTTTCTTTGGCTTTATGCACTGGCAAAGAACACTCCCGAACGAAGCACCGAACTTCCTTCAATCGAGGAAGCACGCGCAGTCCTCAGAGAACTCGGCATTACAGAGAAGTCCAGGATCGTCGTGTATTTCGAAGCGCAAAACATGAGTATGTCCACGAGGATGATTCTCACCCTCAACTATTTTGGACTTGGAGATCAAGTAGCACTGCTGGATGGAGGATTTGACGCATGGAAGAGCGAAGGGCGACCGGTCTCGAAAGAGATTCCGATGGTCAAGCCCGGAACCTTCGTCCCAAAACCGCATCCCGAAGTGGTCAGCGATGTGGAATGGGTGCGCGCACATCTCTCTGATCCGAACGTTACGATCATCGACGCCCGGGCCCGGCGATTCTATGACGGTGCGACCGGTACTCCTCCCGGCCATCTGCCGCATGCCGTGAGCATTCCGGCTTCAAGTGTCGCTGACTCGACGAACCGAATGATCAATCTGGACTCGCTGCGAGTGGTTTTTGAGAAGGCGGGAGTGAAACCCGGCAACCACATTGTCACGTACTGCCATGTCGGTCAAGCAGCGAGCTTGGTGTATCTTGCTGCACGGCTTATTGGATATGATGCCAGCGTGTACGATGGCTCGTTTGAGGATTGGGCGGATCGGGATCTCCCTGTCGAGGGCCCGTCCGGGAAGAAATAGATCGTATTCGTTTGTGATGTTCGCTGGATACGGTGTCAAATGAGGAATTCAGTCTTCATCACATCGATTGAAAAAGAGAGCTAGGCGTGAAAAAGAAAAAGGGCGATCTCAGAAATGAGGTCGCCCTTTTTGTTTTCGATTCACGATTTGGCGATAACGCCGAATGTACTGCAGCGGTTACTTCAAAGCGTAGGTGACGCCAACTTTCACTGTAAAGTGATTGAAATCGCTGGCCAGCACATAGCGTGGTTCGACCAGGAGCGTCAGCATGTCATTGAGCTTGTAGTTTGCACCAGCAAGGAGGTTGATGCCAAGTCGCGAAGCCGAAGCGGATGCAGTGCCTCCGCCAACGGTGAATCCAAAGACTGTTACGGACGGGATCGTGACTGTGGAAGTGAAGCTATTGTATCCAAGTCCCGCGCCCACGTATGGCTTGAACTGCCCCTGGACGGCAATGTTATAATGGGCATTGGCGTTGATGCTAAAGTCGGAGAGTTTCAAAGGATCCTTTGATGCACTCCAATAGGTGATGTCCGGAACCAGGCTGATATCTTTGGTAATCTCTCCGAGATCCGCGTGGGCACCGATGAGGAACCCGCTCAATGATGACGACGTACCATTGCCATTATCCATCGATGCGGTTATGAATCCGAGCCCTCCTCCAACACCTTTGAATCCCAATCCTTGGCCAAAGCCCAGAGATGCCACTCCCAGCAACAAAACAAGAACTCCTAAAAATTTCTTCATGTGTTACTCCTTAGAATGGTGGATGAATGTCGGGGGCACAAATATGATCCCCCGATCCTGACTCAAAATACACTATTGTTTTCTCATTTCCGATAAAAAAGTATTCTTCATCCGGCGCCCTCGAAATAGCGTCAACGGATCGTTTTCAATAGAAAATATGCCAGTGCGTCTGGTCGCGAAAGACCTTCGCTTTCGAAAGTTGTGAGGAAAAACGAACAAAGGAAACTCGATACGAGAAGTGCAAGATGATTTCTTGTTCTTTGCGGTTTGTAAGCGCGAAGAGCCTGCGCAAGCTATTGCAGCAACAAACAGTCTAATGATAATTTGCTCTCTCGTCTGTGAGCAAGATCACAAGGAACCATGATCCTCGATGGACTGGGAGAGGTCGACGGCTCCACTCTCGCTGAGTCAGCGATGCATCACACCCAGGGAGACCCACTCCAGAGTCAGTGCTTTGCCGGCTTCTATCCACAGCTCATTCGCGTCTTTGAGCAAAGAAGGATCAGCGATGAACTCGAGTGTTTTCTCACGCACAGGCAATGAGGGCCAAATGTTTTCTGGAAAGATCTGAGCATTCTTCGGCGTCGATCCGGGACGGAGATCTGTGCCGTTCATTCTCACCCGGATGTCACTCGCGGACACAGTGTCAGCGCATTCGATTCGCAGCACAAGGGATTTGGCCCGCTTCGTTTCATGTGTCCGCACAGTGACCGTCCTTCTGTCTCCCTTCTTCATGTGCAGAGGAACTTGTCCGGGAAGGCTGACGCCCGGAACAGGATATCGTGGCGCAGCGATCGTATAGACCTTGTCTTTCCCTTCCAGCAAGGCGGGATCTGCAAGCTCCGGAAGTACTTCGGTATCAGCTTTTAGTCCTGCATCCCATGCAACAAAGTAATTGAACAGATACATTCCATCCGATCCGGCAGCATAGAGGAGCGCTGCTGCTGCACGTTTCTCCTCGCGTGTCATCTGCCGCGCGCCAATCGTGAATTCAAGGCACGTATAAATTGGAATAGAGCCGCATGCAGCTTTGAACTCACCGACCGGAATATCGGTCTCCGTCGAAAGAAACGGGGCGAGTGTGAGGAAATCGATCAGCCCACTTCGCGCCCAGATGGCCGGATCAAGGCCAAGATGCTCACAACCCTTCAACGATGTCGGCACGCGCGCGCTGAGCAGAATGTTTTGCCCCCGTGCGTGACCAATGCTGTCTGTCATCCTCCGGACCCGCTCCACAAATCCGGTCATGACACGGGCATACGCAGCCATGGAATCTTTGTGGAAAGGGAAGTAGTACGGAAAGCGCATGTAGTCTAATTCCAAACCGTCCAGGTCGTAGCGGCTGACGATTTCCCTGAGAATGCCGAAGAAATACTCTCGCACCTCCGGGATGGCATAGTTCAGCGCTTCCTTTCCCCATCCCTCGTACGCGCCGACTCTGTACTCGGGGTGCGCTTTCCAGAATGGACTCAGCAACGGGCTCGACGGTTTGTCGACGTCGTGCAGCTCGTTCATCCTGTAGCTGAGCATCGACTCCATGCCGCGTAGCCGTGCACGGTTCATGACAAGTTCTACAGGATCGATGCCGTTACGCGTGAGCCATTCGAGATTGTTGCTCATGTTCATTCCGAGCTTTCCCCACGCCTCCTTCGGTGTCTCGGGCGGAGGATTCCAGTGATACATCGCCGCCGCTTTGCTTGCATATCCCATGTTTTGTCCGGGGTTCACATTGTGGATGAAGGTGGTGACCCCCGAATGCGCGAACGGATCGATTCTCTCGTATGCACGTCGCGGCGTGAGCGTATCATACGCCATCAGGATGTTCGATCCGTCATTATTATAGAGAAGGCGGTGGAGCCTGGTGCTGCCTTTCGCCTCTAAGGTCGTTTCTTTCACAGGGAGATCGCTCAATGTTTGGGAAACGTCAATCGGCTTAAACCCCAGCGCAAAGGCAGGCGACCCTTGTCGCAGTGTGAAATCTCCTGATTTGGGATCGACGAAGAGGGGGTCGGCGATTTTCGACCCGCGATCAAAACCAGCCTTCTGCCACTGCTCAAATGTGAGGGAGTCAGCCCGGAACTCCCCATTGATCGGCCAGTAAAGATTCCAGTCGATCACCACGTCGCCGTCACGCAGATTTCCCTCATACAGCTTTCCCTCGTTCCAGAGAAGGATGTTGTTTTCGAAGACGAAGCTTGTATGTTGTTCTGCCCTTGACCGTTGGAATTGCTGCTGCTTGCCGAATGCGAAGATGTTGTTCCGTACGATGTTTTCCTTCCCATAATGCTGATGAAAGCCGCCGTGGACCGTGCGATAGACGATGTTGCCCTCGACGATAGCACTGGTGGTTCCTTCGTCGAGATAGATCCCCCAGCCGCCGTAAACTCGTGCAGCGATATCATGAAATACGTTGTTGCGGATGATCGTCCCGCGATGATTCCCGAGCGTGTAGATCCCGCCGAGGTCAGCGAGGATCGGACCATCTCCGTTGCTGAGAGCACCGATATGGTGGACGTGGTTCATCTCAACGATCGTACCCTGCGCATCTGCAGGACCGTATCCCCACGTCCATCCGATCGAGAAGGCGGAGTAGTAGAAGTCGTGAATGTGATTGTGGATAAAGCGATTCCGGGGGCTCTGTCCGACCCAGACACCGATCGCACTATGGAAGACGCGTCCGCCGTCGTGGATGTGATTGTTGATGACGAGATTGTCCGACGTGCGTGTGCGTTCATTGAGCGAGATTGTCTTCGACCCGATCTTCATACCTCCTGCACCAAGATCATACAGCTCGCATTCGCTGATGCGGTTGTTGCTGCACCCTTCGGAGAGGGCAATGCCATAAGTCCCCAGATGTGACAGAATGCAGCGCTCGAGAGCACTAAAGCGGACGCCTTCCCATTCGATGGCAGCAGGGACTCCCGTTGCTGCCTGCACAAATCCGCCGGCATCCTTGTTCCGCGAATCTGTTTCACCGTTTGGGAAGTGCCACGTGGTGTGACTGAACTCGATGTCCCGGAAAATCAGGTGCTCGACGTATCTTCCCGCATTGATGTCACCTCGTACACACACGAGTTGAGTCTGGAAGGGTACGACGGCATCTATGGACGCGGCGTTCTCGTTTTCGCCTGGGATGTAATAGAGCCTTCCTCGCCGGACATCGTGGAACCATTCGCCGACGGTGTCGAGAGCGCTCCGGACATTGATCACATAGAAGGGATCATCCTTCTCGAGCCGAAAGACCGAGCGACGGGTGAAGGAAAAAAGATTTTTGGTCGGATCGTACCGCTCGACAGGGAGGTGCGACTCCACCCATCGATCCATGACGACGACTTCGGAGCCGCGGAAATCCATAGAGGCTGGTACCTGGCCGGTCTGCGGAACAAAGCTCTTTTGCCCATCCTGCCATTCTGTTTGTTTGGTCACTTCCGGCGATGACTCGACGCGAAGGTAACCGGAATTCGGGAAACGGGCAGGCGTTCGTCGGATGCCATTTACCCATACTGCGCGAACTGCTTCAGTGGATTTCCATTTGTCCGGAAGGGGAGCGATCAGGACGCGCTTCCCATCGACCGTGCTTGGCTTCCAACCTTTGACTTCGACTCCGCCGCTTACGACGGGGTGCTCACCAGGAAACGATGCGTAAATGGTTGGAGACGATGCCGTTCCGCCGTCTCCGGCAGCAAGAAGCAACGGCTCGTGAACAAAGTACCGTCCGCCGCGCAGAATAACAGCAACCGTGTCGGCAAACCCCGGGTTTTGAGTTCTGAATGTACGCATGGCATCCCGCGCGCGGCTGAGAGTACGGAACGGTCGCGCCAGCGTTCCCGGATTGTTGTCTTTGCCTGACGGTGAGACGTAGAACTCCTTCGTCTCCGCATGCAGGGAAACAAGGAAGGAAAAGGAGAATATGAGGGAGAGAACGCTTGCATGAAACCTGGAGGGCATGGTACCCATAGGTCTTCTGATCATTGAAGGAATGTGAGCTTCACGGGCTGCGAGTTGTGCGGCGTCCTCACAGAAGATATTGCAGCATCCGGAGAAACTCAACGGCAACCGCGCCCAGGAGAAAGATTCTTGGCCTTCCATGGATGAAACGGTGACTGCGAGGCACCAGCTTCTGCTGAATTGACTCTTGTACAGATTAGTGGTACTCTCATCACGAACCACGCTCTTCCTCGATCGCCGTGATCCCCGAAAGCCCAACCGATGCGAACCCACCTATTACTCATTGCCTGTTGCCTTTTTCTGTTGCCGCTCCCTGCTTTGGACGCGGGCCAGTCCGAAAGTCCTATGGCACTCCCTGCGGCTCAGCAATCCCTGGAGCGTTTCCTCAAACCGTATGCAGACCGGGATTTTCTGACGTTCCCTGAGAAGCGGGAGAACGCGATTCGGATGTTCGATGCCATTCCGGAAGTGTGGACGGGCCGGACTCAGAAAGAGTTGAGCCATTTGAAAGTGACGGCGCAGCCCGGTGAGTACTTTGTTTTTCAGATTGGTGTGTATGCCCATCGGAAACAGCTGAGTGACCTGAAGGCTGTGTGGACTGATTTGAAGGGAGCCACCACAATTGTCCGTTCAGCAGTGACCTGTTTCAACCTGGGTGGTATCGACTATCTTGGACGTCCATTCCAAAAGAGGGTGGATGTGCCGCTTTCCAAAGTGCAGCCGCTGTGGTTTGGCGTCAGTGTGCCGCAGGAAGCAAGAGGAGTATACCACACAACAATCACAGTTCTGGCAGTCAACGCGAAAGAAACAAGTGTAGAACTGGAGCTAACAATCCAGGGTGACCCCATCAAGAACAGCGGTTTTGACAGAGGGAAAAGCCTGTCGCGGTTGTCGTGGTTGAATACAACGCTGGGCTCACAGGATAAACCGACACGAGGATTCATATCACCACGTAGGATCGGAAAAGTAGTTGACATCCTCGGTCGGACGATCACAATTGGCGATGATGGACTTCCCTCCAGCATCGCAACATCGTTCGAGCCTTCCAACCAATTCCTCCTTGATGCTCCGCAATCCGTGCTGAGCAGTCCTTTCCGATTCATCATTCTGCTTCAGGACGGGTCGGAAATACAACTCAAACCCGGTCATCTCAGATTCACTGAGGAGACACCAGCGTCTGTGACATGGAGTACGACAAGCGTTTCTCCCCACGTAGAGCTTGCGTGCTCGGGTCATTTGGAGTTCGACGGTTTCATCGACTACGCGCTCACCATGACCGCAAAGAAGAACCTCCAGATCAAGGACATACGGCTTGATATTCCCGTGACAAAAGAGAAGGCGAAGTACATCATGGGACTGAACCACGAGGGGGGCTTGAGGCCTGCCACATGGAGCTGGAGGTGGGACACAACAAAAAACCAGGATATGCTCTGGATCGGCGATGTGAACGGTGGGTTGCGCGTGAAGTGGAAGGGAGAAAACTACGTCCGTCCGCTGATCAATATCTACTATGCATATGGTCCGCTTCGTTTGCCGCCGTCGTGGGGGAATGGTGGAAAAGGGGGCGTCAACGTGACGGAACAAGGCAGCACAGTCCTGGTCAGCGCGTTCTCGGGGAGTCGCACTCTCGATGCGGGCGTAGCGTTGCACTACAATTTTGAGATGCTTGTCACTCCCATGAAGCTCATCGATCCGGAGCTGCGATGGGGCGATCGCTATTTCCATGGAGGTGGAACAAACGCCCGCTCAAAAGTTGCGAGAGCCGACAGCGTCGGCGCGAACATCATCAACATTCACCACGCCGAGGATGTTTACCCGTTCATCAACTATCCATACCTCGACGAGAACGTTTCAGCACTGCACAACCTGGCGGACGATGCACATGCTCACGGTCAACGGCTCAAGCTCTATTATACTACTCGAGAGCTCACGAAGAACCTTCCGGAGTTCTGGGCACTGTTCAGTCTTCACGGCGAAGTAGTCTATCCGGGTCCGGGAAATGCCTGTACTACTATCATCAATCCGAAGGGACCTGATGAGTGGCTGAAGAAGAATCTAAAGAGGGACTATATCCCGGCCTGGCTCAACCCGATCGTCGAAGGACCATTCAAGGGGGAGCTGGATCTGGCCGTACTTACAACACCCGACAGCCGGCTCAACAACTTCTATATCGGAGGATTGGACTGGATGCTCGCTCACATCGGCATCGATGGAATTTATGTGGATGATTCCGCTCTCGACCGCGTCACTGTCAGACGGGCAAGGGTGTTGATCGATCAGTACCGCCCCAAGGGGAGGATCGATTTCCACAGCTGGAACCACTTCAACGACCTCGCGGGGTACACCAATTGTCTGAATCTCTATATGGACATGCTTCCGTATATCGACCTTGCATGGATTGGCGAGGGACGCGACTACAACCGATTGCCCGATCATTGGCTCGTCGAGGTATCAGGGATCCCGTTCGGCGTGACGGGTCAGATGCTCAACGAAGGAGGAAATCCGTGGAGGGGAATGGTCTATGGAATAACCAACAGGCTTCCCTGGGCAGGGGACCCTTCAAAACTTTGGAAGTTCTGGGATGCGTTCGGCATCAGGTCAATGAAGATGGTGGGGTACTGGGACGATCGCTCGCCGCTCACGTGCGACAACGATCTGGTGAAAGCGACATTGTACGCCGGCAAGCACCAGAGCATTATCGCCGTGGCCGGTTGGGGTGGAAAGGAACAACGATGCACGCTAAGCCTCGATTGGAAGGTTGTGGGATATGATCCCTCCAAAACCTCGTTTACGATCCCTTCGATCCCTGCATTTCAGGAGGGAAGAACGCTCCCGTCGCTTGAGGGGCTTACGATTCCGGCCGGGAAGGGATTCCTGATCGTACTCGAGAAGAGGCAATAAGGTGTGGGCCTTGCACGCTCAATTCGTTTCTTCTTGCTCTCGCCTGACACCATCGTGAAGGACGTACTGGAATGCGTCGGTGGTAATGACGATTGGAGAGGACCCATTCGCCTCAGGCAGTTTGAACAGCAGCATTCTCCAATGTGCCTGAGACGTCATTACTTTGTCAACCATTCTCAGTACTGCGACAGACTATTTCGAAGACAGATGCCAGTACCTCGCCAATGATTCTGACTTTGATTACTTTACAGGCCAAAGCGTGTACCACACACCACTGTTGAGTAGCTCTATTCGTAAATCTCCCATTCTCGAGTATGACAGGAGGAACCGTGAACATCCAATATTTTGAACCGCTCTCACGGGGATTTGCGCGGATGAAGAAAGCGCTTTTCAATCCCATCGATTTGAAAAAATGGTTTGTCGTTGGATTCACCGCGTTTCTGTCCGGTCTCACTGATTGCGGCGGGAACGGCGGATCGGGCGGAAAAGGCAGAGGGACCGTCGATTGGGAAGAAATCCTGTACTTCCCTCAAAGGGCATGGGAATGGCTCGCCGCGCATCCTGTATGGGCTACTGTCATTGTTTTTGGCGCGGTCCTGGTTTTCGTCCTCGTCATTCTCATCGCCTGGTGGAGCTCGAGAGGCAAGTTCATGTTTCTCGACAACGTGGTTCACGACCGGTCCCAGGTTGTTGCACCATGGAACGAGTACAGGACTGAAGGAAATTCACTCTTTCTCTGGTGCCTCGTTCTTGGGGCCGTTGTGTTCGTGATCGTGATCGGGTACCTGGTTCAATCCTTCATTACTCTCCAGGGCCTGTATGAAGGCAGTGAGGATTTGAAAGCGCTCATCGTGCCCGCCATTTTGATGTTTCTGGGGCTCATCGCCATCCTGTTGCTCAATGGCTTCATAAAACTCCTTCTCTCTGATTTTGTGGTCCCGATCATGTACAGAGACCGGATCACCACCCTGAAGGCTATTCAGAGGTTCCTCCCTCTGTTTCTGTCTCACCTTCTCTATTTTCTCGGATACGCCCTCTTCGTGTTGTTCGTGGTCATGGTTGTCGTGATCGGAATCGTCATTGCCGGATTTGTTACGTGCTGTGTTGGATTTGTTCTCCTTGCGATTCCGTACGTTAACTCTATCGTTCTCTTACCAATTTCCTACACGATGCGGGCATTCAGTGTAGAGTTCCTGGAGCAGTTTGGAAGCGAGTACCGCATTTTCCCCAAGGACAACGGTACGCCACCCAGTGCAGAACCGACAATAGCGTAGGCACGGGTATGAAAATTAAGTGGCACAACAGTCTATCGGGCGGACATCGCGTCATCAAGGGGATTATGGCAACAGGACTGATCATCGGTGTAGCGTTGATCTTCCTTGTGCCGCCAGAAGATTTCCCCCTCACCACATGTGAATTCCGCTCCCTCACAGGCCATGGCTGTCTGACATGTGGAATGACCCGTTCTCTCCACGCGATTTCACACGGTGATGTTGCCACTTCTCTCCGGCATCATTTGATGGGGCCAGCGGTCTTCATGATGATGCTTCTCTTCGCCTTCGTGCTCTCGCTTGAAGTGTTGAGCGGGAAGCGACTGGAGGTCGACACGGGGGGAAGGGGAAGACAAGTTGTCATGTTTTTTGGAATCGTCTGGCTGACGTACTGGGGGGCTCGTTTGATAACGGAGTTCATGGCTTGACCGACGAGCGACTTGTAAGTGGGCGGAAATACATGGAGGCTATTGAGTGGAATTGGCGGTCAAAGCATCGAGTCGCCGGCGAGTCAGTTCCGGAGTCTGTATTTCAGAGGTAGTGCCTGAAGTTGGGATTGGTGCCAAAGACCCTCATAGATTTCACCACCATTCACCGGCCCTGTCCGCCTGAAGTCATCCAGGCGTTCTTGAGGCTTTTGACATTTCCTCACTTCTAATAAACGATAGAAAGTTATCAATGGTGCGAATTTCGGGGGGCTGATCCACTGGAATTGGCCACATCATTAAGAGATTGGGGCATCTGGTTGGTAGGATTCCCGAAAGCAAACTGGCACAGCCGTTGTAGGTGACCCGGGGGTACTTGCTTGAGAATTCCTGGGTCAATTAGTCAAACACGGCCTGTCCCAGGAAACTGACAAGAAGGCCCTGCGATCTCAACGTTCCTACCTGACTGGCATACTAGTGTCAATTGAAGGCGAGTTCCAGAATCAACGATTCTTCATCTTTTGAATTCCAAAAGGCAGGTATTCCAATGCTTCCCTCTTCCAAAACAACATCGTTCGTCTTTATTATTGCCCTCGGGTTTCTTTTCCTGAGCAGCTGCACGAAACCAGCTGATAACAGCCTGTACGATCCCAACGTATCGTACCGTCCCCAGCCGACGATCACGAGCATCTCCCCGGTAGGGAGCGCAATGGCCGGCATGGATACGGTCATTGTCAAGGGAACGAATTTCTCCGCTGTCCTCGCGGAGAATTCAGTCTACTTTAACGCATCTCCAGCCGCTCTCTTGAATGCGACCACGACTCAGATCTCGCTGGTGGCTCCACTGGTCACGATTGACAGCATCGGCGTCAGAGTTGCAGTCGCAGGTTCCATACAGTTTAGCAACACCGCCTTGTATAGATTGAGGGCGGGAGTAGTTTCCTGGGGAAGTCTCCAGGCCAATGACACATCCACTTCAATTACGACGGACGCCTCTGGAAATCTACTCGCGGCGATCCTGCTGAAAGCGATCGAAGGTGGGATCATCAAGGTCACACCAGCAGGTGTCAGATCGACGTATGCACCCGCCACAGCAGGCGTTTCTCTTTGGACTGGTCTGAAAGTGGGGCCGGGCGGATATCTGTATGCGGCGAGGAATTTCAGAGCTGTCTATCGATTCTCGCCTGGAGGCGGATCATCCGCAACAGCATGGCAGGTATTCCCGGTAGGAACCGCAATCGCCGACATTGATTTCGATCAGAGCGGAAACCTGTGGGGTGGCGGCAACAACTCCAACATTTACTGTATCACGCAAGGCAAGGTCGCGACGACGAGTCCATTCGTTGGCAATGTGCACTGCGTGCGCGTATTTAATGGCTATCTCTACTTCTCGGCGAAGACAGATGCCGGTGAGAAGATTTGGCGAGCCCAGATCGCTTCGACCAGCCTTGGGACGCCCGAGATCTATTTCGATTTCGGAGCTGCGTATCCGTTGAATATACCGCTTTCCATCACGTTCTCCTCGGACGGTACCATGTATGTTGGAACAGATTCCCAAAATGGATTGCTCATCGTCAATGCCAACAAGACTGTGAGCGCTCCGTTCGTAGCATACCAGGCAATGTTTGGCACAGGACTGGCGTATCTTGCCTGGGGGAGCGCAGATGATCTCTACGCGAGTACCTCCAACGGTGCTCTTCTGAAGTTCACGGTACGAGGAATGAAGAGCGCCCCATATTACGGAAGCACCCTCTGATGCGCACAACGGATGTTACTCTTCCAAAGCGACTTCAAGTGAGGAAATTCTCAATGAAACGATTAGCAGTTGTTCTCGTGTCGGTGGTCCTTACTCTCTGCCTGTTCCATTCTGAGGGACTATCCCAGTCGAAACTGGCACAGACTGGTTTTGACTTCCTCAGCGTTGGCACAGATGCCCGTGCAACAGGTATGGGGGAAGCATTCACCACAATGGAAGGATCGTCGAGCTCCCTTTTTTATAATCCTGCGGGCATAGCGGGGATCAATTCCTACTTCGACATTTCTACCAGCCAGATGAAGTGGATCGCCGATATCAAGTATCTCTCCGGTGCCGTTGCTGTTGCCCCCTACGGAGGCAAGTACGGTGTCATCGGGATCAGTGTGATGAACGTCAACTACGGCGATTTCAAGTTCACTCAGGTTGCACAAAATGATCAGGGGTACGTGGACATCGATGGTTATCCGATGCCCAAGGCATACGTCGTTGGACTCGGCTACGGAAAAGCGTTGTCGGATCAATTCTCCGTGGGGGGCCAGGCGAAGTACGCATATCAAAGCCTTGGAAAGAGCCTTGTACCGGTCTACAAACAGGTGACGACGTCGACAGGCTCAGTCCGCCAGGACACATCGTATGAACTGAGGGATTACAGCGCCGGCGTGATTGCCTTCGATTTCGGAACAATCTACAAGACCGGGTTGAAGAGCCTCGCATTCGGCGTTTCCATCAACAATTTCTCGAGGGAGATCCGGTATGAGCGGGAAAGTTTCCAGCTTCCGCTTTCATTCAAGATCGGCATTTCCATGAACCTGATTGACCTTGTGCCGGACCTTGCAGAGAATCACGCGTTGTACCTTTCGGTCGATGCCAGTCATCCCCGATCGTACGAAGAGTTCCTGAATATTGGCGGCGAGTATGTTTTCGATAACACCATCGCGCTCCGCGCCGGCTACATCACACACCATGAGGATTATGGCCTGACGGCGGGAATCGGTGTGCGGAAATTCGGCATCGGCATGGACTACTCGTTCATGCCACACAAGATATTCAACAATATCCAGCGACTGTCAGTGAAGTTTTCCCTGTAAGACCGCTCCGTTGATCAGAATGCAATTCCCAAGAG
>JBEKOB010000055.1:0-28412 GCA_049522195.1 Bacteroidota bacterium
TGCGACGTCGAAGTTCCAGGTCCTGACGTACGGAGAAACGCCATCGATCCCAATTGAAGGTTGGCAGTTCTCGGTGTGGGGCTCCGTTGAAGAAGAACGGCAATGGAGCTGGGACGACTTCATGAATCTGCCGCAGACGAAACTGCGCGCTGATTTTCATTGCGTGACTCACTGGAGCAGGTTTGGCGATGAGTGGGAGGGGGTACTCTTCAAGGATTTCATTCACCAAGTCAGGTTAAAGCCCGATGCGAAGTTCGTGATGCAGCACGCGTACGGCGGATATACGACCAACCTTTCGCTGCAGTGGATGATGGACGAAGATGTCCTTTTTGCTCATACATTCAACGGGAGACCGCTCGAGATTGACCACGGTGGACCGATGCGCGTCTTCACCCCGCGGCGCTACGCCTGGAAAGGCGCGAAATGGATCAGAGGGCTGGAGTTCCTGCCGAAGGATAAGCCAGGCTTCTGGGAAGAAAACGGATACAGCAACTCCGCCGATCCGTGGAAGGAGGAGAGGTTTTGGTGATGATCGCGGGTGGAGAAGCGCATGTTGGTGAGAAGTGAGACCGCCGTTGGTTCGTGGTGGTGAGACGTGAGACGCGGTTTGTACACCCTGAGCGAGTCCCGACCCTTCTAAGTCGGGACGAGTCGAAGGGTAACCCGGAATTTATTTCGGAATTCAGAATACAGAATGAACAAGAGTACCAGTTCTAGTTTTTTTGGCGTGCGTTCTGCTACAATCATAGCATCTTTCTTTCTTCTTCTTGCAGGTTGTTCGAGCACGACAGGACTCACTGAGGCGGAACGCCAGAAGCTCGATCCTCAGTTGACAATGCTCCTACGCGGCGATATCGTCGCTGAATCGGACCTTGATGCCGGGCTTCGGAAGGATGGAACCAAGGAATATGGGGTCATCATCAGGTCAAAAAACGTTGAAGAAATAAAGCAGGCCGGAATACAGATTGGAAGTGCCTTCAGCGACGTGATTACCGCCCGTGTCACGATCCCAGAGCTCAGGAAAATTCTGAGCCTGGCATCCGTCCGGGCTGTCCAGTCAAGCTCAAAGAATCGTCCGCACTAACAGTACAGCAATAGAGGATGTCCTTCAATGCTTAAGAGATCGCTGTTCGTAAGTGTCCTGTTGTCTTCACTAGGGCTGGCAGCTTCACTTGGCCAATCTCTCCAGTCAATGAACTCTCAGAAACTCCACCCTGCATTTCAGCAGATCGTGGCAGGAGAGACAGCCGGCTCGGTTCTGAATGTAACGAAATCAGGTCCGCAAGGGCTGGCGAAAGAAGGGGAGACACTCTATGACGCGATCATTACGACGACCAACGCGGATGCTGTACGCGGCATCGGCATTCATATCAATTCGGTGGTGGGCAAGTTTGCTACTGCAGTTGTGAACCGCCAGGACCTCCTTAAACTCGCGCAGCTGAATGAGGTGGACTACATCGACCCAGGTTCCACCAACCATCCGATGCTGGATCTGAGCGTGCCAGAGACGGGCGCAAACCTTTTGCAGGGTGGCTTTCTCAAGAGCACTCGCTATACCGGAAAAGGGGTCATCGTTGTGATCTACGATACCGGCATCGACTGGAGGCATCTCGATTTCCGTGATCCTACGGACACGACGAAATCGCGCATCCTTGCGATCTGGGACCAGACGATTTTTCCGACGACGGGTGAATCGTTCCCGAGCGGCTTCAGTTATGGCGTTGAGTATTCGAAGCAACAGATAGAAGCAGAGTTGAAAGGCAATCCTCCCGGCTTTGTGCGCGAGAGGGATATTGCAGGCCACGGAACTCACGTCGCTGGAATTGCCGCCGGCAACGGGGCTTCGTATTTTCGTCGATATACTGGAATGGCGCCGGAAGCGGACATCATCGTCATCAAGGGGGGAGACGATACGTTCTCGGAATCGAGGATGATTGACGGCCTCACGTACGCCGCGAACAAGTCGACCGGGTCGGGAGAGCCTGTTGTAGTCAACTGGAGCATCGGGGGACATTCAGGTCCTCACGACGGGACAAGACCGTACGAATTGCAGGTGAATGATTTTGTCAGGACAGAAGGAAGAGTGGTCGCAATCTCTGCTGGTAACGAAGGGGCGGATATCATGCATACCTCGGGCACGCTCAGTCAGGCTGGCTCGACAACGATTTCGGTTACCGTTCCGACGTATACGCCTACTGCGGGGACAGATAACGACAAGTTCGAGCTGGATGTCTGGCTCAGAAACAACGCAACGCTGACCGCCACGGTCACGTCGCCGAGCAATATCACGTACTCTATCAACTCGAGCCAGGGAAGCGGCACGGCCTCAAATGCCGCCGACGGCACGATTGACCTTTTCAATCAGGTGAGCGGCATCAACAACAACCGAACGGTTCAGCTGGTCGTTCACGACAGGTCGTCAAACGTGCCAAAGTCTGGCGTTTGGACGCTGACGTTGTCTTCTCCGTCCGCTGCAGCGGATTTCGACGCCTGGCTCTCTTCCGCCAGCGTCGGAAGCGCTACAGCGACTATCTTCAACGGCAATTCAAACAAGACGGTAGCCATGCCGGCGACGGCAGAAGGTGCCATCAGCGTTTCCTCGTATGTCACCAAGTGGTCTTGGACTGCGTTCGATGGCAACGGATGGACATACAGCAACACCGTGAATCGCACGTCGGACATATCGGATTTCAGCAGCATAGGTCCCACTGCCGATGGTCGTCAAAAACCAGATATCGCTGCCCCGGGTCAAGGAATTGTCTCATCCTTTTCCAGCACGTTTTCTGCTCCAGACAATTCAGATATCATGCCGGGCCGCCAGGACTATTTAACGCAAGGCACAAGCATGTCGGCTCCGCACGTGGCAGGAGCGGCGGCACTCTTGCTGCAGATTTCCCCTTCGTTGGACGCATCACAGATCAAATCGCTTCTCACAAGCACAGCTGCGACGGATACATATACCGGTTCTGTCCCCAATACCCGCTGGGGGTACGGAAAGATGGATGTGCTGAAAGCCGCGGTGAAAGCGATCAATCCACAGGCGGTTCTCCAGAAGCAAACGCTCGCATACGACAACGACGGCACAAACCAAGTTCTGTCGCCTTTTCTCACTGGCTCAACGAAGTACGCAGTACGATTCACACCGGGTATCACCGGCCAGCTCACGGGGATGCAGGTAAGCCTCACGACATCTCCGAACCGCCCACTGCAAGGGGTGGGTCCTCTCGTCTGCGAAGTGTGGTCAAACGTGTCCGGAAGTGTTGGAGGTGTTCCTGGATCCAAACTTGGAAACACGGTCCTGCAGCCCTTCGCCCGGCTCTCAGTGGGGACGAACAACTACATCGACATGACGTCCGCCGGTGTCACAGTCACTGCTGGTCAGGACTATCATCTCGTCATTGCGGTTGCGAACCCACAGGATACAGTGAAGGTGAGAATGGACGCTGTTCTCCCGCTTACGAACCGATCTTCGTACTACGACGGAACCAGCGCAAAGTGGATCAATCTGGTAGCCACGAACTCGGCAGCGAACTTCCAACAGAATCTCCGGATCAGGGCGATGGTCACGTCGGTGTCAGGTTTGGTTTCTGTTGAACCGCAGGTTTCTGTGCCAAACAAGTTTAAGCTTGGACAGAATTATCCCAACCCGTTCAATCCGACGACGACGATCCGGTACAGTGTCCCTGTGCAAACCCGTGTGCGGTTGCGCGTGTTCGATCTTATCGGAAGAGAAGTGGCCTCGCTTGTCGATGAAGAGGAGGTGTCAGGGAATTATGTCGTCACCTGGCATGGAACAGACAACAATGGAAAACCGTTGGCGAGCGGTGTGTATTTCTACAAGCTGGAGGGTTCAGGGCAGCAGATAACGAAGAAGATGGTGCTGCTGAAGTAGGCTTTGCTGAGGTTCACCTTCATGAGGTTCGAACCGAGTCGAAGGTGAGCTTCGACGTGAGTACAAACAAAACGTCCCGGCGAAATCGTCGGGACGTTTGTTTTGAGAAACGAGAAGGTGATGATTACATAGCCTCTTCCAACATTGCGCGTTGAGCGCGGCGGATAGCTTTCACTTTCTTCATACGCTTCTTCACGGATGGCTTGGTGAAAAACGTTCGCTTCTTGAATTCTTTCAGAATGCCGGAGCGTTCATACTTCTTCTTGAAACGACGGATAGCACGGTCGATGGGTTCGTTTTCACCAATGATAATTCCGACCAGAGAAATCACCTCCTTACAGTAGCGGTGTCCAGGGGCTAAGCCTGAGCTGGAACACTCTCGATAATTTCGGGTTCTGCCGATTGCGGCATGTTCTCAATTAATCTACGCTCGCCAAGTTTCTCGAAGGAGACCGTGATGGATTGCATGCCAGCGGAGATCTTTTGTTTTGCAATTACTTTTCCTACGTCGTCCCACTCTTCGTGGTAGATTTCCTGACCGACCTTGAATACAAGACCTCTTGAATATGTCACGCAGGCCGATTTCTCTATCTTGGATTGCTCGCCTTTCTTGGACACCGGTGTCGGCTTATCAAGAAGGGCACTGTGCTTGCATCGCGTGCATCGATACCAAGCTTTTGCTGCAGGCACTTCGCTCCCCTCGGTTTGCACTTCTCCCACGAGCTCCATCTTTGTCGTTTTCCGACAATAAGCACACTCGTACGTCATGTACTTTGTCTTAGCCATCGCACACTCCTTCACAATTGTATCAGGGAGAAAAATCGTCCCGAGGTGATGTCGCCGCCAGGTAAGCTAAACTGCAAGCGAGAGGTTTGCGGACAACTTCTTATCTAGATACAAGATACTGAAAAGATGGCACCATGTCAAGAACGACTTGCACGTCCGGAGCGTAACACTCCCACGATTCCCTCGAATTATTGAGATTTTAGCGACCGGCATCGTGGTGGTGGAGCGTCACTTGCCGCTGACAATGATCCGACCTACATAGAAGGGCAATCATCCGTTCAAAATGCCATAGAGATGTCTGGAGTTAGGCTGTCTGTCTCAAGATGTTTTTTAGTGGAGTGCTTCAACCCTCCAATGAAGAATGTGATCCGTCTCAAGGAGAATTCGGCGAAGAATCGTATATTGAGTCCAATTGGCCCTGAGAACTCAACGATCAAGGAGAACCGATCTCGTGCAAGATTCTGCCGGAACCAACACTCCAACTGCCGACTCTTTCGTTGCCCAATCCGCTGAGTCTTCCTCGTTCAGCTACCTTCTTGATATTCGCCTCTGGCTCATCGTCGCGGCGTTCATCGTCGTCGGGATCCTGAGCCTGAATGATGCCATGCTCTACACACCTGATTGCCCGCGGTATCTTATCTGGGCCAAGTCCCTGGCTGCGTTCGAAGGATTCAAGGATACGAGCAATCCGGATCCGTCGCAATATGTCGTTCACGCTCCGTTGTATCCTCTTCTGCTCGCTCCGTTATCGTGGTTTTTCAGCAATATCATTATCCCTGCCAAGGCGTTGACGGTTCTCTTTGGCGCCGCGCTTGTCATTCTTTTCTACGTCTGGGCGGCAAAGCGATCGGGTAAGACTGCAGCCCTGGTCGGCACGTTCTTCCTCGCCCTGAATCCCCTGACGATCCTTTTCTCGACGCACGTGCTTTCTGATATCCCGTTCACCGTCTTCATTATCCTGTTCTTCATCGTAGCCGAGAAAATGGCTGAGTTCCCCGAAGAAGAGAAATGGGGATGGATGTTTGTTCTGGTCCTCACGCTCGGGATCTTTCTGCGTGAAGTGGGATTGACGTTGCTTCTGGGAGCTTCCAGCTTCCTTCTGCTTCGGAAGGAGTACCGCCGCCTTCTCCTTGTGTTCACGATCCCAATGCTGTTTTACATGATCTGGTATTTCAGAAATGAAGTGTACATCGCGGGAATCGAAAATCCTCCGATGAGGAACATGAAGATCTTCCTGAGCCACGCGTTCACCAGCGATGGGGCGAGCATGGCGGATGAGTTCCTTGCACGTCTCCGCATCAACATCGCCGTGTACATGAATCAGGCCAAAGGGCTTATCCTGTTCCCTCAGTACCTTGGTCGTCTGTTCCCGGTTGTGACTCCCTCCAATCCGATGATGAGTGAGATGATGACGATCCTCGGCTACGCGCAGTATCCGCTGGTTGTTCTCCAGTACGGGCTGTTTGGATGGGGAGTCGTAATGAAGTTCAGGGAAATGAAAACGTCGTGGCTGGTGGTACTCTTTTCATTTTTCTACCTGATGATGGTTCTGCTCTACCCAATCAACGACCTCCGTTTCCTCGTCCCGATTCTGATCCTTGTCCTCTTCTATGCTGTGGCGGGTGGGCACGATATCGCCGTACGGTTGTCGAGAATGCAAAGCAAAAAACGGATTCTTGCGGTGACGGCAGCTCTGGTTGGAGTGCTTCTGGCCGTCCCCAACAGCGTGTGGATCTACAACTATGTAGCCAACAACAGACAGTATCTCAAAAACCTCAACGAAACATCGAAGCCTTTCATGGTCGATTCAAAAACTCCCGAGCTTTACGTGCGCCCCATCTCGCTCGTCGGGAATTGGATTGCGAAGCAGCACGATTCGTCCACGACGGTTCTGGCGCGCTGGAAAGAACTGACCTTCTGGATGCACGGGAAGAAGATGTTGGACACGGACCCGCTGCTTTCGCTGTCGCTGTTCGAAGGGATGCTTCGTGACTACAACGTTGGGTATATCGTGTCTCTCATTACCGATCCGGGGATACGCGAATTCGAGTTTCAGATGCTCCAGTCAAAGAGGTTCGGATTCACTCCCGTCTTCCGCGCAGGGAACCTGGAGGTGCTCGAGGTTCATCATCTATATCGGCAAATGCCAGATCCCATCAACACCGATCTGCGTAATCTGGTAAAGCCGATGGCATGGGTCACCGACCGCGAACAGGAAGCACGTGGGCTCTTCCGCGAAGGAGTTGGCCTGCTCGAGTCGGATCGCCACCAGGAAGCGATAAACATGTTCAACGCGCTGCTCGATATGACGCATGGAGCCGGCTACATGGCGCTGTTTAAAGGAATCGCGCTCGAATTCGCCGGGCAGTATGATGAGGCGATGTCGCTGTACGATAAATTCCGCTACCAGCCACAGGCGGGCCCCTTCGTCAGACACGCATGGTATCATCAGATGCTTATCAGGGAGAGCCGGCAAGCTGAAAAAGACACCAATAAGTTTTCGAAGGCAATGACCTATCACAAGATTTCGGCAGGGTACTGGGACCTTGGCTTTCACAAACATGCTTTCGATGTTCTGCGCCTGGCTTTCAAAGCCGATTCAGCATTTGCGCCCGGACTGATCTTTGGGATGTACTATTCGCTCCAGCTGGGGGACACGACGCAGGCCCGGTGGTTCTTCTCCCAGACGCAGCTGGCAGATTCGGCTCACATCATGAACAAGCCGGTGCGGAAGCTCTTTGCTTTGATGGACTCGACGAAGATGGCAAAAACCTCCGAGCAGAGAATTGGTTATGAACTGAGCCTGGCCAAAATCTATTTCAATATCGGACTGCGGGAGTTGTCAATCGATCAGTCGCTTGCGATTCTGCAAAGGGATCCGAAGAATGCGGGCGCGCTGGAGTTGTTGGCGCAGTGCTATGACGTCAAGGAGAGGAATTGGCCGGCAATTCAGATTCTCGAGAGACTGCTCGCTGTAAAGCCGGATAGTCCTGTTGCCCGGCTGAAGTTAGCTGAACTCAGGAGTCACCTGTAGCGCAGGATGGAAAGCGACAGAGTTTCTCAGATACAAAGTAGATGGTTCTCTTTCAGTGAGTCGTTCAAACGGCATTGAAGCGACCCAGAAGTAGAAAGCGCCCGATCGAGAGGTCGGGCGCTGGCGGTTTGAAGAAGACGCCATGTGAGAAGGCGTCCTTCATCCTGCACCTATCCGGAAGAAGGACGCCTTCGACCAGCATAGAAATACTCTTCCGTTGTGTGATGAGTGAATGAGTTGGAAACAACGGTAGGAGGGTAACAGGCCTCGAATGAAGTGTCAAGATCGAAAAGGATGGGGGGGGTCGGCTACTAAATCTCTGCTCGTCATGAAGCTTGTATCTAAGCTCATCCGGTCAGCTTGAGCCGCTGGTTAGGCGGGCACTCGAAATATGATATGAGCTCTTGTTGGGTGTTCGTGTCATTTTGTAATCGTAAACTTAATCACTTTATGTTCACAACTGTCTATGCAATTGCCGCATAAAATACATTCTATATTTTTCATGTCATTATTTTTCACATTCTCCATTACTTCAATATTCATAGGACATTTTGTATTACAAACCTCACAGCTATTGCATTTCCCTGTATCTGCTTTTAATCGTAGTCCAGCTAATTGGAAATAATCACGAATCTTTGTCCCTACAATCATAAACGGTGCTTGCCAACAGATATATTTGCATGAGGCAAACTGTCCAAAAACAGCAGTCAATGGAACAATAATCACAACTGCTCCAAGTGTTAATATTATCTTTCTTGTAAAAGAAACACCTGTCATCCCGTATGTCAAATCAATCTTATGAAATCCATGTAACATGTATCCTGTTATTATTGCACTTATCCAAATGGCAAAAATAAAATATTTGATGTATAAAGCTTTTGTGTTCTTTGATTTCTTTCTGACGAATAAGGACATGATTTCTTGCACTCCACATCCTGGACAAAACCATGAACAATAAGCCCTGCCCAAAAACAGCGACAATAATAACACTAAGACAAAAGCAATAAAACTGGCATTTATTATTCCTTTGTAAGATGCCGCTACTATTATCACTGGAGAAAAGAACAAGTGAAAAATCAATAGCAGATGAAATAATATTGCTGTTGAGATTACTATTGGTTTGCGTATCTTTTGATACATAAGTTAATCAAAATACTGATCCTTGGGAGTTTTTTAGCATGTCGCACAACATCTTGAATGACGAATGAAAAAGTTGCCCGCCTAACGGACCGGCGCTAAGCTGCGGCGCTGATAATTTTCAAATTGTTGAAAACGAAACAAGTTCATGCTGAAAACTGAATTAGTAAGTACTAAAGTCATAGGTACTAAAAACTGAATAATAAAAACGTCAACCCACCATTAGCCATGAATTTTGCACCCAGCTGGCAACCGTCAGCTTGAGTGCCTGGCTAGGCGCATTTATGTAATATATAATAACCAAACGGTCTTTCATTTTTTATGTTGAATAGTATTTCATAATTGATGGCCTGTTCATTTATCTCATTTCTCAATAAAATTATACTTCCAGTATGCGCATTTTGAATCTCTTTCCTCCCTACCCGTCATCTCAGTGACCTTTATTTCAACTGCTTTACAGTTTGACACTTCATCGATAGTAATCTCTCTTGCTTCAGTTTGTAGACAGTGGTTGAAAATATTGAGGATTTTGCATCGCTCTTCAATATCCTCTATAATCCGAGCAACACCGTAACAGATCACACTATCACTATGCGCATGACAAACAGCTCCTTGTGGGTGGGGAATAAATTCTCCAAAGTGACGCCCTACTGTAAAGCAAACTTGTGGATTGCTTTTAATATAGTTTAGCTTTTTCCCTGTTAGTGAACAATGAAATATAATTTTCCCATCATTATATCCATAGGTAAGTGGAATAGTATATGGAATATTATTCAGTGACATACCTAGAAAACCCAATCGTTCTTCTTTCAGTATTTGTTCCATCTCAAAACGTGATTCTATGAATGTTTTAGAAGTTGCCATTTTCTACCTCTACATACAGAACGTTGAGGGATATGACTATGAATTCTTACTCAGTAAATGCGCCTAACCACAATTAGATTGATCCGCATAAGATGCGGAGTCTTATGAACACAAGAACCTCTTTCATTGCATCTGCTCCGCCAAGAGATCAAGCGCGGCGGGCGCAAAAATCGCGGAATCCAGAGGTTTCTCCTTCACAGCAAACATTGTCTTCTGGAACGGTAGGCGGGAAGATGCCAAAGTCAAGTTATCAAGTCACCAATCCATTGTCAACTCAGCACAAATGGCTCAGACAAGTGTCGCTCTGCCAGTTGTTTTTTCACACACATACCCGTATCTTTCAGTTGCCATACAAACCAAGAGCGACAGTCTAAGGAATGTCTGGCGTCATTACGATGAAGTACGATCTTGTTGGTGAAAGCGCGGTTGGAACACTTTTCACGCGAGTTTGTAAGGAGGCTCGTGCTATGCGAAGAATGCTCATCGTCGCGCTCGTGGCCGTCCTTGCAAGCACTGCTCTTCCCGGGTGTGCCCAGGAAACTGAGACAGCAAATGACCCGAAATCAGTGGTTTTAGAAAACGTGAAGGCCATGGAGAATAAAGATCTGGAGAAGACCATGGCTACGATCGACGAAGAAAGTGAAGCGTACAAGCAAACGAAGCTGCTCGCGAAACGCCTTTTTGATACCTATGATTTGAAATACGAGCTCGATAGTGTGAAAGTACTTGCGATGACCGACGCAGAGGCAAGAGTGGAGTGTCTTCAAACAACCCGGAAGGTAAGCGGCCCTGTGTTCAGGGACAACAAGATAGACATCGTGCACATGCTAAGAAAGACTGATGGAAAATGGAAAATCTATGGCTCGCAGGTGAAGAAGATCGACTACCTGAACTGAGCTTAGGTTAGAGCAACAGACTTTTTTTTACTCGATTCCGCCAGATCCTTCGACTTCCCCTCCAAACGACGGAGGGGTCGCTCAGTACGGCGGGACGCAAGAAACGCTCAATCGACATTCGAAAATCGGCAATCGACAATCACTTAGTTTAAACATGTTTGGGCCCTTAGCTCAGTTGGTTAGAGCAGCAGACTCATAATCTGCGGGTCGCTGGTTCGAATCCAGCAGGGCCCACAAGAGAAGTCAGAATTCAGAAGTTAGAAATCAGAAGTCTTGTCTGTGCAAAGGGTTTCTCTGGCGCGGAAGATCAACGCAAGAGGAACTTTGACGGCGCACAGTTTTCGCATCCTCCCTCGGCAAGTCCCTAGAGAATACTTTCCCCGCGATGGTCGAACCGACGAGCAGCCAGAAACGAAGAGACTACAGCATCCTTCTCGTATTCCTGGTTGTGCTAGGCATCGTACTCGTTGCCACCACGATCAGAGCCCCATTCACGATCGATGAGGCAAACTATCTTGTCACCGTGACCGGCTTGCGCGCTGGAACTCTCTTTGTGCCCGGCACAGAAGGACTCACGCCCAGCAAGGAGCTTTTCTGGTTCGATCCTGAGGCGTTTGGCAGGGTCGCTTCCCGCACACCGGTTGTCTCCGTCGCTCCGCCATTATACGCTCCCATCGCACTTCCATTTTCCTACCTGGGGTGGCGCGGCCTGGTGTTCCTGAATACTCTGTCCTATCTTTTGACAGCATTCCTCGTGTTCGCACTCGTCAGGCGATACGCTGTTGAGCGCCAGACTCCGTGGCTCGCCGCAGCAATCACGCTTTTCGGCGGATATGCCATCGAATATTCCCAGGGACTCTGGCCGCACATGCTTTCCGTGTTCCTGGTCATGTCTGCCGTTTACGTTGCGAGCAGAGTGTGGGGTGGAGGGAGCCCTCGGATCGCGGTCGTCTGCGGGTTGTTGATGGGTGTCGCGACTGGAATTCGGGAACAGAACATCATCCTCGCCGGACTTCTGGGCATTACGATGCTTCTGCTCGCTGAAAGAAAACTTCTCTCATCCTTCTGGTATGCCGGCGGAGCCGCTCTCCCCTTAGCCATCATTGCGACTTTTCATTTCTTCAGGCAGGGAGTATGGCATCCGTTCCCGAAGGCTGTTGCGTTCTCAGGTATGTTATCTCAGAATGTGAGCAGCAGTTCGACAGCCTCTCCCTTTCGGATTTTCTGGGCGCGGGTAGTTGATTTCACTGCATACCCGGCGATTTCAGATTCCTTCCAGTCCCTCTTCTATGAAAGGGATCCTGCATCTGGCGTCGTTCTCGTCGGCGGAATCGTGAAGAAGGCATTGATCCAGTCGTGTCCCTGGGTCGCCCTGGTATTGGTGATCCTCATACTTGCGTGGGTGAAGAGATATCCCGACTCGAAAGTCGTGAAGAAGAATCTCCGGGCTCTCTCTCTATTAGTTCTTCCTCTGCTCGTGATCCTGACATTGGTGGGAGGAGGACGCACAGACGGGCTCTCATACAATCAGCGCTATTTTCTGGAGATCATTCCGCTGATGGCGATCATTCTGGCACTGGCGCTTGATGGACTTGCCTTGTCTTTGACTTCGCTCATTGTAGGATTGATTGGCTCCGGAGCGTTATTCGCGTTGACATTAATGCTTCCAAGCCGCACACTATATGAGATGGCTCTTCTCAGGATTCCGCTTCTTCTGGCGGCGCTGCTTCTCGTGGCATGGTTCATTCGGTCAAAAGGGGGTATGCGTCTGATCCTACCGATCCTGATAGGACTTTGTGTCGGGTGGGGGTTTTTTGTGCATGTATTTGATGACCTCGCAGCATCGCGGGTGCGAAGAGGTAAGAACGCAGCTCAGCTCGCGGTTCTGGAATCGGTCATACCGGATCATTCCGCCCTGTTTGCGTATTGGGGCTCAAGAGATATCGCTGGACCGTTGCAGTTGACGCGCGATGTCGTCATCCTTGACGCGGGCGCAGATGAAGGAGCTGATGCGGCCCGGCTTACACGCGAGCTCCGGCTCCAGAACAGGCGGGTCTTTGTCATGACTGATGTGTTCCCGGAAAAAGTGCTGGAAGAAATTGCCGGCAAGGATTCTCTCGCCCTGGTATCGAATCAAACGATTGGCATTGATGAAGTCATCAAACGGAGTGAGGACAAACCCACGAAAGTGAATTCGCCGGGACTATGAAGAATCTTCGCACACAACTTTCCCCATGGTTGCCCACACTCGCAGTGGTCGCCGTTTTCATCGTCTATCTGAAAACGCTCTTGCCGGGCGTGGGATACTCCGGCGACACCAGTAAGTTTCAATTCGTCGGCAAGGTGCTTGGGACTCCGCACGAGCCCGGATCTCCAACCTACGTTATGCTCAATTATGTCTTTGTTTCGCTCTTTCCGATTGGCACGACAGGGTTCAAGGCGAATCTTCTATCGACGATCTTCTCGGCAGCGGCTCTCTTCGTCCTGTCGCGCACGCTGCTCTTGCTTGGTGTCCGTCGTTCTCTCTCCGCAGCGGTAGTACTCATCTTTGGGTTTACGTATACCCTCTGGTCGCAGTCGGTTATCGCCGAGGTGTACACTCTTAATGTCCTGTTTGTAGCCCTTACAATTCATTTCTTCCTCCGCTGGCACCTGCTTGGCAACCACGGGGACTTCCTGGTCGCATGTGCAGTCTATGCTTTCTCCTTTGGGGATCATCTCATTGTTGTCACGCTCCTTCCCGCTATCACCTATTTTGTCTGGAAGACCAGGAAGGAATTCTTCTGGAATCCTCGTGTGATCGTCGAGGTGCTGTTCATCATTGCCCTCGGTGCTGCTCAGTATGGCTACCTCTTCTGGAGATACTATTCGCATGAAACATCGTACCTGGAAATCGCGGTGCCCGATCTGAAAACGCTCTGGTACTACGTCTCTGGCGGGCAATTTCACTCATACTTCTTCGTAGCAGGCTTCAAAGGAGTATTCTTCCTGAATAGCCCGCTGGTCGCCCGACTGCTCTGGTTGGAATATCTCTTCCTCCTTCCAGTCTGCGTCCTGGGCTTCGCTGTGATTCAAAACGGACGAATCAGGAATTTTCTGCTGCTGAGCGCATTGACGACGCTCCTGTTTGCTCTTGCCTATACCATCTCCGATATCTTCGTTTACCTCTTGCCCGTTTATGTCGTTCTGGCGATCACGCTTGGAATTGGCCTGGAGTGGATAGTCGATAGGTTTCCAAAGGGCTATGCCGTGTATCTCGGGGCAGTCGTTGCCTGTCTGCCGGTCTTCTTCCTCGTGACCAACTTTGCCCGGGCGGATCAGAGCAAGAACACGAAGGCCAAGATGCTTGTGGAGGAGTCATTGCGCATTGTTGTCAGAAAAGCTCTCATCATCTGCCCCGACTATGACTATGCCGAACATTTTTGGTACTACCTTTTTGCGGAACGAGGGGAACAGGACAGCCTCTATGCGCTCTTCTCACACGAGGAGGATCTTCCCCTGCACGATCTGAAGCTCTACATTCGGGATCAAAGGCCATTCTATCTTCCGCTTCAGCGGCGCACGACGCCACCCGGATTGACCGTCTATTATTGCAGCGCGTACGAGCCCCCGGCGTTCGACAGGTCGCGCACCCGGTACCCAATGAGTCGCGACATGCTGAATGAGTACCGCCGGACATTTGTGTTCCAGCCGATGAAGAGTATGGGCGAAGTCGGCTTCCGGTTTGTCAACGTTGGCGAGTCACTGTATCGTGTCGATAAGCCGCTCGAATAGAAGGGGAACCGGTACGGAACGAAGCTTCAAAGCTTGACAAAGCGTACCGACAGTGGTATCTTTGCACTGCTTTCATCCAGGGTCTACGTAGAAAAATCCATGGGTATTGAATCAAACATATCGGACCAGAAACAGGCGCGGCGCTACGGCACACTTTTGTTCTGTGTTTGTCTTTTCTTCTTCGGACTGATTCCTTATGGAGGAGTCAGGTCTTCGGATAGTGAAGTCGTGTTCCGCGTTGCTGAGTCGCTCGCTAATCGGGGTGTTTTCTATCTTCAACATGATCTCGAGGATTGGCATGCGTTCGGTGTCGCTACGGGAAAGGGCGACCGGCTGTACGCGATCTTTGGACCTCTCGAATCTGTCCTGCTCGCGCCGGTCGTGAAAGCTGCTGAGCTGGTCAATGAGACCGGATGGTACAAGCCGCTTATCCCGATGCTACCCCTCAGCCATTTCTCAGAGAGAGGATTCTTTGACTATCTGGAAGGCAAGACAACGTCGGACCCGAAACCTCATGCACTCAGGATGCTGGCTTCATTCTTTAATGTCCTTATGACAGCGTTTGGCGTTTTTGTGTTTTGGCGAATTCTTCTTCTTCTGACACAGTCGATCCCGGCGAGCTTCCTTGTTTCGATCATCTACGGCATCGGCACACACGCATGGGCTTACGCGGGAACATTTTTCAGCGAGCCGCTGGCGACTCTGCTTGTGCTTCTCTCGTTTCTCTATCTGCTCAAAGCTGACGAGCTGGGAAGGATGGGGGAGGGGAATCGTGCAAACCGGCCGGTGTTCCTGAGTGGGATCTGGATGGGGCTGGCGATCACCGCACACATCACTGCGGCACTGTACGCGCCCTTTTTTGCTCTCTACATTCTCTGGAAAGACTACGAAAGCCATCCGACATTTCTGCGACGCCTGGAAAGGGGAGCGGTCTTCGCGGTGGGCGTCTTCATTTTCCTCTTCTTGCTCGGATGGTACAACTATTTTCGGTTCGGCAGTTTCTTCGAGACCGGCCGGACGGTCAGCGCCAACTCGGGAGAGATTTTCGGCTATGGCACTTTTGTATTCCCTCTGCGAGGGCTGTACGGTTTGATCTTCGGCGCTGGCAAAGGTGTGCTCTTCTTCATGCCGGTCCTTGTCCTTGGTGTTTTTCTCTCAAAGAGTTTTCTTCATGAAAACCGGAAACTGTTCTGGATTGTCGCGTCTGCGGTTGCTTTCCGAGTTCTCTTCATCGCCGCCCGCAGTGACTGGCATGCCGGGTTCTGCACAGGACCTCGATATCTCGTGATGGCGATTCCGTTCTTCCTCATTCCGCTTGCCTTTTGGTTGAAGCAGCAGGAGGCGTCGCGATTCGCGAGGGCTTTCGGGCTGATGTCATTTGCAGGATTTCTGTTTTCAATTGAGCAGTTCTACTTTTGCGTGGCAGAGATCTTTTCGTTCCTGCAGGTCTGGAAGTTTAATGAGATGCTCGCCGGGTTCAGTGTGTTTGAAAACGATGTCCTCTATCTCGATTGGAAGTACTCCCCTCTTCTCAGTCCGTCCTCCATGCGGATTGCTCCCTTTCTCCTCCATTGGACCAAGCTCCCGATGGGTGACCTGATGGCGCTTGGTTCTGTGGTACTTTTGATTTTCTTCGGGGCCTTCTATCTGCTTCTGCTGAAAATGCCGCGATCTGTATCAAAATGAGCAATATCGAGCTTGTGGTGCGGTAATTTTGGGTCGGAAAAAACTTCTGGCCGAGGTAAAATATACCGCGGGACGGCTTGATCCAATGGGTGAAATCAGGTTTTTCTGGGGAATTTCGGGAGTCCGCAATCGGGCCTTGTCAGGCACGCATGTTGAGCAAAAAAACGCAGAATTCAGTTAGTGGTAACAATGTTTAAATCCTAATCCACCAACCTAATTAGGGAGGGTACACTATGGGACAACAGCAACTTTTGCTCATCATCTTGGGCGTTATCATCGTTGGTATCGCCATTGCAGTCGGCTTGAGCCTCTTCAGCGCTCAAAGCGTTCAGTCAAACCGTGATGCTATCATCAACGACCTGAACAACCTCGCCGCACAGGCGTACCAGTTCAGGATTCGTCCAAGCTCAATGGGTGGTGGACAGGGTGACTACACCACGTTTGCCATTCCGACGAAGATGAAGACGAATGAGAACGGAACCTATACGGCCGCACCGACGACGAACACGATCGTGTTCACGGCTGTGTCCGCTCAGAATGCGTCGAACACCATCAAGGTCACGATTGACAGCGATGGAAAGCTGGGCACATGGGTCTATTCTGGTGACTTCCAGTAAACCAACCGTGTTCCAGATGTGTTGTTAGCAGAACGACATCCCGCTCAGGCGGGATGTCTTTTTTATGCTCATTCCGCATTCGCTCTGCATCGACTGATTTGCTCACGTTTCGGTAGTGTCCTAATTTGAATTTGAGAAGATGGATTCATAAGTTGTCAGTTCAAACAAGGGGGCTTTATGTCTGACGGTGACACAATCAAATCTCTCGAACGACGGCTGATCCGCGCGAACCTCGTTATACAAGCAATGAAACAACGTTACAACAAGGACGAGTTCGGCAAAATCTGGGCTTTGGCAGACTCCAAAGTCGTTACAATGCAACCGGAAGCCGTTCAGGAACTTGCTGAGATTCGCGTGGCTCATTAGGCAAGCGCCCGGTAGCCCAATAGTTATCTGGGTGATGTTCGGCAATGTCCACGTTTCCCGTTGCTTGACAGAGTCTCGTAAATGTCGTATAATCTGTACAGAATTTCGGGTTCGTTGGCTGCTCGTACGCGAAAACCTTCTAAGGGGATTCCATGGCTGAGTACAAAATTGAGGGTCTGACCGTTGCTGGGAAACCGGTTTCCGGTTTGATCAACGCGGACAATCTCAAGGATGCCAAGCAGAAAGCTTCTCAGATGTCCGTGGAGAAGAAGTTTAAGCTGACCGGGGTGTTCGAACGTGTTGTGTGGATGTATCGGGTACAGAAGGGAACTGAGAAACCGATTGACGGCGAACAGAAAGCCTACACCAAGGACGAGGTTAAGCAAGCCCTTGAGAAGATGGGCTACCGTGTCATCTACGTCCGCAAAAAGCTGTTCGGATCGAAACAACGCGCTGCGCCGGCTGTCGAGATCATCACGTTCGTCCGCATGAGCGCTGACCTGATGAGGCAGAAGCTGCCGTTCAACGAGATTCTGCTCCTGCTGATGAACGACATCACCAATCCCGCCCTGAAAGATGCGGTCAAGGAAATCAACAGCGAGCTGAAGCAGGGGAAGGACAGTGAGAAAGTGTTTATGAAGCAAGCTCCCGTGTTCGGCAAGTTCACCGCCAACATGCTGGGTCTCGCCTCGAAAAGCGGTAACATGACGGAGATCTACGAAAGCACCGCGAAGTTTCTGGAGCGCAACGCTCAGTTCAAGCGAAACCTCAAGAGCGCGTTGATCATGCCGCTCGTTACCCTGTTCATCCTGTTTCTCGCTTGCCTGTTCTATGTGGGCTACATCTTTCCTGCCACCGCAGAGATGTTTGAGAAATTCCACATCGACCTGCCGCCTATGACCAAGGCGACCCTGGGATTCAGCAGGTGGCTGACGGCAAACGCCATCCCCGTGATGTTGGTAATCGTGATACCGATTGTGTTATTTGGCCGGTTCATAACCACCGAGCGCGGCCGGTTTCTGATGGACAAGACGATCATCAAGGTGCCGATCGTCGGTCCGTTGCTGCACAAAACCGCCATCGAAATCTACTGCCGCGTGTTTTACGCGCTCTACAGCGGATCGGGTGAGAACATCGATGTGATCCGTATGGCAGCAGAAGCGTGCGGCAACAAGTACATGGAGCATCAGATCAAGACAATAGCGATCCCCATGATGCTTGAGAAAGGAAAAGGATTGACGGAGGCCTTCCAGGCGACGGGCGTGTTCACGGCGACGGCAATTTCCCGTTTCAATTCAGGTGCTGAGACGGGGACAGTGAAGAACACCGCTATGCAGCTTGCCGAGTACTACGAGAAGGAAACCACCTACAAGCTTGCGAACGCCATCGAAGCAATACAACTTTCCGTTTCGATGATCATCATGCTCGTGCTTACAGCACTGACGCTGGTTTCGTCCGAGACAGCAACGATCAGGCCGAAACCTCCCGGACAAATTATTCGTTATGTCATGTACTACCTCGGCTTGGGTTGAGGTGGGATCGGTCGCTCGATGTAATTCAGAGCGAGACTTGAAGAGTAGTCAGTCATACGTGAAATCCATGCGGTTGAGGATCTTGAGCTAGAAGGAGTGAATCCATGCCAGAAATAGATATAACTGATAAAATCGGTTATACACTTCTGAAGAAGGGAATCATCGATTTCGAGACCCTTGAAAAGTCTCTGAAGATGAAGGACTCCGAGGAGAACAAGAAGAATCGGAAGAACCTCGGCCAGATCCTCGTCTCGGAGTTTGGCGCCGATCACGATGCAGTGTTTCGTGAAGTCGCCAACCTGTATGCATTTCGTGAGATCTTTCTGAACGATGAGAAGGTTGACGACGGGCGTACTGGGTTCATCAAGAAACTTGTCGAGGTGCTCCCGGATCAGCAGCGTGACATGATGATCCAGGCCAAAATGCTCCCGCTCAAGTACGATGAGCGCCAGCCAGATAAGCTGGTCATTATTGCAGCTGATCCCACGGATCGAAACCTTCCTGTTGTCGCCCGAAGCTTCAACGTCAAGAAGTACGAAATCTGCTACGTGCGCCTGAAAGAACTCCAGGCACTGATGGAGAAGATCGTGCCGGCGCAGAACGAGTTCCTGAAACTGCTGAAGCAGGAGGAAGATGTCAAAATCGGAGACTCGGGGACCGATGGTGATGCTGAAGTCGACGAAGAGGCACTCGAAGCCGAAATCAGCAAGAGCGCACTCGTCAACCTGTTTGAGGGGTGTCTTGTGGAGGCCGTCCGGACGGGCGTAAGCGATGTGCATATCGTTGCGGCCGAAGGAAACAAGACGAACTTCTTGTTCCGGGTGGACGGTAACCTGCAAGTTTGGCACGCCCAGGAAAACACGATGCCTGAAGCGGTTATGGCGGTCGTCAAAGATAGAACAAAGAATGTCGATCGATTCGAGCGGGAAATGACACAGGACGGGTTCATCCAACGAGTTATTGACGGCCACCAGCTCAGGTTCCGTGTGTCGATCATGCCTATCGTGACGACCGAGTTCAAGAGCAAGTTCGAGAGCGTCGTCATCCGTGTGCTCGATGATCGAAAAGTCATCACAGATCTTGAAAAACTCGGTCTCCAGGGTCCGGCGAGAAATCTTTTCTACAAGGCGATCTCGAAACCTCAGGGGATGGTCATTCTGACTGGTCCTACGGGATCAGGCAAATCCACAACCCTGATTGCAGCGCTGTACCAGGTGATCGATCCTACCGTCAACGTTCTCACGATCGAGGACCCGGTGGAATATATCATTAAGGGTGCACGGCAATTGAAAATCGGTCCGAAGATGGGGTTTGAGGAATCCATGCGTGGAATCTTGCGCCATGACCCCGATATCGTGCTCATTGGTGAAATGCGTGATAAGATTACCGCTGAAACGGCCATCAAGATGGCAAATACGGGTCACCTTGTGTTCTCAACGCTTCACACCAACGACGCCCCCGGCGCCGTGGCACGTCTCTACAAGATGGGGATCGAGCCGTTCATGATTGCGTATGCCATCAATATCATCGTGGCCCAGCGACTGATCCGTACCCTCTGCAAGGTTTGCAAACAACCTCTCGACACAGACGAATTCGCTGATCTCATGAAGTTCGGTTTTACCGAGGAACAACTCAGTACGCACACAATCTACAAGGCGGTTGGCTGCGACAAGTGCAACGGCGGTTACAAAGGCCGCGCTGCAATTCACGAGGCCTTGTTCTTCACGAAGGCAATCAGGACCCTCATCCTCAATGCAGGCGACAGAGTTGATGAGAACGCGATCCGCGATCAGGCCTCGAAGGACGGCATGTGGACTCTGCGACGGTCCGGGATGGAGCGCATGTTGGAGGGAGGCACGTCACTTGAAGAGGTCGTTTCCAACACAACTGAGGAAGACTAGTCCAGGAAGCTGATCACATAGGCTGTTGTCTCTATCTGAGGCACTCACATTGTGGGTGCCTTTTTTTTTGACCTCACGTTCGCAAACGCCACAGGCCAAACTCATGGCATTTGGGCATCCTCAGCCGAGATGGAACCTCAATTCCTCATTTGTCCCACGTCACAACACTTTAGCCTGCAAGGACTTAAATAGGATGACGGTCAGGAACCGCCTTTGAGGTCTTTGTGCATTGGAACCGATCCTTCGGGGGTAGAGGGCTGCCTATGCCAATACCTGTTAATGAGAATCACCCGCGAAATCTGGCTTCAGTTCAAAAGGCGTGAAGTCCCTATGGCGGAACGAAATGGGGGAAACCTTAGATTATTTTCTTTAAGAGAGTTGCATTTTCGTTTGGAGTTTCTTATTATCACACCAATGGGCGAACACCATTTTGCCTTCAAGACTGCACAGCGTTCGCGCGACCAAAAAAACTCATTAGTCGAGCACACTGAATGACGACTCCAGTCCAAAATCCCAGTGCAGCAAAGCCCCCCGCGCCCGATCCCCAAGCGGTAACGATGGCCCCTGAGCCTCCATTTGTTAGTGATGCGAGGAGGCTGTTGAAGGAATTAGCGTCTCAACTTCCTCAGTCCGTAACGGGGCTTGAGCGCCAGATGATGATAGGCGACGTTTTGGGAAGAATGGATGATGGGGATAAGCAGAAGCTGCGTGCTTTGCTGAACTATTTTTTGATGCGGATGCTGAGCATTAGCGCATCCGACATTGACCAGGGAGGATACGGTTCAGGCGGACAGGTGTGGTTCCGTGTCTATGGTTCCAAGAAGCCGGACAAGACTCTCGGCCAATACACCGCTGACGAGACGAACTACTTGATCCAGGGCACCCTGGGGGAACGGCAAAGGGCGTTTCTCTATGAGAACCGCAATCTCGATTTCTCGTACATGCTTTATCTGGAGAACGGCGAATTCCGTCGGTTTCGTGCCGACGCATATTTCGATCTTGATCAACTCGCGCTCAACATGCGCGCTATCAATAACACGATCCGCGGTTACAAGAATCTGGAGTTGCATCAGAACGTCACGAGAATGCTGAGCCTTGCGGGAACCAAGGAAGGTCTCTGTCTCGTCACGGGCATCACTGGCTCAGGCAAGAGCTCAACGCTCGATGCCATCATCGATGCAAACAATCGGGCCGTCGATGCCCACATCGTGATCATCGCGTCCCCTATTGAGTACGTTCACAAATCCGACCGTTGCATCATCCGTCACAGAGAAGTCGGTCGCGATGTTCTCTCGTTCAAGGATGGCGCAATTCAGGCGCTTCGTCAGGATCCGGATATCATTATGATCGGCGAGTTGCGCGACCCGGAAACTATTCTAACGGCTCTGGAAATTACAGACTCAGGTCACAAAGTTTTTTCTACTCTGCATACAGCATCATCGGTCGAAAGCATCGACAGGATCATCGGTGAGACTCCCCCGATTGAGCAGGAGCGCGTCCGGAACAGACTTGCCGATACGCTCCGCTGTGTGATTTCGCAGAAACTTGTCCCCAGCCTTGATGGCAAGCGGGTGCTCGCGAAGGAAGTGTTGCTCGGTGTCCCATCCGTCAAAGCGGCAATCAAGAACAACAACACTGGCGAAATCTATCAGATGATCTCGGAAGGTGTTGACCAGGGGATGATCACGATGGAGCAGGATCTCAAGAGACTGTATTTGCAGAAAAAGATTTCTTTGGAAAACGCGCTCAACTACGCGAACAACAAACGCCGGATTCAGCAGCTCCTCCAGGTCAATCCGACGGAGGGATGACACGGCGCTTGCAGTTTCGCCGGACATCACAACAACGAACCATTAACAACTAGGGACAAAGGTCGAAATGCCATACCAGCCTGGTCAGGGCAAAACTGCGGTTGCGTTGTTCGTCGACGGCCTGGAGTTGAAGTTCGTCCAGTTGTCGATGAAAAAGGGGAGGGCGACACTGCGGGATTACAAGACGGTTGCGTTGGTTCAGAAGTTTGAGGAGAAGCCGGGAGCCTCCGCTGAAGGAGGGACAGAAACACCGGAGATGGGTACGGAATCGTTTGGTGAGCCAGCAGTGACCGCCGAGATGACTGAGCAGGAAGGGCAGAACAACGCCGCCGTCCTTCTCAGCATTCTGACGGATCTCCCTTCATCGAAATACACGATCTCCTACGCACTCAGCGAGCCTGCCGTTACCTACCAAGAATTTGAGAGCGATTCCGGCCTCAAAGGAACGAAGCTGAAAAAGCACGTCGCCCAGGAGCTTTCGGCGATGCGCTCGGCTGCCCCTGCGCTCGACGCTCTCGATTTCATTCCGACCGCTCAGGGCGGGCTTCTCAGCATTGTCCGGGAAGACGGAATGCACCTGTATGATCTGCTTCGGGAAATCAAGCCGTTTATCGGCAACCGGATCCCGAAGATCAACCTGATCGACAGCGCGGACACCGCCCTCATCGGATTGGTTCGAAGCTCCTATGAGCTGCAGGACGAGGAAGTTACAGTTCTGGTGTACGTCGGTAACGACTTCAGCCGCCTCATCTTCATGCAGGGGAAGAACTATCTCCACTTTGCGCCGATTATCAGCGAAGGGTACGGTTCCTCCAATATCGAGAACACGATCTATAGCCGTATCCTGCTCGAGCAGGACAATATTGCCCTGACGCGCATCGACCGCATCATCCTGTGCGGGGAAAGCCACAAGGTCAACCTTCGCGAGTCGCTAGCACCGCAGTTCACAAGTGCGACCGTTGAATACCTGCAGGTGCCCGATCTGGATCTCAGCGTCTACGAAGGACTCGTGGGAGAGGCGGTCTCTGAGTACGCAATTCCGCTCGCAACGGCTTGGAGGGCGCTCGATCCAAAGAAACATGGGCTGTACGACCTGAACCTCTGTCCGGTGATCATCACGGAAGGGCAGAAGGCATTCAAGCTCGCGTGGCATGGTTGGATCCTGGCGCTCATGATTATCGGCTCGATCGTCTTCCTCATGACGTCCGTTCAGAGCCGCAACACGGAAATCAAACGCCAGAAGGAACTCCTTGTTCGAAAGAAGAAGGAACTCGCCGATTTGGATGAACTGCGGGTTACCCGCTCCAAGTTGCAGACGGACATTGCGAGGTATGCCAATGCAGCGTCTGTGTACGATTCCATCGCGCCGGGCAGCGATCGCTGGAGCCGTGTGCTGCATTACCTCGCGAACAGCGTCGATGATCTGAACTCTCTCTGGTTATACAAGATCCAGAAGGACGACCAGAACCCCTCCGTCCTGAGGATCAGCGGCCGCTCGATTTACCGCACGCGCATCTCGCGATTGGCGAGTCTCTTCGAGCGTGCGACGTTGAAGCAAGTTAGAACAACGGCGATCCGGGACAAGATCGTCTACGAATTCGACCTGATCGTTGAACAGGTCGACAAGGGTGATGGTCCCCCAACTAAACCACGGTAAGACACTATGTCCTTTAAAATACGAAATACCATCGTTCTTGCTGTCGTGTTTGTGGTGATCACCGGTGGTGGCCTGTTCTACTGGCTCTACATGCAGCCGAAGCAGTTGAAAACCACGCTGGTCGAGATCCAGAAGATTGAAAAAGAGCTTGTCGATCTTCCGCAGACAGTTGCTGAAGTGAACGAGCTCACGGACAAGCTCGCCGATACCAAGCGTCGCTATGACTCGCGGAGCAAGGAGATTCCGGCATTCGACATTACATCGCAGACGTATGCGTACATGAGCAAGGGAATCGACGAAGCCGGTATCACGAACGACAACGAGTTCGTCCGCTTCAACATGACCTTTGATGCGACAAGGGATTTCGGGGCATTTGGCTACAATGTGTATCAGTTGACGGACGGCGAGGCAGTGTTTGATAACCTGTACAAGTTCGTCTACTATCTCGAGAACGGCAGCCGGCTCTACAAGATTGCCTGGATCAACCTGGATGGTAAAGAAATGGTGAACAACGACACAAAGGAGACGCGCAAATACCTTTCTTTCTCGATGGAATTGCACGCTTACTTTACGAAGATCCAGGAGCTGAACACATCACTCGCGGCGAAGTCCCTCACATTTACCCAGTCCCCGTCCGATCCGTTTGATCCGATCATTATTTCGGCTCTTTCCGGCGAGGCACCCGAAGGGGAGCTTGATATGAAGCAAATGGATATTCGGGCAATTCTCCCGGGCAAGGCATTTGTGATGTATAAAAGTGAGTTGATTGTCCTGCACCTTGGTGACAAAGTCTGGAGAGGATTTGTGAGTCGCATCAGTCCGGCGGAGAGCAAAATCGAGTTCACGCTCAATGAGGGAGGAATCGTGAAGAAGGTAGCGAAGGCAATGGTTTTCGAAAAAAAGAAACGTAAATGAGGGTGTCATGAAAAAACGATCGATTATTTTTGTCACTTTCTGCCTGCTCCTTCTTGTCAATGGCCTTCTTGCTCAGAGCGCTGAGGAGAGGAAGATTCGGCGCGCCGCTGAAGGGAAGTCGTCTTACAATCAGGAAGAGCTGGTGTCATTCAAGAGTGACGTGCCGTACAAACAGGCAATGGAGTCTTTAAGTACCTTGTGTAAGAAATACCTGAGGAAGCCGATCGTTGATCCCTCGCCGCTGACGACACCGATCAACGTTGAGATCCAGTCAATGTACTGGAAAGATGCGATGGAGCTGATCCTGCGGACGAACAACCTCTGGTATCAGGAGTTCGAGGACTACATACAGGTCGCTTCAGTTGGAATGCTCGCCGTCTCCGGTGCGGGGGCTCCAACGGGTTCCGGCGTCTCTGCTCCGATCGATTCATCCGCAATCATCTCGAAGACGCGTGAGGTGACGATCTCGGCAATCTTCCTGGAGATCAACAAGTCGAAGCTGCGGGAAAGCGGCCTTAATTTCAGCATCTTCCGGGGCCGGGACCTGAACCTCGGAGTTCAGTTCAGCGGGGCCGATGAAGTGAGCAACAACATATTCGGAGTTACTGTTTCTCCGACGAACCCCAAGCTCGCTGTGAATATCGACGCCGCACTGAAAATATTTGAGAGTGAACAGGTCGGACAGGTGCTAGCCCGGCCACAATCGACCGTTCGATCGGGATCGGCCGGTAGGTTGCAGGTTGGTACCGATTTCTCGATCAAGGAGAAAGATTTCTCCGGAAACATCACCGACAAATTTTATAGCACGGGGACAATCCTTAATGTGTACCCGAAGGTCTATCGGTATGGCTCAACCGATTTCATTGATCTCTCCTACCACGTCGAACGCAGCACGGTCACTCCGGGAACGGTGAGTACGCTGATCAACAAGAGCACATCTGACGGAAGAAGTACCGTGTTGAACGGAGAAGAGATGTATGTGGGGGGATTATACTCAGACGAATTGAGCACCGTACGGGATGGGATCCCTTTCCTGAAGGATCTCCCCTGGTGGTTCTTTGGGCTCCGGTACATTTTCGGATACGACAAAGCGACGACAACGCGTAGTGAGTTGATCATCCTTCTGAAAGCAGAACTCGTCCCGACGATCGAAGAGCGGGTCAGGGAGCTGGCCAAAGAGCGGAACATCCTCAATGAGAAGATGAAGGAAATTGACAAGGATGTCGAAAAGAAGTTAAAACATGAATGACCAACGATTCTGAACGGCACACTAAAGTACTTGGGGAGTTCGTCATGAACGTCCGTACGATCTTGTTGTGGGGGATTATAGCGGTGCTGACGCTTGTGCTGTCATGTCAGAGCCCGACGGGACCTGAGACTCAGGTCACTTCTATTCCGACGTCGGTCCGCGGAATGGTGATGAGGAGCGACAACCTGGCTCCGATCACGAACGCCATCATTTTTGATGTGGGTGGCCTGGCCCGGGATACATCGAAATCGGACGGAACGTTCCGTTTGGTGTATCAACTTCTCTCACAGACGAAGACCCGAATCATCGGGTCTCGAGCAGGGTTCGGCAACGACACTGCATCCGTGACCCTCAATCCGGGAGTTGATACGACCATCACCTTGAGCCTCAAAGCTGACAGCTCGAGCCCCTCGGGTGCCGTTTCAACCGGGAAAGCCGCGAACATCGTTCTTGTTACGTCAAGTACCGACAATATCTCCATTCGCGGGACTGGTTCGAACGAAACGGCAGTACTGCAGTTTGAGGTGAGAGACTCCCTCGGTATCCCCATCGCGGGTGTGAACAAACTCACAGTGAACTTTTCAATTCTCGGCGGCCCCGGAGGGGGAGAGTACGTCTTCCCGGTAACCTCGGAGACCGACCCCTTGACCGGTCGTGTGGCGACACGAGTCTCCAGCGGCACAAAAGCAGGTGTGTTGCAGGTCTATGCAACTGCTACCATTGCGGGTACTCCGCCACTGACCATCAAATCCAGCCCGATCAAGATCACGATCTCTGGTGGCTTGCCTGATGACAGCCATTTCTCGATCAGCCGGAAGCCGCTCAACATCGCGGGAGGTCTGTACGACAATCTGCGTGCGCAGGTCATGGTGATCGTCGGTGACAAGGAAGGCAACCCGGTGCAACAAGGGACCGCGGTCTCCTTCACGACGACCGGTGGAGTTATTCAGCCGAATGCGTCGACCGACAAGGATGGTATTGCACAAGTGGATCTGATTTCCGCCAACCCGCGTCCCTCGAACTCGGTTGCCATTGTCACGGCAAAGACAATCGGTGACAGCGGCAAGATCATCCAGAAGAGCACGACGGTGCTCTTCTCGGGCCCGACGCGGATTCTGACCCCTTCGACAACCATTACTATCCCTGACAGTGGCGTGGCGTCATTTCAATATCGTGTTCAGGATCCGAACGGGTTCCCGCTTGCCGGAGGGACATCGATCTCATTGACGGTCGACGGCCCCGGATCTGGAGAGCTGGTATTGTCGGGAGATGTCACAAAGACTCTGGAAGATAGCAATGACCCGAACAGTACGCTTTTCAACGTAACGGTGCAGGATAAAGCGCTTCATGGACCATCTGGCGCAGTGAACTTCAAGATCACGGTGACGAGTCAGAATGGGAATGCATCAGCAACATTCCCCGGCGTAGTTCTGAAGGATACATCATCGGTTCCTCCGGTTCTCATCTCCGGCAAGTCGGGGTATACATCCAGTATCACGCTCGTCGCGATCTCTAGCCCGGAAGTTTCTGTCAGGGGGACAGGAGCGAACGAGACTGCGAGAGTGACTTTTGTTGCGAAAGACTCTGTCGGAAATACGGTGGATGTGCTACATCGGGCTGGCGTGACCTTCACGATAATGCCCTTTTCAGGTCTCGGTGGCGGTGAGTTCGTATTCCCGTCTTTCGATTCGACCGACGCAAACGGCCAGGTGAGCACGACATTTAATGCCGGCACGAAGTCTGGAGTCCTTCAGGTGATGGCATCGGCGATTTCCCGTGGCCGCACAATCACGTCTTCGCCGGTCAGGGTGACGATTTCTCAGGGACTGCCGGACGCGTCACATTTCACAGCAAATCTTACCCCAACAACAATAGTTTCCTGGCCTACGAGCGCAGGAGTACCGGTGGATACCGTAAAAGTGCAAGTCGGCGATCGTTACGGGAATCCAGTGCAAGCTAACACTGCTCTGTACTTCAGCACAAGTGCAGGTGTCATTCAACCGAGAGCTCTCACAGATGACAATGGGTTGGCTGGTGTCGTGATGTACGGGGGAAATCCACTTCCCGTGGGAGACAGCGTGCAAGTTACGGCCCAGACTGTGGGAGAGGGGGGTGTCGCTATTGTCCGCACACTCACGCTCCGTATCACCAGTAGTACAGGGTCCTTTACATCTGGATTCGCGTCGAGCCTTACGCTCAAGAGCAATGTAACGAATCAACTCTCGGTTCGGGGAACAGGTGCGACCGAAGCGACAACGCTCACTTTCGTCGCGAGGGACTCTGTTGGTAATTTGC
>JBEKOB010000056.1:0-28374 GCA_049522195.1 Bacteroidota bacterium
TCGGCATCTGCCCATTCCTGGTGACCGAAGAGGTCCTGGATGAAAGATTTCATAAGATGCTCCTCGCTGTGTGATGTTGGAGAGAGGCCGGTAAATCCAGTCAGACGATCCTTACCTTGATCGTGTGGTCGACGCGGACAAGATCATCAAAAAGAGAATCTTTGTACTCTTTATCGACGTCGGCAATTGCATAGCCGATGAGTTCGTTGGTACGGAGGTATTGTGACAGGACGTTCACATTATTCTTGGCGAAGATACCGTTGATTTGAGAAAGGACGCCGGGAACGTTCCGATGCACGTGCAGCAACCTGTGCGTTTGCGAACCATCCGCTATCGGAAGGTTAATGCGGGGGAAATTTACGCTTGTGAACGTGCTGCCGCTGTGGAGGTAGTCCAAGAGCTTGCTTGAAACAAAGTCCCCAATGTTTTCCTGGGCCTCCTCTGTACTTCCCCCGATATGCGGCGTAAGGAGAACGTTCGGCAGTCCCTGCAACGGAGAGGAAAACGGTTCTTTGCCGTCTTTTGGTTCGTCGGGGAACACATCCACCGCGGCGCCAGCCACTTTGCCGCTTTTCAGGTGCCGGGCCAAGGCGTCGATGTTGAGGACGTGACCGCGACTGAGGTTCAGAAGGATTACGCCGTCACTCATCATCTTGAACTGTTCCTCGTCGATGAGATTCTTGTTGGAGGGATTCCCGTCGACGTGGATTGTGATGACATCCGCGATACGCAAGAGTTCGGCAAGCGTTGCCACTTTCGTCGCATTACCGATAGTCAGTTTGTCGACGACATCATAGTAGTACACGTCCATCCCCATGCCTTCAGCCAAGGTCGACACCTGAGAGCCGATATTGCCATAGCCGATAATTCCGAGCTTTTTCCCTCTCACTTCTCTTGCATTCTCAGCCGACTTATCCCAGATCCCTTTGTGTGCAAAGACGACCTTATCGTGGACGCGCCGGATGAGGAAGATAATTTCAGCGATAACCAGTTCAGCGACGCTGCGCGTGTTGCTGTAAGGGGCGTTGAAGACCGCGACTCCGTTCAGGGATGATGCATCCAGATCGATCTGGTTGGTTCCAATGCAATATGCTCCGATCGCCTGGAGGGTTTTTGCCTTCTCAAGAACACGCGCAGTGACCTGTGTCCGGGAGCGGATTCCCAGGATTGAAACTCCATCGAGCGCTGCGATGAGTTCATGCTCATTGAGGCTCTTTTTCTCCGATACAACCTCGATCCCGAGGCCCTGCAGTCGGGCAATCGCCACAGGGTGGACATTTTCCAGCAGAAGAGTCTTCATTCTCTTGAAATGGTTAGAGGAACACAGGAATCCGCGCATGCGGAGCAAAAAAAATGGCCCTCGATGAGAGCCCTTCATTCAACACAGAACTGTTCACACTTCGCTGGTCACATAGTGGATCAGCCTTCTCAGCTCTTGAGGCGCCGGGCGGATTCGAACCGCCGCATAAAGGTTTTGCAGACCTCTCCCTTACCACTTGGGTACGGCGCCGGAGTAATTACTAATGGTCAATTGTGAACGGTCAATTGTCAATTGATCGTTGACCATTGACAATTACACAGGTCCCTTACCAAACAAAAAAAGACCCCGTTGCCTGGTGGGAGTTGGTGGCAACGGGGCAAGTTCATAGAGGAAGTGAGTCCGACAACCAGAGTGCTTGACAACTGATGGTCGGATGTCCCTTCCCCTCATCGGGGAGTGGGACAGAGCGGGAAACGGGACTCGAACCCGCGACATCAACCTTGGCAAGGTTGCGCTCTACCAACTGAGCTATTCCCGCAATGGGTGACTGAAATATATCAAAAAACTTCCGTCGAGGCAAGAAATTTGTTCCCGTCACCCTGCGGACCCCTTCTCAATCGGGGCACCAAAAATATAGACTCCCCCAATCACAAAGTCAAGCGCGAAGTTGCTGCAAGTTTTCTTTTTCGCGCGAGCACGATTTGTACCACGCTACCAATCACCGAATCAAATCGCTGTATGACCCTGCCAGAAGCATTTTCCGATTGATACCAAATTCCTTCATCAAGAACTGCATGAGGTCCCTAGCCTGCCGCTTCCCGTACTTCACGACAACTTCGAACTCCAGAAATGTTCCCAGCCGCTCGACAGAATCTATATGTATACGAGCGTTTTTGTAGAGAAATAGTGCCCTCCTCTTTCGGACAACAACCGATACGCCAAGAAGAGATCGAAAGAGCGATTTCGCTGCATCAGCTTCGATGAGGCTGACGATCGTATAATCCGAATACCGGCTGCTCCTAGCGTCTGGCCGGTGGTAGTAAATCAGTTCAAATTGCCGTTCGTTGATTTCACGCAATTTCAATCTGCCCGAATTCGCCTTAAAATAGGTGTCAACCTGACGCAGGGTACCTCTCGACGATGCGCCAATTCTGCGAGCAATTCGCCTTGCTCTGGCTAGCGAGTGATAGGCGCATTTTATTTCAAGGTTTTGAGGCACTTTTCAGAAGGATTGCAAAGGTTGGTTCACACAGGGAGCAGCAGACACTCCTCTTTGGAAAAGATCCATCGAAAAGGAATGTTTCTTGAGGAGCTCAGCGATGAATTTCCAGAATCTTGTATTTCAGTTCACCGGCCGGAACGCGAATGGAGACGACATCCCCCTCGGTTTTGCCCATCAGTCCCTTCCCGAAAGGAGATGTGACAGATATCTTGTTTTTGTCGAAGTCCGCTTCTTCCGGAGAAACAAGGCGATACTCGATGATTTCGCCGGTCTTCATGTCCTTAAGTCTCACAAAGGAGAGAATATATACCTTGTCATTCGGAAGCTGGGAGCTGTCGAGGACTCTGGCATGCATAAGGGTTTCCTCGAGCTTCGCGATGCGAATCTCCAGGTGTTGCTGGGCCTCCTTGGCTGCGTCATACTCGGCGTTTTCACTGAGATCACCATGTGCACGAGCCTCAGCTATTTTCTGAGCCATGTCTTTCCGCCCGACAATTTTCAGCTCACGCAGCTCAGCTTCGAGCTCTACGAGACGCTCCCGGGTCAAATAGACTGTGCCGTTATTCTTCTCTTCCATAGTTCCTCCACCAAAGACATGGTGCTTCTCATGCAGCGTCGAATCGACAAGGCAAAAATAAAAGCCATCATCTCCGATTGAGAGATGGTGGCTCCGCTTGCTTCGGAAGCAAGCTATCATAAAAATCAGTAAGACGCAAGAACAAAGTGGCGGGAAACAGTCCCCCAGGGGCTCCGCTCTCTCACTCCGCACGTTCTAACAGAATCAATGCCCCAACTCGCCCCTTTTATCACGCTGATATTGCCTCTTGAAGAGATCGAAGTAGCAAGCTCAAATCCTTAACGGCAGCTTCGAGGGCATCGAATTCTGAATGAGGGGCATCACGCACACAACAAACCTCTGACAATCCGCTTACTTCGTTTTCTCTTCCGGCTTGGCTTCCTTTAACACATTGCCGACAGAACCACGGTCGACTTTTACCTTCACGTTGTCGGCGATCTGCACAAGGACAACCTTTTCTTCGATTCCAATGACTGTCCCGTAGATTCCACCTGAAGTGAGGATCTTGTCCCCTTTCTCCAATGCGTCGAGCATCTTCTGGCGTTCTTTCTGTCGCTTCTGTTGTGGACGAATAATCATAAAATAGAAGATGACAAAGATCAGACCGAACATGACAATCGTTCCGATCATTCCTCCGCCGCCGTCCGGCGATGCTTGGGCAAGAATGGGATAGTATTGCAAAATGACCTCCATGAAACAAGTTTTGAGTTTCGGGTTGTGAGTTTAGAGTTTTGGGATCACAGGTTCGAGTTCAACGTTTCAAGTTTCTCGGTTCACTATTCACTGTTTACTATTTACTACCTATATGTCTACTCCCTTATCTTCGCATTTAAGCTGATCGACCATCTTCTTCCTCCATTCCTCGAACCGATGCTCCCTAATTGCCGCTCGGGTCTCTCGCATCAACCAAAGATAGAACGAGAGATTATGGATTGTGGCCAGCTGGAGGGCCAGAATCTCTCTCACGAGGAACAGGTGACGAAGATACGCGCGGCTGAAATTGCTGCAAGTGTAACAGTTACATTCCGGATCCAGAGCCGTGAAATCCGTCTTGTATTTCGCATTCCGAATGTTGATTTGGCCATCACGCGTAAAGAAGTTGGCGTTCCGTCCATTCCGGGTGGGGAGAACACAATCGAACATATCCACTCCTCTTGCAACCGCTTCAAGCAGATTTATCGGAGTGCCTACACCCATCAGGTAACGAGGTTGATTCGACGGCAGAATAGGCTCGCACACCTCAATGATCGAGTACATGACATCAGCAGGTTCACCAACCGCAAGACCACCGATCGCGTACCCGTCAAAGCTGGTTTTCACAAGGGCCTGAGCACTTTGTTGCCTGATCTCCGGATAGACGCTCCCTTGCACGATGCCAAAGAGCGCCTGTGAATAGCCATACAGCTCCGTTCCCAACTCGAAAGCCCGCTTGCACCGTTCAGCCCATCGAATGGTCAGAGCGTTCGATTGTTTCACATATTCCAAATCACTGGGATACGGCGCGCATTCATCAAGCACCATCATGATGTCCGAGCCCAGCTGTCGCTGAATCTGCACGACAGATTCTGGTGTGAACTCGTGCGAGGATCCATCCAGGTGCGACTTGAAAGTGACCCCCTCCTCGTTAATCTCGCGGAGATCATTCAGGCTGAATACCTGATATCCACCGCTGTCCGTTAGAATCGGTTTATTCCAGCCTATGAAGCGATGCAGGCCCCCGGCGGACTGTATGATCTCGGTGCCCGGACGAAGATACAGATGGTACGTATTGCCCAGAATGATCTGCGCCCCAACTTCGATGAGCTCACGCTGTTCGATTGCCTTGACGCTTCCCTGGGTCCCGACGGGCATGAAGGCGGGAGTCTCAATTGTGCCATGTGCAGTCTCCAGCACTCCGGCTCTCGCCTTCCCGTCCGATGTCTGCAGTTCAAACTTCAATCGACCTCAAGTCGCATATATTCCCGACTTCTACCGCCTGAGAACAAAAAACCGCCGGCACAAAAAGCTAGCGGCGGAATTGACTTCTTTCTCAATCAATATACTGAGAAAAGGGGCACGTGTCAACTCTCAGGTCTTTCTTTGTCTTCCTTATGATGGCGACGCGTCAATGAAGCAATGACAATGAACAGAAGGACTCCGCCGATATCAGCAACGACATCAAAGAAGTTCGAATCACGTCCCGGGACGAACGACCGATGGTACTCATCAAGGAAGCCGTAGACGACACAGAATATGAACGCGCCAAGAAATGCACTGTTTCTTACCACCGGGAGAGTATCCTGATGATAGAACGCCCGCCACACGAGCCAGCACAGGATGAAATAGAGGGCCGCGTGGACGATCTTGTCCACTCCGGGAGATGTCTTGAAGATCAAGTGCACGTTGGGGATCGCAGAAAGGAAGTAGATGACAATGGCCCAGATCACAGGAGGGACCTGGTATTTCACGCGACTCCTCAAGTTCCCTCGATCCGCCGGAATGCCGGCGGAAGTTGATCGATCAGGTCTTGGGCGATGACACTGCGCTCGCCGTGCAGTTCCTTGGCGATGTCGCCTGACAAGCCGTGGACATAAACTCCGGAAAATGCCGCCTCCTCCTCGGAGGCTCCCTGGGCCCAAAGAGAAGCGATTATCCCGGTCAGAACATCTCCCGCACCCACTGTAGCCATGCCGGGATTTCCAGTGGAATTCACGTACACCACTCCGCCGCTCGTCCCAATGGCAGTCGGTCCGCCTTTGAGGACCAGCGTGACCCTCCCTCTAATCGCCCCCTTTCGGGCCATCTCAATCCTGTTGACCTCAATCTCCTTTGCCGGAGCCCCGACTATTCTCGAGTACTCACCGGCATGGGGAGTGAGAACAAATCTGCTCTTTGACCGGCCCAACTTCTGGAGACCAATATCACCCACGACACGAAGTGCGTCTGCATCCACTACGAATTTACCCGGGTGACCAGCTAGGATTTTGTGGATGACCTTCTGAGTCTCGGCATTCGTAGAAAGGCCGGGTCCGACGACCACGACATCAGCCCATTTCAGTTTCTCCTGGATTTCCTCAAGCGCGTTCATGGCAATCGTCCCTTCGCTCGTCGAGGGAAGTGGCTTGACGATTGCTTCGGTGAGACGCCGGCCGAGAATCGAATAGACCGCATCCGGAGTTCCAAGCATCACTGCACCGGCACCTGCACGTAGAACAGCCATCGAACAAAGATAGGCCGCACCGGTGAAACCCCTGGAACCGGCCAGCACGAATACCTTTCCTACAGAGTACTTATGCGCGGTCGAACTTCGTTTCGGCAAAGCGATCCGCACATCCTCGGCATCAAGCAGAAATGTCTTGAGGGATTTGGATCCGCTGACGACGCCTGGAATTCCGATATCGAGGACACTCACATTACCCACATAGTCTTGCCCCTGATTACACAGAAGCCCGGTTTTCTTCAGCCCAAATGTAGCGGTGCACGTCGCACGAACCGCAAGATTCTGGACAACGCCGGTTGTCCCATCAACTCCTGACGGAATGTCTACCGAAAGAACCGGGACCCCCTGCTCATTTATCCATTCGATGGCACCAGCGAAGGGCTGAGAGACTTTTCCCGTGAACCCCGTTCCGAACATCGCATCGATGATGAGCGCCGGCTTTGGCAGTCTGCCCAGGAGAGCGCGAGAATAGGATTTGAAAACGAGAGAACTGGATTTCGACCGGCGAAGTTGATCGAGGGACTTGAAATTAGCTTGTGCATCACCTGTGAGCTTTCGGGCGGAGGCCATCAGGACAACAGTGATTCTTGCACCGGCGTTCAGCAGGTGCCTGGCGGCCACGAATCCATCGCCACCGTTGTTGCCTTTGCCGCAAAAAATCAGGAGGTCTTTATCTTTGAGAGGTCCGAAGCATCGTTGGGCGATTTCAGCAACTCCACGGCCCGCGTTTTCCATCAACATCAGACCGGGAATGCCAAACTTGTGGATGGTGGTCTCATCGCACCACCGCATTTCTTTCGCTGATACGATAGTCCGCATAGATCGATCGTCAGATCTTGAAGAAGCCCCGCGTGATCTCCACGATCAGCGAGGGATACACACCGAGAGCCAGCACCATGAGTGCGGCTACGGAAACAGCTATCAACGCAGCAAGCGGAACCGGCTTGTCAATATCTGCGTCGCCTTCACGGAAGTACATCAGCACTACAAGTCGAAGATAGTAGTAAACCGAAATAAGGCTCGTCAGCACGCCAACGATGGCAAGCCATGTCATATTGGCTTCCACGGCGGCAAGGAAGACATAGTATTTTCCAAAGAACCCTGCAAACGGCGGAATCCCTGCAAGCGAGAACATGAAGACCGACATAAGCGCCGCGAGCACTGGCTGCCGTGCACTGAGACCCGCATAGTCGTCGAATGTCAGTTTCTTGTCATCCTGCTGCTCAACCCACGAGACAATTCCAAACGCACCGATATTCATGAACGTATACGCGATCAGATAGAAAAGGATACCGGTTTGACCTTCGTTGTTCGCAGCGGCGATGCCGCTGAGCATGTAGCCGGCGTGCGCTATGCTTGAGTACGCCAGCATACGCTTGACGCTGTTCTGGGCGACGGCGGATATGTTGCCAATGATCATCGACGCCGCGGCAATGACTGCGATGACCTGGCTGATACTTGTCCCCGAGATCTCAAAGATCCTGATAAAGACCAGGACAAACGTTGCGAAAGCCGCGGCCTTTGCCCCGGTAGACATAAACCCTGTAACCGGCGTGGGCGCTCCCTCGTACACATCTGGTGCCCACATGTGGAATGGAACGGCAGCGACCTTGAATGAGAATGCAACGATCAGCATCCCGGCGCCGATAATGAAGAGCGGATTGTGCGAGATTTGCGGGATGAGCGCCTTAATCTGGAGGAGGTCAGTCGTACCGGCGGCACCGTAGATCAAAGCGATACCGTAGAGAAGAAACCCCGTCGCGAACGCACCCAGCAGGAAATACTTAAGAGCCGATTCGTTTGCTTTTTGTTTCTTTCTCATAAACCCGGCGAGCACGTAAAGCGGGACAGACATCAGCTCAATGCCGAGAAAGATCGTGATCAGGTTCAGTGCACCTGCCATGAGCATCATGCCGGAAGTGGCGAACATGATGAGAACATAGAACTCACCGCGATGGTACTCCATTCGCTCGAGGTAACCGCGGGCCAGAACGATTGAGAGCAAGGCCGAACTCAGGAATATCAAATTGCAGTAGCCAGCAAAGCCTCCCTGGAACAGCATTCCGCCGAACACCGGGACTCCCTCACCAAGATGGAAAAAGGAAAGTACGAGAGAAACGGCGATTCCGACCAGGCTCATCCAGTACGATGAGACCGGCTTGTCCTTTCCCGCCCCTTCAACGATAAGCGTCAACAACGCAAAGCCGACAAGGGCAATCAGCGGTGAGCTGTTGTAGAAGTCATTGTACGATATACCCATGGCACTGTCGAGTTAGAAAGGGAAATTGTCCAGACTTTGAAGCGACTGCGTTGTGCTGCTGGCAACCCGCTCGAAACAAAATCTTAGAAAAGCAGAAGCCAAACAATGATGAATATCGGGATCAGTATAGGGACGCTGTATTTCCAAATATACTCAAGGAAAGACGGCGACTCGATCCCAGTCTGATCCGCAATGGATTTCACCATGAAATTCGGACCGTTCCCGATGTACGTCATTGCGCCAAAGAACACAGCCCCCAGCGATATTGCCTGAACATATCTCCATGAATCGGCTGTGACTGCGATTGCCCCCGGTATAATCGGATTTGCCAGGCCGATCGAGCCAAGCTGAATCTGACCAAGAATTGCGTGCACATGCACGGCGTTGTCGATGCTTGCTCCGTGCAGACCGAATGCTGCGCTCATGAAACCAAGATACGTCGGTGCGTTATCCAACACACTTGAGAGAATGCCTGTGCACCAGTAAAACTGACCGGGAGTCCTGATCCCTAATGAGCCTGCGTTCAATTGCAGCCAATCGAGCGCGGGGATCATCGTCGCAAAGATACCTACGAAGAGCACCGCCACTTCCTTCAGAGGAACGAAACTGAATTCATTCCTCCCGTGCACCTCTTTTCGGGTCGTGTAGTACGATCCCGTCGCTGCGCTCCACATGATCACCTCGCGCAGCATCAAGGGACGCTCAATGAACACAGCGGCGATAATAGCCCCAAGGAACCAGAGATTATGCAAGCCTGAGACACGTGCTTCGTCCGGGCTCAATGCTTCCTCCCGGACATTGCGAGGGACTCGCCTGAAGTGTATCCGATCGATGCCGTAGAAGATAAGCAGCAACAAACCGAGAACGATCCCCCATGCAAACCAGGCTTTCGAGATCACCCAGAAAAACGGGACCCCTTTCAGGTAACCCAGGAACAGGGGCGGATCTCCAATAGGCGTCAGCGCACCACCGGTGTTGCTGACGATAAAAATGAAGAAGATCACGTGATATCCCCTGATCCGGTACCTGTTGTTTCTCAGATACGGACGGATCAGAAGCATCGAAGCTCCCGTGGTCCCGAGCACGTTCGAAAGCAGGGCTCCGGCGCCAAGAAGAGCCACATTCTCCCATGGAGCTGCCTTCCCCCGCAAGTTGAAGTGAATCCCTCCCGCCACTACGAACAGCGACCCGATGAGCGAGATGAAGCCGATATAATCATACATCGTCAGCACGATGCGGGGGACATTTCTGAGCGGGTAGACGTAATAGCTGATCACCACGGCGCCCAGCACCGCAACAACTGTCGGATAGTTGCTTTCCCACCACGACCTGTTGAGGAACGGTCCTACTGCAATCGCAAGAAGTAAGACAACAAACGGCATGACGAGCCAGAACGGTACAGCCGAGACAACTGCCGATTCGAGCATCCGCCCGAAATAATTGAAAAAGACGAACGCCGCTGCCGCCAGCACCACCACTATGACAACCTGCTTGGTCCGCCGTTCATTCATGAGGCGCTGTTCAGCTCAGGCTCCTGACTATCGACTGGACGGGAGGTTATTCGACGGGAGTTCTGCGGTCCGAATCTGTCCTCCCGCTCGGACGTACTCCAGTCCCTGAACCAGTTGTTTGGCAACAGGAGCCGACTTGCTCAGAAACGTTCCAGGATAAACACCGATCCAGACAATGAACACCAGAATAGCTCCGAGCGAAATGACTTCCTTCGCGTTCAGGTCAGTGAGATGGTGACCACCGTACAGTCCCCCTTCCCTCACCTTTCCGAAGATCACGCGTTGATACGCCCAGAGAAGGTACACGGCCGAGAGAACAACGCCCGACGCAGCAACGATGGCATACGCCTGCGTCCCCAGAAAAGTCGATTTGAAACTTCCAAGGAGGATGAGGAACTCTCCGACAAAACCATTCAAGCCGGGCAGGCCGATCGACGAGAGCGAAACAATCATAAAGATTGTCGCAAAGACAGGCATCACCTTTGCCACTCCACCGAAATCAGCGATCAACCTGGTATGGGCACGATCATAAAGCATACCAACGATCAAGAAGAGCGCTCCTGTCGATAAGCCGTGGTTGATCATCTGGATGACGGCACCCTGGATCCCCTCCTCCGTCATCGCGAAGATACCGAGCACGACGAATCCAAGATGAGAGACCGAAGAGTAGGCAACGAGTTTCTTCAGGTCAGTCTGAACCATCGCAACGAGTGCGCCATAGACAATACCAATCACGGCAAGCACTCCGAGGAGCGGCACAAACTTGAAAGCTGCATTCGGGAAGAGAGGAAGACAGAAACGGATCAGCCCATACGTCCCCATCTTCAGGAGCACACCTGCAAGAAGGACACTACCGGCCGTCGGTGCCTGCACGTGGGCATCCGGAAGCCACGTGTGCAACGGAAATAACGGGACCTTGATGGCAAAACTTAGTGTAAACGCAAGGAACATCCATGTCTGCAAGGTCAACGCCATTCGAGGAGCAACGCCGTAGAGCTGCAGGAGATTCGTGGTAAAGTAACCGCCTGGCAACGTTGAGGCATAGACCCCCAGCGCAATAATTGCGACGAGCATCAGGAGGCTGCCAAACAGCGTGAAGAGGAAGAATTTGACTGCCGCGTACACCCTGTCCTGACCGCCCCAGATCCCGATGATAAAGTACATCGGTATGAGCATCGCTTCCCAGAAGATGTAGAAGAGGAAGAGGTCCAGGGATGCGAACACTCCAATCATACCGATTTCAAGGAGCAGAATCATCATCGTGTATCCACGGAGCTGCTTCTGGACAGAGTTCCAGGTACCCAACAACGCGAGCGGGGTCAGGAACGTCGTGAGGACGATCAGAAGAAGAGAGATGCCATCTATTCCGACGAAGTAACTGATGTTGAGCCCGGCGATCCAGACCGCATACTCCCGGAACTGGAATCCCGTCACTGACGCATCAAACCTAAAGTAGAGGAAGAGAGAGACCGCGAACGTCGCGACCGTCGTCAGAAATCCGACAAGCTTGATCGCTGCGCCGTTCTCCTTGTTCACGAAGAACAGGGCCAGAACCCCGAACAGCGGAAGGAAAATCGTAAGTGTCAGAAGATGTTGAGAAACCATGGAATGTTCTTCACCGGCTAGTCTATTTTAGGATCAACCACATCAGGATGAGCAGAATACCACCTACGAAAACCGTCGCATATTGCTGGGCGATGCCCGTTTGAATGAGTCTCACCCTCTGCGCAATCGCTGCGATCAACCTGGCAGAACCGTCAACAATCCCATCGATCACTCTGACATCGACCACCTTCCAAAGAAATCGTTCTGATATCTTCACCGTGGGCGTCACGATTATAGCGTCATACGTTTCATCGACGTAATACTTGTTGAACAGCCACTTGTATGCAAGCGCAAACCTCTTCTTCCATTCATCCGCAAGTTCAGTCCTCTGCAAGTAGACCCTGCGCGCCGCGTAGATTCCGATGGCAGCGACCCCAACCGAGAGAACCATTAAAAGGTATTCCGTAATCTCAACGGGATGGGTACCCATGCTCAGCTTATCGTACGCAGGGGCGAAGATCGGCTCGAGCCAGTGCTCGAGTGCATTTCCACCGAAGAGGCTCTCCGGAACTCCGAGGAATCCGCCGACAATTGAAAGGAAGGCGAGGATGATCAAAGGGACCGTCATCGTCTTCGGCGCTTCGTGAGGATGGATATCCGCACTATATCGCTTCTCCCCTTCAAAGGTGAGACAGACGAGCCTGAACATATAGAACGCCGTCAACGCCGCTCCAATCACTCCAATAGCCCACAGAACGACAGAGCCATGTTCACTGCTGAATGCCTTCCAGAGTATCTCATCCTTGCTGAAGAATCCCGCGAACGGAGGAATGCCGGCGATCGCGATGGCGCCAATGAGAAACGTCTTGTACGTCGTCGGCAAGTAATGCTTCAATCCACCCATCTTCTGAATATCCTGCTCGTCGTGCATCGCATGAATCACGGCGCCTGAGCCAAGGAAGAGCAGAGCCTTGAAAAATGCGTGAGTGAGGACATGAAAGATACCGGCTGAGAATGCGGCAACACCCATGGCAAGAAACATATAGCCAAGCTGGCTGACAGTCGAATACGCCAGAACTTTCTTGATGTCGTTTTGCACAAGCCCGATTGTGGCAGCCATGAGGGCAGTTAACGCTCCAACAACAGCCATGACCTGCAGTGCCGCAGGTGCGAGAGCATAGAGGATAGAACACCTGGCGACCATATAGACGCCTGCGGTGACCATCGTGGCAGCGTGAATCAGAGCGCTGACGGGAGTTGGGCCCGCCATGGCATCAGGCAGCCAGACAAACAGCGGGATCTGCGCCGATTTTCCCGTGGCACCGAGAAACAGGAGCAACCCGATCCAGAGCATCGCATTGTTCCCTTCACTCAGGACTGCGGCTCTCCCAAAGACGGCATCAAAATTCAGGCTGCCAAAGTTCACAAAGATCAGAAACATCGCGAGGAGGAATCCGAAATCGCCGATCCGGTTGACAATGAACGCTTTCTTTGCCGCGTCAGACGTCGTCGCGGTGCCGGGTTTGTATCCTCCGGTGTCGAACTTTTTATCGTGCCAGAATCCGATGAGCAGATACGAGCAAAGTCCCACCCCCTCCCATCCAAGGAACATCAGGAGGAAATTATCGGCAAGAACGAGATTGAGCATCGCGAATATGAAGAGGTTCATGTACGCGAAGAATCGCCAGAACCCAGGATCGCCATGCATGTAGCCTATCGAATACACGTGGATGAGGAATCCCACGCCGGTGACAATCAGCGTCATCAGAATAGAAAGCTGGTCCACCTGGAACGCCACTGAGACAGAGAACGAGGATGAAGTTCCGGTAAACGTAGAGATCCACGTGAAGAGCTCGATGGCATGTTTGCGCTCGTCGGGATGGAGCCCCAGCATTGTCGCAAAAAGAACAGCAGCAAGGGCAAACGACAAGCCCACCGTTCCGCTACCGATGATACCGAGGAGTTTTTCGTTCTTCACCTTCGAGCCAAACAATCCGAGGAAAACGAACCCAGCGAAAGGAAAAAGAACTATAAGAGGAGTGTATGCAAACATTGATTTTTATTCTGTGATTGAACAAAACCTGGCAATCGGGTGATCTAACCATCGGGCCATCTGACCATCGGGTCATCTGACCATCTGGACATCTAACCATCTGGTCATCGGGTCATCGAGCCATCTAATCATCGGCTCATCTATGCTTGCAGAAGCTATCTGCAAACCGCCTTCAGATCACCCGATGACCCGATCATCAGATGATCCGATTTCACCATCACCACTTCAGTATGTTCAAGTCGTCCAGATTTACGGTCTGTTTGTTCCGGAACATCGAGATGATAATCGCCAAACCTACAGCCGCTTCAGCAGCGGCCACGGTCATGGAGAAGAAGACAATCATCTGACCTGTCACATCCCCCATAAACGCCGAGAATGCCACGAGCGTGAGGTTGACGGAGTTCAGCATCAACTCAATCGACATAAACACGATGATGGCATTGCGGCGTGAGATAACGCCCACCACTCCAATGATGAATGTGGTTGCGCTCAGGAGGAGGTATGACTGAAGGTCCATAACGATTATCTGAGTTTTTTCTTCGCCAGGATGACAGCTCCAACGATTGCGGCCAGCAACAAGATTGATGTGACCTCAAACGGGAACAAGAACTTCGTGAAGAGCTGCATGCCAATATTTTCGACGGTCCCTATCTCCGTGGCCTTTTCAAACTGCGATGGCGGCATGGTCGCCCTGGAAAACCCGAGGACATAGATCAGCTCCATCAGTACTCCGAAACTCAGTCCCGCTCCGATGATCTTCTTGTAAGAGATTTTTTCCTGCAATTTTTTCTCGTCACCAAGGTTCAAGAGCATGATGACGAACAGGAAGAGTACCATGATCGCGCCCGCATACACAAGTATCTGGATGAAAGCGATGAATTGCGCGTGGAGCGACAGGTACAAACCACCAAGAGCGAAGAAGTTGAGTATGAGATAGAGCGCAGCGATCACGGGGCTGCGGCGCGTTACCATCATCAGCGCAGAGCCTACGGAGATGGCGCCAAGGAAGTAGAACAGAAATGTCTCGATGGTCACAGACAACCTTGCAGAAGTGAATAGGAACCAGGACAAACTTCGCGTCGAATCGAATCCATGAGCGCCCGTACTTCAGACCGGGCGAAGAGCCTCGCTACGGCGTCCGAATCCAGCGTATCAGTTCAGGAATCGACGGCCGTTTGCCATAGACAAGAATAGCGACCCTGAATATCTTTCCGGCTACCCACATCATGAGCACGCTTGAAAGGATAAGTATGCCGAGCGTCGTCAGAATCTCCCACAACGGCGGCATTTGAATCGAGACCCTCAAGACCATGAACGCCGGAGTGAGCAACGGGATGAACGACAATATCCTAATCAGCGATGAATCGGGGTTCTGCATCGCAGGCACCATCAGAACCATCGGGAACACCAGCACAAGGCTGACATAGCTTGTGATCTGCTGTGCTTCCTGCTCGGTTGTTACCGGTGAGCCTGCAGCGACGAATATCGCGGAATAGAAGAAATAACCGAAGATAATATACACAACCGCAACGAGGACCGGCTCCATCTCGAAAATATTCGCCCCGCTCTTGAGCGCAATCCCCAAACCGATAGCACCCCAAATCAGCATCTGCAAGACTCCGAGTCCGCTCAACCCAAGAATCTTCCCGACCATCAGATCACGAGCAGAACAGGATGATAGGAGCACCTCGATGACGCGGTTCGATTTCTCTTCGACGACGCTTCGGATCAAGAGCTGTCCGGAGGTCAGGACGAGGAACATCAGCATCAGGATGACGATGTAAGCGCTCGCAAACGTTTCCAGGAAGCCCGATTCTTTCTCCCCGCCACGCTCCGAAACTTTGAGCGATTTCACATCAATATTCGCCATGAGTTTCTTGATTTCGGCTGGATCGAGTCCCCGACCCGTCAGCCGATGCTCGACGATGACCTCCTCCATAGTTCGTGAGAACCGCTCCGAAATTCGGATGTTCCCAACGTTCTCTGCGCGATACTCGACTTTGCCGCTGTCATACACAGTGGCCGGAATCGAAAAATACCCTTCCATCTCCTTGTTCGAGATCATCTTGATCGCCCGCGCCTTGAGATCTTCCGGCGATCCCTCTTCCTTCAGATTGCGAAGGATGTAGTTTGGACGCCCACCGGGAAGCTTGTATTTTTCATCCAGCTTCGCAGCGAGCGGTTTCAGGATCTGCCCGGTTTCATCGATCACACCCAACGTTAGTGGCTTATCATCAGGCTTGGATGCGAGCAAGCCAGGCAACACGCCGAATACAACCATGATCAAAGGCATCAGGACAAGCGAAATAATGAACGCTTTCGATTTCACCTTCTCCATGAATTCCCATCGGGCGACGTCGAGGTATTTCATTCGATCGGCCCTCCTTCCGGGACTTTCTGTTCGGCGGCGACCTTCTTCTTGACACTCAAATACCTGAAGACGGACAACCCCACGCCGGCAATAAACAACGCAACCATCGTCATGTTAGGGTCGGTGCTCATGAAGTTAACAACCAGAAGCCCTGAAAACACCACGACCCCTAAGATCATCGAAATGAGCTCCTTCTTGAGCCGCTTGTCGAGCGGCTTCTTGGCAGGAGTCACGGCAGCAGGCTTCGCTACGACCACCTCCGGTTGGCTTGCCGGAACACCGACGACATTGATGAATATCGAGTTCAGCGACGGTTCAACGATCTCAAACTTCCTCAGGTTTAGCTTGTCATCGAGTTTCGACAGCAATTCGCGGCTCTTCTTGATGTCGACGAGCTCCAGCTCTGCGTAATTCTGGTATACGTCAGCCCGCTTCACCATCGGCAATTTCTTCAGGAATTCTCCATCCCCTTCAAACTCGAGTCGCAACGAATTCGTCCCATACCTCTGCTTGACGTCCCTCAAGGATCCGCTCAATACCGGCTTCCCTTTGTTGATCAGGCAGATGTTGTCGCACATCTTTTCCACCTGCTCCATCTGATGTGTCGAGAAGACGATTGCCACGTTTTGCTGGCGGAGTTCCATCAGAATATCTTTGAGGAGAATCTGGTTAACGGGATCGAGACCGGAGAACGGCTCGTCAAGAATCAAGAGCTGTGGATTGTGCAGGATGGAAATGATAAGCTGGACTTTTTGCTGATTACCTTTTGATAGTTCTTCCACCTTCCGGAAGGCGCTGTCCTTGAGCCCGAATCGATCCAGCCATTTGAAAGCAGCTGCTTTCGCTTCGGCGGCATGCATTCCTTTGAGCGAAGCGAAGTACAGAATCGTATTGAGGATCTTGCTCTTCCGGTACAACCCGCGTTCTTCAGGAAGATAGCCGATGACATTCCACATCGCCGGAGTGAATGGTTTGTCGTCGAATGTAATCGTGCCGCTGTCAGGCGCGATGATGTTCAGGATGATTCGGATTGCCGTCGTTTTTCCAGCTCCGTTGGGTCCGAGGAGACCGAACAGCTCGCCTCTCTGAACTTCCAACGAAACACCGTCAACAGCGACAACAGTCGCGTACGCCTTCCGCAGGTTGGTGACTTTGAGCATATCGGTGCTTTATGGGGTTATTCGATAGATCATGCGCGGGAAAGGAACCGTTTCCCTGACATGATCGAGTCCGCAAATCCACCCGACTGTGCGCTCGACACCAAGGCCGAAGCCTGCGTGCGGCACGGTGCCGAAGCGGCGAAGATCGAGGTACCACTCGAACGCTTCCTGCGGGAGATTATGTTCTTTGATGCGCTGGAGCAACAGATCGAGATTATCCTCACGCTGACTGCCCCCGATGATTTCGCCGTAACCCTCTGGTGCCAGCACGTCGACTGCCAGGGCTACCTTTGGATTCTCGGGGTCGCGTTTCATGTAGAACGCCTTGATTTCCGAAGGATACCGGTGCACCATCACGGGGCGATCGAATTGCTCCGAAATTACGGTCTCATCCGTTCCACCGAGGTCGTTTCCCCATTCGAAAGCAATCCCCTTCGATTGGAGAATCTTGACAGCTTCATCGTAAGAAATCCTGGGCAACGGCTTCTTCACGTTCTGGAGAAGCGTCGTGTTGCGCTCGAGTACTTTCAATTCAGGTACACAATCCTTCAGAACGGTTTGAACGATGTACTCCAGAAACTCCTCGGCGAGTTCCATATCATCGTCCAGATCGTTAAACGCGACTTCCGGTTCAACCATCCAAAACTCCGTCAGGTGGCGGCGGGTCTTCGATTTCTCAGCTCGGAACGTCGGTCCGAAGCAATACACTTTTCCAAACGCCATCGCACCGGCCTCTGCATAGAGCTGGCCTGATTGCGTAAGATACGCTTTGCCGAGATCAAAGTATTCCGTTTCGAAAAGCGTAGAGGTTCCTTCGCACGCGGCAGGCGTCAGGATCGGTGAATCCATGAGCACAAAGCCGCGTCCGTCGTAGAAATCGCGGATCGCTTTGATGATCCGGTGCCTCACACGCATAATCGCGTGTTGCCGGGAGGAACGGAGCCAGAGATGACGCCGGTCGGCAAGGAACTCGATCCCATGCTCTTTCGGCGTGATAGGGTATTCGTGCGCGATGGAGATGATTCCAACATCGCTCACTTCCATTTCATATCCACCGGGAGCCCGATCATCCTTCCGGATCTTTCCGGTCATTGAGAAGGAGGACTCTTGCGTAAGTGTGTCAAAGCTCGAAAAAACCTCCTCACTTACTCCCCCCTTTACCATGACGCCCTGGAGGATTCCGGTCCCATCGCGGAGAAGCAGAAACCGTACTTTGCCGCTCGATCGTTTGTGGTACAACCAGCCCCGAAGCTGTACCTCTTCACCTACATGCTTGCCAAGATCTTCAATATAAACGCGTTTCATTCTCTTATTTCACCCTTATTGTGCAAAAACTCGGGGTAATATAGTGAAGTAAACCAATATCTTCAAACTATTTTCGAGGTGCAGGGTATGTCGAGGGGACGGATTCCGCTCACAATACATCAAATCCAGCGGAGCCATTCAGGGGCGCTCGGAAGAATCGTTCGGCAGGTCTTTGAAGTGAGCGTCTTTCACATCACGATAGTCGGGCGGCTGCTCCGTCTTCGCCTGACTCTGGGGCGGTGGCTCCGGTGGTTTCTTTCGCGCGTCCTGTATCACGTGACGCAGGGCCCCGATAACCACACGGTAGATGAACCAGAACACGAGAGCGTATGCCAGAAACCGCAGCAGTCCGCGGACCACGGCTATTTCCTCCTGACAGGATTGTAGTATTCCACCGGAGCTTTGTTGGGGCGCAGGATCTGCTCGAGCAGGTCCTCAAAATCGTCTTTGTTGCCGACGAAATCGATGTCGGTTGCCTTGACGATCAGCAGCGGAGTAGCTTTGTAGCGGAAAAAGAAATAGTTGTAGGCCTCGTTCAGATCCCGGATATAGTCCTCCGAGATGTTTTCTTCCATCTTGCGTGCGCGGCAGCGGATATTATTCATCAACCGGTCGACACTACACTGGAGATAGACAACGAGGTCAGGAGTAGGGACATTCCGCTCGATCGCGGTGAGGAGTGTTTCGTACAGCTTGAGCTCTTCGTCAGCGAGCGTGAGGTAAGCGAAGATTTTGTCTTTTTCGAAAATGTAGTCAGATATCAGGAAGTCCTGGAAGAGGTCTGCCTGAAAAAGATCCTGCTGTTGTTTGTACCGGCTGAGCAGAAAGAAGATTTGAGTCTGGAATGCATAATGTTCCGGATCTTCATAGAACTTCGGCAGGAAGGGATTTTCCTCGAATCGCTCGAGGACAAGCCGGGCTCCAAGCCGCTCCGACAACATCTGGGCAAGTGTCGTTTTGCCGGCGCCGATGACGCCTTCTATTGCGATATGCCGAATATCGGAAGAAGGGACCTTCAATCAATTCTCCACATCAGAAAAGTGAAGCATGAAAGTTGTCTTTGCGACGTCGCACACGTCGGGGCAGCTTGAAAGCAATTCCCGCAGCGTGCGTTTGCGAAGCGGATCCACGAAGTCGGGTGCAATATCGGTCAGCGGCGTCAGGACGAACCTGCGCCCGGCAACCTCGGGATGCGGCAGTGTCAACATCGGGCTCTTGACTACCAGATTCCCGATGTAGATCAGATCAAGATCAATCTCTCTCGGACCCCATTTTTGGGATGGCGTGCGACCGACCACGCGCTCGATCTGTTTAAGGTTTACAAGGATGCTATCGGGAGAAAGCAGGCTCTCCAATTCCACAGCGGCATTGAGGAACTGCGGCTGATCCTTCTTCCCCACCGGTTCCGTTTCATAGACTGGAGATACAGCCTTGACCTTGAACCCTCCGGCATTTCCCAGAGCGTCGACGGCCTTCTGGAGAAATCCCAGCCGGTCTCCGATATTCGAACCCAACGAAACGAATACCCGGCCCATCACTTCCTCGCCCGAGCGATCTCCACTTCGACGTAGTCGATCACTCCCTTGACCGGCGCACTTGGTTTGCGGACGCGGACAACAACTTTCTGGACCTTCTTGAACTCCGCAAGCAACCCGTCGGCTATTGTCTCTGCCAGCGCCTCGATCAACCTGTATTTCTTGCCGAGCACGAGCTGCTTGATGGCATCGTACACGCGCTCGTAGTTGACGGTTCGTTGCAGGTCGTCCGCGCGCGCACCTCGGACCAAATCAACATGGAGGTCGACGTCTACCTCAAACTTACCGCCGAGGGTCTGCTCATCCGAGAGAACACCGTGGTAAGCGTAGAAGACGGCATTATGAAGCCTGATAACGTCTTCGGATAGTTTCTTTCGCCGGGGCACGAAGGAATGGTATTAGTTGTGAGTGATAAGCTGCGACAAGCGCCGCAAAATATAGATAACCAATGGACAAAAAACAATCGCAGCGTAACTTCCCTATGCTTTTGCGATCTTTGCCCAGGTGTCTCGCAATGTGACGGTGCGGTTGAAGACCAGATTTCCTTCTCTCGAATCGTCGTCGACGCAGAAATAACCTAATCGCTCAAACTGAAAGCGATTCTGTGGCTTGGCCGAGGCGAGACTCGGTTCGACCTTGCATCCTTTGAGAACTTCGAGTGCGTTCGGGTTGATGAGCTCACGCCAGTTCTCACCTCCGGGATCTTCGACGGTGAACAGACGGTCGTAGAGCCGGACTTCGACGTCCAGGGCGTGGGAAGCGGAGACCCAGTGGATCGTCCCTTTGACCTTCCGGGCGCTTTGCGGTGAACCGCTCTTGGTTTCCGGGTCATATGAGCACCGCAACTCAGTGATCTTGCCCGAAGCGTCTTTCACCACGCTCTCGCATTTGATGATGTACGCATAGCGCAAACGGACTTCCGATCCTGGCGATAAACGGAAGTACTTCTTTGGAGGATTCTCCATAAAATCATCCTGCTCGATGTACAGGACCTTCGAAAATGGGACTCTTCGTGAGCCCATCGAAGCGTCCTCAGGATTATTCACTGCATCGAGCTCTTCGACAAGCCCTTCAGGATAATTTTCAATAACGAGTTTGATAGGATGCAGAACAGACATGACCCGCGCCGAGCGCTTGTTGAGGTCATTCCGGAGACAATCTTCCAGAAACGCCACATCGACAGGACTATCATTCTTGGACACACCAATCCGGTCAGCGAACAGCCGGATTGATTCCGGCGTGAAGCCACGGCGGCGCAGGCCGGAAATTGTCGGCATGCGCGGATCATCCCATCCGCTCACGCGCTTCTCCTCCACCAGTTGGAGGAGCTTCCGCTTGCTCATTACCGTGTAGGTCAAGTTCAGGCGGCCGAACTCGATCTGCTGGGGATGATAGATCCCTAGTTGTTCAACAAACCAGTCATAGAGCGGACGATGATCTTCGAACTCAAGCGTACAGATGGAATGTGTAATTCTCTCAATGGAATCACTCTGACCATGCGCCCAGTCATACATCGGATAGATGCACCACGTATCGCCCGTGCGATGGTGCGTCGAGCGAAGAATGCGGTACATGACTGGATCGCGCATATTCAGGTTCGGCGATGCCATGTCAATCTTGGCGCGCAGCGTGCGAGAGCCATCCGGGAAATCCCCCTTGCGCATGTGCTCAAAGAGGTCAAGATTCTCTTCGATGCTGCGATTCCGATACGGGCTGTCTTTGCCCGGCTCAGTCAGCGTGCCGCGGTGCTCGCGGACCTGATCAGCATTCAGATCGCAGACGTAGGCCTTTCCTTTCTTGATAAGTTGAACGGCATACTCATGCAGCTGCCCAAAATAGTCCGAAGCGTAGAACAACCGATTTTCCCAGTCGAATCCGAGCCAGCGGACATCCTGCTCGATCGAATCGACATAGTCCTGTTCTTCCTTTGACGGGTTCGTGTCATCAAAGCGGAGGTTGCAGAATCCCTTGTAATCGCGGGCAAGTCCGAAGTTGAGGCAAATGGACTTCGCATGTCCGATGTGAAGATAGCCATTCGGCTCTGGCGGGAATCGCGTGTGAACACGCCCCTGAAATTTGTTCGTCTTCAAATCATCATCGATAATCTCTCGAATGAAGTTTTTTCGAACGGGAGGTTCTGCTTGTGATTTGTTCTCTTCAGGATTCTTGTTCATTTCCATTCAATTGCTCCGATGTGGGGGTTGAGACCCTACTCTTTTTTTGCCCTTGACTCCCCGATCTGAAGATCGGGGCTACCGCAGTTTCTGGATTGCAGCGTGTATTCGGCGAATCACTTCATCTTTTCCCAGGATGATCAGTATGTCATACAGCCCTGGACCTGCTCCCATGCCTGACACTGCCAGGCGAAGCGGATGGATGAGATCGCTTTGCTTCACATTCAACTCTTCCGCCACCAGATGCAGCGCAGCTTCGTAGTCTTCCTTCACCGGCGAAGTCAAGCCGGTAAACTTGTCGGCGAGCAGCTGCAGTTGTTGATGAGACTCCGGCTTCCATCGTTTTTTTACGACATCCGGATCGTAGTGATCCGGGGCCTGATAGAAGTAAGGGCATTTCTCCACAAAGTCCTTGATGAATGACGCCCGCTCCCGCATCGCGGTGATGACACTTATAAGATATTGATCGGCAAACTTTGTACCCGCGAAGGAGGAACCTGCCAGATATTCCCTCAGCATCCCAAGGACTTCTCCGTCGGGCTTCTTTCGAAGATGCTGGAAGTTCAACCAGTCGAGTTTTTCGACATTGAATACTGCCCCAGATTTCCCGACGCGCTCAAGTGTGAATTCTTTGATCAGCTCATCCATCATGAATATTTCACGTTCATCACCCGGGTTCCAACCAAGGAAAGCGATGAAGTTGATAATCGCTTCTTTGAGGTATCCTTTCGCGCGGTAGTCCTCGACAGCCACATCGCCTTGCCGCTTGCTGAGCTTGCTCTTGTCTGGATTCAACAAGAGCGGAAGGTGCGCGAACTTAGGCAACTCCCAGCCAAAAAACTGATAGAGCAGGATGTGCTTGGGTGTACTGGGAAGCCACTCTTCTCCCCTGATCACATGACTGATCTCCATCAAATGATCGTCGACCACCACTGCGAGGTGATACGTAGGAAATCCGTCCGATTTCAGCAGAACTTGATCATCCAGAACGTCATACGCTATCGACACATCACCACGGATCAGATCGTTGAACGTCAGCTCTCCGCTCAGCGGGACCTTCATTCTGATGACATTTCTTTCGCCGCTGCGCAACCGGCTCTCGACCTCGTCCTTGTTCAGGTCGCGACAGTGTCGATCATATGTGGCACGCTCCTTGGCTGCAGTTTGGCGGGCGCGAAGTTCTTCAAGACGTTCCGGAGAGCAGAAGCAATGGTACGCCTTCCCTTTCTCCACAAGCTCTTTTGCGTGATGATGGTAGATGTCAAGCCGCTGGGACTGTATGTACGGACCAAACGGGCCAGGACGATCAGGACCCTCGTCATAGTGAACTCCTGCCCAACCGAGGGTTGATATGAGGTTTTCCATCGCCCCTTCCACCCTTCGGGCCCGGTCTGTGTCCTCAATCCGAAGAATGAGTTTACCCCCGCTGCGCTGGGCAAAAAGGTAGTTGTAGAGTGCAGTCCGCAGACCACCTACGTGAAGATATCCTGTTGGGCTCGGAGCGAACCTGACTCTTACTTGACTGCTCATCCGATAGCGACCTAGTTATACGATACAAAAAAAGCGTCCGTAGTTGCTTTGGACGCCTCCCTTCCGGGCATTTCACTACGATCCTTCATCAAGAAGATAGTAAATGACCGGCCAAATTGCAAAGCGTAGTGCTTCTCAAAAACCCTGATGTTGTCGTTTTCGATTTTCATTTCAACTCAAGCATCACGACAGACCTTGCAGGCATATCGACGGTTAGAAGACTCCCATCGAGCCTAAACGCAGAAAATGATTTCGTGACGACTGAGTTCGGAGCCTCGAACGTGTTGCAGGAGCTGATGGCCTCACCAGTTATGATCTGGCCTGTCGCTGCGTTCATCTTCATCCCCCGGATATCGCACGTCACTTTGACCGAGGCATTCGGATTAACGTTCACAAGAGAGATATGCATTCGCCCCTGAGAGTCTTTCGAAGCAGACGCATTGATGGCAGGAATGCTTTTGCCGTTGAGGTCGTACGTCGGGGAATGAAGATTGAGAGGAATCAGCACAGCATCGTGGTGAACTGCGTAGAGTTCATAGACATAGAAAGTCGGGGTTAGCACCATCTTCGGTCCATCTGTCAGTATCAGGGACTGCAGAACATTCACGGTCTGTGCAATGTTTGCCATCTTGACGCGATCACAGTGGTTGTTGAAAATATTCAGATTGATGGCGGCAGTTAGTGCATCACGAACGGTGTTTTGCTGGTAGAGGAACCCCGGATTCGTCCCGGGCTCGACGTTATACCAGTTGCCCCACTCATCCACCATCAGACCAACCCGCTTGCCCGGATCGTACACGTCCATCACGTGCGATTGCTGCACGATGATTTCATCCATCCTCAGGGCTTTTTCAACCGTCGTGAAATACTCCGCCTCGTCGAAGGATGTGGCTGAACCCTTGTCGCTCCAGTTCCGGGGAAGAGTGTAGTTGTGGAGCGAAACTCCGGCCAAGAGCGTAAGGGGGATATTCTTCATCAGAGTTTCCATCCACTGCACGTCCGAACCATACGGCCCGCCGGCGATCTTCACAAGCCGGTTCGCTCCATAGTTCCGGCAGTAAGTGGCGTACCTTTTGTACTGGTCAGCATAAAATGCGGCTGTCATGTTTCCGCCACATCCCCAGTTCTCGTTCCCCACTCCCCAAAACTTCACCTTCCACGGTTTTTCTCTCCCATTCTGTGCCCGGAGCTTCGCCATCGGGCTTTCTCCATCGAACGTCAGATACTCGACCCACTTCGACATCTCTTCCACTGTTCCGCTTCCCAAATTGCCGCAGATGTACGGTTCTGTTCCCAGCTGTTCGCATAGATCCATGAACTCGTGCGTCCCGAAGCTGTTATCCTCCACTACTCCCCCCCAGTGCGTGTTGACCATCCTCGGACGCTTCTCCCTTGGGCCGATCCCGTCCATCCAGTGATACTCATCGGCGAAACAGCCACCGGGCCAACGGAGATTTGGGATTTGAATTCTCTTAAGGGCGGCTACAACATCGTTTCGGATTCCTCGCGTATTCGGGATCGACGAGTTCGGGCCAACCCAGATTCCTCCATAGATGCCGTGGCCCAGATGCTCTGAGAATTGTCCATAAATGTGACGGCTGATGGTGTCCTTGGCCTGGTCAACATTGAGGACCAGTGCAGGACGACCCTGCTGGGCAAACGACAAGCTGGCGCACAAGAACGCAAGCGCAGTGGCGAGGCGTGACAAGGTTTCGGACATAGTTCTTTCTCCCATTCTGTAAATCAGTTGACCTTTCTCCGCGGCAGCGCGGGAGAATCAACTGTGCAGCCTCCAGCTTAGCGATTCCAGATTTGTTCCCAATTGGCACGAATCTCTTTCACGCTGGTTGGATAGAGCACCTTTCCCCTCGTGTAGCACGTATTGACGCAACCTTCGCACTCTCTCTTCTCAACCATTTGTGCTTCCCAGGCGTCGGTCTTGAACAATTCCTCCGGCGTCTGACTGAGGAGATTCCCGAACGATTCACCCATGCAGGATTTCACTGATCCATCTGGATGAATAAAGACCTTCGTTCCGAATGTAGGAAGGCTGATATAAGGACAGTATTTCTCAAACGTCCCATCCAAGTACTCGGGCAGCATATCCAGGAGCCAGTCGGGAGTAAGTACAGTGGGGGATTTCTTCACAAGTTCGATGGCTTCCCGCAATTGCTTTGTATCGCGGAATTTCATCTCATCATTTTCACGCTGGCTTTGCGATTGCCACCGATAAACGTCAACTTCCGTCAACCATCCAACTTGCTCGAGATACTCCAGGATATCTTTCGTTTGGTGGATATTGAGCTGCGAGAGCACGACTCCGACAGCGCAATGGATTCGCTTCCCTTTCCTTTCCATTTCCTTCTTCACGTACTCTATGCTTTTCTTCACACGATCGGATACGTTACGGGCTCCGCGTAGAGTGTCGCCCACTTCATCAATCCCGTCGAATGAGACGGAGAGCGAAACGCCGTTGTCGATTGCAGCCGCCACGGCTCGCTCAATCAGCCTTTCGGGGCCATAGAGGGTTGAGAGAAGATGGATGCGGCCGAAGTTCTTGCCTGCGGCGTAGTGGATGAACTCTGGAAGTTCAGGATGCAGCATTGGCTCGCCTCCTGAAATCACAAAGCCCTGCGTTCCGTGCTCATCGAGCCTGTCAACGATCGTCTTGAAATCCTCAAAGTCCATGAAGGGCTTTTCGGGTGAAGCCATCAGCGGGATGGAACATTGGAGACATCGTTGCGTGCAATGGTGAGTAATCAGGATGTCGGGGAAGAACAACATCCGCCGGTAGGTCAGCGCCTTGACTGTATTCTTTGCAATCTTCTTCAGCACATGAAAAGTCTTCATTCGCTCAGCTCAAAGTTGGGTCCAATGGGACAAAGAAAGGCTCTTGTGTTTCGGCGTTATGGTCGGCCCGTCGAACTCGACTCGCCCTCACCTACCTGCGATGGAAAGATCGCACAAATAGGTCATATCGTCAACCCAGTTGCTCTCAAATAAAGCTCGGGCTGTGAACACTTCTTCCCGGCGCTCCGACTCAACGAGAGCCAGCAAGTCAAGAGCCATCCATACCTTAACGTTCAATCCCCAGTGAAACAGGGATGCCCTTGAATGTTACACCGAGCACCAGTCCTTCCTTTTTCCCCATCCCGACATAACACCCCGGGTGTATTCCGCCGAATTCCACCACCCCGGGATAGATATTGAGCTGAGCATTGAGCGCGGTCTTGCCACTGAGGACGAGCCCTGCAAGAAGAGACCCATTATTGTCCCAATATACCCCAAGCGCAGTTTCAAGCTTGGGTGTCGTGCTGATGTACACATCCCGATAGTCTTGTATCATCCCCGCGACTGTCTGACCGATGCCGAAAGATACACTGTTCTCGTTGTCATAACGGTAACTGAGGCCGAAGACTGAATTGACACCCCAGCAAACAAATGGCGCGTATCGCTCGGCGAATCGAAGCCTGTACCGCAGGACGAACTCCTGACCGACATTTTCAATGTGATAGTTACGTGGGACATACAGTGGCTGGAGCGACCAATCGTTAAGTTGGACAGTTTCCGAAAAGAACTGTTTCACTCCGTCGCAGCTAAAAAAGACATATCCCAGAACATTGAAAATATCATAATCGGCAACGCAGTCCACATTCGTGTAGATCATCCCGGCATTCTGCACCATTTCGTTCACGTACTGGTACACCAGTGAGGTTCCGATTCCCCAAAGGACTGGTTCAGGGTAGCCATGGGAATCATACCACTCGGTGACCTTTGCATACTGCATTCCGTAGCCAATCACGTGGTCGGTGATATTGGGGATGAATTGTAGATTATTGACGTTGAAGCTGAGGTTGAACAGCTCCTGGCGCCTGAAGAGATCCCATCCGTAGGCTCGGACACTTGCGACGGGGTTTGTGATGTTATTCCACACATTCTGGGCATCGATCTTCCACTTGTAGGAAGTGAGATTGTGGCCTGCGTCGAAGTCAATGCGCATTGCATCGAACGAACCATTCAATAGGAGGGTGAGCGGGCTAAACGTCGCATCGGATCCACGCGTCTGTGCCGGCTTGTAGAAAAAGTAATGCTGCTGTTGACCTGGTGCAGGGGATGAAGAGACAGACAAGAGGCAGAAGAGAGCCAGCGCGAGACGTCGGCGAGCCTTGAGCGTCATGCAATCGAAGACCGCATAGAGGTTGCGACGGAATAGCCCAAAGGACTTGTTGACCGTATGAAATCGATGGTCATCGGTGCGTAGAGGACAGTGCAAAGCAATCTATCACTACTCAAAAATGCATGCGAGCGGAGAGCGAGGGACCGAATACGCTCCTACGGAGCTTCGTCGGTTAGAATTCTCTTCTTCAGTACGGCTTTTCCCGAGCCCGTCTTGAAATATTTCTCTAGCTCCCTTGCTTTTCTCTCCGATCTTACTGCGACGTACGCGACGAGTACCAATTGCCTGTACGCCTTCGCCGATTGTACCAGACCAGCATCGTGTCCCCGCATTCGTCGAATCAAATCGTCAGTCGAACCGATGTAAATCCAATTCTTGATGCTGCTCTTGAGGATATACACAAACCATTGAGGCATGATACCGTTCCAAAACTAGTACTGCCTGCAAGACGAAGTTCCGCTTCTCAGGAACGTAGTCTTGCGGAGAGCGAGGGA
>JBEKOB010000057.1:0-27784 GCA_049522195.1 Bacteroidota bacterium
ATGGAGGGAATGACGGGTTGTTGACGAAGGGATTTGAGAACACGGTGGTGACGAGTGAAGCGGCACATTCGGGTCTGTATTCGTTGAAGTTCAACATGCCGGCGGGACGTGAATCGGGCGATGCGTTTGTCGGAATGAAACGTCTCCCGTTGAACGGTGGAAGCGCGAGCACGACCATCAATCCGGGTGATATTGTGCGCCTGAGCGTGTGGATCAAGGCAAGTGGCCTGGTTCCGGACTCAGCTGTGAAGTATCCCGGGACGTGGGCGGTTGGATTCACGCCGTTGTGGTTTGCGAAGTATGGCAATAACGACGGGTATAGCAATGTTGGGCCCGGGATTGACTACACGTTCACCTTCCCGAAGGTGACATCATTCGACTGGACACAGTATACACTCGATGTGCAGGTGCCGGCGGGAGTCGGAGTAACGGCGTTGGAGACACGGTTGCACGTGTATTCGACATTTGTGGGAACGGTCTACTTTGACGATCTCACCGTGCAGAAGGTCGGAACGACGACTGCCGTGGGAAGTACGAACAGCAACGTCCCGAAGGTCTTTGACCTGTCGAACAACTATCCGAATCCATTTAACCCTTCAACGAAGATACAATTCGCTGTGCCGAACGAGCAGAACATTTCGCTTGTTATTTACAACATCCTAGGCCAGCGTGTTCGTACGCTCGTGCAGGGTGTACGTCCTGTGGGCCAATACACCGTGACATGGGATGGAAAGGATGAGGCAGGACGAACGGTCGAATCTGGTGTGTATATTTGCCGTCTGGAAACCGGATCGATTGCACTCGTAAAGAAGATGCTCATGTTGAAGTAATGTCGGGCCAAACGGGGTGCGGCTCAGTAGCTGCACCCCGCTGTCTTTGTCGTGAACCAAGCCAACGGAGAATATCGATGAACGTCATTCGACGTCCATTGTTGTGCTTGCTTGTGGGGCTGGGGCTGCTCGCGTGCGTTGGGTACGCAGGCACGACGGGCAAGATTGCGGGAAAAATCGTTGACGCGCGAACGAAAGAACCGCTGATCGGTGTCAATATAGTCATTGTTGGCACCTCATTGGGTGCCGCTGCTGACGAAAACGGCACATACTTCATCATCAATGTCCCGCCGGGGAAGTATCAACTCAAAGCGACGATGGTCGGCTATACGGCCTCGTTGGTGGAAGACGTCTCAGTGTCAGTTGACAAGACCACCAAAGTGGACATTGAATTGCGGGAACAAGCGGTCGAGATGACGGCGGTGACGGTTGTGGCAACTCGTCCGATTGTGCAGAAAGACCTGACCTCGACCACATCTACAGTTAGCAGCGATGACATCTCGAAGCTTCCACTTGAGACAGTCTCTTCCGTCGTCAATTTGCAGGCAGGAGTAGTGGAAGGACACTTCCGTGGGGGCCGGACGGGTGAGGTGAAGTATCTTGTGGACGGCCTCTCTGTGAATGATGTGTTTTCGGGTTCCTCCGCGTTGGAACCGGAAGTGAATAGCATCCAGGAGATTCAGATCCTCAGCGGCACGTTCAATGCCGAATTCGGCGAGGCGCTTTCGGGGGTAGTCAATCAAGTCACCAAACTCGCTGGCGACAAATATACAGGACAGGTATCTGCTTATACCGGCGGCTACTTGACGACTCGCACGGATCTGTACCAAAACCTGAATCATTTTTCGCCTTCGTACCTGCGGAACTACGAGGGTTCGCTCAGCGGTCCAATGCCTGGAATACCGTCGTTGGTGAAGTTTTTTGTATCAGGCCGGTACTTCCATGATGACGGTTACCTCTATGGTAAACGTGTGTTCAATCCCTCCGATTCGTCGAATTTCTCCGCTAACGATCCGTCAAAGTGGTATGTCGGGGCAACGGGCGATGGGAAATACGTCCCGATGAACTATGACACCAGGTGGAGCGCTCAAGGGAAGCTGTCGATTAACGTTGGCTCGTCGAAAGGAATTGTACTTGAAGGATTATACCAGGATCAGCAGTACAAGATATACGATCATCAGTTTGTGCTCGATCCTGATGGAGACTACACGAGGTTCCAAAGGAGCTTCCTCGGAATCGTGAGCTATACGCAGGTCTTTGGCCCTTCATCATTCCTCGATTTTAACGCCTCATCGATCATTTCAGATTACAAGCAATACGTGTACGAAAATCCGCTCGATCCGCGCTATGTGAATCCTCAAAGGATGCAAGATGTCAGTGGCAACGCGTTTCTAACTGGAGGGACACAGAACTGGCATTTTGCGCATCAATCGAACAGCTACACAGGCAAGATTGACCTCACGTCGCAGATCACCTCCTTACACCTGATCAAAGCCGGCCTGGAAGCGCAATATCACAGGCTGCATTACGAAGATTTTCAGATCCACGTCGATGCAAGTAGCGGCTTCAAGCCTGCGCTGCCGAACGTGGGCGATTTCGACTACAATGTGTACACGAACAATCCGTATCAGCTTGCAGCATATTTTCAGGACAAGATTGAGCTCGATTATCTGGTTGTGAACATAGGGTTACGATTCGACTATTTCCAACCTGACGGAAGAGTGTTGAGGGATCCCAATAACATTGCAGCCTTGGATCAATTGGCGCCGCCGTTCCCCGACTCGCTCACATATGCCGCGAGCGCGAAGTATCAGATGAGTCCCCGGATCGGCATTTCTTATCCGATAACGGATCGCGGAGCGATTCACTTTTCCTACGGGCATTTCTTTCAGGTTCCGCCGTTCGAGTTTCTCTACAAGAATCCTAATTTCCGCATTCCTCTTACAGGCAATTTCCCTGAGTTTGTCGGCAATGCGATTGGGAATGCAGATCTTCAGCCGCAGCGTACTACGATGTACGAGTTGGGCCTTCAGCAGGAACTCACTCCTTTCCTGGGCATTACAGTCACCAGCTACTACAAGGATATCCGCAACCTGTTGGGAATGGAGTTGTACCTCAAGAATGACTTCAAAAAGTTCGGCCAGTACATCAACCGGGATTACGGCGCTGTGAAGGGTTTTACGGTTTCGCTTGACAAACGATTCAGCGGCGGTTTCGGCGGCACGGTGGACTACACGTACCAGACAGCGAATGGGAACGCCTCCGACCCCAATGACAACTTCAACAAGCAACAAGCAAGTCCGCCGATTGAAATCAACAAAGAGCTTGTACCTCTCGACTGGGATCGCCGGCATTCCCTGAACCTGACTTTGACGGCAGGTAATCCGGACAACATTATTGGCAGTCTCATCGCCCGCTTGGGATCCGGTTTGCCCTACACACCCTCAATTCAGAATCAGCGCACGGGTTTGGAAAACAGCGACAACCGACCCATGTTCTTCAACGCTGACCTGTACTTGACAAAATACGTTACATGGCTTGATCACACGTTCTCAATATTCCTGAAGATCTACAACGTCTTTGACACGCCGGCTGAAGTCAATATCTTTACGGACACCGGTCGTGCCGGCTATACGCTTGAACTGACCCGGGCGCAGCAGGCACCGAGGGGGGTAAACACATTGCAGGAGTATTTTACGCGGCCGGATTTCTACTCGGCACCCCGACAGGTCGTTTTCGGTGCTTTGGTATCCTTTTAGGTATCAACAGCGGAGTCGCGCAATGGTTCGAACATCGTTACACGTGCGTTTCTTCTTGGCGGCGAGTCTTCTTGTCGCGTCAACTGGATCCCTTTGTGCGCAACAACTGATAGACAAGAACAAAGGGAACCACAACGAGACGAGGAAGGGATTGATGAATGGTAACCTTGTGTCCACGGTCTACTACAATTTCGGCGAGATCGCGGATTGGCAAAACGACCCGACTGAAAGTGGCGTATGGCCGAAGGGAACGAATCACACCTACGTCGATGGGGTGGCCGTCATCGTGCAAGCGGAGGCCAAAGATCCGCGGGGAAACCTCATCCACCCGCTCGAAACAAACTACTACGAATACACGCGCCACGATGTCGGGACCGGCGTGACGTACGGTTGGTGGCCGCTGCCAAACTATGCAAGTCGTTTCCAATCAAGTCCGGCACAAAGCACGGATCCCAACACCTGGCCTACAACCTGGCCTGATCGGACGAGCGACTGGAACCAGCGATGGAACGGTTTCTTCGGCAACGGTGTCCTGAATGCTGACCTCGAAACTTACTTTGTCTTCGACGACAACGAAGATCGCGAGTACATTCTCAAGAACAATTTTCATCCGGATGCTGATGATTCAACGAGGGGTGGCTTGGGGATGCAGGTGCATGCGCGGGGATTCCAATGGTCGCAGGTTCTCGCCGAGGACGTGATCTTCTGGTTGTACGAGATCACGAACATGGGAACAACGGACTACGCCAAGACGCTCTTCGCGCAGTATGTCGACTGGGGCATAGGGGGTCACGATAACTCTTCCAATAATGCCGGTGATTACAATGAAGACCTGAACCTCTCCTACGCATGGTCCGCCGTATCGTTTGGGAGCCCCGGCAACTGGAGTCCCGTCGGCTACTGCGGTTATGCCTTCCTCGAAAGCCCGGGCATTGCTGACGATAACATTGACAACGATCGCGACGGTTTGACCGATGAACGCCGTGATAATGTTGCACGCGTTTTCATCACCGATCCGTTAAAGGATCCTTTTCTTCGCGATGTACAACAGGACACGGCACGCTTCAGAAAGTTCTATAACTACGGGTGGAGGCCGCATTGGGACGCGGATGAAAATTGCAACTGGCGTTCCTTTACTGACTTGAACGGCAACGGCAAGTGGGATCCGGGCGAGCCGCTCAATGACGATGTTGGCACAGACGGTCTGGGACCGCTCGATCCGGGATATCCCGGACCAGATCCCGATGGCACAGAAGGCAACGGCAAGCCAGATCAGGGTGAACCCAATTTCGGGATCCTTGATAAGGACGAATCCGATCAACTCGGCCTCACGGGATTCGTCATATCTGCGGTACACACGTACGACCTGAACAATGACGAGCGGAATTGGACGGCTCTTTCGGCGCTGCCGCAGCCGCACGGGCAAACGTTGATCGGTGTGAACCTGGCTAATCATTTTTCGAGCTACCTCTTTCATCTCTTTGGAAGAAATACCTACAGCCTTCGGTCCGGCCAGCTTGAGCAGACCGGGGAGACGGAACGCTTCTCGATGGCATTGATTTTTGGGATGAACGCCAACGATCTTTTCCTGCGCAAACGGACCGTCCAGCAGATCTACAACGCGAATTATCATTTCGCGAAACCACCGGACAAACCGACTGTAAAAGTGATTCCAGGCGACCATCGGGTGACACTGTACTGGGACAATCGAGCCGAGCTGACATTCGACGCATTCTATCAGAAGTATAATTTTGAAGGATACCGAATTTACCGCAGTACCGAAGCCAATTTCCTGGAAAGCAAGATCATCACTGATGCGTTCGGAAGGCCGACATTTCGACTGCCGATTGCACAATTTGATCTGATCGATGGTGTCAAGGGACTGCATCCCATTGGGGTCAACGGCGCTTACTTCAACCTTGGCGACGACACCGGGCTGCAACACTCGTACGTCGATAGCACTGTCGAAAATGGGCAGACCTACTATTATGCAGTCGTTGCTTATGACCAGGGATTTACGACGACCACTGTGACGGGGGAGCTCGTGGGCATCCCTCCCTCGGAAACTACGAGCATCATCAATATCGACCTCAACGGTCGAGTGAAGACGGATATCAACACTGCCGTTGTAACACCGCGCGCGGCTTCGGCCGGATACATCCCGCCACAGATCGGTAACCTGACAGCAACAGGTCCGGGGACCGGATCGATGAATCTCACCGTCCTTGATGCCGATTCCATCCGAAACGATCATACCTACCGTCTGGAGTTCATCGATTCAACGGCGTTTCACACAAATTCGTATCCTTGGTACCGGCTCGTGGACAAGACCACGCGAGACACGGTGGTGTCACTCACGCGCCTCCAGGCCACACAGGTTCAGTCGCCGGTGATCAGGGGTTTCGTTGCCTCGATCACCAATGATCCTGACGTCATCATCGATCAGGCAAAAACCGGATGGACCAATGGCAACAGCAACTATGTGACGCAGGTCGGGTTCGATTCACGCTTCGCTCCTGCATATCAACCGCGCCGAGTCAATTATCCGGCAGACTTTGAGATTCGATTCACGGCCAAGAATCAAGGGGACACCTCCTTCCCGGGATCGAGTTTCAGCTCAGGGGTGCCGTCGAACATCATCATCAAGAATTTGACAGAAAATATTGATCATGTTCAGTTCATTTTTCAGGACATCAACGAAAATTCTGTGTTCGACGCTGGCGATGCGTTATTCATAGTGGCAGGAGACTCTGCTGGCCAGCCCGCGACGCAGTTCTTCAGTGCGCGAAAGAGCTGGTCACTGACGCTTCTTCAGGATACACTCATTCCAACGGCGCAGCAACGAGTGCCACAGCCAGGCGATGTGTTCCATATCTCGACAAAAAAACCGTTCCGCACTGGTGAGTACTTCGAGTTTACAACGAAAGCACCTACGCTTGACCCATCAAAGGCACAGAAGGATCTGAGCAAAGTTGCCGTAGTTCCCAATCCGTATGTCGGTGCCGCCTCGTGGGAACCGCAAACGACCTCAGTCGGCAGGGGAGACCGCCGCGTCTTTTTCATTCATTTGCCGCACGAATGTACCATTCGGATTTACACATTAAGTGGTCATCTCGTGCAGACGGTGACGCACAGCAGCACCATCGATGACGGGCAGGAGCCCTGGAATCTGGTCTCCCGCGACGGGATGAACATTGCATATGGCGTCTACGTCTTCCACGTCGAGGCTCCCGGCCTCGGGACATATGTCAGTAAATTTGCTGTTCTAAAATAGAATCCATGCTGACCTCAGGTAAATCGACCCGGAGTCGAAAGGTATGAAAAGACTTCTCACCGTCGTCCTCCTATGCGGTTCAACGGTTCTCGTGGCTCATGCTCAGAGCGGGAGTCAGAACGTTTCAAAATCCGGCACAACGGCTGCAACGTTCCTCGAGATTGGTGTCGGAGCACAAGCGATCGGGATGGGAGGCGCGTATGTGAGCGTTGCCAACAACTCGACGGCACTCCATTGGAATCCAGCGGGCGTCGCATCACTTTCAGATATGACCATCGATGTTGTCCACACCAACTGGATCGCCGATACCAAGTTCGATTTTGCCGGAGCCGTATTGCCGTTGGGAAGTGCCGGCACACTGGGGTTCAGCCTGACCGCGCTCACGATGGGAGACATGCAAGTGCGAACCGTCGAATTGCCGGAGGGGACGGGCGAGTATTTTAGCGCCGGCGATCTCGCTGCCGGTATTTCCTATGCGCGTCAACTCACCGAACGGTTTGCAATTGGTGTGACGGCGAAGTATGTTCAGCAAACGATCTGGCATGAGAGCGCAAGCGCGTTCGCCATCGATCTGGGTACCACCTTCAAGACAGATCTCTTCGGCGGGATGACGATCGGCGCGTCGTTATCCAATTTCGGCACGAGTATGAAAATGTCCGGCCGCGATACACGTGAATTTATCCGTCTCGACCCGGCAAAACAGGGATCGACCGACCAAATTCCCACAAACATCGAACTTGATTCGTGGGATCTTCCATTGCTTTTTCAGTTTGGCGTGTCGACGCACATATTTGACAACCACCAGTACCGCTGGACCATCGCTGTAGATGCGCTCCACCCAAATGACAATTACGAAAGCCTCAACATTGGGACAGAATTCGTCTATTCAGATTATTTGTTTCTCCGCGCAGGCTACCAGTCTCTTTTCCTTGACCAGGCCGAAGGTGGAATGTCATTCGGTTTTGGAGTGACATCTGGTGATGTCCTCGGCAGCATTCGAGTAGTGGTCGATTATGCCTATCAGGATATGGGCCGCCTCCAGGGCGTCAATGTATTCACGGTCGGACTCCGATTCTGATGCTATGGAGAGCCGAATCGTCAGCTTATCGGGGCGTCTTACCTTCCTTGTGCTTTTCTTGAATGTGGTGCTCGCTTCTCCGGCACAATGCCAACGGATTCGCGAGTTTTCGTCCTACTCCTCTCTGCTTGACCCTAACTTGAACAAAGTCGCCGTCGCAACGGTGGGCCCATGGTCGATCTCCGCAAGCGAGTTCATGTTAAGTTATGAGTATGGACCGGCATTCGTCAAGCGAGAAAAACACTCGAGGCAACGCTATCTGACGTTCATGGCCTACGAGAAACTGCTTGCTCTTGACGCAAGAGACCGGGGCCTCGCTTCGTGGCCTGACCTTCAGAGGCAAGTTAAAGAAATAGAAGCAGACCTTGCCACTGAGGAACTCTACAAGGAGGATGTTCTCCCTAGAGTGAAGGTGGGGGATCGACAGATTACACTTGGGGTGGAGCAGGAGCGTGTCCATCTGGCGGTCCGATGGATTTTCACCTCCTCGGTTTCGGGAGTTGATGATCAGGTGCGAATGATGAAGACCGGAGTTACCTTTGACTCATTGTATGCGCTCCAATTCCTCGCGGGGGTGAAGCCGGAGGATCGAGTCATTGAGACGACAGAATTCAAGCTTCGCATGCAAAACCCGATGTTCGCTTCCATCATTGACACCATGCAGCCAGGCACGGTGTCACTCCCCGTCCATGGTCCGGACGGGTGGTATATCGTAAAGGTGACCGATGTTTCGAAGAACCCTATGGCGACGCAATCGGAAGAAGAAAAAATGCGGGAGGACGTGAAGCGCAGTTTGAAACAGCGCCTCGCCGACTCACTCTCCGATGACTACGTGCAAAGAATGATCGTCGCCCAGCATCCCATCATCGTGCGTGAGTCCTTCAATGTCATTCAGGCGTATCTTGGAAGAAAATTCCTGAGCAAAGAGAAGTTCGACGAATGGGGGTTGGCTGGTCGCAAGGGGGCGATGGAACTGAAGGACGTTTCGCGGCTCGACACGATTGAGTCCCGAGTGCTGGTCCAACTGAAGAAGAACAATTTGAATGTGCAGGCTTTTCTCGATTGGTACCGGATGCGTGAACCGTCCATCAAGCTGACGCTGACATCGCAGCAGGGGTTTTTTCAATCCGTTGAAGGAATCATCTGGCGTATGGTGAGGGATCGATTGCTGACGGATCGAGCCTTTGAGCGAAAGCTGCAGAATCGTACGAGCGTCAGGCGACAAAAGGAGTGGTGGGAAGAGAAATTTCTCTATCTTGCAAACAAAGGTCGCATTGCGGATACAATCAAAGACTCGCTTCCGTTACTGCGAAAATACTATGAGGAGAACGCTCGCAATTTCTCTGACACTTCCGGGACGATCAAGCCATTTGAGGAGGTGCGCGAAGACGTTTGGCGAGAATATTCCTCGTTCGAATTGACAAAAAGATTGCTTCACGAAATCCTCCGGCTAAAACAGAAATATGGTGTGGCAATCAACGAAGATGCGTTGAAGAAACTGGTGATTGACATCGAAAATGACCCGAAGGCCATCGATGTCTATACTGTCAAGAAGGGGGGCATTTATCCACGCACCGCGTTTCCGACGATTGACTATGACTGGCAATCGTGGAATTGACTTGACGTATCCAAAAGGTAAACCGATCAGCATGAGCCAGGGCTACACGAAAAAGACATTGCTTGTTGTGTCTGTTTGCGCCTTGATGTCGGTGATTGGATGCTCTGATCGGAAGAACCCGGACGGTGGCGGCAGCAAAGAAATAATCGAGTTGACCTATTGGCCTGCCCCTAATCCCCAGGAGGTGCAACTAGCCGACACCCTTGTCCGGCGATGGAACAGGACTCATCCCACGATTCAGGTTCGCATGCAGTCTATCCCGGTCAGTCAATCGACGGAAGAGGTCCTGCTTGCTGCCATCGCAGGCAAGACCACCCCGGATGTCTGTTCCAACATCTGGCCGGGAGCTCTTCATGAGTATACGCGTGCCGGCGGACTGATTCCTCTCGATCAATTCTCGGATTTCGATTCCATTGCCCTCGCGCGCACTCCGCGTGATCTTCTCGAGCCATTCCGTTCCGAAAACGGACATTATTACCAGATTCCGTGGAAGACGAATCCGGTCATGATGTTTTACAACATCCGCATGTTTGAAGAGGTCGGGGTTACGAAGGCTCCGCGCACATACAGCGAATTTTTTGCTGCTGCGAAGAAGCTGACGCGGGATCTCGATGGTGACGGTCAAATCGATGTCTGGGCCGGCGAGCGGGACATACGTCCGATTTGGTGGCAGCGACTGTTTGATTTCTACCCGTTCTACATCGCGGCTTCCGGAGGCAAGACGCTGTTCAGAATGGGGGAGCCGGATTTCAATGACGATGCCGCAAGGAGCGTGTTTCAATTTTTTCAGGAATGCTATCAGCAGAACTACTTTCCTCACACCTATTTTCAAGGTGGAGATCCGTTCCTCCTGGAGAAGAAGGCGACGCATTTTGCCGGGCCGTGGGAAGTTGCCACGCTTCATTCTCTTGCTCCGCATATCCGCTATGATGTTGCACCGTTGCCTGTGCCGGATCAGCACACGGGGCCCGTGTACACATATGGCGATTACAAGAACATCGGCATTTTCGGAACAACAAGGCATCCCCGCGAGGCTTGGGAGTTTGTCAAATATCTCATGCATGCGGAACACGATCTCTTGTTGTTGACGATTACGAACCAAATTCCTGTACGCGGCGATTTATTAACGAACGAGCTATTTTCAGAGTACTTCCGGCAGAACCCGAAGATGGTCCGGTTCGCAGAACAAGCAATCTCCACACGCGGCGTGGACGCTGCGCCGGACTTGAAAGAGATCCTTGACGCAATCTCACAGGAATATGAAGCTTGCGCAGTGTACGGAAAAGTAACGCCGACGGAGGCAGTCGATGACGCGTTCCGGCGGACGAAGATGATTGTTGATTGGAACAAATGAAATCTCTCTGGCAGTTCGATTCACCAAGACACCGATCTCCGAAAACAGGCTACTGGTTTGTACTCCCCTATGCCGTTTTCTTTGGGATGTTTGTCGCCTACCCACTTGTCTTTTCGTTCGTCCTCCTGTTTCATCGCTGGAACATCGTCACGCCCATGGAATGGATCGGGCTCAAGAACTTCGAACGATTGCTGAGCGATCCCCTTTTCTTCAAAGCGATCATCAACACAGTGAAATTCCTGCTCATTCATATACCGCTGCAAATGATTGTCGCTCTTGGTCTCGCGGTGCTGTTGAATTCGAAATTGAAATTCCGGGGGTTCTTTCGTGCAATCTTCTTTCTGCCTGTCGTGGTCTCAGGCGTCGTCGTGACGATTCTGTGGCAGCAACTCTATGCGTTCGACTCGGGCTTGCTGAACCGAATGCTCACGGCGGTTGGAATCGGGAGAATACCATGGCTCATCGATCCTAACATGGCCATGCTGTCGATCGCCCTGATGGCAACATGGAAGAATGTAGGCATCTATATCATCTTGTTCCTTGTCGGTCTTCAGGACGTTCCCCGCGAGCTGTATGAGTCTGCCAGCATCGATGGTGCGACGCGGGCTCGCCAGTTCTTCCGCATCACGCTGCCGATGCTCCGGCCGACCTTTGTCGTCGTTGTTGTCCTTTCAACAATTGGAGGGTTTTCGCTCTTTATCGAGCCGTATGTTCTCACCGGCGGCGGGCCCATGGAAAGCACACTCTCCGCTGTGCTCTATATTTACAACCAGGCATTCTATTTCAACCATATGGGATATGCCGCGACGCTCGGATTCGTTTTCGCGCTCATTATCCTCGGGGTCGTGTTGTTGCAGCGTAAGGTCATAGAAACGGAGCCGACAACGTGAAGGCAATTGCCAAATACCTTGCGCTGGGGCTCGGCGCTGTCGTTTTCGCATATCCGTTTCTCTGGATGATTGCCTCGTCGTTGAAGCCGGAGGCCGAAATTGGCGGGTTCGGATTGTGGTCGCAACACTTCACGTTTTTCAACTATTCACAGGTCCTCGAGCGCATACCTCTCGGAAGGGCCTTCCTCAACAGTATCATTGTGTCTCTGTCTTCAACTATTTCCGTGGTTGTGTTCGGATCGATGGTGGGCTATGCGCTCGCGCGCCTGCGGTTCACCGGACGGGGAGCTCTGTATGCGATTGTCGTGTTCACGATGACATTGCCTTTTCAGATTACGCTGATACCGCAATATATCCTGATGGTCAAGCTTGGGATCACCGACACGTATCTTGCGCTGGTTGCGCCGACCTTGATGACTGCTTTCAGTATTATTCTCTTCCGGCAGTTCTTTCTTTATATCCCCCAAGCCTTGATCGATGCAGCGCGCATCGATGGGTGCTCGGAACTGCGGATCCTCTTTCGCGTGATCTGGCCGCTCTCCCGACCGGTTGTTATTACCGTGTCACTCCTCACGTTTATGTCGAGCTGGAACGAAGTCTTGTGGCCGTTGATTGTGGTGCGTAATCGCTCGTTGATGACGATGCCACAGCTCGTTACGATCTTCACGATCGGGGGCGAGGCGGAGTCTTTGCTGGGATTGCAGTTGGCGGCTGCGACGCTCCTCGCTTTACCCATCATCATTACCTACTCGTTCTTCCAAAGATATTTTATCGAGAGCATGGCGTCTGCGGGGATAAAAGGGTAGAAAGAGTCCGGGACCGGATCCCGATGGAGATAAATGGCATGAAGCATTGGATGATCTATTTTCTTGTATCGGCCGCAATCGTGTCTGTGCTTCAAGCGCAAGATGTGCGTTCGGATAGCGATCCGTTGACGTATTTCTTTGATGGTCGGCGAGGCCAGGTTGAAGTGGGAGGAAGGTATGTGGGATTCGAGTTCCATCACAGCCGGCCGGTCCCTTCCCGCATCAGCTTCTTCTATCCGGTTGCCAACAGCATCGATGTCAGCACGGACTATTGGAAGCGGGATAACTCGCTGCCAATGGCAATCGGCTTCCGAATTGGCAATGGTCAGGTTGAATGGATCCATCGCCAGTCATGGTCATATCGCCTCAGTCCTCACAAAGTAACGTTTGTGAAAGAGACCGACAGCCTTGAATGGATCATCTCATATGAGTTCTGTTTGAATGAGCCGGCGGCTGTCGTGTCAATTGTGGTGAAGAATAGCAGCTGGCATCCTATAACGATGGATCTCTATACGCAGTTGTTGTTGAGTCTGCGAACGTGCCAGACCTATACGCGCCGGGATTCCTCCGTCATTGCGTTCAACCCGGATACGCAGACGCTCTCCGCCCGGTTCAATTATGTCGATACCGACAGCGCCACGGTGTTTGTGCAAAACGTGGGTCAAGCCCCCAGCGAATGGATATCGGACGCGAACACGGTCGGGGCGACAGACAGTGGCGGTTCGCTTTGGCCTTTGAGTCTGCATTTGTCACGGGAAGCGGCATCCGCACAGGCAATGCCCGGCCGTGGCGTAGCAGCGTTCGTCTATCGCAAGTCGCTTCAACCGTCAGATACGTTGAAAATCACCCAGATCGTCGGAAGTTGCAGGGTATCGGAAATCGCGGAACGTACTTCGCAACTCCGCTTGCATTGGAGCGAGGAAACTCTGGCATACGATAGGTATATCCGCGGGAAAGCACAGACGGAAGCTCACTTTATCACCGGGAACAAGGAGATTGACCGTTCAGCAGTCTGGGCTCGTGCTTTGATAGCAGTGAATGCCCACTACCTGCACGGGAGAATCGTCCCGATGCCATGTCCTGCGGAGTACAATTTCTTCTTCACCCATGACCTCTTGTTGACGAATCTGGGTGCAGTGAATTTTGACCTTCCAAGGGTAAAGGAAAATCTGCTTTATCTTATATCGCTGGCCAAAGATAGTGTCATCCCGCACGCATACTACTGGCGGGACGACGGGTTTAAGACGGAATACTGCGAGCCGGAGAACTGGAATCATCTCTGGTTTATCCTGGTCACCGGAAGCTATCTCCGTCATTCGCTCGACGATTCGACCGCTCTGGCTCTCTATCCAGAGCTCACAAAGAGCGTTCATCTATTGTTGACGCGGCTTCATCAGGACGGTCTCATGTATGCCTACCGTCCCGATTGGTGGGACATCGGTCATATCGAAGGTTCGCGGGCGTATCTTACTGCGTTGGCGATCCGGGCCTTGAGAGAATATGTCTTCATCTCTTCGTTCCTTCATAAGACCGGTGCAGAGCTTCTGGAGTATGAACGCACAGCCGACGCCATGCAGCATGCTCTTGTCGAGCGTCTTTGGGATAGCAAGGATGAATACTTGACAAACTTCAATGGGGCGACAAAGGATTATCATTTTTATGCAGGGTCATTGATCGCTCCTGTCTATGATCTGTTGGATCAAGCGCACGCGAAGAAACTTGTGGCGACGGCTGAGAAACAATTAGTCGAAGAACGGATCGGAGCACGCATCGCAGTACCGGTTGATTTTGCCACCGACTCTGTCATTCGGGCATTCAAGTTTTCCGGTGCCGAGGCGGGTCCGGCTTATTCCTATGCGAACGGCGGCGTGTGGTCGCATAGCAACGCGTGGTATGCGTTGGCGTTGAAGAGCGTCAACAAGCTGAAGGAATCATTTGATTTCGTCCAGCGCACCATGACGATTGATGGTGTTGCCAACAGCCCGAATGGATTACCAGCGATGTATGAGTACCGCAGTTCTGATCCGGAGTCTCCAGCATTTGGGACGATCGACAAACCATCGTTTCTCTGGGCTGGAGGAATGTATCTGCAGGTCCTCTACCGCCTTCTCGCAACCGATGAGAACGAATGGAACATTGGAATTCGGGATGCTCTGCCATCACAATGCGATTCGGTCTCTTGTTCCTTTTCGTTTGCCGGTCTCAAGGAGCTCAAAGTTCGACGGGTGCCGAATGGAGATTACCTGCTCGTGGCTGATCGTATGGCGGTCCCCTCTCGGATCCTGCCCTTGGATTACCGTTCGAAACGAAGTTGGGAGCTCACGGCTAATTCCCGCCACATTCCGGTTTTGATCAGTGCAACCGCGATCGTTCATTCTGCGGCGTATGATCCACTGAAGAAACAAATCCGTTGTGATGTGTCATCGTTCAACGGGCATCGGACGCGGCTTGTGATCGAAAGCGAAAGTCCGCCTGGAAGCATTCAGGTAGATGGAGCGACAGCTCAAGGATCGGTTGCTCAATCGGAGCATTCTTCACGACAAAAAACCACGGTTGAATTCCAGGGTTCGGAACTACGACAACATGTCCTTATTCAATTCTGACTGACAATGAAAATCGCACTCTTCGAGGGACCCCATCACCTCAACGTCACACGCAAAGAGCTCCGCAAACTGATTGGCAATGAAGCTCTGATCAAAGTCACTTCGTGCGGCGTGTGCGGAACCGATCTCCACATCGTCGAAGGAAGCTCGCGTTCGTCTCCACCGGTGGTATTGGGGCATGAATTTGCCGGTATCGTTGCCGATGCGGGCAAGGAACCGAATGGATGTAGTGTCGGAGATCATGTCGCAGTCGATCCGAACATCGCCTGCGGAACATGTTTCTATTGCCGCCGCGGTGAAGTCCACCTTTGTAAACAGCTCCGAGCCCTCGGTGTCGATATCGATGGCGGAATGGCGGAGTTCTGCATCGTCCCATCGTCGCAGCTGTATCGACTTCCGGGCACCATGGCCCCGGAACAGGCTGCATTCATAGAGCCGCTTTCATGCGTAGTGCACGGGATCGATCGTGCTCGGATTCGTGCAGGCGATACTGTCGTCATTCTCGGCGGGGGCACGGTTGGGCTTCTCATGTTGCAACTGGCGAGGATCTCCGGGGCTTCGCGTGTAATCATTGTTGAGCCAGTGGAGTGGAAAAGGGCAATTGCGACCCGCATCGGTGCAGACGAAGTGCTTGATCCCAATGCTGTGGACGTATTCGACTGTGTGAGAAGCCTGACAGGCGAAGGAGCTGACATGGTGATCGAGTGTGCAGGGCGCCCAGAGACAGTGGCCCTCTCGCTAAAGCTTGCGCGTCGTGGTGGCACAGTGGAATGGTTTGGCGTGTGCGCAGTGGGGGAGTCAGTGCAGGTGGAATCGAACAGTGTGTACTTCAAGGAGCTCACAATCGTAGGATCGTATGTGAATCCACACACGTTCGACAGATCAATTGCTTTGATCTCGTCAAACAAGGTTGTCTTCAAAGATTTTGTAATTCAGAAGTTTCCCTTGGATGGGGTCCACGATGCGCTGAGATCATTGGCTGAAGGGAAGACGATCAAGAGTCTCATTGTACCCACGCTCTGAATTGGGGATGGAGAGCATAAGTGTTGCCGGACCGTGCAGTCTCCCTCTGGTAAGTTCCGTTCCTGAGAAAACCGAGTTGATATGAAGAAATCATGCCTGGTTCTCCTGCTTGCGGTTGCGACTGCGTTTGGTCAACCTCAGAGTAGTTCACTTGTCAATTTTGCGCATTTGCGGCATCTCACCCAGGAGATCGTGCTGAATGGCCAGCGCGTCAGTATCGTGCATGTCTATGCGAACTATCCGAATTACGAGTGGGTGGAGGCAGCCGATACAGGTGATGAAGGCATGGCATGTGTGGACGATGGTGCGCGTGCAGCGGTGGTCTACTTGAGGAGTTATGAGCTCCTTCGCGACACATCCGATCTTGCCTCTGCCCGTTCACTGCTTCGGTTTGTCATGTCCATGGAGGCTGACGACGGGAATTTCTATAACTTCGTTCGGAGCGATGCCTCGGTCAATCGTGACGGGAAGACAAGTTTCAAATCGTTTGGATGGTGGGCAGCGCGTGGAGTATGGGCAATGTCTCTTGGCTATCGGCTCACAAATGACGTCGATGCGCAGTTCGCCGGTGAATTGAAACAATGCATCGAACGATCGCTGCCGCATGTTGAGCAATTGATTGCCCAATATGGTCAGACGAGGACAATTGCGGGCTTCAAGCTTCCCACATGGCTTCTCTATGAGTCGGGTTCTGATGCTACGACTGAACTGGTGCTCGGGCTTATCGAATTCTATCAAGCCACACAAGACAAGCGTGTGAAGACGTACATTGAAAAGTTGGCAGATGGTTTGATGCTGATGCAGGACGGGGATATGAGGACGTTTCCGTTCGGGGCGCATCGCTCGTGGGAAACCATGTGGCATTCGTGGGGTAACAGCCAGACACATGTACTTGCGTATGCGGGGCGCATGCTCCGCAACAAGAAGATGATCGCATCGGCGGAGAAAGAAGCGAAAGGATTCTACGCTCGCTTGCTGATTGAAGGAATGCTAAAGGAATGGAATTTTGCGGAGCGGCAGAAGAAATCCGTATATGAACAGATCGCCTATGGCATCCGTCCAATGACCCTGGGATTACTCCGGTTATACGATGCAACGAACAACCAGGTCTATCTAAGAATGGCAGGGCTTGCGGCTTCGTGGCTGTTCGGTAACAATGTGTTGCACCGATCGATGTACGATTCCACCACGGGCCGGTGTTTCGATGGGATCACTGACTCGACAAGCCTCAACCGCAATTCCGGAGCGGAGTCGTCAATCGAGGCATTGTATACTCTCCTTGAGATCGAACAGTATCCGCTTGCGAGAAAGTACCTGACGTACAAGAAGAAGTCGAGCCGGTCAACGAAGGAGACTCTATCCGCCACATTTGAAAACGATGCGGGCGATTCGGTGGTGTTGACGATGAATCTCAAACGAGGAACCGTGCTGGCGCAAGGACAATGACACGATGCCAGAAATATCCGGGCCAGGGATGCAAATGGGGCATCCTTGTTCTCGCAATGGTCGCCGTCGCAAGCGTTTGCACCGGCCAGCAGATCACGATCAATCGAATTGAATCGATGCCCAACAAGCCCTTCCCGTACGCAATGAGGGATTGGAAGAACGTGGCCCGGGGTTACGATTCGCTTGTGTTCAATCCCGATTCGAAAGGAACGTACTTGCCGCTCGTGTCGGTGAGCCAGGGCTTTGGTCTCTCCAGCTACGTGGGTCGGTCGCCGTCTCAATCACGGGAAGCAATCAACTGCCTCGCAGCTGTTGTCGGTGCGAGTCTTGTCGGGGTTGATAAGTCCAATCAATACGGTTCCAATTGGGTACTTCTGTGCCAGGATTGGTTCAATCAGAACCCTCAAGAAAGCGTCTATCTGAATAATCCCGGCGCAAGCAGCGGAAGCGACTGGTGGTACGATATGATGCCGAACGTGTTCTTCTATCAGCTCTATAGCATGTATCCCAATGTGGGCGACTTTCAGCATCAGTTCATGACGGTTGCCGATCGGTGGCTGGCTGCACTGAAGGCTATGGGGGCCAGCACAGCGCCCTGGGGTCTCGCGAACGTCGACCATCGGGCGTGGTATCTCTCAACGATGACGCCGAACAACGCCAGCGTGCATGAACCGGAAGCAGCAGGTGCGATCGCATGGATACTGTACAACGCATTTGTTCAGACCGGAAATACGAAGTACAGGATCGGAGCAGAGCTGGCGATGGAATCCCTGCTGGTCTATCCTGTTGCAGCAAATCCTTCGTATGAGCTCCAGTTGCCGTTCGGTGCCTACGTTGCAGCCCGTATGAATGCCGAAGTGGGCACGACATACGATATCGCGAAAACTGTGGGCTGGTGTTTCTCCGACGGCAGCGACAATCCGAGGCTGTGGGGCGTTACGACTGGAAAATGGGGGGGGTGCGACTGCTATGGACTCATCGGAGAAACGAGCGAGGCCACTGGCAACGGTTACGCGTTTATCATGAACACGTTTGAACAAGTAGGTGCTCTCGTCCCACTGGTCCGGTACGACGAACGTTATGCCCGGGCTATAGGCAAGTGGGTCCTGAATGCCGCGAATGCCGCACGCCTTTTTTATACAAACTATCTGCCCGATCAGAATCAAGACGGTGCCGAGTGGTCTCATCAATACGATCCCGAGTCGTATATTGCTCATGAAGCAATGCGCCAATACAACCTGGCACACAATGCTATTACTCCTTATGCCACGGGAGATGCCATTCAGAATGGTAATCCAACCAACTTCGCTCTGTACGGTTCTTCCCACGTCGGCATTTTCGGGGGGATCATCGACACCACGAACGTCCCGATGATCTTGCGGCTCGACGTTCTCAAAACCGACTATTTCCACAGCACTGCCTATCCAACATTTCTCTATTTCAACCCGGATTTGGTACAGCACGCTGTCAATTTCGACGCCGGATCTGGCCAGCGCGATTTGTATGATGCCGTATCTCATTCCTTTCTGAAGCAAGGTGTCACTGGAGTAATCTCTCTGCCGATCAACGCGAATAGCGCCGTGCTCGTCGTGAACGCGCCTGCGGGAGGGAAGACGACGTACGATCTGGACAGGATGCTCATCGATGGTGTGGTCGTCGATTATCATTCAGATCAGGTGGTAGAGGACTATCCGCCGAGGATCAAGAGCCTGGCGCCTGACAGCAGCACAATTCTTACGAAGCACGCAATCCGTATTTATTGCACGGCGACGGATAAGGACAATGACGTTCTTGCGTATTCGTGGAGCGGTTCAGGGGGAACTATTCTTGGCAGTGGATCCGTCGTCAATTGGCTTGCTCCGGATTCCGTCGGAACCTACGTCGTCACGTGCACGGTGACGGACGTGCACGGAGCACAGGCGATTTCGGCTGATACGTTCAACGTTGTGAAATCCATCAATAACCCGCCGGTGATCTTGAAATTGAATGCAGTACCCAGAAAAATCAATATCGGTGCAAGGACAACACTCGGTTGTCTGGCCGTCGATCCGGATAGCAACGCGCTCTCCTATCGTTGGTCGGCACAGAACGGGTCATTGACTGGAAGCGGCTCGTTTGTCTCATGGCAGTCGCCAAGCCAGGAGGGGAACTACTTCATCTTTTGCACTGTGGATGATGGTGTGGGCGGGATGGTGACATCCAGCATCGAGCTGGAAGTGAGGGATTTCTCCAAGGTGCAGTCGGGCAAGTTGGTGGCATTCTATCCGTTCAACGGGGATGCAAAGGATGGTAGCGGCTTTCATCACGATGGCCGCATCAACGGTGGGTCTTTTGTCGGTGATCGGTTCGGTCGCCCGTCCAGCGCTTTCGCTCTTGACGGCGTGTCAACTTCGATCGCTATTCCTAATGACTCGACTCTGAATTTCCAAAACGAAATCACGGTGAACTTCTGGATGATTGTGCGAGCCTTCTATGATCGCGAACAGTATCCGATATCTCACGGTAACTGGCAAAACCGCTGGAAGGTCTCGATTTCAAACAAACATCTGCGGTGGACGATCAAAACACCAACGGGGACCAAAGATCTCGATTCGGAAACAGAGTTGTCGCTGGACAGCCTGTATAACGTTACCGTTTGCTATAACGGAGCAGACATCGAGGTCTATCTCAATGGTGCCCTGGATGCATTTTCCTCCTGGTCGGGTGCAATGTTGAGGACGTCGTACGATCTGACGATCGGCCAGGACCTGCCGGGTGATAACAACTACAATTTCAAAGGGGTGCTGGATGACATCCGCATTTTCGATTATGCGGCCTCGGTTCAACAAATTGCAAACTTGTTCGACATCAACACTGCCATCGCGGTGACACATGATCCAGGAGTTCCTAGGAGTTTCGAACTATATCAAAACTATCCAAACCCGTTCAATCCAACAACAGCGATCGGCTTTCAGCTTCCCGCCCCGAGCAAAGCCGAGGGGTCAGCAGTCGGCTTTGTATCACTGAGGGTGTATGATGTGCTTGGGAGAGAAGTCAAAACCCTCGTCAACGGTATCGGTCAAGCTGGAGCTTACTCTGTGCAGTGGGACGGAAAGAATGAGCGGGGTGAAGCGGTATCGTCTGGAATCTACCTTTATCAGTTGCGTGCCGGCAACTTCGTGGTGACGAGAAAGATGCTTTTTGTTAAGTGAATGACAATGAAAAAGGTTGATCTCAACGGTGCGTGGCAATTCAAGTCGGCTACGACGAAAAAGAGTCTCCCACCCGATCACACTGACGTACAGGAGTGGATGGAAGCTGCTGTCCCTGGAACAGTGCACACAGACCTCATAGCGGCCGGCCGTATACCCGATCCGTTTGTTCGCATGAACGAACTCGACGTGCAATGGGTAGATTCCCGGCAATGGTTATACAGGAGGAAGTTTGATGTAGATGGTGCTCTCCTTCTCGAGGAGTCGGTCTGTCTGGTTGCGGAAGGACTCGACACGTACGCCAGGGTGACGCTCAACGGACGGATCGTCGGCGAGACTGCAGATATGTTTGTGGAGCACCGATTCGACGTGAAGCGTCTCTTGAAGGCGGGTCCGAATGTGCTCGAAGTGTTATTTGACTCTCCGGTGGTCCATTCCCAAAAACTCCAGCAACAATTCGGTGCATTGAAGGTTGCACTCGAACCGCATCGTGTTTATGTTCGCAAAGCACAATATTCGTTCGGCTGGGACTGGGGACCGAAACTCACGACTTCGGGGATTTGGAGAGATATCTATTTGGAAGCCGTCTCCGGTTGCCGAATCGCCAGCGTGTTCGCTCGAGCAGAAAAGATCACGAAAAACAATGCCGTTGTTCGAGCCACTATCGAGCTTGATCGAATCACCGAGTCTCCTGTGGATATGACCTTGGAAATCGTGGGCGAGGGTTTTGAACACAGGCAGTCGTTCCGCATGCGCAGCGACACGAGATCGCTCATCATCAACGTTCCCAAACCACGATTGTGGTGGCCAAACGGATACGGAGATCAGCCCCTCTATCGGATTAGCGTGACAGCATCAGTCAACGGAGTTGTATGCGACTCTCAAGTCACTTCGTTCGGGATTCGAACCGTGCGGCTGCTGCAGGAGAAGGATGAATTGGGGCGTTCGTTTATCGTCGAAGTCAATGGCGTGAAGATCTATTGCAAGGGTGCCGACTGGATTCCCTGTGATTCCTTCATTCCGCGGATTCGTCCGTCAACGTATGAGCGACTGCTGACGTTTGCTCGGGATGCGCACATGAACATGATACGAGTCTGGGGAGGCGGGATCTATGAGCAGGATTTGTTCTATGAGCTCTGTGACCGATTGGGATTGATGGTGTGGCAGGACTTCATGTTCGCGTGTGGAGAATACCCGGAGCAACCATGGTTTCTCCAGTTGGTAGAAGACGAAGCTGCCAAAGCTATCACGCGTTTGCGCAATCATCCATCCGTTGCCGTTTGGTGCGGCAATAACGAATGTGAGTGGATTTTTTGTACCGAGAATCCCGACAAAACGCCCGATGATATGACAGGCGCGCCGATTTTTCGTGACCTTCTTCCTTCACTTTGTCGTTCGCTTGACGGAACTCGCCCGTACTGGCGCAGCTCTCCATTTGGCATCGGGTTCCCCAACGCGGAGTCCAGCGGCAATCATCACCAGTGGGCTGTATGGGGTCAATGGAAGGACTACAAGGAATACGAGAATGACAATGCGAGATTCGTGACGGAGTTCGGCTTTCAGGCCCCCGCTCACCTGAAGACGTTTGAAGCAGCGACAGTTCTTTCTGACCGAACGCCCCAGAGTCCCGTGTTCGAACACCATAACAAACTTCCCGAGGGGACAGAGCGACTTTTTCGATTTCAGGCTGCCCATTACAAAGTGGGAACTGAATTCGGTGACTTCATCTATAAGGGACAACTGGTTCAAGCTGAGGCGTTGAAAACCGCGGTGGAGCATTGGCGCCGCCGCAAATTCGATACAGCCGGATCCCTGTTCTGGCAGCTCAATGATTGCTGGCCTGTGAATAGTTGGGCGATCATTGATAGCGCACTGCGCCCAAAGGCTGCTTACTACTACGCGAAGAAGTTCTTTGCACCGATCCTTGTGAGTTTCGAGAAGCGGCGAGGCAGCCTGGATGTGTGGGTAACGAACGATCTCCTTGCGCCTGTTGGCGGCGAGCTCGCTGTCAGTCTCCGTTCGTTCGACGGAGAGGTAACTTGGTCGAAGAAATCGCAAGCAGTGGTTGCCCGTAACGCGTCGAAGGCCTTGGTCCATATCCGCGGTCCAGAGTACGATCAGTCTGACTCCAGACGAACCTATTTGCTGGCACAATTCACGGTGGGAGGGGAAGTGTGCTCAGAGAACAGATTCTTTCTTTGTGAACCGAAACATATGCAGGAGCAACTCCCGACTCTAACCACAGAGCTCAGTCAGGTGGGGAGCAATACTTATTCCATGATTATCAGGGCGACAACTTTTATCAAAGGCGTATGCATAGAAATTGATGGAGAAGATGTTGAGGCGGACGACAACTATTTTGATATCGATGCAGGTACTTCAAAGAATATTCTGATCGTTTCACAGTGTCCGGAAGAATTGGTCAAAAAAAGGATCACACTGCGCTCACTGTGGAGTTGAATCGCATAGGCGATTTACAATGTTATCAACCATTCGACAAGGGGGTACGTGTAGATGAACTCGTCAGAGTTGCAAGTGCGACGGCAGGGTATAACTATCACACCGGACAAGGCACGGGTTCTGCTCAGGCCGTTTATTCCCGGCAAAACGGACAGAATGAAGAGCATCATCAGGCGGATAATGAAACTCTCTGATGCAGAAGCTAAGCGAGTATTCGAAAGCACTCTGCCAGAATTCCAGCACCGCCACCGGGACGTCAAGGCCTTCTTTGAACAACGGTTCAGTCAATTGAAACCGTTGATGCCGCCAAAGTTTAAGCCGACGGAGACAAAGCGGCTCCTGATTGGCTCATATTTTACGTGCGAGTATTCCCTCGAATCGGCTGCGCTTTTCAATCCATCGATCGTTCCGCATCCGGATCAAAGCAGGCTGGAGCCCGGCGCAATCCGGTTTATCATGAGCTTACGCGCAACGGGAGAGGGGCATATCTCCTCCATTGAGTTTCGTACAGGCACGATCAACAAGCCGGACGAGGTCACGATTGATCCACCCAGTCGCTATGTTTCGTCTCCGGAAGAATATCCTGACCCGGTGTACGCAAAGCCCGAGATTACGATGAAGCTTCACGACGAGAGGGCCCTGACGTCGGCGACAAGGGAAATCCTTCGCCCCCTCTCCAACGAATTCAAGCGATCACAGCTTGTCGCACGGATCGAGCGGTTCAGAAAGGGGCACAGAAAGCTAACCAGCGTTCAACGCCGTTCGATCGAACACGCCGAAGCGTTGGCTGACCTGAACTATGAAATCAGGTTCTCGAAGGCACATCAGCTCTCGGAGCGTGCGATCTTTCCGGTTTCCTTGTATGAACAGAATGGCATAGAGGACGCGCGTTTTGTGAAATTCACTGACGAGGACGGTACTGTCACATACTATTCGACATATACGGCCTACAACGGCAGGCAGATCAGACCTATGTTGCTTCAGACAACCGACTTCACCCATTTTCGGATCCGGTCACTCAGTGGAGCCGCAGCGAAAAACAAAGGGATGGCTTTGTTCCCGAGAAAAATCGATGGAAAATTCGCCATGATCACAAGGCATGACGCGGAAATCCTCTACTTCGCGTTGTCAGACGATATATCCCAATGGGACAAGCCTGTCAAGTTGCTTGTACCAACCCACGAATGGGAGCTGACGCAAATCGGCAACTGCGGTTCACCACTGGAAACGGAGAAAGGATGGATTCTCCTGACGCACGGTGTTGGACCAGTTAGGAAGTACTGTATTGGCGCAATCTTGCTCGATCGGGAAAATCCCGCCAAAGTGATTGGACAACTCCCGCAGCCGCTGATAGCCCCGGATGAATCTGAGCGGGAAGGGTACGTGCCGAATGTTGTCTATACATGCGGTGCGATTCTGCACAATCGCACGCTGGTTATTCCCTATGCGATGTCGGACACCATGACACGCATCGCAAGTATCGGCGTCGATGAGCTGCTGGGCGCAATGCAGTAGATGGATTCGAAAGGACTTCGACGCGCTCCGCAATGAGGTCAAAATCGACCAATCCTGGATTGTGTACTCGTCACTCAGATCATCATCTGCCGTTCAGTGGAACGCTCGGGTTCCCGGCGGGCTCTATCTGCATCGTCTGCAAGCAGGAGATGCTTCGACAGGCTCAGCACGAGGATTCGTCGAGACGAAGAAGATGATTTTGCTCGGGTGAGCTTACGGCAGATTGTGTTCTCAACAAGGGCTCAGCAATCGCTGGGCCTTTTCTTTATGGACCCGCCGCAGTCCCCACGTCCAGAGCAGAAAGTCGAAAGGCTCGCCGCCGTCGAGTAGATGCCCGGGCGGAACAGAAAACTCCTTCCTCATTTACACTTCTTCCCATTCAACGGAGCAACTGATCAACCGATCACTAGAATCTTGATGCATGCCGCCGTGGGGATTGCGGTCGATAATCTCACACAGAGGCTCTTTGATCTTCAGCCACTTCTCGCTATTATTGAAGGAAAGCTGACATCCCGGGGGCACATGTGACATCCCCCATCAATGTACCGCGCCCCCTGACGTGCTCCAGCGTCCGGTCGATGCCATCGCCCGGTTCATGTGTCTCTGATGTGGTATACCGCAGCTGATCTCTTGAGAGGGCTTGACGGCGTCTCATACCATGAAACCAGTGAGGGAACGATGTTAGGCAAAAACCCACCACCCGTCGGCGCTGTGAAAGCGAAGATTGCCGAATATGTCCGCGCAGCAGATCTTCTTGTGAAGGAGGGGAGGCATGAAGATGCTGTCATCCAGTTGGAAAAGGCACTTCAACTGGATCCGATGAACTACTTCGCCCGTTCGTTCTTAGAGCGGCTCCGCGTGCAAATGGAGAGACGCCCCAAGAAGGCGTTGGAACAGAGTGCGCAGAACACGGAAGCTGACGAGAGAAAGATCGAACAGATTGCCACACTTCTGCGTTCGGCGAACAAGTTGATCGCGGAGGAGGATTACGAGCGCGCCCTGCAGCAGGTTGTGAAGGTGTACGCAATCGATCCAAAGAATTTCTTTGCGCGAGGATATTCTGACCGCATCAATCAGCTGATGAAGGAGGAGAAGAAGGGCTCAGGTCCGGTGCCCGCAACGGAGGTAGCAGTGTCACGGACGATGCCGACGGGGCAGGCTGCGCCAGAAGCGGCGTGGAAGGAAGGGGAGCGCGCCAGTCTGGCGATGTACCGCGAGATGCTGAAAGAAATGTGGTTCGATGGCAAAATCACGGAGGAGGAGGCGAAGCACCTGCAGAACGCCAGGAGCGTCTTTGGTATTACTGATCAGGAACATGCACAGATGGAGAAAGAAGTTCAAATCGATGCGTATGTGGAAGCGCTCCGCATTGCCTGGCGTGACGGCGTCGTCTCCCGGAACGAGGTCCAGGTCCTCAAACTCATGCGGGAAAAATTCAACATTACGCTCGAAGAACATGTGAGTGCCGAGGCACGGATCCTCTGGGCAAAGAACACGACCCAAGGGAAGTGTTCCATCCTTCTCGTCGACGATGAGCCCACATTTCTGATGACGCAGGCCAGGCTCCTGAAGAGACACGGGTACGAAGTACTGACCGCGGAAAACGCGGAAGAGGCCCTCAAGCTGCTGCAAAAAACCGTCCCTTCCATCATTGTTGCCGATCTCTTGCTGGGGGAGGGATTGATGACGGGACTTGAATTCTATCAGAAGGTGCGTGAGAATCCACGGCTCAGCAATATTCCGTACCTGCTCGTGAGTGGGATCAGCGATGATTTTGTGGTGCGGGCAGGAATGCGGCTGGGTGTGGACAATTTTATCCGGAAACCCTTCGATTTCGGCATGCTTCTGGCAATCGTCGAAGGGAAACTCAAATAGCTGTTGTTTTCCGCGAAGGATCAGGCACCCGCCCGAATTGGGATGATACGGGGATAACAGCCGGCCTGATTCTGTTAAGGACAGGAGTTTGAGTCATTCATCAAATCAGAACTAGGAGATATGAAATGGCTACGCTCACACAGGACATGAAAGACATGGTTGCAACACAGCAATGTTTTGTGGGGACGGTCAATGCTGACGGGACACCCAATGTAGCTCCGAAACGTTCAACACGAGTACTATCCGATGATTCTCTTATCTTTTCTGAAGGAACTGGTGGCGCAACGTATGCGAATGTAAAAAGAGGATCCAAAGTCTCTGTTGCCGTAGTAAATCGGGATACTGTGGATGGGTATAGATTCCTTGGAGATACTTCATTGTACGAAAGTGGTGAGTTGTACGAACAGGCAGCTGCTATGTCACTGAAAAGAGGCATGCCCAAACCCCGCGCTGTTGTAGTGATTCATATAACAGAGATTCACTCACTTAAGCCAGGCCCCACAGCTGGAAAGAAAATCGCTTGATGCGCATGAAGGCGCAAGGAATTCAAGCGTGAGGTGTCAATGCGCTCATGCAGGTACGTCGGCCACCTCAATAACAATCCCACACCACGACACAGAACTTTTTGCCCGAGCACCATATATTCGGAGGACAGCTATCATGGGTTTGAGCAAACGCAAACTTGGCACTCAAGGACTAGTTGTATCGACGATCGGCCTTGGCTGTATGGGCATGAGCCAGTCTTATGGTCCGGCGGATGAGAAAGAGTCGATCGCTACACTGCATCGAGCCATCGAACTGGGATGCACCTTCTTCGACACGGCAGAGGGTTATGGTCCTTTCACCAACGAGGAACTGCTTGGCCGGGCGTTCAAGGGGCGGCGAGACCAGGTGGTGATCGCCACCAAGTTCGGCTTTCGTTTCGAGGGCGGAAGGCAGGTCGGCTTCGAAAGAGATAGCCGGCCTGAGCATATCCGTGAGGCGGTGGAGGGCTGTCTGCGTCGGCTTGGCACCGACTATATCGATCTTCTCTATCAACACCGTATCGATCGCGCGGTGCCG
>JBEKOB010000058.1:0-27703 GCA_049522195.1 Bacteroidota bacterium
CTAGGAGACCTGAAAGAAAATAGAAGATTGAAAGTGGCTTTGAGATTGTGTTCATCGATTGATCCAAACCCTAGACGGCGATGGTGCAAGCAATTCAGGCAAACCGCAGTGCCGTTGCGAGCACTTTTTTTCGCCAAACTCAGGACATCCTTCGCCTATCCAGCGTGCGAGCGTCGTGTTGCCGCTTGTTAGGCGTTCGTTGGCGCTGCTGCATACCAAGGCCGAGAACGGCTGGGAGTCGAATAACATGGTCAAAGCATTGGGCTCATCTCTTGTTGAATCCAAAGTTTTCAGGAAGAAGATGAACCAATGAATCCACGGTGTAAGCACCTACGACACCCTCTCCCCCAGGAATGCTGGAATAGCTGGGATCGTCGAGGCGAGTAGAGTGCGGATCACTGTAACCATGAACCGTCATATAATACTTGTACAGATTTGGTTCATACTGGATAACTCGGAATACAATCCTGTCGAACAAGATTTTGTTGTTAGCGTATTTTCTCCATGCCAGTGACGAAAGGGCAATGAGGTACATCTTGTTCCTGTAGACTCCGGACGCTCGGCCTATTGCAGGCGTCACAGTCAACGATGGGTAGACGGGGTAGTTGTAGTCTTCGCCTCCCGTGTACAGATACGAAAGCGGAATTTCCAACCGCTCGTCGGTCCAAGCGCCGTCCTTGAGAACCTCGTAATCCACATATAGTCGAGCAATGAATGCTTTGGTATTGGTTCCGAGCGTGATTGGCACGACTATGGTCGCCGACGAATCACTGTTGCCCGGCTTGTCAAGAATCACAGTCGAATTGATGTCAAGGATCATGGATGGCCGACCTGGAATGGCAAGAGTCGCGGTGACTAAATTGTATTCTGGCGCCTGCACAGTGATTTCGTAGGAACTCCCGTAATCTAGGATGAACGGATTCAAGACGTAGCTGTGCAACGGGAATGTGTATCGAGATGTGTCGGGCCGATTGAAGGTCGTGTCTCGAAGCCTGTAGGTGAGATTTCCCCTTTTGAGCAATACCACCGCGTCAAGCACTGATTTGTCTGACGTACTTGCCATGGGATCAAAATCGGTCGGCATATAACTGTGTTCAACCCGGACAAATTGTTCCACTCGATCTGTGGACAAGATGGAATAGACAACGAGCTTCCGGTTCAACGGGCCACGAGGATCGAATGGCTGATTGCAGGAGGTCAGGAAGTACGAAGCAAATATGAAAAACACAATGTGGGTTCGGATCATCTGATAATCTCGATTAATACTGCAGCGCAAATGCCGCCTAACGTTTAGGCAACACGCCGTTGCGAGCCGCCACTATGACTGACTTAATCTCGCGGCGAGACGCAATGATCGACCACTTTCCTATCAGCCAAACTCTGTTTCAACTTCGCCTATCCAGCGTGCGAGCGCCGTAGTGCCGATTGTTATGCGCAGGGAAAGTTCAATAATCAATGCGTTTTGCGGCACAACACATAGACCAGCAAGTCACTGCCTGGATGCCGACCGGGCCTATTTCTTTCCGACACCCTTGATTGACTTCTTCGTGTCGAGCGCATCAAGAACGTTATGAGACTTGCTGACGGCCAATTTCGTCTTCTCAAGCGCTACCTTCAGTCGATCCCTACTTGCCTCTTGAGCGATGATGTATCTCGCGCCATCCAGATGTTGATTATTGCCGACGACAGCGCTGTCCACTGCTTTCTGGCCGGCTGCGAATGCTGCTGTTATTAGTTCTTGTACCTTGGCGACATCGGTTGCAGCAGCTTTCGCTAATGCATCTTGACGCTTGGCAACCTCTTCAATTTGCACCGCGAGCCTCCCCAACTCAGTAATTGCCGGATAGTATTGTTGCTGCAACTCGGCTATTTCCGAACCGACTTTGATTACTTTGTTCATATGCTCATCCGATCGACCACATCCTGAGAAAGCAATGAGTCCAATGAGGCATATCATTGGGAAATAGATGGCCCGTTTCATTATTGTCTCCTCCGATTGTGAAGAATGCTTGGGTGATTCATGCCACGATCTCTGCGTCATCTGACTCTGTATGCGCAGAGGTGCCGCAAAACGCCTTAAGAAATGAATCTTTGCTTGCGCTTAACGTTTAGGCAAACCGCCCATCTGCGTCCCGAGAAACGGACTTCGATGGGTAAAACCGTTGCGAGCTTGCCCGCCATGCACCATCTTTTGGCGGGCCGCCACGCCTCATCTTTTGGCGGCGAGCAATGGAGCGAGTTTACCCGCCGAAGCGATGTATGCGTAGGCGGGCACTTTACATTTAGCCAAACGTGAAGTTCCTTCGCCTATCCAGCGTGCGAGCGTTTACCCGCCGAAGTCCACAGGACGTAGGCGGGCCGGTTCGCCGATTGTTGGGCGCAGCCCGCACACCGTGACCAACCCAAAAAGTCCTGGGCCTATACCTTGAGGAATTCGTACGTGCCTATGACCAAGACCTGGCATGCAGTACTGGCTGTGAGTATGTAGGCGTTGGTCTTAGGCTTGATGCCAAGCTTGAAGCTACATCTGATGACTATCGAGATTAGTATCACAAGCACAAGGATTGCAACCACATACGACCCCGTGTTCGTCAGAACCGCAATCTTGGCTTCATCCTGCTTACTGAACCCTCCAAACAGAAGCGAGAAGAAGCGATTGAACATCGGGAAGAACGCGAAGGGATAGGCATACAGTGCCCTGGATCCCTCAATGATCAAGAGGGCGACTATCGCCTCGAGCACGCTGAAGGCTGGGCCACCAATCAGGACATACAAATCCTGACCCTCTCGGAGATAGTGGCCGTTCTTTGGCCACACATAGTTGAGGCTGTACACCATTCGGTTTCCCAGCACTTCTCCAACACTCCAATGTCCGAATTCGTGGAAGAGGTATGAGGCGTACGCGACCGGAATGAAGAACAGGAAGAATCTGATGTTTGTCTCCTTCTGAGTATCTGTCAGCATCGATCACCCTCAAGCATGAAATTGTGAGCACCTAGGTGTGCGGGTTGCGCCTAACGTTTAGCCAAACCGCCCATCTGCGTCCTGAGAAACGGACTTCGACGGGTAAAACCGTTGCGAGCCGCCGATATCGAACTGATATTCCCTCACTCTGGCGGCGAGCAATGGAGCGAGCACTTTTTGATCAGCCAATCTTAGTTCTTCCCCAGACTATCCAAAGTGCGAGCGCCGGTTTGATGTTGGTTAGGCGCAGCTGCGCGTGCAGATTTGGTCAGCGTGTGAATTGTCAACGCATCAGAACTTCAAGACATCGGGCGTTCGCTCGCGTATGCTCTGTACGAAGTACTTGAGCGTTTCCGGCCATAAGAGTGCAGCGTTCGTTGGGCTTGCTGGCGGCGCGTTCCACCTGCCGATGAGTTTACCATTTTCCACAGATCCGTCAAGATACAGTACCTCATAAATTGGAGTCCCGACTACAGATTCAGAGCTGGAGAAATCGTTTCGGTCGAAAGAATTCGGATCCGCGTCGACAAACAAGCCACTTACGTGCAAGAGGATGGGTGTCCACCCATTCAAAGAGTATCCCCAAACGTCCAAGAGTTCATACAGCGAGAGATTGTTCTTCTGCTGTTTTGGCTTGAGATCGATCACTAAAGCTGAGCCTCTGTACTCTGCAGTAGATTCAAGAGCCTCCTCAATATTTAAATGCCAGGTATAGGGCTCATTCTGAGTGGGTGGGATTCCCAGCCGCAGTAGCCGAGGTATGAATCCCACGTTGCAACCAAACAACGATACCTGTTCTCTGAAGCAGTAGCGAATACTGCCTGAAATCATTCGATTCTTGTCATAGCGTAAATACATGTGCCTGTCCTCCTACTAGCATGAGTCTGCCTTATGTGCGTGGCGCCTAACGATTCATGCAAGCCGCAGTGCCGTTGCGAACTTACTTAAGCAGAATCGCCTTCTTCGCCTCTACGAATTCTCCAGCCTGCAGGCGGTAGAAGTAGATGCCGCTGGGGACACTCGATACGTTCCATTGGACCTGATAGCTGCCAGGTTCTTTGTGCTCGTTCACCAGCGTTGTGACAACCTGACCAAGTGTGTTGTAGATGTTCAGCGAGACGGTTGCTGATTTCGGAAGATCATACCGTATTGTCGTGCTCGGGTTGAACGGATTTGGATAGTTCTGATCCAGTCGAAACTCCAGAGGCATTCCCTGCTGCTCGCCAGTCGAAGTTACAGTCGAATTGTAGATACTCGTGTAGATCTGATCGCTGATAGGGAAATTGAGTGCTCTGAAGTCAGAGCGAAGATCTTTCGCGAATGCATACGAGATGGCGGTCGCAAAGAGCGTTGCTCTGAACGTATCTGCCGCTGCAGTATTATGAGCCTGATCAAACCATTGCCACCATGTCGGGTTGAAGCCTTGGAGCAGGTTCGTCATCCTCTTGACTGGAATCCTGTATCCCTGCCCTGTATTCTCGGCCTGCTCGCAGAACTTGTACGCGATTGTCATGAACGTGCTGACAGTCTCATCGACCGTGGTAGTGGGATCATTCCACGAAGTGAATCGCATCCCTCCATTCAGATAATCCTGATACGAGCTCCGGATGATCCCGATTGATGAATTCAGGCTCTGCTGGATGTCCAGCACAAGATCATCGCTTAGACCGTATGCCTGAGCATGATTGACGATCTCGTACCCCGCGGCGTGCTGAAAGATCTGCGCCAGAGTCTCGGAGTATATCGCATTCGCGTTACCATCGATCCGTCCGCCGTAATAGTACGCGGCAGGCATGTTCAGCGTGTAGTTGTGACCCATTTCATGAAACAGCGATGAATAGCCGATCGGGCCTGTTATGTAAACATCACTGACTCCGAAGGCGACAGGATTCGTGAACCAGAGGCTATACGCTCCCCCAAATGAGGAGTCCCTTAGCATGACCTGTTCAAATTTGGAATTGAAAAGGAATACGTTTCCGTTTACAAGATCCTTCTCGATGTACGACGCGACCGACAGAACGTACTCGAGCGTCGATCGCGGCAGAGTGGTAAAGAACCGGTCGTCGAATGCGGCAAGCTGGGGAGCGACGTACAGTCGGGTGCCAAGAGTGACCGGACTGCTGGGTATTCTCACGGCGACATCACTCGGAAGCGCGATCGGTGTGATGTTCGGCGCGATGAACCGAACGACGGTTTTGGCGGAATCCTTCCTCCCGCTGGAATAGTTTGCAGTGACCGTGAGGACGTAGTTCTTCGCAGTATTCGCATAGGTGTGGACCTGGGGGAAGAAACCGCTTGTTACTTTGCCATCCCCCCAATTCCACGTGAAGGGGGTTGTTGGCGCCTGAGAATCGCCGCCATTTACTGACACATTGCCGGTTGTTGTGTTTACAGATTCGACGAAAACCAGCATGGTTGTCGGCGTTCCAAACAAATACCTCTTGTAGTCAAATGAACCGGTTTGAGAGAAGAGCGAACCGGTGGTCAGAAAAAGAAATGCGACTGAGAGACGCACTATTGAAGAACAGATGTCTTTCATCCTGCAATCCCCCTGTGATGTGGGACCTAACGATTTAGGCAAACCGCCGTTGCGAGCCGCCAGTTGGCGCGTCAACTGCAAGCGCATGATAAGCAGCCTTTATATCATTGCCGCTTAAAGTATTGAACTTCACGCTCGTGTTTTTCAGCTGCTGCTCGAGTCTTGAATGTGCCCAAGTTCCTTCGCTTTCCGGTCTTCGGATTTTTCTTTGTAGAGTACAACCGATACTGGCCTGACTTGAGTTTTCTGATCATCGCAATAATACCTCCTTGTGCATTCGGTCTTGCTGTTTTCTAGGAAACTTGTATTATCTCAATGGTACCGATCTCTACTGAAACCATCTGGCTCAAGAGTTCGGCTGAATGTGGCATTAGCTGCCTAACGGACTTGAGTCAACCTGCGGCGCGGTGTCAATGCGCGCGCGATTCGCCCCCTGATATTGAACTGCTGTTAACTTACGAAACGCATTTCCAAACGGCTGACTGCCTCAACAAGTAGTGCGCGGCATGCCGCCACTATGACCGACTCCATTCGTGGCGGCGAGCAATGGAGCGAGCACTACTAATTTAGCCAATCTCTGAACTTCCTTTGCCTATCCGGTGTGCGAGCGCCCGGTGTGTCGATTGTGATGCGCCGCGCAGCCGCGAGATATATTCCTAATAGAAATCATTTCTCCGGCAACCCTGCTTGCCCAACGAAGTGGTAGAAGTCGTCTGCGCATCTCTTGTCATATCCTGTTAGGAGAGACACAAATGAAGGGAACTGCAAAAACTTTCCTTCGTACACCCTGTAAAGCTCTTTGAGAAATTCCTCCCATTTTTCATTCCCCAAACAAAGTCGCAGCTTCTGAATAGCGTACACACCTTTGGTATACGTGACTCGAGATCCCTTTGATTTTAGCAAAGGGACGTCGGCATTTGTTTTCCAATAGTCTCGCCTGAATTCTGCCAGGAGGTCAACAACCACGCTGTCAGCAGGTCTTCCTTGATGGGCTTGGTTCAAGTACGTGAGATTGAGGAATTCGGCGATGGGTTCCGACAGACACCAAGCGGCTGGATCCTGCCATGAAAAGAATAGTCCCGACCCGAACCACTGGTGGGCGACTTCATGCCCAGGCCAATTGACTCCGTACTTCTCATACCACGCTATGAAGGCAGACCCAACTAGAATGAGCGCTGGCTGAGAATTGACGTACTGCATGTTCGTGTCGGCGATGTCGATGAGTGTCAGCTGTTCGTAGCGATAAGGGCCGATGGATTCACTGTACAGTTTGAAGGAAGAGCAAACATTATCGACGATCTTTGAGCATGTGGTGCTGTCCGATCGGACATCATAGTAGAATGTAATTTGCTTGTCACCTACTTTTCTCGAGATTCTGCGATGAGTGTATTCTGATGCGATGACCAGCCAGAGGCGCGGAATGGGCTGCGCTAGTTTCCCATTTAACTCTATCCAGGTGGTGTTGATTCCTCGCTTAGACAATGGGAATGATGTGACAATTAAGCAATTTTTGGGTCCCTCGAACCGAACAGAGTACGTTGCTAGATCATTCGGTTGCCAAGGATACCAAGAGCCAAGGGCAATGGCCTTCGTTGCAGGGTCCTCTATATCGAGCGTATACGTTATCCTTAAGGTGAGGGGTTCCGTTGAACGACCTGCTTCTGTGGGTGGCAATGACACTCGGAGCGTATCGCTTCGTGTTGTATACGTAGCTGTGTGTTTTCCTCTCTCGTTGATGAATTCGACTGATGTCATTTCCATGGAAGGGCCGACCAAAAGGTACAATTCCCCACTCTGACGACCACGGAGTTGCAGGCGTGCGTCAACAGCGATCTTGCCGATAGTATCAGGGAATATGCGAGCATGGAGATCATATGAGTTGACTTGCGTCTCGGCAGATTGGGAGTAACTTGTGCCCACGAATACGGGTATCAGGAAGATCAGAAGGCCGAGATACCATGTTCTAGTCCTCATGGAGCTAATCCGAAATATTTCTGCATAACTTTCCCCGCGGCTGCGTTGCGCATAACGATTTAGGCAAACCGCCGTTGCAGGCACTTTATACTTAGCCAATCCTAGCTTCAGCATTGCCTCTCCAGCATGAGAGCACCGGTTTCCCGTTTTGTTAGGCGCAGGCACGCACCCACTCAAAGTGTAACTGTTTAGCTTTTTAAGCCCTTCAGCCTTTCATGTTCGGTTTGCAGATAACCAACGTAGGAGCGAATCAGATTACACAGCAATCTACCTTCGGTAGCACTAATCGGATTGCCAGATGAGAGATCAATGCCATGTCGAACGCCGCCGCCAGTAGGTGAAGAGAGATAGCCATGCAGTTGTTCACACCAATCTATGGCACGGTCGAACGTTGTACCGAGATTGGTCCTCTTCAACTCGGCAGCAATCTGATTAAAGTACTTTCCCTTGACCTCGCCTGACTGCAATGGTAGGCCCTTGAACCCTGTCGAAAGAGATTCCAAGACCCAAAGCATTTCTTGAACAGCCTCACGGGGTCGATTCTCGGCAAGTAGTTGTTCGGATCGCGCCGTCGACTCCTGCAGTAGCTCGACGGCATTGTCCTCAAGTGTTGGCGGCGGAGGAGGAACGTGGATTGGCTGGCTGTTCGCTGACAGCTGAATCACTCTTGGGGGGGCAAGTTCAAAGGCGATCTGGTGCTCCTGACAAATCTTGTTGATGAGCGCAACGTCAGGTATGTCATAACCGTGCGCTTTGTGAATGGACTCAAAAGCATCGTACAATGCTTCGAGAAACAATGGCGGATTGCTCGCGGCGGCGTCCATGTAGGACCGCAAGTCAGTTTCTGCCCAGCTCTCTGACGAACTCCAGCTGCGAGTTAATCCGATTGCTCCAGCAAAGAACCCTTTGAAGTGTTCGAGGTTATCACGGCGAGTACCTTGTGTCGCGACCTGAGCGACAAGTTTGTAAAATTCGCTCACAGCGTCTACAGGAATCGCCTGGGAACCAGTTGGAACAGTGAATCGCCAAGCTCCAGGGAAATGTAATGGCATAAAATCCTCAATGATGATTGCGCACAGTGGCGAACCTAGCGGTGCGTGCTTGCGCCTAATGATGAGGCAACCCGCATTTGAGTGTTCAGTTGAACCACCCGCCACACCAGCGACCGAAACCACGTTAAAAGTGCCACACAGAACCGCATTTGGAACAACGAGCTTCTGTCGGCGTTTCTCTTCGCGAGAGTCCAACAGCAAATAGTGAAAGGCCGAGCGTGAGAAATGCAGCTGTGAGTTTCCCGCCACTGACGCCTTTCTTGACTTGAACATAACGAGTAGTGACCGTTCCTTTGCTCTGGCAGTGTGGACAAATCTTCTGGGCGTCTTGCTCAGAGCGTTTGCGTTGATAGTCCTTGAGGAACTCGTCTCTTCGCTGGATTTCCTTGCGATGCTGTCGATTAGCATATCTGAAAGCCAAAACAAAGCCAGCGATCATCACTACTACAAAGATATAGGCTATGATGTCCATTGGTATCTATTCTTTCATCGCAGATTAGGATAGACAACACGGGCCTTCTGACCATACTAGCCCACGAGCGTTGGTGTGCCGCTCATCATACGCTGAGCTGTCAGAGATGCTCAAAGTTCAGCGTGCGCTTTCTTCTTGGAGCCATTGCGAAGAGGTAGATTCCAATACCTGGGATCAAATAATAAATGATTTGAGGCAAGCTCGGTCGCAACGCCAGGTGCAGCTTCCTCCACCATCTGCTCGGGAGCTCTGAAGTTTTCCCAACCGCTTGTGCGAATTCCTTGCTATCGAGATTGTACCAGACATTATCGATGGAAGTTGGCTTGAGAAGCGTTTCCATTCCATTGGATAGAACTGCTTCCGCGCAACGATCCCTAATCAAAAGATCTTCCAAGTGCACATCAAGCAGGTACATAGAGCAAATGAGAATCGAAACAAGCGAGACAATCACTTTCTTCTTCAATGAACCTTCACGAATTAATAGCGACAAAAGCACAGCCAAAATCGCCGAATAGAACATGCGCGCTTGCATCTGAACAGCCTCACGAGAGGCCATAAGATGTCCACCAGAGGCAAAGTACTCCTTTAGCACCTCAAGGAGAGCTGAGTTGTGAGTCGAAATGGTGGATGCGGAACCGTGCATTGTGCTGTCAAGAACAACAACTTGAATGTGGGTGTCGATGGGATTATTGAATTGAAGTCGGCCCACGAGAAACAAAAGGAGCAGAAATAGTATGAGTATAAGGTCAATGGCGGCAATCGAATGCCAGCTAGGGCGAAAGACATCAGCAAAGAAAGAGTTTTTCGTCTGATCCTTCGACCGGATCTCTCGCGCTGCCAGACCGATAATGATGCCGACACCAATTGCCTGAAGAGCGAAATTAATATGGATACCTACCTTGCCCGCACCGATGAGAGTAGCACCTGGCATGATGCCGATTGCGAGTAGTGTGAGCAGGACCAGAACAACCCACGTTACAAGAGATACTGGCCTTTTGAATCTCTTTGAAAGTCGATAGCCGAGAAGCCCGAAGACAACATAAGTGATGATGAGTGCCAATATCTGAAGAGAGAGTAGCATCAACGGACCTCCTTCTGTTGTCGGGCAGCGACAAAACCGCCCGTTGGGAACTCTAGTGCTTTCCTATCCAGCGTGCGAGCGCCGGTGAATATCTCTCATCGAGCATAAATCCAAAGATCAATAGAGCATGCATCGACGGGTGAGATATTGATGCCCTTGATATCCGGTTTGACATCCGTCCCGATTGACATATCGCCACTATGGGCATTCCACAAGACAACAGGTGGTTCCAAGAACTTCGGAAGAGTGCTGCCATCTACAGGTTTCAAATCCGAATAAAGGAAGTACGTACTCTTTGTAACCTGGAGATCATGAACAACGAACAATTTCTGCGGAAGACGTTTGATGGACTCTGAGTAACCTTGCGCCAGGTCTCGGAATTTGGTAAGGTCAGCTAAAGCTGCTGAACCGAGCGAGTCTAGGATGCCAATATGATCGGACTTGATTTTCAGAGCTTCCAAATCAACCTTCGCTGCTTGAGCCACGTCCTTTGTGACTTGCTCTGTGACGTTCTTTTGTACGTTGAATCCGAAAAACGCAAGGACGAAGGTCATGATCGCGATGCTGGCATATAAGACATTCAGACTACTCCGAGTGTGCACGACTTGCTCAATCAAGAAGTTGTCGGCTGGCTTCTTAGAATCTGCGGAGGATGTAAGCTTCTTGAGAGACAAATAAGACCATATTGTGAATATGAAATTGGCAATCACGACGATGCCGACCAGGACGATAAGAAGTGAGTTCATGAAAGCCTCCGATTACGATGACATTTGCAGCCTGTGAAGCCCTACCGGCAGCCATTGCAGCTAACATCTAGGCAAACCGCCGTTGCGGACCGCCCGTATCGAACTGATTCTCAATTGCTCTGGCGGCGAGCAATGGAGCGAGCACTTTTCATTCAGCCGATCTTGTTTCAACATCGCCTTTCCAGCGTGCGAGCGTCGGTGTACCGTTTATTAGGCGCCGCGCAGTCATTTGCGCAGTTTGCCGTACGTTGTGTCCTGCACGGTCGATTCAGTAGAATTAGCGCGTGCTGTCGATTGATATGGATATTTAGCTCTGATGTCATTGTTCATTTCAACATAGAGTTGCCGCTGAACAAAGTACGCTACCGAGAGGATGGCGGCTAATAGCCAACAAGTGACATAGAAAGGGCGTCGTCTTGGAATGGAAACCTTGGGTAGCCAAAGGTGCAATGAGATCGCAAGGCAGATAAGTGCAATCACAATGAGTCGCAACATCACCAGGTTCCCGTATGTGTGACCAAACGTATATCGTAGCTGTTCTGGCAACTGAGTCTGAAGAGCAATGAGTTGGTCTGGTGTGCTCTTGGTACTTGGCCAGAGGGTCCCGATGGCTCCGTGAACAACTAGATGAGCTGAAAAGCCAACTACGTATGAGAGGAACGCTGAAGCGATGGCAACGTAGGGCAGAAGCGCACCCACTTTCTGCGGATAGTCCAGACTATATATCTGAGCGTAACGTAGGAACGCGAAGAATGCCGCTGAAACAAAAATGAAACCGGCTATAGTGACTTCAATCCACGGTATTAGAGAGCCCATCGTTCTCCCTTTCTGAACCTGACGTGAAGGTCGATGCTTGGATCAAGGTTGATTCGGCTTTGTTGCACATGACTGGTCGGCAAACCGCCACCTTGCCTGCGTGGCAGCTAACGATTTAGGCAAACCGCCGTTGCGAGCCGCCATCTTGCGCAGGCGCGCTCAAAACAATTTCGCATACATCATGAAACTACATCGCAGAATTACCGAATGAAGCGCAGTCCATCTTTATCAACGATGATTGTTCTACCGGCGCCCACCTCCACATAGTGATCGCCGTAGGCCTTCCGGAATGCCGCTTTCGCCTTATCGCCTGTGCAGTGCCCAGGACCGCAATAGCGCACACCCATCGATTTGAAAGAATCCACGATGGTCTTAATCTGCTCATCCGTGTGATTCAATAAATGAAAACCACCCAAGACCAGATAAATATCCTTGTTCACTATCTCTTTTGCCCTCTTCAGTATCGACACAATTCCCGGGTGGGAACAACCAGTGATCAGTACCAGTCCCTGCGGAGTGTCGATGATCAAGCTCTGTTCGTCTCCATGTATCACTTTTGGCGGCACGACTCCAGGCATGATTCCAGTCAAAAACACGTGAGGAAATAGTTCGACAGGTAAAGAATCTACTCGTTCAATTCGGGCGACTTGGCACGGCAGTTCGCAGGGAAGAAATGCGATCTCCAGATTCTTCCAACCGGTGGCGCCCATCGTGGCTGCCTGGTAGCTCATCGTCGAAGTGTCAGGAACTACTAGTCCACCAATGTGATCACCATGACGATGCGAGAATACCAGATATTGAATCTGGTTTGGGTCGATGTTCGCCTGTTTCATGTTATGCTTCAAAATACCTGGATCGTTCCCAGCGTCGAAGAGAATCGTCTTTTCCAGACCCGCGATAGAACATGAAAAGCCCCAAGCCGCCGTGAACATCGTATCATAGGACACATTATCACATAAAATGGTGATCGTAACCGGTGACACGATGGATGAATCACCCTTGACGGGGTCTGCCGCTGAGCAACACCCTATGACAAATATCTCCAGGGCAATGAGTATTAAGAAGTTTCTCATGTATCCTCCTTCTGAAGAATTACCTTAACAACCAATTCAATTCCTTTCACTCTCGTTGGATAATCACTCCTGACAAGCTTATGCGGCGACGCAATGACACACTACTATATGGACGCATTGCGTTGGGAGCCCTGATTCCAGCAAGTGGACGCAGTACTGCGTTCTTGTCACCTATAGATACAAAAACCTCCTTCATCGCCTCTGCGAATCCGGAGGTTTCAATACCACATTGCACAGGTAGGTTCGAATGTCAGAGGCGGGCTACGGTGTCTGGTGGTGATGGTAAGAGAGTATCAGGTCAAAATCAATTCGTACAAGTACCGACAAGCCTGTACGTAGAAGTATGGGCAACTACAGAAGGTTAAATTGACTTGCAGAATTTAGGAATGGTGATTCAATCTTGGGGAAAAGCTGGGGTGTGACTGAAGATTTACTGAGTAAAACAAAGAATCCCCACCGATCTTCACCGATGAATGCGATGATGTGGTGATCGATCAGAACTTGGTTTCACATCTTGAGGGAGCACGCGAGCGCCGGTTTGCTGCTTTGTTAGCCGCCGTTTGCGAGTTCAACATAGTGATTGAGGTCATCAATTAGCAGCCCAAGCTTGTGATCGATTGCGTAAAGGAGGCGTTGTGTCTCGTCGATTGAGGAATCAACCTCCTCAATAGTAGGACGGTATGCTCGCTTATGAACAACCTGATGACGAAGCGTCACGACGCGTGGGCTCTTGAGATCTAGTAGAAGCTGAGAGAGATGTACATCGGGCAATTTTCGGATTAGATCGTCGGTTGGTTGATTGGTCTTATTCGGAAGATCGTTGATAAAAGCCTCTGCTTCAGCCATGCCCTTTGGGTTTGGAGGGTTAAGCATCATGGTTATGAACACACCTGATAACGAATTGAATGTGAACTTTTTGATCGTGCTATAAAGGAGGTTAGACAAATCGTTGAAGCGATGCAGCTCATGAGTCCCTTCTTCAGCATATGGTTTGTAAAGGAGCTCGACGCGGAGAAACAGGCTGAGATACACTTCGAATGACTGGGCGAGGTTAAGTATGCAATAAGCATAGTACTTCTGGGACTTAAGGATCTGGCAATCAATGATGAGCATCTGCCAAGCGGGATTTACCAGATCACCTCCGATGAAGAAGGATTCCTGGCACTCGGTTTTCTGGCAAGTTACTTGTCGCCGTGCAATGGGCTCGAAACACGCGAAATCGGATGCACGGTTAAAGGTATTAGGAAAACCGCAATAAGGACAATCGACGAAGAAATTCTCGTAGGTCGAGTACTTTTGTCGTACGAACGGAATGGCAGGGTCTTGTGGCATATATTGTCCTCTCGCAAATGGCGGCTGACGATTTCAGGCAAAACGCCATTGCGAGCCGCCACATTCAACTGACTCAACATTTCCTAGCGGGACGCAATGGAGCGAGCGCTTACATTCAGCCAAAGTTGAACTTCCTTTGCTTATCAAGTGAGCGAGCGCCGTGTTGCCGTTTGTTCGCCGCAGCCGCTTCACTTCATCTGAAGCTTATCCCAAATAATATAAAGGTTGTCCCATTGCGATAGTTTTCCTGTGACGGAATTGAATGCCAGATTGCGATCACCATACGACCAGATTATCCAGCCATGCTCTAGATCTCTTGCAATCATGATCGGGGAACCCAGAAGTTTTCTTACATCATCCCGAGAGAGGCCCTTCTTGAGCATTGCCCAGTTCCGGAAGAACCTAATGGTGTCGATTTGGCGCGCAACGTGACTGCTCGTCGTGTCAATTTCTCGGCCCATTAACCGTCGCATGAGTGAATCATAACGTGCATCCTCACGACCTAGAACGTGCCGCGGTTCCTGTGCATAACTAATCGCCGTAAAGCTAGCGATCCCTGTGAGGGCGCAGAGAAGAAGAGTGAAAACCGGTGAGATGATCGTTTTCATCGTGTGTGTCCTGAAATGATAATCAATATACAGTGTGAAGCGGTGGCAGCGAACGTTTAGGCAAAACGCCGTACCGCTGCGAGCTCATTCTGATTACGAAAGTGCGAGCAGCGGTATGGAGCGAACCCTTTACATCTTGCCCACCATCGAGTTTCGGTCGCCTATCCAGTGTGCGAGCGCCGGTTTGCTGTTGGTTATGCGCACCCCAGCACTTTAGACGACGGTCATGTGTAATGTGATGAGCCACTTGCCACCGACCTTCTTCACGACAAGCAGGTTTCGTCCGATGGCTTTCTGTCCACTATTTGTGGCCTCGTACTTGCACAGAAGGGTTGCAAGATCACAAGACAATTGAATCGAGATAATAGAAACGGAATCGATATGACCGCCGCTCTTGATTCCCCTTTGAAAGTTCGCAATAACACGGTCACGTCCGTGTGCGACAAGACCCTGGACGTGAGAAGAAATGTAATCGGCGTCTGGAGTGTACAGTGCTGCGAGTGTTGTGGAATCGTTGTCATTGTACGCCCGCATCCAGATCTGCCCAAGTTCATTGAAATGTTCTGCAACTCCGTCCGTCGAATCCGATATTGAGGTGGATCTTCCGACGAGAGTACTGGATACCAGCAAGTTTTGTGAAAGAGCGGCAGAAGAGAACAATGCGATAGTGAGAAAAAGAACAATAGCTTTCATGAATCGGTCTCCAAATATCAGGTTAGATATTTCACTTGTGGGCTGCGTTGCGCTCATGCCTCCAACTCAGTGGCGACCGCCTAGTATCTCCTTGGCTTTGTCTCGTTCCCTTGATGCCTGCGTGATCAACGTCTTCGCGAGCGACAACGCACTCGTGACCTCGCTGAAGTCCGTCGGCTGTCCGTGAATTGATGCTGGTCGATAGTCGATAGCTCCTGTAGCGGAAAAGTCATCCTCCGAGACCAACACCCCGTATACGCGGCCAATTTCCGGCTTAACGATGGAGTCGAGCGGATTGTCTTGCCTCTCCTTTACCTCGATGTTTAGTACTCTCAGCGGGTCTTCGCCTTCTCGAATTTCAACAAAACCTACGACAATGATTTCCTGCGGGTCGAACGCATTGATCATTGTATAGAGTTTACTGCTCACCCCAAATCCAGTTGTATGGAACCATGCTTTTCGGAAGTCGTCGTATGTCTTCCCCTCTTTAAGTCGTCTGGTGATGATTGATACTGCGAACATAGGTTTCCTTTCTGGAGGAGTTTTTTGAATATGGCCGGTGCAGTGAAGAACCGGCTGAACCCTGTGTTGGCGGCATTGCGCATAACGTTCATCCGAAACGCCGTGCCGCGTCGAACTCATTCAATTTATCAAATGTGTAAACAGCGGCATGGAGCGATCACTTCATATCTGGTCAACCTCCCGACCTCCATCGCTTATCCAGCGTGCGAGCGCTGGTTCCCCGGTTGTTAGGCGTAGCGCCGACTTTCTCTAATCCGTCCGACCGATCCACTGATTGGATGCTCGTACTAAGTGCATATTGCCTCCAGAGTCTAGCACTCTTGCAATGACTTCAACGTAGACGTTTGGTCCCCACTTCGGGCCATTGTTGAAGATCATTGCCAATTGATTCTTCTTCAACTCACTCGGTGGATATGGCTGACTCGAAAACCAGCTCTTCCATACTTGCTGCTGATAGACAATCCACACTGCATCACTCGAAAGAGTACTTGCGATCGAGAGCGTATCCAGAGCATTGATGAATACGACACCTGCCAATGGTGTACCATCCGGAGGCGATATTGGCATGAAACTTCTCCACATGGACGTTTGGAGAATGAATTGTCTGCCTTGGACCATCGTCGTTTCGGGCACAGCAAGAAGCTGGCCGGCTTGTAGATCTGGCGGGGGTGCAACGAATGGCTCGCCAAGATCGGAGCAGCCACCGATGAGGAGAAGAACAAGAGGCAATATGCACGTCTTACGAGATTTCACTTTACGTTGGTCGGCGTTACGCCTAACGATTCAGGCACTACGCCGGTGCGAGCTGCCACTATGTCTTACTCCATTTCGCGGCGGCGAGCAATGGAGCGAGCACTTTATATTGAGCCAACCCTTTGTTCCAACTTCGCCTATCCAGAGTGCGAGCGCCGTGTTGCCGATTGTTGGGCGCTGCACAGCCGATGTTCTTTCTCTCGAGACCTTAGCTAGGCGGCAGGGACTTGGCCGTCTGCTGGTGCAGTGAGACATAGAAACGACTCTGAATCATAGAAACGGAGAAGCCAAGCTGTCGAATTTGGATCTTCGGGAGTTGCCTGGAACCAGTATTCGAACACTCGATCACCGATTTTCCGCGAGGGTCTCGAACGCAAGGAAGTGATCAGGTGAGACAACGAAACTTGCGTTGTCGGATTTATCTCCCGGAGGCCTGATTCCGCATATGATCGCACGTCATGAGTCTCCGGAAGACGCCTCTCATAGTGATGGAAAAAGAGACCTTTGACGGTCCGGTCAGCCACTTTCCCAAAGCGCGCTAGGTCAACATGGTAGGTCGCAACTTGTCCCACGAAGAGACCGCCAGGAGTGTGGACTGCAACTCGACGCATGCTTCCCAAGAGCATATTGAGCATTCTACGTTTGCGGGGTTTCGCCAGCGCCCGAAAGACTGAATCGCGAAGAGTGGATCCAGGCCTACGCTCGGAGATGTCATGTCTGAGCAGCAGCCAAATCTTCAGATACTCGTCGTCTATTGACGCACCTGCATTGCAGTCTGTGCAACTTGGAACCGTAATGAGATTAGACGGACGCGGCTTGGGGAAAAGACCTGCAGGCGGAATATGATCAACCGTCTCAGGATTCGGTTTGCCGCAATAAGTGCAGTATGTAGTCGGACGAGTCATCGACAATTGGTCCCTGCCGCCTATTCTGGTCTGAGGCTGTGTGGTGCCTAACGTTTAGCCAAACCGCCGTTGCGAGCCGCCACTATGACTTGATCCATTCCGTGGCAGCGAGCACTTTACATCTAGCCAAACTCTGATTGAACGTCGCCTTTCCAGAGAGCGAGCGCCGGTTTGCCGATTGGTTAAGCGCGGGCAGCCATTCTCGATCAAGGGATGCAGAGTGAAGTGCGACACCGGGTGATAGAACAGGTCACTCCTTTCATAGCCACCCCAGATCAAGGCTACTGCGCAGATGACAAGCATCACTACCAACCCAATCAGTTTATCGGTCATGGGACTCTCACCTTCGCCAGCACTGTCACCTTCACGCGGTCCTTGCTTTCCCTGATCTCAATCCTCGGTGCCGAGAGTTTGAATCCGCGCGTCTTAAACGTGGCATCCCGATAAATGTTCGTCGTGCCTTCGCGAACTCCCTGCACCTCGTAACCCCTCCCGGTCCCTTTGGCTTCCGTATCGATCCACTTGAGATAATAAATCTGGTCGTTCACCATCGGCGTCTCTTCACCTTCGAAAACCACGTCGGCAATCTTCACGCGCCTGATTCCCTTCGGGAAAATATTGATCAATCCAACTTTGTACGACGTCTGGGACGATTCGGGGGCGACAAATTCGCCGGTGTTCTTGAAGTTCACGATGTATGTCATTCCGTTTCTTTTCTGCACCATTGCGAAGGCCCGGTCTCGTTCGCCAATCACTCTGGCATGCCGGGCGTAGATGGTGTCATAGCCATAACGGCTCCGGAGACGGCCGGTAACGATCTCCCGCTCCTGCGGTGAAAGCGATAACAAAGAGTCGATGACGACGTCGAGCCCATTCCCTTTCTGGAAGAACCCATCCCTCCACCCGGGAGAAAAGCGGGTAAGGAGCATCGCCTCATAGCAACCGTACGGATAGCTCTTGTCCCTGCTCGAGAGGCTGTTGACCCTGCAGCTCCTCAACATATTCAACTTCAGTTGAATGAGCGAGTCCGCATACCTGAAGCTGAAAAAGTACGGATCGTCCGTCCGCGTGATGAGCGTTTGATAGCCTTTCTTGAGCAACGTCGATGTCATCAATTCTGAATAGGTTGCCGTTCCTTCCATGATTTCTTCATCTGATTCCTGGAGACGCTCGAGATCATTCATGCTTCGTCGCTTGAGCTGTTTGGCCGCGAGACAATCCTTCAGGTATTCCTTTGCGAGTTCATCGTTTGGTTCCAGGTACGCCCGTTCCAGAGCGATCCCTTCGATCTCCGCATAGACGGCATAGTTTTCATCGGTGTTGAAACGGAGATTGCCGCTTTTCCATTTATAGAGGGTTTTCTGAAAACAATGGAACAGCTCGTGGATGCAGATAAGGATCTGATTTTCACTCCCCGTCGCGTAGTCGTCACCCGCAACCTGCTTCGCGTACTTCCCGTCGGGCGTACGCATCGGCTGCATGTCGATCATGACAACGGTGATCGGCTTTCCATCCACAAATCCGTACGGTACGGGACCGCCACCCCCGGTCAACGGCAGAGGTATCGCAAGAGGTATTTCCTTGCGTCGATCCAGGTACACCTTTTTGCCCCTCACGTCGACGCCCGCGACAGGGGAAAACCCTTCCGGTGGTTTCGGATAGCCGACGAGCATTTGAACACCATTGGGATAGACGAACAGGAAGGGCACGTCGTCAAAGCTTGTCCATCCGGGCCAGATCGTCGTGGACACGAGGTCGAGAATGTGCCAGGTCTCTTCCAGCTGTTTCAACTGTACGGTAACGTATCGTGGAAGCGTATCCTGCGCTGGCGCAAGCCTCGCGCAAGAGGCGAGCAGCGCGACAAGGAGCGCCCCCTTCAAGAGTGTTGAAGTCTTCATATTAGCCTCACAGTCATTTGATCACTTCTTCGATCGAATTCACCTTCTGGAAACCTTCGGGAACCTCATAGATCTTCGGCGGGGGAGCCGCCGTCTCAAGCTTTGTGACCTTTATTTCAGAAGTCGATGACGGCGCTATCGAGGGATCTCTCATGTCGATGCTCTTCACGACGAAGCATTTCTTCAGAGCAGGAGAGAGCTTCAGCAGGCCTTGCCAGTCAAAATCGACCGTCCTTGCCGTCACGCGCTCGTTGAAGAGCACAATGTTTATGGGCACATTCTCCGTCACCCAAAGCTCGACGGATTCAGAGGCGTAGTCCGCATCGCCGTCTGCAACGATCAGCTTGCATCGCTGATCGCCGATGACCTCCTCCCGTTGCGTCTCTTTGACGCTCCAATCATATTCCGGGTCGTAGTTCCATCCGGCTCGTTGGATTGCGACGGTATCCTTGACGCTTTTTTGTTCCACGGCGACGGCAAGCGGTTCCTCGACGTATCGTTTCTTTTCAAGCGAAAGCCTCCAGCGTTTCTGGAGATCGTAGCGCTCAATTGAGACGATCCTGCTCCCCTTGACATAGACGCTTGTTTCGTTCATCCAGATCTCCGTCAATCGTGACGGGTATCGCCCGCCCATTCCCGATCTCGTCCATTCAACGATGACGTGATCGTCCGCAGACGCCGCTGAGAATGTCATGATAGCGAGAAAAAAGGGGACGATGACTGTTTGTTTGCAGGATGTGTTCATTATGTACCTCCATTAATGGAGAGAAGAAACTGTCAATCAAAGCTTCCTCACTCTGGCTTCTGACTGTCCGATTTCTTTTTGTACCACACTAGCCGAATCCAACCCCTGCCATAGCCACCCCAAATCATGGCTATTGCGCCGACCACAAGGATGACTATCAACCCAATTAGTTTCTCTGACATGGGACTCTCACTTTCTCGCCTTGGCGGGTGCGCCCAACGTTTAGGCAACACGCCGTTGCGGACCGCCACTATGACTGATTCAATTCCGTGACCGGACGCAATGGAGCGAGCACTATTTATCTAGCCAATCTTGAACTTCCTCCGACTACCCAGTGTGCGAGCGCCGTGTTGCCGTTTGTTAAGCGCAGCGCCCGTCATCTGCCTGCGAGAATTGATGGCAGCTAATGAGGCAATCATGCGTCTATTCTCAAATACCGAGCGAACAGTTTCGGGATTACCTTCCTCTGTTGAACAAGCCAACGGAGATGAACGGTGTTCGCCTTAGCTAGCTCGGTTCTTCGATCGCTGACCGGCAGTTCGGGTCGATCGAGCTCAGTCGTCAACTCATTGAGCTCAAGAGCATGACTACAAAGGAGGTCGATGTACTTCGTGACCTTACGTCCGAAGAGGAAGTGACTCTCGGACGTCTCATCCATCAGAGTAGCAATTTGTAGGTGCGAGGTTCTGCCATCGCGGATAATGTCTGTAAGGAAAGCCCTGATTGAGCGATAGATCTTCATTCGGGGTTCATAGAGATCAAATCGCACTTTCTGTCTGGTAAGCCCGTATTGTTGAATTGCGATATAGGCGGTCAGGATTACGATGACGGGCGCCAGGAAGCCAGAACAGTACGTTAGGAATTTGCTTAGGATCATCATTCGTCTGCCTTTCCAAAACTGAGTCGGGCGTTGCGCATAACGTTAAGGCAACACGCCGCTGCAGCTCACCACCTCAGAACGACTCATTTTTGTGGCAAGACGCAATGGAGCGAGTTCTTTACATTCAGGCAATCTTGAACTTCCTTCGCCTATACAGTGTGCGAGCGCCGGTTTGCCGTTTGTTAGGCGCAGGCAAAGGTCCATGTCGTTCGCGTTTTGCGGCACAAATAAATGGTCTGTGTGAGGTCGATTCGGTCGTCCGCTCACTGCTCAGAATTGGAGTCGTTCGATGAATGTCAGCCTTACCGGAAGATAAAGATAATCCAGACCTGGACTGCTGGCGATCTGCCCGCTAAATCGGACCCTGAGACCATTCTTCCTGAAAGTATCCGTTAGATTGGTCGGATAGAACGTGGCAGCTGAAATCTGAAGCGGAAAATCGCACTGTATGACATAGAACGACGGAGAAGCTTCCAGGACTGTACCGGTTGCGTTTGTAATGTCGAATGTGACTGGCTGTTCTCCCAAATCCGTGCACGCAGAGAGAATTGTCAGCATCGCCACGATGGATAACAATCTCCGCGTCGGAATGACGAACACTCCGGAAAGCAGCGCAATTGATGAACGTTGACCGACGATCTGAGGATGTCTTTCTGGCATGAGAAACCCCTCCTAGAAAAACCTTGGTGCCGCAAAACGCACTATCAAAATGAATCTTTGCTCGCGCATAACTGGTGCAAATACGCATTGCGTTGTGAGCCTTGATTCCAGTATATGGACACATTACTGTGTTCTTGTCACCTATAAACACAAAAACCTCCTTCATCGCTTCCCACGAATCCGGAGGTCCTCAATCCCACGTTCCACGGGTCAGATAAGTCCTGATCGTATGCAATTGTCTTTGATATAATTGTATCAAGTTGTCCGGCCGTCCAGGCTGGTAACCGTCCGATGGATGCGCTGGACCGAGGAGACTCCGATGAGGACCCCTCTCCTTCCACGAACCAAGTATCTACCAGAACCGAATCTTCGTGAATCGTGGGCGGCAACTCAAGACCGGGCTCTTTATGCGATGGGATGGTGTTGACATTGCCGGCCAGCACGAAGAAGCGCGGACGGGGAGCTCTCCAGAACATTGTTGCGTACCCTATGAAACTGCGCAACGATGAATCGGGAGCGTTGGAGAAATAGAAGTTCACATAGACCGATTCTATGGAGACAATTTTGACCACGAAGCCGTTGTACGATCTTCGGAAATTTGCGAGCCGTTCGGCTTGCGCTTGATTCGTCGAAGAGCAGATGATAACATAGTCTGCTCGGAGAGTGGTGTCGCGAAGGCTCTGACCTTGGGTCCTAAATATCACGACAATGCTCAGGGACATCACCAGGTTAATGGCATCCTTCACGTTCACTATGCACCTCGAATGGTTGACAAATTCCGTCAATGATTGAATACAACCCCGCTCCTCCTCGATCATTCTTGGGCCGGCAAGAACGATTCGAGCGGTTCACGGTCTATTGAGATGAGAAAACGGTTCCTCCGCACAAATCCCAGCAATGCTTCTCATTCCAATTGTGTGTCACCGAAGCACGGCCAACTTCCCCAGCGCCTCACTCGTCGAGGTCCTGTCAAACGATCTCGTGATGACCCGGTACAAATAGACTCCGTTTGCAAGCTCCGATCCATCACGATCCCGGCCATCCCATGGAATCTGGACAAACCGATCTGACACAGACGGGACTTCCAACGATTGTATCAGGCGTCCGGCGACAGTATAAATCTTTATCATGACGTCAATAGGATCTGTTGAAGAACGTTGGAACGTGAACGTGGTCGAACGTGCAAATGGGTTCGGGAAATTGAAAACATTATAGATCGATAGTTGGGATGACGCATGCACTTCGAAATACGTCTCGGCGCTCGAGGCGTTGTTGTAGATATCCCATGCCTTGACGGCGAGCGTATGGCGTCCTTCTGCCAGAGCGCTGAACTGATACCGGACCTGACCGCTCTGATACGTGTCGAGGTTTCCGCGATAGTAATCCGTCAAATCGATCGACCGCTGCGAACCATCCAGAGTCGCTGCCAACTTGTGACCGATCCCCGCTGTGGAGGTGTTGATGCCACTGCTGTCGGTAAGGTCGACAATCAATAACGCATCCGGACTGACGACATCGCCAGGACGGAACGATTCATCCTGAAGATAGATGTGTATTGTCGGTCCGACCGTATCGATCGCTGCACTGGCGGTTCCAGCGATGGAGAGATTCTCTGTAAACCCAGCGGCATCCGTTGAGTCGTTCCATGCATAGATGTCGACTCGTGAGCGGTCGTTCGCGTAGGAAACGTCCTTGGGAATTGGAAAGGCCCCCTGCACCTGTCCATTCTTCACCGAAACCTCGCCTCGATAGATCAAGCTTCCGTTTGTCAAGAAGTAGTAGTCACCCCACTCGGGGACAAGCACCTTCCTCTTCGAGTCATATGCTTCAAGTATCGCTTTCCCCTGTATAGAGCTCAATGCTTTGCCTGTTGCAGATTTTAGTGTGCCTCGAACTCTTACTTTTCCCAGCGCTCCAACAATCACAAGTGCGTATTGATTCTCACCGTTGATGCTGTCGATGGAGATACCGGCGTGTGGAATCTCCAATCGCATCGTTGGGTCCGCGAGCAGGTGGTGTTTCTGGTCATTCGTGCTGTACACCTCCTGCTTTGTCTCCCACATTGCATCACCGAGTCGCATCGGTCGTCCAAGGCTGTCCGTCTCTTTCAAGAGGTGTTCATAGAAGCGTTGATTCAAGTATGCGTTCTGATCGGAGATAACGACCCGGTCCGCTGTAACCTCGCCGATCGCACCGCGCCCCGACATCAGGATCAGCTGCTCGCCTGCACTGATATCGCTCGCAGAGGCGGGGAAATCGTATCGGGCATAATCGCACGTCGCTGCGGCCAGGAAGAACGGCATCCCCTTATTATTCAGCACTGGAAAATCCTGGGCCACAGAAAACACGTTTTCGTGGGCCCACTGTTGCGTGTTCCCGTGGCCGGTCCAATTGAGGATGACAGTTCCGCGATTGATCGCCTCATCGATTGCCACGTTCGCCGTTGGTTTCGTCCGACCGGTCGAGGTATTTACCGTTGGGTACTCGACAATGAAGATCTTTTCCTTGTTGAACGTGTCGGGCGTGTAATCCTGCGCCAGCCGCTCGGATTGATCGGTATGAAGCGAGCCGTCATCTCCGGTCGTGGTCAGTCCGTCATCGGCTGCGAACGTGATGCGGTTGCGCCATGAGTCATAAGACCTGGAAGTATCGTACGCGATGATCTTGTCGACCACGTTCTTCGCATCATCAACCGAATGCAACGGAAGCCGTCCGATCGGGAGCGAGATGGTCTGGGTGGAAGGATCGAGAAATACAAAGTAGTCGTCACTGGCGAGCGTGCTGATTTGCTCATTCGATTCCAGCGTCTCACACGGCGGAACCCAATTATGGTCGGTTGTCTTGAGTATGTTCTTGTAGTCGAAGCTGCCGGCTCCAAACAGGAGCACATACCGCGGCTTCGTAGACCAGGTCGTCTGCGTGCACTTTAGAAATTCCCGAATCGAGAGCGGGTCAACGATGCCGGAGGAAAATTCATTGTAGACCTGATCGAGATTCACCACCTGCGAGCTCAGCTGATCAGTTTGCTCCCTGTGAGCGCGAAGCCGTTCTGCCTCCGCCAGAAAATCGGGGGGCGAGAGAATGACGAATTCTGCTCCCCCAATCAGTCCATGCAGATTTGAATTTGCAGCACGTTGGACATTCGCCGCCGTCCTGAATCCCTTCGGCCCGACGGCGATGAATTCCCTTACCGATCCGGCCGTTTGCGCCGCCTGGAAACGAGCAAGCGATGCATCCGCCGGGTCGAATGCAAGATTCGTAACCTGCTTCACATTTTTGTGATCGGTGATATCAAACACATTGATGTCGCGCGATGAGAACTTCGAGATAGTGTATTCCACAATTGCCGTTGTATCGGGGGAGGTAAAAATCAGCGAGTCATTGTCCGCTTCAAAACGGCGAGCATAAAGTATTTCAAACCAATCGAGCCGCCCCTCCGCAGCGGGATTGCTCGTTACAAACTGCAACCGCAGAACACTCCGGTCACTCAGCAACGGTCCGGTGCGCAGGTATTCCGCAACCGGCGCCTGGTAGGCTTTCACATCCGTAATGGAAGCAACATCGATGTCGTACATCGGAATCGATCCCAGGGTGCTTCCGTTTTCTTGGATAACAAAGGCATCGATCGTCGTAGAGCCGCTATAGAAAGCAAACCGGTAGAGCGTGGGCTTGGTCGAGACGAAACCAGGAAGGCTGTTGGAGAATGTCATTGAGTTGCTCGCCAGGTTAAACGACTCTCCAACCCACTCACGCCCTGAATTGGCGAGATTGTACAACTCATGTTCGGTGCAGATCTTTTCGGTAAAATCTGTCGGTTTGTACGCTCCCGCAACGCTTGTCGACACCACAGAATCCATATTCCGTCCACGCGCCGCACCGCCATAGGTCACAAAATAGACATCCGTCTCCGTGTAATGATTGAGATAGTGGTGAAACGTCTTCTCCTGCGGGGAATAGTCCCATCCCCGTGTTGACTTGCCGTAAAACAGGACATAATCGTCGGAGTCGAACACTCCGTTCCCATTCTTATCGACCACCAACCGAGGGATCTCCTCAAGCCCGTTTGGCCGCGCGGTGGTCAGATCTTCCGGAATTTCGCGACCGCCATTCCCAAAGATCCGTATAGAATTGATATTCCCGATCGAGCTCGCCGAAATGCCAGCTTTCGTGAGAAATGCCTGATCGATTTTGTATATTCCCGATTCACTGACATCCATCCGAAACCAGTCTCCCTGAGCCAGGGGAGAATCGCCTGCGACATTTTGGACTTTGGAAACCGAGCTCTTTTGAACAGATGAAGGGAACCGTCCCTTCAGGAATGCCGAAATGGAAATACCATCGGGACTCGCGGCCGCGAAATCAATCTGGACAACGATGCGGCGATAAAGACGAACCTCGTTCCGTCCGAAAACGACCTGCACTGGTGTAATCTTCAGCGTCCCCAGGGTAAGTCCTCGCGATTCGTGGACATTCACAAGGTTCGCGATCTGCTGCGGAATGCGCTCCATCGTCACGAATTTCGGATTGGGAGCACCGTAGACCGGACTCAGTCCGAAGTCTTTGTTCGACTTCCAGGAAGGCTGGCTGGCCACGTTGACGCCAGAGAGATCTTCGTAATCCTGCGCCAGAATCTGCTGGGAATACCTGCGCGATGGCATATGAATGATCGCAGGCAGGTACGGAGTCAAGGGCGAGCCCGGCACGCCATGGTCTGCCACCGCTCCATGGAAATCATAGAGCGTGTATCGCTTACCATCGTTTCCAGCCACAACGCGATTCGCGAACGAGGGGGTGAACTCAAGGACGATAGAGCTCGCACTCTCGCTCAGAATGCGGATATCCCGCGTCCGTTGAGCAACCGCTCCAGCCGTGAACAGAACGAAAAATAGAATAACCTGAAATCTCACGGTACCGTGCCATATGGAATTGCCCACATCGACACTTGGTGTGCTGGTTTTTGTGCCCTTCATATCAATCGTGCGCCACAACCGAAAGAACAATAATGCTAGCAATAATGCACAATTGCGAAGAGAGTCCAGACCGCACAACGTCGTGTGAAGCACAAAGTTCACCCTTGCTCTGTGTTTGGAATGTGGTTGTGTTTGGCCACGAACACGCCAAAGCATTAGCAAAGACGGAGTGATGCCTTTGAGATGGTGACGAATGGGATCTTTGAAATGGTGAAGCGATCTGAAAGCGTGGCAAACGGTAGGTGGGTGTTCTCCCTCTGTCTAACGACAATTCAAAGATACAATTCTCAAACGAAATTGTCAAACCCATTTGCCTCTCCAGCGTGCGAGCGCCGGTTTGCCGTTTGTTAGCCGCCGTTTTGCCAACCCAATTTGTGTTCTATTGCCACTTGCACTACTGTGGCCGCACACTCCTGAAAGTCCATGATTTGAAAGTAAGAGAGGCGGCGATCAGCACTACTCCGACCATGGGCAGCCTTCTTGTCACGAACGTAGCTCATTTGCCGGATCTTCTCGCAAATCGGGACACGCAAATCGGTTCCACTGTCAGGACCACGACCGACGAATCCGACGAGTTCGTCAGGGTCAAGGCCTACATCAATCAAGCATTGCCGGAATTTCTTCTCATTCTTCGGTGGATCGCCGATGATGGCCTCGACGGCCTTGAAAGCGTTGAGCACTGCGGCTTCAGCCTTGACAAACTCCGACCGCGAAACAGGTTGACTCATTTCGCCATAAATGACTGCAGACATGGCGTCACCAAGGAAGCAGAAATCTCTTATGCTTTCTTGGAAGAAATGAACCGCATCGAAATATGGATCTTTGAGTGTGGCTGCGAGGAGTTTCCAAGCGTCATCAACAGTGACTTCGGGAATTGTGGTACAATATCCAAGTTTGAATTGCTGAATTCAATGAGGAAGTGCAACGATCCGACGATAGCGTTCGCGAGGGGTGTCGTAATGTAGCACTTTCCTTGGACGATTGTTTAGCCAACGCTCAATGCGTTTGAGTTCTTTGACA
>JBEKOB010000059.1:0-27570 GCA_049522195.1 Bacteroidota bacterium
GGAGTGTTCCATACCGCGGGATTTAAGCACATACAATCCTCTGTTACGCTCACCCGCAATTTCGATATCACGGAGTAGCAACCACGTGTCTATCAAGGATGAGATGTACACATCGGTAATCTCCATAGTATCGCCGGCTGAGGTGAGACTCGTGAAGAATGCGGTGACCCCCTTCATCTTCAGAAAATCTACAAGACGCAGTAGCATTGCTTTGACTTCAGTCTGGTTCTCTCCCATCACGAGCGCGTTAATAGGATCGAGGATAACGATGTCAGGTTCGAAGTCATTGACCAATTTGATACTTGTCGTCAGATGAGTTTCCAGGCCGTAATTCGTCGGACGCGTTGCATGAAACCGAAGCAACCCTTTCTTGACAGACGGTTCTAAGTCTATTCCAATTGAACGCATATTGCGCACAAGCTGATCAGCAGATTCTTCGAACGTAAAAAACAGGACGCGTTCGCCCCTCTTGCATGCGGCAACAACAAATTGCGAGGCCAGGCTCGTCTTGCCAGTGCCGGCAGTGCCCGACACAAGCACTGTACTGCCGCGAAAGTAACCCTTACCGGAGAGCATGGTGTCAAGACGCGGAATACCAGTGGAAATTCTCTCGCGGGATGAAGAGTAGTTCAGTCCCAGGGAAGTGACAGGCAGAACGGAAAATCCATCTTCATCAATTAGGAAAGGATACTCGTTCGTGCCATGCGTTGAACCGCGATATTTGACAATACGCAGCCGTCGTATGGATGATTGATCGTTCACGCGATGATCGAGTAGAATGACACAATCGGAGACGTACTCTTCCAAACCTTCACGCGTGAGAGTGCCTTGGCCTCGCTCTGCAGTGAGTATTGTTGTTACGCCTTTCCTTTTCAGCCAGTGCAATAACCGGCGCAGTTCAGCGCGCAGGACGAGAGGATTTGGCAACCCTGAAAAGAGTGATTCTATGGTATCCAGCACAACACGCTTAGCGCGGATGCTCTCAATTGCGTGATGGATCCTGATAAACAAACCCTCCAAATCGTATTCACCGCTTTCTTCGACTTCACACCGTTCAACGTGAACGTGCTCAAGCCAGATCTTCTTGTGCCTTACAAGGCTGTCCATATCGAACCCCAGCGAAGCGACGTTTGCTATGAGTTCTTTCTCTGTCTCCTCGAACGACATGAAGACGCCCGGCTCATTGTACTGCGTTGCTCCGCGGACAAGAAACTCCATGGCAAAGAGGGTCTTTCCGCAACCCGCACCGCCGCATACAAGCGTCGGTCTGCCTTTTGGTAATCCCCCGCCTGTGATTTCGTCCAATCCTTGAATGCTTGTGGGGGATTTCGTAAGGACTTTCCTTTGAGACTTTGCTGCCGTTGTTTTCATAATGTTTGTTCTCCCGATTTGTACTCGTCTTCCTTCGGCGCAAAGTGAAATGATGCGAATTTCTCAGAGTCGCCGTCAATCCCTCCTCAGTTACCATGCCGATCCGTGCGCACATCTCCTGCACGGCAGCCATGAGAGGGAAAGTGATGAGTGCTGTCCAAAGAGTCGCTAAACCAAAACCAGCTCCAGCCTGTGAATAGGTTGCAATCCCCGAAGGATCATCATCGCTTGCTCCCGTGATAAGTCCGGGATCAAGTATGCGCCAGGTTTTTTTGATTTTTGCTGAAAGCCTTGGAAGCCTCTCCATTATCGATAGATAACTTTGACAAAAATGCTGCAGCCAGGTGGACTCATGATGTTTTCACTCCCGAGCTAGCGCGTCGATGGGGTCAAGTTGTGCGGCTTTTCTGGCCGGAAGATAGCCGAATACGATACCCGTTAGAAAAGCACACGCGAAGGCAAGGAGTATCGGCGCAACCGTGAACACTACACGCCAGCCTATGATCGAGGAGGCAGCCAATCCGCCGCCGACGCCCACGACAACACCCGCCAGACCGCCGATAAAGCAGACCAGGACGGCCTCTGTAAGGAATTGAAACAACACGTCGAAGCCGCGCGCACCAATCGCCATGCGAATGCCGATTTCGCGCGTCCGTTCTGTCACCGAGACCAGCATGATGTTCATCACGCCAATGCCACCGACAACGAGCGAGATCACGGCAATCGCCGCAAGAAGATAGGTGAGAGTATTCTGTGTCTCACTGGCCGTCTCGATCGTATCGGCCATGTTCCGAATGTTAAAGTCCTCTTTGCCATGGCGATTGATCAGCTGTGCCGTAAGTTCGTCCTGCACCAAGCTCATGTCAGCGCCCGGCGTCACTCTCACGACGATACTGTTGAAGAAGCGTCGTCCAAAGATCCGAGCTCCCGCCGTTGTGTAGGGGATCCAGACTGAGTTATCCATGTCATCCCCTCTTCCGGACAAGCCTTTCATGCTTAATACGCCAATGACCAGGAAAGGAGCGTTGCCAATGAGTATATACTGGCCGATCGGATTCGTGCCGACCGGGAAGAGGTTCTTCGCAACGGTCTGACCGAGCGTGACGACCTGGGCATAGCGCATCACATGTTCCGCCGAGAAGAATACGCCGGACTGAGGTGGCCAATCGTGCACCTGCGGAAAGTCCTCGCCAGTTCCGACTACCGTGACAATCAAGTCCTGGTCGCCAAAGCGCAGCAGTGAGGAGGAGTTTGTTTCCGGGACCGCCATGGAGACTCCCGGCACGCTGCTGATAGATGGCAGATCTTCAGGCAGGAAACTGGTCACGATATTGGCTGAAGCGCGCACAGCGGGTGTGCCTCGATTGATCGTTAGCAGATCGGTCCCCATGGCCTGGATGCGCTCAAGGACGTCCTGCTTAGCGCCGTTGCCGATGGCCATTAAGGCCACGACGGCTGCGACACCGATGATGATACCGAGCATGGTCAGCACTGTTCGCATTCGATTGTGCAGCAACGAACGCAACGCCATCTTCAGGGCTTCGCCGAGAACAGCCGTGCCCTGCTTCCCATCCTTTCCCGTTTCGCCAACTTGCGAAAGAGTAGCTGCCTTGCTTTTCTCCTGCAGCTCGTCGGATGTGATACGCCCGTCATTGAGGCGAACGATGCGGTGCGCGTAAGCGGCTATGTCGCTGTCGTGGGTTACCACAATGATCGTGTGCCCTTGCTCGTGTAGCTTCTCCAGAATGGCCATGACCTCTTTGCCGCCCTGACTATCCAGCGCTCCAGTGGGTTCATCGGCCAGTATCACCGGCCCGCCGTTCATGAGGGCGCGGGCTATGCTGACGCGCTGTTGCTGGCCGCCGGAGAGCTGATTGGGGTGGTGTTGCATCCGGTCGCTCAGGCCGAGCTCCTGCAGCAATTCGCCGGCATGGGCTTCCCGCTGAGTTTTCGCCATGCCGCAGTAGATAGCGGGAACTTCCGCGTTTTCGACGGCGCTGAGATCGGACATCAGGTTGTAACGCTGGAAGATGAAACCAAACGTATCGCGCCGCAGAGCTGCCAACTGATCACCGTTGAGGCTGGCTACATCGACGCCGCGGATGCGATAGGTGCCTTTCGATGCCTTGTCGAGGCAGCCGATAATGTTCATGAGCGTGGACTTGCCCGAGCCGGATGCGCCCATGATGGCGACGAATTCGCCGCTCTGAATCACCAGTCTTATATCTCTGAGCACTGTCAGCGGTATGCCGCCTGTCGTGTAGGTGCGGCTGACAGCGTTCAATTCGAGCAATGGGAACGACATCACAGTCCCTTCCGAGCGCTTAGCGCGCTTTTCGCAGTGCCTTGTGTCGTGATTCCTCTGATCACGACCTGTTCCTTCTCCATGAGTCCGTCCGTAACCTCTGCTGAAATTTCACTCTTGATGCCGATCTTGATCGAGCGCAACTCGACGCTGCCGTCGGGTTTGAGCACCTGTATCTTGATATTCGAGCCTTCGCTGGCATTGCCGATGACGGCAGTCGGTATCAGCAAAACACTCTTTGCCTGTGCCAACACGATGAAGACCTGTGCCGTCATCTGAATGTTCAATTCACGCTCCGGATTCGGAATGTTGAACAGCACGTCGTAGAACACCACGTTGTTGATAAGTTCCGGTGTGGGAAGGATTTGTTTGATCTTGCCGTTCCAGCGCCGGGGCTGGCCAAGAACAGTGAAATAAACGTCCTGGCCGACCTTCACGCGAACAATGTCCGCTTCCGAGACTTGCGCCCAGATCGTCATGGTGGTCATATCGGCAATTCGCAGAATATTCGGTGCCTGCTGATTAGCATTGAGTGTTTGCCCTTCCAGCGCGCTGATGGACACCACCTCGCCCGCCATCGGGGCCGTGATTCTTGCATACCCCAGGTTGGCTTTCGCAGTGTTTACCGACGCCGTAGCTTGCTTCATCTGAGCCGAGAGCGAAGCGACGTCGGCGGAAGCGACATCGAAATTCGCACGGGTGATGTCGCGGTCATCGGCGGAAATCAAGTCATGGGCAAAGAGTGTATCGTTGCGCGCGCGCTGCAATTTTGCGAGCGTGAATTGCGCCTGTTTCACCGTGCGCTGCGAGGTCATGTTTTCGAGCGTTGCGTTGGCTGACGTGAGCGCTGTTGCTGCCAAAACCGGATCAATTTCCGCGAGCAACTGGTCCTTCTTCACCAGATCACCGCGTTTGACCTTCAGCGATTTAAGCACTCCGGAGGTTTGGGCGCCCACATCGACATAGTTGATGGGCTGCACGATGCCCGCCGCCAATACCGTGCTTTCTATGTCGCCGCGTTCGACGGCAGCGGTGGTATAGAGGACGTCCGCTTTGCCGAATGGCCAAAAATACCAGAGCACGGCTCCACTCATCAGGAGGAGCGCGCCGATCAGCCAAAGGCTTCGTCGCTTCAGGAGGACTCGTAATTTCAATTGCAGATCACTCGGAGGCGTGGCAGGTTGATCGTTAGCAGTCGCTGCGGATTTTGCATCTGGTCCGATGTTTGTTGTTTCCATTTCCGTAATTCCCTGATCTTTTTTGCTCTTATTCCCTTTTTTCTCGCAGCCTTTCCACAATGCCAATCACCCCGGGGGCCGCGGCAACTTCGGCATCATGAGGCAACTCCAGCCGATTGAGCTGGAATGTCACCTGAAGAATGCACTTTCACTTCCGATTTCCTCTCGCAGCCCGTTAACTTGGTTCCAGCCAACAACTCATTGAGAGCGAATGGGAAAAGATTTTCCTTTGCCATTATGCACTTTCACAAGGTCGATGCTTGCGAATGAGGTCGCATCAGGCAGAGAGAAAGAACCACTCTTCATATCTTCGCGATCAGCTTGCGCAGTTCTTCCTTTGTCTTTCCGAGCTTCTGCTGAAGTCGTCCCAGAAGTTCTTCCTCCTTGCCCGCCTTGAACAGCAAATCATCATCTGTCAGGTTGGCATATTGTTGTTTGAGTTTACCGGCAATTTCATTCCAGTTGCCTTTGATAGTGAACGTGTTCATTTGATACCTCCTTGCGTTTATGAATGAGGGTGATGGAGTGCATTGCGAACCACCATTGAGTAACGATCAAAAGTAGTATCTTGCCCCGACGCCAGCCTCCATGCCAAAACCCGCTGGTGATGTGAATTGGAGTGATGGAACAAGCTCCACAAACAAATCAAACGGCGCTTGGCGCGGCAACCATGCGACGCCGAAGACACCACGAATTGCCAGCGAACTCGTATAGCCGGCGCCGTTATTGAACCGCCCGCCGACGCCGTAGTATACCGGAAGTCGAATGTCCGTGTAGATGGCATCAAACGAATGCCAAAGGTAATCCATGTGAAAATGGACGCGGCTTCCTCCGTCGTAGTTTCCGTTGTATTTCCCGAGCCTGTCTCCACCGATTGACCAACCGAGACCAAAGTCGATCGCGTTGTCAGGTGAAGTCCATAACTTGGCACTGAACCCCGTCGGTTCACCGAGGATCACCCCGAGTCCAAATGCGCGATCTTGGGCAACGGACCCCTGAACGACGAGGAGCAATGAAAGTGCGATGAGTGCGCAACACGTATGTTTCATACTTATACGGGCCTCTACGTTGTTGTCACGATTATTTGGACCACATGCAGCAACGCCCCAACCGCGATGAACGATAATGGATGTCACAGCCGATCATGACGATAGGTGAGGTCGTAGAAATCCCAACGCCCGATCTCTTGATTAGCTTTGCTAGAAGCTATCGATTAGCGTACCGCGATGAAATAGCCCAAAGTAATGAAAGAGGGATTAATCCCTTTTTTGGGGGGGACCTTGTTGTTAATGGAAACACGGAGAATAAGGCAAGAATGGATAGAGCAGGAACCCCATTTCAAACGATGAGGTTTCATAGTGATACAACGCCCACCCACCTACTCAATATGGATATCCAATAGCGATATTCAACACAAGGTTGTTCTTTCTCCACGACGGATTGCCGAAATTGATCTTCTGAATGACCCATCGCTCACCAATGGGCATCGATGGGACACGCAACGGGAAGGCAAGATCAAACCGAAGAATGAAAAACGAAAGATCCAGCCGCAAGCCGAAGCCCGTTCCGACAGCCACCTCGTCGAGGAATGTCTTGCTGGAAAATACGCCCCCGGGGCGGGTCGGGTCTTCGCGCAGCAGCCAGATGTTCCCGGCATCGACGAAAATTGCACCCTTAAGAATACTTACAATGGGAAACCGGTACTCGGTATTTGCTTCAAGTTTGATATCCCCGGCCTGGTCAATGAAGGATGTTGCAGCAACGCTATCGGGAATTTTATATGAACCGGGGCCAAGACCGCGTGCAACGAAGGCCCGCACGCTGTTGCTTCCCCCGGCGTAGAACTGTTTCACGTAGGGGAGCGTTGCGGAATTGCCATACGCGACTCCTACGCCAGCGATCAACCTGCTGGCAAAGGACGTTGTTTGATCGATGGAATTGAAGTACTTCCGCACGTCGACATCAATTTTGTAATACTCGGAATATGGGGTCCCGAACAATCGATACGGATCGTCAGGTGTCGCTTTGTGGCTGATGAACAGTGATTGCACAAGTTGCAGAAGGTTACCTGACAGGTCGATGCTTCCTTTGAAGTACAGGTGGTTTTTCAGATCCTTCTCGAGCTGGTTATTGTATGTGTAGGAATAGTTCTGTCCGATGATAAATTGTTCCTCAAAACTCTTCTGCAACAGCGGATTGGTACTCAACAAATCGTTGAATTTCTGGGTTGTATTTGTCAGATGTGCATATGTAATTGAGAGCAGACTAACATTGTGTTCCGTATTGATGGATTCCTTCCAGTTGTATCCAAATGAAGCATCCGCCGAGAACAGCTGATAGTATTGCAGTCGATGCAGTACGCTCGATCCAAGCACGATACGTGTCTTTGGCACGAAGAGGCTCGACGCGTTTTCGAGTCTGAACGGGGTGAGGAATTGCGGCAGGTCCAGCTCTCCACGCGTACCGATCTCATACGAATTCCCTCCAGATTGTCCGCCGCCAACTGGCATCTCAAGGCCAACTTCAAAACTGAGCGTAAAGAGCTCGGCCCCGCCGAACAAATTCCTGTTCCGGAAGCTGGTATTAAACACCGGTCCTACAAGATTGTTGGATTTGGAAACGCCTTGCAACTCAAAGCGAATGCTTTTTGTCGAAAGCGGCGTCAGATAGATATGAGGTTCCAAACGCGGAATACCTGCCGAATCAGCGTCGACAAATCGTACATTCAGGAACTTGAACACGCCGAGATTCATGAGCCTGTTCAAAGTGAGATCATGGTTCTTCCTGCTGTAGATGGCGCCTTTTCGAAAGAAAACCGATCGGACGATAGCGTCAGGATTAAATTTCTTGTCAAGATCAATGTAGTAGCAGCCACCAACGGTTGCAGTGTCGCCGGCCGCTGCAGTGACACTGTCACGATTGAGCGTATAACCGGAGTAGATGTAAATGTTGCCTATTGTATAGACGCGCGCTGCCTCGACGGGTATATCTGTCTTGACTTGAAGGGAAAGATCAACCGTCTTGTTCCCGGCTGTACTATCCGCTTGAAACACGATGAAGTCGGGGGAGAAATAGAAATAGCCTTTCTCTTTCAGCGCAGCGTCAATGCGTTCCCTCTCCTGTTTAAGTTTGTCCAGATCGTATTGGTCTCCGGTGGCGAGAATTGTTTTTCCCATAGTGGAACGAATTGCCTCAACCAACGTAGAGTCACTTCCCTTCACAGTGATACCATTGAATCTGTATGGTGATTGGACTGCAATATTGTACTGAATGTCCGCGGTGTGTTCCTCTTCACGTACCGTATAGCGTACATCCGTCCAGAAGTATCCTTTGTTTCCCAGCAGAGTGCGCATTCTCGCGGCAACCCGATCGGGTGCGACAGATTGCAGCAACACCGGAGGTTCACCCAGAGTCTCCTTGAAGAACCCGATGTTGTACAGCCATAACTTATAGCGGAAGAGCCCGAGGAATTTTCCGTTGGGCTTCGGCTTGACAAGTAGGTCCAGCTGATTTCCCAGATTGCCTTTGTCCGGGATGCCGTCTTTCTGTTCGATATTCACAGCTGCACCGGTATACAGCTTCTGACCTTGAGCGAGATACGCCGTGTTGCTGCAGCCTATGGCGAATGCAGCGAGCACACCGGTAACCGCAATAATCATGAGAGAATTAGTTAATGAGAATCCTGTCCGCATCTATTTCCCTTGTTTATCAGGAACCGGCTTGAGTGTGATGCCGAAGAGTTTGTCGAAATCGATCGTGAACATAACGCCAACACCCGTCTTGATGATATCCCCGTCAATGGCCCCCTCGTATGAATTTTGTCTGAAGACCTGCATCTGCCAGCGACCATCTTCGGTGAGTTTGTACAATACTTTGAGATCCCCCGCAAAGTTGTTGAGCGAATTCTCCTGACTTCGCCGTCCCTCAAGGTCCACATTCCCTCCCACCTGGACGGTCACACGCTCGTCGAAGAATTGTTTCGAGAGAGCCAGTTTCAGTTGGGTCCGTCCTTCGGCGGTACCGGTCGAGTAATCCTGATAGGATTCCAAACCCACGTTGAGATTCGCGCCTGCGATGTATTGTTCAGACAAACGGTTCAACTGCGCGGAGAGAATCTGACTGACACTTGAACGTGCAAAATCGGAAAGTACCACGTTTCCACTGGAGGAGGCAAGCGGGTTTTCCGGGACGAACCTGCCCAGGATCAGAAGCGCAAATACTTGTTTATTGAGTTCGGATTCCTGGCCATTCAACTCGTTTAGTTTCGCGTAAACAGTTCCGCCCATCACGCCCCTCTTGTCCGGAGGAAGATCGAGTCTGAAGTGGATATCCGGCTTCAGGAGTTTTCCCTTCATGATGAGGTAGACCTGGATGGGAAGCTCCTGCTTGTATTTGTTACGCTCTTCCTGAGTTATTCCGGCAAGTTGATCCTGAACCAAATCCAGCGCCGAGGCTTTCACCGAGTACATCGCAGTGATATCGACGTCGGCTTCAAGGGGCGATCCTAACCACGTGAGGCTGCTTCCGTTTTCGATGGCGAATTCTTTCCTGACAACGTCCCCAAATGAAAGTTGGTAGGATCCTTTGAGGATATCGTACCGCCCTGTCAGAGTGAGCTTTCCGCTTGGGTCAATGGTGAGGCTCAATGTGGCTTCGCCCTGGATCACCAGTGAATCACCCGCAATGGGGTCGATCAAGAGCCGAAGCCTGGAATCCTTGTTCACCGAGATGTTTGATGTGAGTTCGATCGATGAATTCTTCGCTTCCGTCGTATCGCTGTCTATTCTGGGGTTCTGTCGAGACATAATCGAGCTGGAAGGAGTGGTGACTTTGACGAATCTGACAATTCCACTGCGCTCTTCCAGAGCGAGTTCTGATTCCGGCAGGACGAATGCGAGATTGGTCCCTTTGTCCAGCTCCGCCTGCAGGGTGATGATTGGTCTGTTCTCATTTCCTCGTACGGAAATATCACTGTTGAGGATTACGGTACCGTAGTAGAGGGCATCGCGACTTGCAGGTTTGTTCAATGCGAGAAACTTGTCCGTGTGCAATTGCAAATCGTAGCTGAAGCTACGGAAGTCTTTGGTAAACAAGCGACCACTCAATGAAGCTTTGTTGCCGGAAGTATCGACAAGATCAAAGGATCTGAATTCGGCTCCTTGAGCGTCAATCTCTATCTTCCCTTCCTTGAGATGCAGGTATGTATCCAGATATGTCGGGTTGAATGCAGTATTGGTGAAATTCAACTCCCCGGTGATAGAAGGCTTCTTCGTTGTACCCGTCATATGAAGTCTGCCGGTCATCGTCCCTGAAAGTCGCTTTACGTTGCCGAAGGTAAAAGGCTCAATGCTGGCAAGATTCACTTTCGTGAAATCACATGTAAGGTCCAGCTCGTTCCCGCCCTCTTTACTCCGGTACTTACCTTGCATGGCAATCTGGTTCTCATTGCCGGCGACGTCCATGGTTACTTCGTAGACATTTTCTGTCTGATTATTTGCACGCAGCGTAACATCACCCACGGACCTTTGATAGAGGCTGAAGTCTTTGACTGTGAGGTCAGACGTGAATGCTCTCTGTTTTTCGAGATTCTGCAAGACGACATTCCCATTGAGAATCCCGCCGAGCAGGCCGCTATCGCGCTCAACGACATGAGATAATGTGGCAAGATCAAAATCAGTGAATTCAATTCTCAGCGGAGAGCGCTGGTTCTTTTCGTCAGTGCTCTTGAGAGAGAGGGATTGTCCCGCGCCACTCAACACGACATTGTGTGCAATAAAATGGTTCTTGCCGAAGAGCAGCTCATTGTCAGAAGGAACAGTCCACGGAAGGTTGTGAAACACGATTCCATCTTTATTGAATCGAAACTTGTATCCATCCGGGACACTATTGAATACACCGGCAAGAAACATTTTTGTGGAACCGTCACTGCGGGTACTCCGCAATGCAACATCAATGCTATCGTGCCCCGCCTTTCCGGCAAATTGAAGATTCGTTACCCGAAACGTAGAATCAGCTATTGATCCCACCCTCAAAGTTGCCTGCAGCAGATCGGGATCTGATGTGACCTTGATATGAATGCTATCAACCGAAACATCGTTATAGTCAATCCTAGGAAAGTCAATATTTGCATTCAGGGTTTCTTTGCCGCTATCAAAATTGCCGTCAATGGTCCCTGCCGAAAGCCGGTGGAATTCCGGAAAGAATATGTCCGCGAGCGTGGACGGATCGCGGATGGATATGTGAAACGAAAAGGCTTGTGCCTTCAGAGTCCTCTTATGTTGCGTTCCCTGCAGCATGAAATAATGATCAAAATGTTCTTTCAACACTTCCGGCAATTGACCCGGAGTTATTGTGCCGTCGAATTGACCGGCGAGGATTGTGGACGCGACACTGATATGGGTTTGCTTATCAATGATTACCGATACATAGACAACGGAATCTATATCATATCGTTTGTTGTTTTTGACGATCACGACATGACGAACATCGATGCCGCCATTGACATCGTTCACGTCCTGTCCTATGAGATTGGATGTAATGATGCCTGATATCCGAATGTCATCCGTGGTGAGGTTGAGCCGGCGCAGGTCGGCGCCTTTCAGGTCGAGTGTGAATTTGTACGCCGGATTCTTTTTGCTTGTGTTGACGATGCCGTTGAATGTGAACGCGATGTTTGAATCCTGGATCTCGGCCTTCCCTTCGAACATTTTTGGGCTCGCAGTTCCATCAATCGAGAGTCGCCTGTAGGGATACCCGTTCACAACCGCCTTGTCCACTTGTACATTCAGTTGGCCTTCGATGTCATCTTTGGTCAATCCCCTTCCGGAGGCGGACGCCTTCAACGAAACCGGGCCGAATGTTTCCGGATCGTTGAGAAGCGAACCGACATTGAATTCGTCTACGACGATATCTGTCTTCCATCGAATTGATTTTGAGCCGGGTCCTTGACCTGAGTTCAATTCTGCATTTCCCTTCAAACTTCCGATGCTGGTCGTGATAGCAGATGAAGCGCTAAAATCCTTCACCGTGCCTTTGAAGGTTCCGCTCACTCTGATGGAAGCAGGCACAACGATGCCCCTTGGCAGCAATGTATCCGCAATAAGTGCCTGAATATCATTCCGTCCAGAAGAGAGTAGACGTAGGTTCACATCATAGGACGCCGTCTCTGCCTCCGGTAATCCATGGATGGAACCGGTGAGATCAACCGTACTGGAATCGCCTACTGCAGCCTGGAACTCTTCCACCTGCAAGTCCCCTATCCGCCCCGAGAGCTGGGAAGAGAATCGTATCGATGCGCCCGGCGTGTTCCTGATGGGAAGAGAAGGCTCGAAGAAGAGCAAATCCGAAATGGCGAGATGAGAATCACCGATTGTCGCCTTCACGTTCACATCACCCGCGAGATTCCAGAGAGCGGAAAGGGAAGCATAGCTGAGAAGAGTATTCTGGCGAATACGACTGGCCGCAGTTTCCGTTGTGAAGTCTGTGAGCTGCGCATGCAGAGAGTCGAGTGCGAGTCCCCCCGATAGTTCACGCACCTCAAGGCCGGAATGCTCCCGAAAAGATGCAGAACGGATCACTGCCAACATGCGGTTATCACTGTAATACATGTTTTCTGCTCGCATTGTCAGGCCATCGAGTCGGAGATGATTCGGATCAAGACCTTTCGTTTTGGCCGATCCTTGAACATCATATTGGAAACTGTTGCCGCCTAGAATCAGGTGATCGAGGCTGATAACCCAGGGTACAGTAGAGGCATCAGATGTCTCGGTTTTGTTCTCTTTTGTTTTCGGCGGAACGACAACAACGTTCGTGTTTTCAAGCTGGAATTTCTTGACGGCTATGTGGTGCAACGGTAGATCGATCTTCTCTGCAAGGAGAGTCGATGTCCCAAGGTCAACGCTGTAACGTTCACCCGCCACGGAGTTTTCATAGTCGAAGTGAATCGATGTCAGCGATAAGGCTTTGATCCCGAAGTCGACCCCTGCAGAGTGTGATTGATCGGGGGGTGATTCTTTTGTTTGTTTGACACTCGCTGTAGTATTCGCAAGAGATAATCCGTCGATGTGAAACTGCATCGTATTGAGATCAAACTTGTCGATCGAGGCTTCCAGGGAGCCGAGCTGGAGGCGCAGATTCAACCCGCCCACCTCGTCATCGTAGGTACCGCGTATGCCGTTAAGGCTCAGTGCGGCTAAATGTATTTCCCAGCCTGGCCGCGCGGATGATACGGTATGAATATCTGCAGAGGTTGAAGGGGGGCTGATGGCGTTCAGCAAGAAATCAAAATTGAAGCTGCTGTCTGGAAAGGTGCGGGTGATATGGGTGGTGAGCGAGTCAAGCCGGACGTGATTCAGCTTGATGTCGTGTGAGAGAAGCCTGAGCAGGCTCACGTCCGCTGTCAGTCTCTGAATAGACAACAACGTGTCCCGTTGGAGGCTTTCAACGAATATGTTGTGCAGAACGACCGAGTTCGGAAAAGTTATGTTGACCGAACCAACTTCAATGCGGGAATGTGTCTTTTCCGATATCGATGACAAAGCCCTCTGCGCAATGGTACGCTGCACCAAGGGGAACTGCAACGCCACCATGGCAAGGATGATCAAACCCAGTATGCCGGCGAGTATCCATACAACAATCTTGATGGCGCGGCGGACGAACGTTTTAGTCTTATGCTCGGTCAAAAAGGTGTCCGGTATATGTTCTTCCCACGGTCAGGGTGCGCACACAAGGCATGCTCTAAGAACAACTGGCATGAACTGCGGGTGAAGGTGTCTTCGTCAGAGTCCGTTCTCTTCAGGGAGTTCACGACAGAAGAGCGATGAGGGAAGCGGTATATTGCGCATTCTGCATTGCGAGGCGAGTGCAACTGATCCCCCGGATTGAATTCTCCGTCAGGCTTCTGTGGTGTTCCCGTCCTTTTCGCACAAGCTTGGCTATGAACAACGTCGGCCCCGAGCGAGGCTCGTCCTTGGGAATTGTCTGACATGTATCGCTCACTTCCTATTTGGAACGTTTTGCTCCCGCCACAGAGGCGGCTTTCTCTTTTCCCATGGCGACAAAATCCTTGGCCCCCTCTTTAACCGTGTCATACTCTTCAGTCACGGCATCGATGTATTCGTTGAACTTGTCCTTTGCCTCTTCAGCGTACTCCGCTCCTGTCCGGGCTATTCTCTTTCTCGTCGCGGACCCTTTTCTCGGCGCGATGAGCATCCCGAAGACGACACCAGCGGCGGCGCCTGCAACAACACCCAGCAATACTTTTCCTGAACTCATGGTTTTCACTCCTCATATTGGTAATCATGAATTGCCATCGACCGTGAAGCCTGATCAGATCAAAGATGGGAATGTGATCACCTCAGTGGCTAAGTACTCGAATCCTTTTGACGTGTAGCCTTGACACCTGTCAAAATCGCCAGGCCGAGCATGACGACTGAACCCACAACGATCCACTGTGTAGGCACATGCATCAGGACGGCGCCGTAAATCAAGCCACCGATCACGATCACAAATCCAACGACGTAAAGTGTGTACGACATGACATCTCCTTCTCGTTAAAGTTTCTGCCATTTTCGTCCGCCCCCATGTGTGGCGGGAGGTTTCATCCTTACAATGATTTCAAATACGCAACCAGGTCAATTTTCTGTTGTGCGGTCAATGACGGATTCAAGAAACTGTCATAGTTCTCGATGACATCCCGCATCGTCACAAAGCGGCCATTATGGTAGAAGCCGCCTTTCTCTCCCATGCTTCTTGCCGGTTCATTCTTTGAATCCTCATCACTGTTTTGATCTACGCTCAAGGTCATCTTCCTTTTCGTTTAAATTGAGTTTCCTGGAAACCGGGACGATCTGTTCATTCTCCTTGTCCGCATATAACCAACCCTTTGCCACGATTCAGCTTCCGAGGCCAAGGACCGGATCTTCATCATGAAACGACCTAGCCAGAGCATTACACGTGCCGATTATGACGGAGGGAGTGTTCGACAAAATCCGGTCGGCTGATCGTTATGAGCCACTTGGAAGCTATCGAATACCCTGTCGCAATGAAATCGCCCAAAAGGATGAAAGAGGAGTTAATCCTTTGCAGGGAGAGACCCTGATTGCTAAGGCAAACCCTGGGTCCATTACCTGTTGCTCAATCGGTCAGGTGGTAGAAATTCGAGTGTGTTCGGTTGGTCGATGACGAGGGCGTGGTTATCGTTGGCGATGCCATTGTCAGGTGTGAACCTGAGCCGGCAGCTTTGATGGTAGGCGGCCCAAGACTGCCGTCGCACTGGGGCTCCAACCCGGCTGCGATCAATGCGTCTTCGTCTTCAGATTGGATCAGCTTAGAGTGAATGGATGCTGCGGGTACGTTTTGCGAGATGAGGTTTCAATTTCTGGAGTTGGTAGTTCAGCAGATCACCGACATACTTGATGCTCACGTCGGCTGGCGCGTAGGATGCCAGAACCTTTGGATCCAGGGCGAAGTGTCCCTGGCGAACCAATTATCTTATCTCAGCCCCTCTTTTTTTGGAGTAGACGCTGATGAAGACCGCCCCAAAGAAAAAGATCTGGGCGGACGCATAAACCCAGATCATGATCACGATTAAGGACCCCGTCGCCCCATAGAGGGAATCAAAAGAGAGCCAGCTAAAATACAGCGTGAGGACATATTTGACCAGTGCAAAGAGTCCCGACGTGAGAGCCGCTCCCGCCCAGACATCCCGCCAACGTAGTTTACGAGACGGAACCAATTTGAATATTCCTCCAAAAAAGAGCGTGAAAAGGGCCAGAGAGCAGGTCAGGCTTGCGGTTTTCCAGAGGGCGGCGCGGCCCAATCCAGGGAGAGCCGTCCCAGACATCCTGCTGGCGATTCCGATCCCGGCATCGAGCAGGATGAAGGTTAGAACAAGAAGGCCGGTGGCCAGGATCATGACCAATGGCGCCGCGGTAGTTTTGAAAAATCCATGCCAACTCGGTCGGGTTTTGACGGGCACGTCCCAAATGACATCGAGTGAAACCCGGAGCTGAACAAAAACTTGCGAGGCACTGTAGAGAAGCACGACTACACTGAAGATGGTCAAAGTCGCCAAACCCGAACCGTGAGCGGGAAGCAGCCATTCCCGGACAAGGCCGCCCACGCTCGGACTGAGAACGGCGTCCAGCTGCGCCATCACCCGGGCTTTGGCGACGACAAGGCGCAGGAGTCCGATCAGGATGACCAACAATGGCGTCGCCGAGAGGATCGCAAAATAGGCCAGTCCTCCTGCCAAAAGCTCCGGTCGGATGTCCCTCCATCGCCGGTACGTGTCCTTCAGGAGAGCGGGGATGTCTTTAATCGAAACCAGGTGAGTTTCCATGACGATTCCACCTTGGCCACCATTTCAGGTGCCAACTTCCCTCGGCGAAAAGATTCAGATTTTAGTTCTCACATCTCAGTTCGTGAGAATTCAATGGATACTATAGTCTATGGGGACCCGTTATTTTCCGACGGACCCTGACATCGGCGTTTGCGGCCGGCTGCCAAATAGAAATGCGAAGTTGTCGCTGAACACATAGATGCTCATCGCTGCAATCATCAAAGTAAGAGCAGCCCAGAAACGCCAATCATGATGAGCGTGCCTCCAGTAAGGACGATGCTCCTTCTGAACGGTCTCGCTCTCCGGGTCTCTGTGTATGTGGTGATCTTGCTGAGTATCATTCATTCGTTTCTATCCTTCCGTTACTATCCTGTGCGATTTCGGGGGGGGGTCGCTCTCCGAACACGGAGGGTGCGTTTGATCCAGTAGACACGATGCCAGATTGTTGACTCCTTTGGGTTGTCGCGCTCAGTACGAGGTTCTCGCTACGCTGGTGCGGACAGACGTAAGCCGTAATGTTATTCCCTTCTTTTTCAGGAAGATGTTGATGCTTCGAAATGCGGTGTAGCCTTCCTGAGTAATTGAAGTAACCTCAGCGCTATTGTATGCCTCGCCCGTTCTCTTGTTCCACGTTTCGAGGTGGGAAAGGGTGGTGACAACGGAACTGGTGTCTGTGGACCTGGAACAATGGAACACACTCGCATCGAGAGTATCTTTCCCGTATTCGAACGTCGCTCGAAGAGTATCCGTTTCTGTGTTCCGGAAAGACTGCAGAGCCTTCATGAAGAAACTCCGTGCGCTTGGCGCGAGTGCTGTTCGGTCCTCTAGAGGCAACTTGACAAATGAAGGAAACGCAGAGTCGCTTGCGATCTCAAACCACCGATGTTCGTCGTCATCGGTCAGGTGCAGGAGGAATGAACAGAGGGATGTCGTTCTTACGTCCCACTCCACAAATTTCAAGCGGTCCGTATGAACCCCTGTCAGGTGTGCAAGAACCGAAACTATGAAATTAGGGTACTCGATATCCACTGCGAAATCACTTGTAATACAAATTGTTGCGGCAGGCTCTGCCATATCACGGGGTCCCGACGCTTGCGGAAAGGAACAAACGGGAGCGAACAACAAAAGGGGAATGGGGAAAACTAACCGTTTCATATCAGACGCGGCCTTCCACATACGGTGAGAAGCATCATCATTGAACGCCAGGGACTTGATGGTGTAATCGGCGTTGGGTTGCATAAACGGTGTTCTCCTGTCACTTCCCCGTCACGGGTTCCTTGGGTTGCGGAACCTTTATTATCTTGCTCTATTCCCCTTCCATCGCCAGCAGGCCCTTGTCGCCGGCGACCAGCGTCCTCGAGGCGTCAATAAGCGCTTGCGCATTTATTTGGAGTCGCCCCACTTCCAGTTCCGAATCTCCGGCATGTCCTGGCCGTGCTTGTAAATGTACTGCTTGTGTTCGACGAGCTTGTCTTGGACGATCCGCTTCAGTTTGGCACCGCTCGCGCCCAACTGCGGAAGGCGATCGACCACATCCTGCACCAGATGGAACCTGTCAAGATCGTTCAGGACAGTCATGTCGAAGGCCGTCGTAATGGTGCCCTCTTCCTTATAGCCGCGGACATGCATGTTTTCGTGATTGGTGCGGCGGTAGGTCAGCCGGTGGATCAACCACGGGTAGCCGTGGAACGCGAACACGATCGGCTTGTTTTTAGTGAATAATGCATCAAAGTCTTCATCGCTCAGCCCGTGCGGGTGCTCGGTGCTAGGCTGCAGCTTCATCAGATCAACGACATTGATCACCCGGATTTTCAGATCGGGCAGGTGGCGGCGAAGGATTGAAACGGCAGCCAGGGTCTCGAGCGTGGGCACGTCGCCGCAGCAAGCCATCACCACGTCTGGTTCGGCACCTTGGTCCGTACTGGCCCATTGCCAGACGCCAATCCCTTGCGTGCAGTGCTCGACCGCGGCATCCATGGTCAACCATTGGGGCGCCTGATACTTGCCAGCGACCACGACATTGACATACTGCCGGCTGCGCAGACAATGATCCCAGACTGACAGCAAACAGTTGGCATCCGGCGGGAGGTACACGCGCACGACTGAAGCCTTCTTGTTTACGACGTGATCGATGAAGCCGGGGTCCTGATGGGTAAAGCCGTTATGAGCTTGCTGCCAGACATGCGAGGCGAGCAGATAGTTGAGCGACGCAATTTTCTGTCGCCACGGCAATTCCGCGGTGACTTTCAGCCACTTGGCGTGCTGGTTGAACATCGAATCGATGATGTGAATAAAAGCCTCGTAGCAATTAAAGAGACCATGCCGACCCGTGAGAAGGTATCCCTCGAGCCAGCCTTCACACTGATGTTCGCTCAGCATCTCCATTACCCGGCCATCAGTTGCAAGAAACTCATCGGGCGTTTCCGTCCGTGCTTCCCACTGACGGTTGGTAACTTCAAAAACGGCATTCAACCGGTTGGAAAGCGTCTCGTCAGGACCGAAGATCCGGAAATTTCGCTCCTCCCGATTGAGCTTAGCCATATCGCGCAGGAACTCTCCAAGCACGTGTGTGTCGGCGGCTTGAACTAATCCTGGTGAAGGCACATTCACAGCGTAGTTACGAAAGTCAGGCATCAGCAGATCGCGTAGCAGCAGTCCGCCATTAGCATGTGGATTGGCGCCCATTCGCCGGTCGCCATGAGGCGCCAGCTCGGCCAATTCCGGCATGAGTCGGCCAACCTCATCGAACAGTTCTTCCGCCTTGTAGCTCTTCATCCAACTTTCAAGCTGTGTGAGATTATCGGGATGCTCGGAATCCACCAGGAGCGGCACCTGGTGCGCTCGGAATGTGCCCTCGATTTGCAGACCATCGACGACTTTCGGTCCTGTCCAGCCCTTGGGTGATCTCAGAACGATCATTGGCCAGCGCGGCCGGGTTGTGTCGTTCTTGTTCCGTGCGTTGCTTTGGATTTGACGAATGCTCTCAATCGCCTTTTCCAAGGTACTAGCCATGAGTTGATGCATTTCTTCCGGCTCATCACCTTCCACGAAATGCGGCGTCCAGCCGCAGCCCCGTAGAAATTGCTCCAATTCCTCACGCTCGATACGTGCCAGGACGGTTGGGTTAGCTATCTTATAGCCGTTGAGATGCAGGATCGGCAGCACGGCTCCATCGGTGATTGGATTGAGAAACTTGTTGGAGTGCCATGCGGTAGCTAACGGACCTGTTTCCGCTTCGCCGTCACCGATAACGCATGCGACGACCAGTTCCGGATTGTCGAACACGGCGCCGAAGGCATGGCTGAGTGAATACCCCAACTCGCCCCCTTCGTGAATCGATCCCGGACACTCTGGTGAGACATGGCTGGGAATACCTCCCGGGAACGAGAACTGAGTGAACAGTTTTTTCAGTCCGGCTTCATTCTGAGCGATGGTTGGATATACTTCACTGTACGTGCCTTCGAGGTATGTATTGGCCACCAGCGCTGGGCCGCCGTGACCGGGACCTGAGATGTAAATCATATCGAGGTCGTATTTGTTAATGACCCGGTTCAGATGCACATAAATGAAATTCTGGCCTGGTGTCGTGCCCCAGTGCCCGAGGAGCGTAGGTTTCACGTGCGACAGTTTCAGCGGCTGCTTGAGCAGCGGATTATCGTAGAGATAGATCTGACCGACCGATAAATAATTCGCAGCCCGCCAGTACGCGTCCATTCTGCGGAGCAAATCCGGCGCGAGTGTGGTTAAACTCATGGTTCTATCCTATTAGCTTCTGAGTGCTTTGACGGACAATCCTTTGATTCCGATTCAAGAACGAATCATCGTGAGCACCATCTTGAACCGTTTCTCCGCCTTGAGGGCGTGCGGTTGATTCGCGGGCATAAGGATGATCTCGCCACTGTGCAAGCTATGCGATTTGCCAGCGATGCTGATTTCCGCCTCGCCATCGAGCACATGCACGAGCGCATCGAACGGGGAAGTGTGCTCACTCATACCCTGCCCTTCATCGAACGCGAAGACTGTCACAATTCCCGTCGGCTTTTTGACAATTTCGCGGCTGACGATGGAGCCGTCCTGGTAGTTCACCAATTCCACGGCTTTCGCGACTTCGGCGCCGGATAGTCCTTTTGGCTTGGATGGTGTTTCTGATTGCATAGTTCTCCTTGTCCAATGGTCATTTGTTGGTGCATGGAATGGATGATCATGACCCGCGTCTCACCCAGGAGCAATGCACTCATCGTGAGAAGTCTTTTCCGGCCTTTGCTTCAATGGGCATGCTATTTGGCTACCGGATCATCGACCCAATATCCTTTGCGATTGTAGTGTTGATGCAGTCCAGTCTCATATTCCCGGGTTATCAGAGACTGTTCCGTGTATTCCGGTGAGTGCTCGATGGTTTCGCGCGACAGATTGATAAATACTTTCGACTCTTTCCAGCTTACGCGTTCGATCCATCGCGGTGAAATCAGCACTTTTTTCCCCGGCCAAAAGTTCTGCGTATCGACGATGAGATAGCGAATTGCCCATGTCTCGTTATCGATGATAAAATCCTCGACATGGCCAATTTCTCCATCTGTGGCCTGGATATCATAGCCAGTTACTTCGTGAAAGCTGCGCAAATGCGGATCCCACGCTTTCTCACCTTGCATAGAGTCTCTCCACTTTTCGCGGTCACGCACGATGTTCGGAAAAGGCCCCCACATGTGTGGACCGCCCCAATACTGGGGCCATCCAAAATACTCATAGTAAGCCTCCTCGAATTGTCGCGAAACGGGCTTGTCACTGTCCAAGGATGGGCTATCCTCAATCTGCTTTTTGGTCAAATCGATCGCTATGTGTTGCTCTTCTTTCAACACAGCGACCAACAGCGCGTACGGAGAGATCAACACCTGTCTGCCCGTAAGCCAGTTGCCTGTGTCGGCAACCAAATACCGAATCGCCCAGTGCTGATCGTCAAAGTAGAATTCGTCGACCGTCCCTAAATCTCCATCGAGGCTCTGCAATTTGTAGCCCTGTAATGTTTTGGCTCTCTCTAACATATTGGTCCTTTCGTCCATTGAATCTCATTGTTGTTCACTGTTGTCTCTCAGCTGAAAGCGTGATAAAGAAATCGATTTCACAACGATCTGCGCGGGTGCAAACACTCATGTTGATGTCCAGCGAATCGACAGCGATCGTCTAGAATCGTATGGAGACTCTTCATCATTCGGCAATCCGAACGAAGCCAGTTCCACTTAAGGGAATTGAAACTACCGATTTTGGCGGTTGCGATATCCCTGAACGGGCTGCTGGTGCGTGAGTGCTCATGGCTTTGCCTTCATTCGCTTCAGGATCTCATACGCAGCTACCGTTGTCGATTCCGGAACCGAGCCGGATTCTATAGCCTTCGCCAGATTGCCAAGTAAATCGTTGAATCCACTTTCTTTTTGATTCCGCAAAACGTGGTGCGCTCCCTGACGCAATAAAGCAGAATCCGCCCCCCTTTTCATCAACGCACGTAAGAGTGGGGGCCAAGCGGCCTTTGTGAACTTTATCAATGCCTCGGCTGCCGACCATGCCACGTCCGGGTCGCTGTCTTCGAGTGCTTTCACCAACGATGGTATTGTTCTGGAATCGCCGATTGCATCGAGCGTTTTGACTGCTTCCCAGCGAACGTGCTCAAGTTTGGAATCCCGCAATGTGCGGCTGAGGGAGGAGACGGCGGGTTTGCCCAAAGCCACCAACGATTTCCTTGCTTTCTGGCGGGTCGCACCGTCCTCGCTCTCCAGCGTGTTCATCAAGGATCCCAGGTTTGTGCCGATCCGTTTTTGCTTGTTCATGTTTTTTCCTCCGAAGGGATTGGCGTAGCCGATCCTATTCTCAAAGCATCGTTCACAAGGCTGTGAGCTTCCTCCATCAGGCGGCGGAGATGATCTGCTCCCCGAAAGCTCTCCGCATGAATCTTGTAGATATTCCCGGTCCCCTGACGGGAGTGCCGCAAAAAACCATATCATTGCTCGTGCTGGGCGTTCATAACGTCGTATCGAACCGTGCAACGGCATTTGTGCAACGTCGCCTAGCCAGAACAACTCGCCGCTGGTCGGCTCAATCAACTGAGCCTGCAGGGCTTGTCATCACGTGAGGCAATATCACGTCAACGCCACCAAATCGCCAACGCAACCCAGAATATCCCGATGAGAAACGCCAACCACACCAAGTCGCCAGCCCACCTCCAGGATTCATGGTTAAAGTCTGTAGAATTGCCGGCGGCTGCGGCCTTCAGCCCGCGGCGTCGCTGGATATATCTCGGGTACGGAGCCCCCCATCTGCGATAACCCCAACCATAGCCAAGAGGAGTCGCAAAGAATAGTAGCATGAATATCATCCACCACAGCAACCATGAGTTCATCATTGATGTCTCCTTTAGAAAGAATTCATTCAAACAATATCGAGGTATCACCACCGTTTATCCGGCGGCCCCCTCACGAATCCTTGCGTGCGATCTTCATGCGCAAAGATACTCAGTGTAGAATCATCTGTTTTTTTCAACCAGCACAAAAGACTGGATCCCAACGATCGTAGCAAATTGCTTCGGACGATCTATCACCCCGACGATCAACCGACCAACGGGGGCTGGCTCAAGATCTTCAAGTGCAGCCGTGGCAAAGACATCATAATAGACTATGGTTAGATAGCAATTCGCCTCATCAATTGGAATACACCGAAAGGATGATAAAGGAATTAATTCGTTTCGCGCTGAGATTATTAAGACACTTTAACTGTGACGCGGATTTGATGAGTACCACCACCATCTGCCAGACTCATACAGGCCAGGCGTCCCAGCGGAGGTGTTGTTATCTCAAGCCGGCTATCACATTTGTCAAAAGGGCAACTGCATCAACAGAGAAGGTCGGTATGTTCGTCTCTCTTGATCGGAAAGAGCAGATCGAATCGCTCGGAGGCCAGAACATTAGGGATGAAAAGGGAATTGCTGAGGGATATTGTTTCCAGAAATCCACATCCAGCGCCAGATCCCGAACGCCATTGATCGCGAACTGAGCGCCTATGCATATGAGAATGAATCCCATGGCCCGCGACAGACTGTCGATACCGTTCACACCGAGGAAGCGACGCAGCGATCCTGCTCCACGAAGGACTAGAGAATCATTTTCTTCGTTTTGCGGCTCAACCGGGCATGTCCCGGATTGCGTTTTTCGAACATCAGTACAGATCGGGTTGCTCACCGAACCAGAAGTGCCGCCAGCCCCAACAGCATTCCCATGCTTACAACGTCAGTGACCGTAGTGAGGAAAATGCTGGAAGCAACGACGGGATCGGCCCCGAGCCGCTTCAGGATGAGCGGCACGAAGGTTCCGGAGATGCTGCTGATGATGCAGCTGCCGATCATGGCGACGAACACGACAACGCTGAGCATAAAGGCGTTAGGCGAATGCTCGAGGGTAGCAACCACATACATGCCGATCGCCGCCGTCACCCCGACGAACGCACCATTCAATAATCCGAGGAGAGCTTCTTTTCTGAGCAGCGCTTTTTCCTTGCCCGGTTTCAGATCACCCAAAACGATCCCGCGCAGGGTGATCGCCAGCGCCTGGCTGCCGGTGTTGACCGACTGACTCGCCAGTACCGGCAGGAATACGGTGAGCATCAACAGCCGGTTGATGGTTCCCTGGAAAAAGTACACGACGGCGGCTGCCAGGAACGCAGTAAACAGGTTGACGTGCAGCCATGGGTGACGGAGCCTCAGGCTCCGGAGCCAGGGCGTCGCGAGGCGTTCCTCCATTTCGACACCCACCATGGCGCCCGGGACGGCGGTCAACTCGAACGACCGCTTCTGCTCTGCCACGATTTCATCATAGAGGCGCTTCACCTCCTCACTTTGACGACTAATCAGATCGCGACTTGCCTCCACTTCCTGGACTTTCTGTTCCAGCGCCTTGGCGTAGTTTTTCGATTCCCCGTGCAACAAACGTACTTCCAGCATGTTGTGAACGCGCGCCAGCACCTCGGCCAGCTCAAATGGTTTGCTGACGAAATCCTTAGCGCCGGCTGAGAGCGCGCGTAACTTATGACCCGGTTGAGCGGTGATGACAAGTACCGGAAGGTAGCCGTCCGGTTCAATTTTCTTGAGCGCATCCATCACCTGAAATCCGTCCATGACGGGCATCAGAAGATCGAGCAGGATCAAATCGTAGGGGTTCTTGAGGTGAAGGTCGCAGACCTCTCTTGGATCACTCGTAGACTCGACGGAAGTATAGCCCGCAACGCGTAGCATGCCCTCCAGGAGACGGACATTGGCTTCCATGTCGTCAACAATCAGGATCCTGGCGCTCAGAATATTGTCTGAACTAATCAATTGACATCGCCTTTGTTCATTGTACTTTGACCAGTCTTTTGTCCCGCATATTCCAACGCAGCGTTCAGCGTGTCCATTAATTCTTTGACGATGATTGGTTTAGTCAGATAACGGTAGAACCCTGCTTTCAAGCCCTTCTCAATGTCGCGCGGCATCGCATTGGCACTGAGGGCAACTACGGGGATATGTGCCGTGGCCGGGTCTGAGCGCAGGATCTTCAGGGCTTCGAAGCCGTTGATGCCGGGCAGATTGATGTCCATCAGGATCATGTCCGGATGGGACGCGTTCGCGATCTCGATGCCGCTATCTCCGTTCACCGCGGTAAGGAGGCGAATATTGGTGTGGCGGGCGATGATTTGCTCGACCAGCTCCAGGTTCGCCGGGTTGTCTTCGACATAGAGCAGGGTGCGCAACTGTGCGCCGGTGGGCATTTGCGGTGAGACAGAGGTCTCTGCTTCGTCGCTTTTGGCCGCAAGTTGGGGCGCCGCAGCTGAGACCAGCTCGCACCAGAAAACACTTCCCACACCAACAGTGCTTTCCACGCCGAGAACACCGTCCATCAGTTCTGCCAATCGCTTTGTCACAACCAGGCCGATGCCTGTGCCAGCCACGCCGCCGGCCTCCTGGCCGAGTCGATTGAACGGTTGGAATAGTTGCCCGAGCTTTTCCGGGGACAACCCCTCGCCGGTATCCGAGACGCTGATGCGAATACGTTTCGGTCTGGTTTCAGTGCAGTTCACCTCGACTATTCCATTCTCCTTGTTGTATTTGATCGCGTTGGAAAGCAGGTTGATGACAATCTGTTTCAAGCGGGTCCGATCGGCTTTGACAAAGATGGGTTTGTCGAATCGGGAGAAGGCCATCTTGATTCCACGCTTTTGCGCCTGCGGCTCCATCATCGCCTGACACTCGGACATGACCTCAGACAAGGATACAGATTCAGGAGACAGGGATACTTTCCCGGACTCGATCACAGCGAGATCGAGGATTTCGTTGATCAGCTTCAGCAGATGCCATCCTGCCTGGAGAATCCGTGCTATGCTCTCCCCCTGGGCGGGTGTTGGCGGCGGAGAATCGGACTCCATCAACTGGGCAAATCCGAGGATGGCATTGAGCGGACTGCGCAGCTCGTGGCTCATGCTTGAAAGGAATTCAGATTTCGCAAGGTTGGCTATTTCCGCCACAGACCTGGCGCTCTCCAGTTCAACGTTCTTTTCCTGCAGCACCTGATCCAGACGTTTGCGCTCCGTGACGTCGCGCGCAGCAGCGAACACACCCTGGAGTCTCCTGTCCCGATCGTAGAAGGTAGTCGCGTTGAAAGAGACCACTGTTTCCTTGCCGTCCCTGGCCCGTGCAGTAAGTTCGTAGTTGGTGACCTTCATTTCGCTCAACACCAGTTTGATGGACGCCTCGGCCCGATCTGGATCGGTGAAGTACCTCTTGAACGGAGCGCCAATCAATTCGTCACGCGTACAACCGGTGAGCACCTCCATCTGTTTATTGACATCGGTGATATTGCCGGACGGATCGGTGGTCATGATCGCGTCGATGTTGGATTCGATGAGCGAGCGCGTGTAGAACTGCTGGTCGCGCAGCCGCTGATCGAGCACCTTCTGCTCTGCTTCGACCTGCTTGCGAGCCGTGTTGTCCGTGCCGATCAGCAGGTAGCCGATGATTGCATTTTGCGCGTTGCGCAGGGCCGTGACGGACACGACAGCGGGGAAGCGGCTTCCATCCTTGCGGATGTAGGTCAACTCGTAAATGTCCTCAATGCCACGCGAGGCCTTGAAGACCAGCGCCTCAAAACCCGGCGTAATCGGCGTGGCGAGCTCGGCGCTCAACGCTTTGGCACGCACAATGAGTTCCTGCGGATCGGAGATGTCAGCCGGGGTGATCTTGTTCATCACTTCTGCAGCCGTGTAGCCCAGCATGCGTTCCGCGCCCACGTTGAAGATCTGAATAACTCCCTTCGCGTCAGTGGCGATGCTCGAGAAATTGGCGCTGTTGAAGATCGCGCTCTGCAGGGCCCCCGCCTTGAGCTCGGTGCCGATCAGCAGGTAGCCGATGATGGCATCCTGCTCGTCGCGCAGGGCAGTGACCGACACAACCGCCGGGAAGCGGCTGCCATCCTTGCGGATGTAAGTCAGCTCGTAAACGTCCTCGATGCCGCGCGAGGCCTTGAAAACCAATGCCTCGAAGCCCGGAGTAATTGGGGTTCCGAGCTCGATGCTCAACGACTTGGCACGCGCGATCACTTCCTGTGGATCGGAGATGTCGGCCGGGGTGATCTTGTTCATCACTTCTGCAGCCGTGTAGCCCAGCATCCGCTCGGCTCCGACGTTGAAGATCTGGATGACGCCCTTCGCGTCGGTGGCGATGCTCGAGAAATTGGCGCTGTTGAAGATCGCGCTCTGCAATGCCCCCGCCTTGAGTAGCGCCGCTTCCGCCTCCTTGCGAGCGGTGTTGTCCGTGCCGATCAGCAGGTAGCCAATAATTGCTTTTTGAGCGTCCCGCAAGGCTGTGACCGAGACGACCGCCGGAAAACGGCTGCCATCCTTGCGGATGTAAGTCAACTCGTAAATGTCCTCTATGCCGCGTGAGGCCTTGAAGACCAATGCTTCGAAGCCCGGCGTGATCGGCGTGGAGAGCTCGACACTCAACGCCTTGGCGCGTGCAATCACTTCTTGCGGATCGGAAATGTCAGCCGGAGTGATCTTGTTCATCACGTCGGCGGCCGCGTACCCGAGCATGCGTTCGGCGCCGACGTTGAAGATCTGAATAACACCCTTCGCGTCAGTTGCAATGCTCGAGAAATTGGCGCTGTTGAAAATCGCACTCTGCAATGCCCCTGCCTTGAGCAGCGCTTCTTCCGCCTGCTTGCGAGCGGTGTTGTCCGTGCCGATCAGCAGGTAGCCAATAATTGCTTTTTGAGCGTCCCGCAAGGCTGTGACCGAGACGACCG
>JBEKOB010000060.1:0-27530 GCA_049522195.1 Bacteroidota bacterium
ACACTTGCGACCTCGTCACGTACGTACATTTGAACAATCTCCTCTCCAAAACGATTTCCGGCGTTCTTCACCGTGGCGTTCACGATCAGGCTGCCGCCTTCCATGAGAGTCCTGGAGCTCAAATCCAGTTGTGAGTATGCGAACGACGTATAGCTGAGGCCGTATCCAAACGGGAAGAGGGGAGTGTTTTCAACATCGATGTATTTTGAAGTGAAATGCAGCGTATCATTTTCCGGACGCCCGCTGTTCTTATGGTTGTAGTAGATTGGCACCTGCCCGGTCGTGCGCGGAAATGAAGTGGTGAGTTTGCCGCTGGGATTGTAGTCGCCGAAGAGGACGTCTGCAATAGCATAACCGGTCTCGACGCCCAGGAACCAGGTTTCGAGAATTGCAGGGACGTGCTGGGTAATCCATTCGATCGCCAGCGGTCTTCCGTTCATGAGCACTACAATCACTGGTTTCCCAGTGGCCTGCAATGCACGAATGAGCTCTTCCTGACTGCCCGGGAGTCCAAGATAAGAGCGACTCGCGGCTTCCCCGCTCATTGTCTCAGTTTCACCGACGATGGCAATGACGATGTCAGCTCCTCGAGCGACATCCAGTGCCTTGGTAAATCCATCTGTTACCTTTTTCTCCACATCGCACCCACGCGCATAGACAACACGTGTGGACGCTCCGACCTTCGACTTAATGCCATCGAGAACAGAAACAACATCTTCCGGCCTCCCCATCGTATGCCACGGACCCAGCGGACTCTTCTTGTCGTCAGCAAGTGGACCGACGACAGCAAGCGTCCTTGCAGATTTGCCGAGAGGCAAGAGATTGTCATTGTTCTTCAGTAGAACGATCGAGCGCTGGGCCATCGCACGGGCCGCATCCCGATGAGCGCTGGTAAGTATGTCTCTCTTCTCCCGAACGGTGTCGCAATTCTTATACGGATTATCAAACAGTCCGAGCCGGAATTTGGCGCGCAGGACGCGTCGCACTGCCTCATTGAGCTCTTTTTCGCTCAGGCGTCCTTCTTTTACAAGAGTTGTGAGATGATTGTGATACGCATCCGCTTCCATGTCCATATCGACGCCGGCTTTGAGACCGAGGAGGGCGGCGTCCTTCAAATTTCCAGCGACTCCATGCTGGACAAGCTCACCAATCGAATTCCAGTCGCTCACGACGAAACCGTCGAATTTCCATTCACCGCGCAGGATATCGGTGAGGAGCTTTCGGTTAGCGCTGCTCGGTATTCCGGAGATTTCGTTGAACGAGCACATCAACGAACCAGCCCCCGCATCGACAGCCGCCCTGAAGGGAGGAAGATAAATTTCCCGCAGAGTCCGCTCGGAAATGTCGACGGTATTATAATCCCGGCCTCCTTCAGCACCCCCGTATGCAGCAAAATGCTTGGCGCAGGCAAGAAGCGATGTGGGTGATTGCGGGTCAGTGCCCTGTAATCCCCGGACGCGGGCAGCAGCAATTGCGGCTCCCAGATACGGATCCTCACCAGCCCCCTCGGCAATGCGGCCCCAGCGTGGATCCCGTGCGATATCGACCATTGGTGAGAAGGTCCAGTTCACTCCTGCAGCGGTTGCTTCGACGGCGGCGACACGCTCCGACTTTTCAATCATTGCGAGGTCCCAACTGCAGGCAGTCGCAAGAGGAATCGGGAATGTCGTGCGAAACCCGTGGATGACATCGAGACCGAAGATGAGAGGGATCTTCAGCCGTGTTTCTTCCACTGCAATGCGCTGCACCTCCCGCGTGGCTTTTGCGCCAACAATATTGAGGAGCGATCCGATCTTACCTTGCCGCAGGAGCGCCTCGTGTTCGGCGGACGCGCCGCTGTACTGGACGAGTTGTCCAACCTTCTCATCAAGCGTCATCAGGGCGAGGAGTGAATCGACGCGATGGTCTCTGGATGGTTGAGCTTGGAGCACAAACTGGGAAAGCGATACGGATGCGATGATGAAGGTTAAGCAGAATTTCATCGGTTGCTCGCGTCTTCAGTACGTGAATGATTTATCCTTGAATACTTCCTTTCCCTCGAAGAGGGTGAGGAGGACTTTCGATTTGCTGATCTCTGTCACGGGAATGTTGAACAAGTTCTTGTCAAGGATAATGAGGTCAGCCATTTTGCCTACTTCGATCGACCCGGTCGTACCTTCAAGAAAGTTGGCGTAGGCCCCGTTGATGGTGAAGCTGGCAATCATCTGATCGAGTGTGACTCGTTCTGCCGGCCACAGAACCTCTTTCGGGTCCGTTTGATCCAGCTTGCAGCGTGTCATGCCGATCTGGATCGCGTGGAGTGGATTGCATGGAATGGTGACGGAATAGTCACTCGACGATGCGACGATGACGCCGGCATCGAAAAAGCTCTTCATGGGATATTCTTCATCAGCCCGCTTCTGGCCAAGATAAGGGACCTGGATCTTGTAGTAGTAATCATCCTTCATAAACCAGTACGGCTGCGGAATTGCAGTAACTCTGAGTTTCTTGAACCGGGAGACATCCTGCGGATCGACAAGCTGCAAGTGCGTGATCATGCCCCGCGAATCGTGCTTCCCGTTCATACTTGCTGCGTACGACATTGCGTCAAGCGTTATCGCGGTAGCGGCGTCCCCAATAGAGTGTACGTGAATCTGAAACCCGTTTCTGTCGAGGTCGGCACACATCTTGTTCAGGTCGGCCGGTTTCCACAACGGTTCCCCCCGGAAATCTTTGATGTGCAGGTAAGGTTTTATCAGATACGCAGTGCTTCCTTCGACAACTCCATCAACGAACAGTTTCGCTCCCGTGATCTGGAAAAGGGAATTCTTGTGCTTTGCCCGTTCCGCCACGAGAGCTGTGACCTGTTCCGGTCCTCCTTTCGGGTTGACGTAGAGAGATCCGCGGAAACGCATGAAGAGTTTGGATGACTGGCTGAGATTTTCATACGCCTGAGTATCGCTCCCGCCGACGTCCAGTGAGGCAGCATGCGCTGTTGTGATACCGAATGATAGTGCCATTGTCTGATACGCCTCGAGACCTTTGGTCATTTCCTCGACGGTATAATCAGGTATCACCTTCGCCAGTAGATCTTCCGCGCTCTCCCGAAGAGTTCCGGTCGGTTCTCCTGTTACCGCGTCGTGTTCGATGACGCCGCCGGGAGGATTTGGCGTCCCCTTTGTGATGCCGGCAAGTTCGAGCGCGCGGGAGTTCACCCACCGCGCATGACCGCCATCATCTGCAAATGCCATCGGTACGTCGCTCGCAATTTCGTCGAGAAGCTTTCGGTCGGGTCCGGTCTTGGGAAAGAGCGTGTTGCTCCAGCCTCTGCCGCGGACAAATTTGGACGTCGGATGCTGCTGGACAAAGTCCTTAATCACTCGTAAGTAATCCTCAAGGGTTGGCAGGCCTGTCAGATTAAATTCGAAGAAGTGTTTGTATGCACCGGTTGGATGACAATGGCTGTCGATGAATCCGGGGAGGACCATCTTTCCAGCGAGGTCGATCACTTTCGTGGACGGGCCGGTAAGCGTCACTGCTCCATCATCTGTGCCGACATACAGGATTCTTCCGTCTCTGACTGCAACAGCAGTGCCTTTGGACCGCTGGTTATCAACCGTATACACGTAGCCATTACGCAGGACCAGGTCTGCGGTGGGAGGAGTCGGCTTCGCTTGAAATGCGAGGGACAACTCGGAGCAAACCATCAGCGCGATTGTTGCTATGATCATTGCTCGTAATCTCACCTTGATCTCCTCAATGAAAAGAAACGCGAACCCATCGATTGAGTGTCGATGGGCGCGCGTTGTCTTCACGGCTCTATCTGAAAAGCATAATTCTGGGTGATCAAATCAGAGTGTCACGAATTTCTCGGCCTTCGTGCCACAGACCGGGCAGGCGTTTGTGGGCTTTCCGATTTCGATGTACCCGCATACGGGGCAAAGGTAGAACTCTACGTTCGTCAGGTCTTTGCCCTTTTTGACAGCTTCGAGCGCCATCGCGTAGAGCTTCGCGTGGACGGCTTCGGCCTCGACGGCATACCCAAACATCCGTTTCGCTTTGTGCCCGTCTGCTTCAGCCTGCTTGAGCATCGGGGGATACATCTTCGTGTACTCGTAGGTCTCACCGTCGATGGCCGCCTGAAGATTTTGTGCGGTGGAACCGACGCCGTCGAGTGATTTGAAATGACCTTCTGCATGAATCTTCTCTGCCTCCGCGGTCAGGCGGAATAGTTTTGAGATATTCTTGAATCCGTCCTGCTCGGCCTTCTTGGCAAAGTTGAGATACTTCTGGTTCGCCTGGCTTTCGCCGGCGAATGCTTCCTTCAGATTATCGATCGTAGTAGCCATAATGGTTCTCCCTGTATGTTTCTGAGTGAATGCGGTTCGGTGCGCAGCGAATGTCGACGTGGTCGGATGAAGATTACTTTCCCGACAGAATCTTTTCGATCGCTTGAAGCTCCTCGCTCGAGAAAGCCAGGTTATTCAATGCTCCCACGGCGTCGTCGACCTGAGCAGTATTGCTTGCCCCGATGAGCGCGGAGGTAATCTGCGGGTGTCGAAGAATCCAGGCCAGCGCCATCTGGGCCAGCGACTGACCACGGGATTCTGCGAGTTCATTCAGTCGCCGGACTTTTGCGATCTTTTCGTCGGTGATATGATGGGGTCTGAGAAATCCATGCGGCTTTCCAGCCCTTGAATCAGGCGGAATCCCATCAAGATATTTGTTCGTTAGCAGACCCTGGGCAAGAGGGGAGAAAGGAATGCAGCCGATACCTTCTTCATCAAGAGTCCTGAGCAAATCGCTTTCGACCCACCGATTGAACATGTTATAGACGGGTTGGTGGATCAGGCACGGTGTCCCCAGGTCTACCAAAATCTGCTGCGCTTTTTGTGTGAGGTCATGTGGATAGTTGGAAATGCCGGCGTACAACGCTTTTCCGCTCTTGACGGCCGTATCCAGTGCTCCCATGGACTCTTCAAGAGGGGTTTCAGGATCGGGGCGATGATGGTAAAAGATATCGACATACTCCAAACCCATGCGCTTGAGGCTCTGGTCGAGGCTCGCCAGCATGTACTTGCGAGAACCCCATTCACCGTACGGACCAGGCCACATCAGGTAGCCGGCCTTCGTTGAAATGATCATCTCGTCTCGGTAGGGGCGAAGATCGTCCCTCAAGAGTCTGCCGAAGTTCTCCTCAGCTGATCCTGGAGGTGGACCGTAATTGTTCGCGAGATCGAAGTGTGTGATCCCGAGATCGAATGCGCGGCGGAGAATAGCCCGCATGTTCTCAAGTGTGTCCACGCCGCCGAAGTTATGCCAGAGTCCCAATGAAATTGCGGAGAGCTTCAGTCCGCTTCGTCCGCACTTGTTGTATTTCATTGACTCGTAACGATTCTCCGCTGGAACGTAGTATGTCATCCTTACCTCCAACTCCTTCGATATTTGATATTCGAATGTTCAGTATTCATTCTTCATCAGGTGTGTGGTTCAGTAAACAGGAAGATGCCGCAGAAACCAGCTCTTCGCCAGCTCAACCACTTTGTCGTAGTGTTCGCGAAGCCCATGGTTTCCTCCTTCGATAACCTCGAGACGTGAGGCGGGACAGAGGAACTTCATTCCTCTCCGGGACCTCTCGAGCAGCTGCAGCTCTTCCCGGTCGCCCGGATTGTTTCCGTGTATGATGAGCGCGGGGCAGGCCACGCTTTGCAGAAGAGTCTCTTGGTCGATCAGTGCAAAATCTTCGAGGATTTGCCGGCCGATCTTTCTTGCTTTCCCCGTCCTGTCCGTTGCCACCAGATATCCTCGTTCATCAAGTTGGCGGACTTGCTCAGGCGCGAAAAATCGGCTCCAGTCATACTGCATACCATCGATCAGAGCGCCGGTCAAGACCATGGTACTTATCATTGGGGAGAAGCACTTCAGACAGATCAGGCTCCCGAGGCTATGCCCGTGCAACCCAACCGCATGAGCACCTTCCGACTGTACGAAAGAAATTGCAGAGTTCAAATCATCAATTTGATGACCGATGTCCAGGATGTCGTTGTCGCTTTCGCCACATCCGCTGAAATCAAAAGCGAGAACGCTGTAGCCGATCGAATGAAGCGATTCTCCGAGACGCTCGAATCGTCCGTCCGACGATTTGTCGCTGGTGAACCCGTGGGCCAAAACAATTGCGGATTTGGAAAGAGCAGAACGGAAGTTGCCGACCAGTGTGAGGTTTCTTGAGTTCTTAAAAGTGACGCGCTCCATCTACGTTCTGAAGAAGAAATGCCGTTTCACCGTCTTGCACATTGACGGTACAAGACGGTCACGAACAGGTTCGTCTGGTTCTCAGAAAGTTGAGAGATCTCAGCCCTTTTTCAATGCCTCTTTGATTCTTTCCGGTGTCATCGGAAGCTGATAGAGCCGAACTCCGACTGCATCATAGATGGCGTTGGCGATGAGGCCTCCCATGACAACGATTGCGGGTTCACCGCCTCCTTGCGGATCAGCCCCCTTGTCGTCAAGAATGACCGTTTCGATTCTCGGCATCCAGGAGAATCTCGGGATCTCGTACGAATCGAAATTGTGTGTCAGGACTTCAGCTCCTTTGAACTGCACTCGCTCCGTCAGTGCATACCCAAGCCCCATCATGATGCACCCTTCCATCTGAATCGTTGCCCCCTCTGGGTTAATGACCAGTCCCATGTCCTGAGCACAGACAACTCTTTTCACCTGGACAGCCCCCGTCGACTTGTTGACGTCAACCTCGGCGATGGATGCAACAAATGTCCCGGCGTCGACGCCGCACGCCACGCCGAATCCGCGGCCGCTTGGAGATTTCCCCGGTTTCCAGCCAAATTTTTCTGCAGCTGCCTTCAGAACGCCGAGCATTTTTTTGTTTGCCATATTCTGCAGGCGGAACTCCACCGGATCCATCCCTGCCTTTTCGGCCATCATGTCGATCTGTGTTTCCCGGGCAAAAGAATTCGTGTTGTTTCCCGGTGCCCGCCACGGACCGGTGACGAAGGGATGAGAACCCGTCGCTCCGACCCAGCTCGAGTTGTAGGCGATGGTGCTGTGGTTCGGAATGTCGTAGAACATCTGAGATCCCCGCTCGCCGGCGAAATAGACGTGGTAATCCCAGAGACTGATCTTACCCTTGCCCGTGACTCCCGATTTTATTTTCACAACAGCCGCAGGGCGAAATGCGTCGAAGAAGAACTCTTCCTTTCTGTTATAGGCGACCTGTACGGGTTTCCCTGTTATCTTTGAGAGCCGCGCCGCCTCGATTGCCTGAAGATTACGTGTCTTTCCTCCGAAGCCGCCGCCGACAAAGGGGGTAATGACCCGGACGTTTTCAGACGGGAACCCAAGCTCCTTTGCTATCTCCTCTTTTGCAGTGAATGGATTCTGCGTCGAAGCCCAAACCGTTGCTTTGCCGCCTTCCACCTTGGCAACAGCAGTGTGCGGCTCCATTGGCGAGTGTGCCACGTAGTCGTTGAAATACGTCGCTTCCACAAGAGTCTTGGCGCCGCTTTCACCCGCCTTCAGATCTCCGTCTTTCGCAACCACCCTTCCCTCAGGTGCGACCTTCAGAAGATGATCGAAAATATTCTTGTCGTCCAGATCGGATTTCGGTGTCTCGAACTTCGCCTGGATCTTCAAGAGCGCAGCATCGGCTATGTCCGGATATTTATGGAGGACGGCGACGAAATCTCCTTCTTTGATGACCTGCACCCCGTCGATCTGTTTTGCCTCGGAGATGTCTGCACTGATGAATTTTGAATCGTGAGCAGGTGGCCGGAGAATTCTGGCGTACAGCATGCCAGGAAGCTGGATGTCGCCGGCGTATTTCGCCTTGCCTGAAACTTTTTCGTGCGCATCTCTTCGAACAAGTGACTTGTTCATGATCTTGAAATCGCCCGGTTTCTTGACGCTCACTTTCCCGGTCGGACGCCGCTCGATTTTCTTCCCCTTTGCGAGTTGAGCGTACGATACTTTGTGTTGCTTGTCAGTTGAGTCAAGCACGAACCCGTTTTCCGTCGTGAGACGATCCGCCGCCACCTTGAGATGTTCCGCGCCGAGTTCCAGCAGCACTTGCCGCGCCTCGGCACCGGCCATGCGCAGCGACGGTCCGAACGATCGTGTTGAGAGCGAACCGAATGTTCCCATGTCCCACGGGCAGAGGTCGGTATCACCCATGACCATGTCGACAGACTCGAGCGGCACATCAAGTTCGTCTGCCAGCATCTGTCCAAGCGATGTGACAACGCCCTGGCCCATTTCAATTTTTCCCACGTAACACGAAACGTGACCGTCTTCGCCGATCTTCAGAAATGCATTGAAATCGGTCGGGACGCCCCGCTGGGGTCTGCCTTGCCTGTCCTGACCAGAGAAGAGCGAATCGCCGATGGTGAAGAGGAGGAAGATGCCGCTGCCGGCTGATTTGAAAAAGTCACGTCGGCTGATTTCAGTGCCGGATGGCAGCTCAAGAAACTCGAGTCCTGTGCGTTCGTCGTTGTTCATATTAGAGCCCTCCTCCCATTTCTTTGGCAGCTGCGTGAATGGCCTGCATAATGCGCGGATGTGCTCCGCAGCGACAGAAGTTATCGTCCATTCCTTCGATGATCTCTGCATCCGAGGGGCTCGGGTGTTTTTTCAGCAGGGAGTAAGCGTTCATGATCATGCCCGGTGTGCAGTATCCGCATTGGAGCGCGTCGTGGTCCATAAACGCCTTCTGCAATGGATGGAGCTTCCCATTTTTTGAGAGCCCCTCGATGGTCACAACCTCTTTGTCATGCACGTACTTCAGAGGAGTTGAGCATGATCGGACGGCCAGATTGTTGACGAGGACTGTGCACGCCCCGCAAAAACTCTCGCCGCATCCGAATTTCGTTCCCGTTAACTCCAGATCGGTGCGGAGCACCCACAGAAGTATGCGATCCGTGTTGGCGGTCAGTTGCACGGCTTTGCCGTTGAGTTTGAACTGGATTGTTTCTGTCATTTCGATCTCCTCTCGTTAATCCTCAAAACGAATGAAGATAACTATGGTGCTCCGTGGAGCTTTCAGGATTGATTCTCCCGCTCCGAAGCAGATCTTCGACTCCTGCAATTTTCAGCCTTATGAAGTGGCGCGTCAAATGCTTGTCGCGGATTCTCCAATCCAACTTTTCACTTGATCGATTTCCTCCCAACACAAGGTCGGCGTCCGGTCGCGCAATTCTCGGTCTGCGAATGTCAAGAGCTGCTGACAAGCCGGGAGTGTCTCATTTGTCAGGATTCCCAAGAGCTCCTGCGCGAGTCTCGGGTTGTTTCGTTCCAGTCTTCGCCGGGGATCCAGACTGTCGACCGAAGGGACTCGACCCAAGCTTGTGTGAACGCAGAGCAGATTAAGCAGGACATCGGCGGCCAACTCCAGGAAGTTTCGTGCACTCAGGAGTTCACCGCGCGCTGCTCGGCCATAGGCAGTCCACACAAGAATGCCGAAGCCTTGCAGTGTAAAGGAATTCCTGAGGATTTCTATGCGATCCTTTCTGGTTCTGTCGAAGCCGGATCGGGCGTGCGACAATACCTCGCCTCGGTCGAAAACGATCTCGAAATGTTCAAAAATTCCTGATGCAAGCCCCTGCTCATCGGCGACAGCATAATCGATTCTGTGTTGGTCTCCGTACAGCACAGAGCGGTAGGCTGCCCCATGCCGCGCGGTGAGGATGATCTGGTCGGCGTTTGGAAGCCATGAGGTGGAGTCGAGATACCGATCCTGGGTGCCGGGTTCAGTGATCAGCCAGAAGTTATGGTCAGACCACGCGTCTCGTTTGTCAGCGTCGGCTGTTGAACCTACGACCATCAGGCCTCTCACCTGTGGATCCGCGAGAAGCCTCGATCGCAATTCTTCGACATACAGGTCGTACTGTGCAGCATCCATGCACTTCCTCCAACTCCCGGAAAGGTGTTCATCAACCCAGCCAACACCGCAACACAAGATGAAGAAACCAAAGTCCGCTTCAGCCTATTTCTTGAGCTCTTTCTTCCTGAATCCGTTTGAGATTCCGCCGAGCAAGACGAGAGCGATCGCGAACAGTGATCCGCTTACCAGGGGACTGATAGCTCCGAACAGCAGAAGGATGGCAAGAACTACGCATACTCCGACAAAAATGATGGCGGCAGTTTTTCCGTTCATGATAGATCTGTTCCCAACCGGAAGATTCCTTGATGTCCGAGATATCAACGATCCTGACTGGAGATGACAATCCTCGACTCGGGACATCCTAAATGTACAATTTACTCGTCAAACCTCAAGACGTGGATTGTAGACTGATCATCTCCGATTTCCAGAAGAGGCTGCGGTGTTTCCAAAGGTAGATTGTGGCCCAAACGGCATTAAGAGCGAAAGGGAGGAAGAGCATACCGCCGGGGGAGAAGACCGTAAAAGCATCCCGCATCAGCACTACGGTCATCGAATAAACCCAGAGAATATTCACCATCTGTGCTGCCGTCCACCCCAAAGCAGAGGGGCGCCACAATCCCATGGTGGCGATGAGGAGAAGTGGTGCCGAAAATGCGATGTCGCCTATGAGAAACCCCCACGTCACTGCGGCATTTGCACGCTCGGATATCACCGTAAGTTCGCTGGGGAACGGAACGAGCTTCTTGAAAGCTACCGTGCCCCAGAATGCCAGTGTCAAAAAAAAGGCGATCCCGTTGATGATGGCGATCGCAGAGACGCCGAAGGGCCGTTTGGCAACAGGTGAGTGGGAAGTGTCATTCATTTCATTACTCTCTGTACTAATGACGAGAACTACATAGTCTAGCGATACGTCACGAAGAAAAGGCGTGTGTCAACCGTACAACATAGTAGTCGAATTTCTGCAACAACACACTAGTTGTGAACGATGATGATCTTGAGAGCGACGAGGAGGAGCACGATTCCTCCGACAATTTGACCGCGTTTGCCGAGCTGGCTCCCGGCCCGCTGGCCCAGCAAAATCGCGATCGTTGAGAGCAGCAACGTTATCAATCCTATGACGACGCTTGGATACCAAACGGAGATGCGGAGTGCGGCAAGTCCGAGTCCCACCGCGAGAGCATCGATGCTTGTGGCAGTCGCAAGCGTCACGAGTGTCCATCCCCGACTCGGATCATTCGCTTCCCGCGTATCGAGGGGCCCGTAGGCGGACCGGATCATACGGACGGCTACGAATGCAAGAAGTCCGGCTGCGATCCATCGGTCGGACGAAGCAATGAAGGGTTCTATACGGGTTCCGATGGCCCAGCCAGCAACCGGCATCAGGAATTGAAAGAGGCCGAAGTGAAACACAATCCGAAACTTTGCGCGCGTGGTGCGAAGGTGTCCTCCAGCGCTCAAAGCCAGCGAGACGGCCATCGCGTCAAGAGAGAGAGAAAATGCCAGGATAAGACTTTCGAGATTGGTCAAAGATACCTACCGATTTAAACGTTCGTTTTGAGATTTCGAAATGCCATCCAGAAAAACTCGAAATCCGAAACACTAAATCCTAAACAAATCCTAAGCACCAAAATCAAAACTCGAAGGAAACCCTAAATTCCAGTCCCTTGACAATCTGTTTCGTATTTCGAGATTAGGATTTCGAATTTCCTTGGGATTGCGAGTTTCGTATTTCGGATCTACCCCAGCCACTTTCCGTAAAGCTCAGGTCGTCGATCGCGCAGAAACAGTTTCTGCGCGTGTGATCGTTCGATCATGCTCAGATCGAGATCGCAGAAAAGAATCTCTTCTCGTCCTTTTCCTGCGCGAGCTATAACTCGACCGTCAGGATCGCACACAAACGATTCGCCACCGAATTCCAGCTTCGGCTCCTTCCCGACGCGATTGCAGAGTACAGTGAAGTACCCGTTCTGGAATGCCGCAACGCGCATTTCAGCTTCGTACAATCCGTCGGGCCACTCATCAACCGCACCTGCCTGTGGAACCACGACAACCTGCGCGCTGCCAAGAGCAAGCGCACGCATGTACTCGGGATAGTGCCTATCATAGCAGATTGCCACACCAATCTTGCCGAACCCCGCGTCATACACCGGCGCTCCGCAGTCACCCAGCGCATAATACCCCTTCTCATGAAAGCATGTGTAGTCAGTGACGTGAACCATTCGCGTTCTGCCCAGGAGTATTCCGTCGCTACCAATGACCGGTGATGTATCATACGTCCGATCTCTATCCCGCTCGAACAAATTGAGCACGAACGCCGTGTGGTATTTCCGAGCGAGCAAGGCAAATGCTTCAGTTGTCGGACCGGGAATTGTCTCGGCAAGGTCGGCGACATTGCCGGTTGCTTTTTCCTGCGGATAGAATGGCTCAAAGGCGAGCTCGGCAAAACAAATGACCTGAGCCCCTTGCTTCGCTGCTTCCTCGGCGGCTTTGAGTCCCCTTTGAACATTGGCGGTCTTGTCGTTCGTTGCTTTCTGTTGGATGAGGGCGATCCTCATACTGCTGATTCCTTTCTATTCTTCGAGCTCACTCCTGTTCACTCTTCCCAATAGAACTTCCCGCGCTTCGTAGGATGATTGCCAATCTGATCCATCGTGTCGGCATCGTAGAGGCGACCGTTGATCATCACAAAATGAACGGAATCGCTGTTGCGGATATTGTCGAGCGGATTCCTGTCCATGACTACAAGGTCCGCCAGTTTCCCGGCCTCGAGCGAGCCGAGATCCCGATCGAGTCCAAGATACTGGGCTCCGTTGATGGTCGCACAGCGGAGGGCTTCCATAGGCGTCATCCCGCCTTTTTGAAGCATCCAGAGTTCCCAGTGTGCACCGAGCCCCTGCAGTTGGCCGTGCGCTCCGAGCTGGACCTTCCCGCCTGCATCGAGTATTTTCTTGATTGTTTTCGAAGTCTGAATGTAAGAATAGTCGTCCTCCTCAGCCATGATCCGCCTTCGTGAACGTGCATCGATGACGTCACGCGGCGTGTACTTCAGCAAACGCTCATTCTCCCACACCTTTGTGTTTTGGTACCAGTAGTTCTCGCCAAAAAGCCCGCCGTAGTTGACGATGAGTGTCGGTGTGAGGCCGGATTTTGATTTTGAAATCACCTGGATGATGTCGTTATAGACCGGCACGACAGGGATGTTGTGTTCAACGCCGGTGTGTCCGTCGAGTACCATCGTGACGTTCCAAAAGAATGTGGATCCCCCTTCGGGAACCACCATCATCTTCAGTGCCCTTGCTGCCTCGATAATCTGTTGCCGCTGATCCCTGCGCGGCTGGTTGTAGCTTTTCACAGAGAACGCGCCGACGGCTTTCATCCGGCGGAGGTGCGACATTGCATCCTCGAAGCTGTTGATAATTGCTTTTTCCGGTCCCTCGGCGCCGTAGATGATCGTGCCTGTTGAATACAGTCTGGGAGCGACCATCAAACCGGCTTTGATCATTTCAGAATTGTAGAAGACCGCTTCCGTTGTGGCGGACGGATCGTGCATCGTCGTGACGCCGTACGCGAGGTTCGTGTAGAATCGCCAGTTCGACTGTGGCGTCCACCCCTCGAAATTTCCATGGGCGTGCACATCGACGATACCCGGAATGATCGTCTTTCCGGATACATCGATGATTTTCGTCCCTGTCGGAATAGTAACGGTTGACGATGGACCGACTGCCTTGATCCGATTCCGCTCGACAAGAACAGTCCCGTTTGGTATAATCTCATCACCTTTCATACTCACAACCGTCGCGCCGACGAGAGCGATCGAACCCGTCGGATTATCAGTCTCCGCCTGGAAAGCGATATTGAGTCCGGTTGTGTCTGGTTGTTCCTGGACGCTGTCCTTCGCGCCCGGAACGAAGGTAAACGTATTCGTCAGGTCGCGGGAATAAAGCTCAGGCCCGAGAGACCAGTAGAGCTTGCGACTGTCTTGTGACCAGTTCAGATAGGTCCCCGCATCTCGAGTCACCTTTCTGATTGGATAGTCAGATGTCCCGGGACCGATATTTACCGCTTGCCCCGTTTTGGGGAACACGGCTATGTACGCATTGAAACGTTCAACGAGTGCCACCCACTCCTCATCGGGGGAAGGAACGATCTGGTCTGCATTCTCTGAAAGGAGGTGGACGCGGCGTTCCTGGCCGCTGAGTCCGACACTGATCAACGCGGTTTTCTCGCCTTCATTCAAGAGGAGAAACACGCGGTCGCCAGTTTTTGAGAACAGCGGACGTGAGCCTTCTTCCGTGATGAGCGACGGTTTCCCGCCGTCGGCTGAGATCCAGTATATTCCCTGATCCTTGCTGTACAAAGGCCCTCGCAGTCCATCGCCACCAGTTCTGTGATAAACGATTTTCTTGCTGTCTCTCGAGAAAGAAAGCTCCTCATATGTTCCCTTCGCCGTCGTAAGCCGCGCCGACGTTTTTCCGTCAACTGAAATCTTCCACACCGCTCCGAGCTCCGCATCGTTCCACGTTGCGTACGCAATCCACTTTCCATCCGGAGAGAAGCTGGGATACATTTCGAAACGAGTCTCATCCTGCGTCAGTCTCTTAGGAATACCATTGGGCAGCGTCCGTACCCATAGCTTCCCGAGTGAAGCGTAGATGGCCGACTTCTGATCGGGAGAGACTGTTACCCATCGGAGCATCTTGAGATCAAATTTCTCGGGCGCGACATTCTGTGGAAATCGCACTGCTTCGGTGATCGATTGTTTCACCCTGGCATGAAACGGGATCTCGGAAGCGAGTTTCGTCTGGAGGTCAACTTTCCAGATTTTCCCTTTCGCCCACAGAACGATGCTCTTCCCATCCGGCATCCACGAAAATCCTGGGTAGACTCCGAAGATCGCCCACGCCTCTTGTTGGTCGTGATCAAGCTTGTCGTAGACAGGTGTTTCCTTGCCGCTCTCGATGTCATAGAGATAAAGCACAGTGTTGAGGCTGACCCGACGCACGAAGGCGATGGTTTTGCCATCGGGCGAGACCTGGGGGCGCGCAGAGCCACCGACCCCGCGAATGTACTGCTCCGTCTTGCCAGTGACCCGGTCGAGGCGCTGAATCGCGTAGATAACGCCGTACGGATTTTTGTTGTATTCGAAGCCTCCGCCTGGTGTGACGTCCTCGCTATAGAAGAGATAGCGGCCGTCGGGGGAGAGGCACGGTTCGCCGGCATCCTGCTGCCAGTTCCGGCGCTTCGTAAGCTGCAGGCCGTTGCCGCCGCCTATATGGTAGAGCCACATTTCGCCGGCACCGAGCGAGCGGGTGTTCCGGTAGTGCTTGCGGCCGATGAGATAGTTGCCGTCCGGCGTCCACACGGGATTGTTTACCTGCCGCTCATTCTCTTTCGTGATCTGTTTCAGATTCTTTCCGTCGATGTCCATGATCCACAGATTGTCGATCCCTCCCCGATCGCTTGTGAAGGCGATCTTCTTTCCGTCGGGACTGAACCGCGGCTGCACATCGTAAGCCGGTCCGCCCGTCAAGAGTTTTGCTTCTCCTCCAGTTGATGGCATGATGTAAATGTCACCGACCAGATCGAAGAGAGTCCATTTTCCGTCGGGGCTCACGTCGACGGCCATCCATGTTCCTTCCGACGTCTCAAATTCCACGTCGGTTGTCGGGCCGTGCTTTGCGCTCACGTCCCATTTTGTTTCGGCTGGTTTAGACGATTGCGATTGTGTGCTGAGCGGAATTATCAGAACAAAGAAAAGTGAAATGAGAACCCTGCGCATGCCACATACCTCCATGTATTGTCGAATCGCTTCTTGAGAACGAAATGATATTTCAAAGGTAACAAGGAAAAAAGGGAAAAGGTAGGGAACTGGCATATGAATCCGAACTTGAATACTGTGCCGGACAGCGAATCCGGGATTCCTTTCTCCTGTCCTTTCTAGAAGCTTTTTCCTATTATTCACGTGCAAGTTGTGTTTCTTCCAGTTCATCATACCCAAGAACTATGGCCGATTTTGAAATAGCTGTCATTGGAGCCGGTGTTGTTGGTCTTGCGATTGCCGCCCGGCTTTCGGAAAAACACCCCAGCCTGCTTCTGCTGGAAAAGAATGAAAAGTACGGCATGGAGACCTCCAGCCGGAACAGCGAAGTGATTCACGCCGGCATCTACTATAATCCGGGCTCGCTCAAGGCCACCCTGTGTGTCGAGGGGCGGGATGAGTTGTACGCGATTTGCCGGAAGCATGATGTCGGGCACAAGCAGATCACAAAGCTCGTTACGGCGACGAATGACCGTGAGGTGAAAATCCTCGAAGAGACATTTCAAAATGGGACGAAAAATGGTGTGCCGCTTGAGATGCTCACGAAAGAGCAGACGTTGAAGCTCGAGCCGAACATCAACACTGTCGGCTCCATTTTCTCACCGACGACCGGCATCATCAGCGCTCACGAGTTGATGGATTGTTACTACCGGATTGCGGTGAACAATGGTGTCACGGTTCAGCACCACTGTGAAGTAGTGGGAATCGAGAAGAGTGGGAGAGAGTATGTGATCACGGTGAGTGAGGGAGGAGAGCGATCGACATTTACGAGTGAGAAGGTCATTAACTCGGCGGGGCTCTATTCAGACAGGGTTGCTGCGATGGCAGGTATCGATATCGACAAAGCCGGTTATCGTATGGTGTTTGCGAAGGGCTCGTATTTCTCCGTCGTTTCTTCGAAAGCAAAGCTGGTCTCACGACTCGTCTATCCTGTCCCCCAAAAGGAAACGCTTGGTGTTCACGTCGTCATCGACACGGGGGGACGCCTCCGTATGGGGCCCGACACTGATTACATGAACGAGCTGAACACCGACTACTCAGTCGCGGAATCGAAGCGGAAGGTATTTGCGGAATCGGTGAGACGGATTCTTCCCTCCATTGCGGACGAAGATCTTGTCCCTGACATGAGTGGCATCAGACCCAAGCTCCAGCGAAAAGGGGAGCCCGAGAAGGACTGGGTTATTGTGCATGAAAAGGGGAGAGGATTGGAAGGGCTCATCAACCTGATCGGAATGGAATCTCCAGCGTTGACCGCATCGTCAGCCATCGCTCGCTACGTGGAAAAGATCCTTCCGTAAGTGTAGAACCGCTCCAAAAAGAGTATCAGAGTTTTCTTCCCGTTACCCGGTCAACGTACTTCACCTTCTCTGTATCCACCCTCACTCTGTCTCCCGTTTCAACAAACTGCGGAACGAGAATCTCGATGCCGTTCTCGAGCGTGGCGGGTTTCATCGTGTTGTCCTGACCATCGCGTATACCGGTCCCTGTCGACGAAATCTTCAACTCGACAATCTTCGGAAACTGAATTGAGATCGCTTCTTCTCCCAGCATCTCCACAGTCACTTTTGCACCCTCAGCAAGAAACTTCTTGATGTGTCCGACAGCAGCGTTTGGTACTGAGACCTGCTCGTACGTGACCGGATCCATGAAGTAACACGCCTCGGCGTCTGTGTAGAGATAATCCATCTGACGCCGCGCGATCTCCACTTCTTCAACTTTGTCGGTTAGCTTAACGTGTTTGTCCGCGTAATGGCCGAAGCGAACGTCCTTGAGCTTCAATTCGAGGAACCCGTGCGTTTGACCGGCACCGGCGTGACGCACGAGCTCCATGATGCGATAAAGCTTGTTGTCAACCCGGAGCGTCATTCCTTCTTTCACTTCAGAGGCGAGAATCATACGAAGTCTCCTTTCGTCGATGTGGCTCACACTGAAGCTGTAGTAAACTAGAAATTCGGCGAGTGAAGGTCAAGAGGCCCGGTAAAGTGGCAGGATTCCTTTATCTGCTGTCGCGAACTGGGGGAGCTGGAGGAGTTTAGGGTGAAGATCGGGTGGGCAGAATTGACTGCAGGTGCGAAATGACCAAAGCCCACGCTCGTCGGGAGCTCAGCTCCCGGCGAGCATTGCTACACAGTGCTACACAAACGTGAAACTGTTTCACCGACGGTTTCTGTGTGTGATCCGGCGCGTCACTTTTTCACTGCAATCGATACGTTATTGTGTGTTGGTGGACTTCCCCACGGTCGGCGATCTAGGAGAACTGTCTTGGGGAATGTCTGGAAGCGATTGTGCGGATGTCACTTGTGTGATTGTTTGATTGACGGCCTCAGAAGTTGCTATTTGTATAGCGGACAGTGCGGCGATACGCTCTGCGATCGCCCGAAATTCCTCTACTCTTATCATCGGCTTCCCCTCTCCTTAATGCATCTCGTGATTGAGATCCCTTCCCTTCATCAGTTCCTTAGACGGTTTGAGTCGCCAGAAGTTTACACGTGCGGTGACGAACGCGGGCAAATGTGCGTGAATTTTCTTTAAGCAGTTGAAGAAGTAGGAAGGAGTTGTCGGCGGATGATCTTTTGTACAAGATGCGCTATGCTGGTCAGGAGCTCAGCTCCCGACGAGCACGTCGGAACTGCTCTGACATGGGAGCCTTGCGAAGGACAATTGGCGAACTGGAATCCTTCGCAAGGCCAAGGAGCCCTGCACCCTTCGACTCGTCGCGCTCATAGAGCAAGCGGGACTCGCTCAGGGTGATGAACCTCTTCGTATCATTGCATCACTTCACAAACAACTCACCCACCGGCGCGATCCGGATATTCGCCTCTTTCACCTTAATCGGGAATGAGACGATCTCCTTGTCTTCGTTGAGTACCGATTCCGGTTTCGGCGTGCTATACTTGATGGGGCTCGGAGCGTTCTTCAAAAGAGCAGCTCTGAATCCATTCGCATCCTTCGTCACAACAGCAATCTCCATTTTCCCGTACTGCCAGTGTTTCTTGATCGAAGCATTGACATCTGAGAGTGTAAGGGTCTTCATCATTTTACGGAATGTTTCCAGGTGGCTTGCCGTCAGCCCGTAGAACCGATCGTCCAACGCGTACGCCAACCGCTCCATCGTAGTTGGGGCGTAATGGAGGACGTACTTGTTCAGGAAACTGCGCGTCAGGTCGAAATCATTCTTCGTCATTCCGTGCTCTGTCAGGTTCTTGAATTCCCGCAATGCCGCCCGCAGCGCGAACAGCCGCGTTTCATTTGGCACGGGACGTATCCAGATCTCGAAAATCTGTTGGCGCCTGCTCACGTTTTGGGGTGGAAGCTGGCGCTGGCCGGCGTTCGGGTAGTTCTCTATGTAAGAGTAATCACCGTAGTTCAGTCCTCTCGCTTCACGAATGACCTGGTACAGATGGCTGCTCGAATTGCGATGTTCCCCCAGCCACGAGTTCGCGATGGCCAGAGCGTACCAGTCCTTCGTCCCGCGCAGCGCTTTGATTGGGAATCCCATGCTGATCGCTGTTGAAGCGGCGTCCTTCTCGACAATCGTGAAATCAAGTCCATCGAGGTTCTTTGCCTTCGCGACGGGAACGGGTTTCGGTGCACCCGCGGGGAGCTTTGCGAGGTCTTTTTTCAGCGTTGCCAGGAGTTCCGGCGAATAGCCGCCACCAAGGCCGATGACGAGGTTTTCCTTCGTGTAGTATTGCTTATAGAAGGAGCGTACATCGTCGATCGTGATGCTCTTGATACCATCGCTCGTGCCTGCAAGAAGGTGGCCGTATGGTGTTTCGCGGAACAACTCGTTGTAGAGGACAGCCTTACCAAGTTCTTCATCGCTTGCATAGCGGAGCGTATTTTCAATGTAATTGATCAGCTGACTCTTGATGCGATCAAGATCTTCCTGCTTGAATGCCGGCACCAGAATGGCGTCCATGAACAGTGAATAGAATTGCTGCGCGTTGTCCTTGTGTGTGCGTCCATAGAAGACAGTCATCTCGGTGGAGGCAGAGGCGTTGTAGCTGGTCGCCAGCGGGTAGAGTTTTTCGAGAATCTCGGAGTATGAGTTCTTTTCCGTCGACGCGTCCGACAGCATCGCTGCTGTGACCGAGGCCAGCCCTTCTTTTCCTGCTGGATCGTTCTGCGAGCCGACCTTGAACCAGATGCGGAACGATATGGTTGGATCGTTCTTGACAGGGAGCAGCACAGGTTTGTTGGAGGTCACGGTTTCTTCTCCGACCATAGTGTGTGGAAGTGCGATGACGAGGAAGCAGATGAGTGCAAAGGAAAGGGTCTTCATGACTGGGCTCCTTTCAGGACGACGACCGTCCGTCGCTCAGGAGTGAAATACTTCTGGGCCGCCTTCATGATTTCCAGCGGTGTCACCGCATCAATCTGTTTGTAGAGCCGATCGACATCCTCGATCCCTCCGGTCACGGCAACATAACGGGCAAGTCCTCCGGCGACGTGATCCGGAGTGTCGAGCCCCATCAGAAATCCGTACTTATACCGCTTTTTCAAATCGCTGAGCCTTTTCTCGTCAATCGGCTTGGTTTTGAACTCCTCCAGTGTTTTGTACACGTCATCTCGAATGGAATTCAGATCTTCCAGCTTTTTCACCATCGAATAGATTTCGAAAAGGGGCGCATCCCTGTTGACCGGGACGCTTGCGCTGATGAACTGCACCTTCTGTTCATTGATCACCAGTTTCTTGTAGAGGTCGCTGGTCTCGCCGAATGCGAGGTCACCGAGCAGGTTCGCGGCTGCATAGTCCTTGCTCGCCGGATCGAACGCGTCTCCCTTGTAAGCGATATCAATGATGGGGAGTGTCTTCCCGTTGTATGAGATCTCAGCAGTGCGCTCTGCTTTCTGCGACGGCTCGGGCACGATCTCTGGCTTGACGTATCCCTTTTTCCAGTCGCTGTAGTATTTCGTGACGAGCTCCATCGTCTTCTTCATATCGATGTCACCGGTAATCACGAGCACGACATTCTCCGGGCGATAGAACCGGGCGAAGAACGACTTGCTGTACTCGTATTGTTGCGGCATGGCTTTGATGTCCGCCTCGAACCCGATCGTGGTGTGCTTGTATGTGTGGACGTCGTAAGCGAGGTCCTGCACCTTCTCATTCAGCACGGAGAAAGGACTCGTAATGCTTTTTCGGTACTCGCCGTAGACAGCCCCAGCTTCCGTCTGAAAATCGGGTTTTTCGTAGTAGAGGTTTTGGAAACGGTCGCTTTCCAGCTCGATAACGCGTTCCAGGTCCTCTTTAGCGAAATTCAGGTGATAGGCAGTATAATCATCGGTGGTATAGGCGTTTGCGTTCGCGCCGATGTTTGTGATGAGGCTGTCGTATACCGGGCCCGGATATTTCTTCGTTCCGCGGAACATCATATGCTCGAAGAAATGTGCAAACCCCGACTTGCCGGGCTCCACTTCGTCGCGGCTTCCCGTCCGGACAACGGAGTAGTAGGCCACGAGCCCCGGGCTTTCCATCGGGATCATGATAACCTTGAGACCGTTTGGAAGCGTCTCAACCTGGTATTTGTAAGGGAAGATTGATTGGGACATAGCTATGTTACCGAGCACAATGAAGATGAGTGTGGTAAAGAGACATTTCATATCGACTCCTGATGTGGTGACGATTGAATGTGAACTCAGAGAAATTGAAGCAGCTCAATGCGTGCGTCATAGTGGTGATTCGGGAAATGGTCCGTTGACATGAAGGACAACAGTAAATGTCAGAAGAAAAGTCCCAAATGTAAATGGTGTCCCCCAGATTTCAATCTGGGGGACGAGGGCCTGCGCACCATGTTCATCCGCCTCATTTGCTTCCAGGGAATAAATAAATAGATTATACGCCGATATCCTTTCTCCAGACTCCTGGATCGTAGTGACAATCCTTCTGTTTTCGCTGACATTCTTTCTGCTTTTCCTGGCTTACGAGCGCGTGGTGTTGAACAAACTACGTCGCTCGATTCCGATGGTTATTGCAGTAACCGGCACGCGGGGAAAGTCCAGCGTGGTCCGGATGCTCGCTTCGGTGTTGCGTGAAAGCGGTCGCAGAGTGCTTGCGAAAACAACTGGGTCTCAGGCCCAGCTTGTCCTGCCGGATGGAACAATTCAGGATATTCCGCGACGTGGAATCGTCTCGATACTCGAGCAGAAAAAGGTCCTGCATGCCGCGGCGGAATTTCACGTGGACTGCATTGTCGTGGAAATCATGAGCATCCGTGCCGAAAACCATCTTGTCGAATCGCAGCAGATCCTCAAGCCCGATATTGTCGTCGTGACGAATGTTCGAAGGGATCACGTTGAGGCAATGGGTGAAACTGAACAGGAGATCGCGACCGTACTACGAAACGATTTCACACCTGGATGCACTGTGTATGTTCCGGAGGAGTACGCACCTCTTCTTGTTTCTTCTCAACCCCGAAATGAGACGATCAAAATGAGACTTGTCCGGAATGAGAACACACAAGAACGGGCAACAGAGTTCGCCGAGAACCTGAACCTTGTAGCTGCAGTGTCGAAGGACCTTGGTGTGGCAGATGACGTTGTAGATCGAGGTATCCAACACGCCCGTCACGACATCGGAAGACTCAGAATCTGGAAACACACGATACGTGGAAAGAGTGTCTACCTGGTGAACGCCTTCGCGGCAAATGATCCCGATTCTACAATGATCATCTATCATAAGGTCGCACACGCGCTGTCGGCGGCTCCTTCTTCTTTTACGGGATTGCTGAACCTTCGCCAGGATCGACCTGACCGTACGCTCCAGTGGATTGAAGCTCTCAAAAGGAACAGCGCAATCCTTTTCAAAGACATCTACGCTATCGACGGTCATTCGCAGGTTGTGTGGAGAAGGGTAAAAACAGTCTCCTTGCTCCCACGTATGGATGCCGATGAATTGACGGGGAATCTGATCGACAATATGCGGGAGGGGGATGTCCTGTTCGGCTTCGGGAACATTGGCGGGATGGGACAGTCACTGGTTGAACATTGGCAACGGGTGGGTTCAGAATATGGAATATGAACTGATCTTCGTCGCTCTTCTTGCATCATTGATCTTCGCGGGGATCACAGGCATCTATCCGGGCGGGATCATCGTTCCAAGCTATCTCGTTTTGTTTATGAACCAGCCTTCAAGGCTCCTTGGGACTCTCGTCGCCGCTCTTCTGACGTACGGTTGCTACAAACTGGTCTCACGATACCTCATTATCTTCGGGCGTCGGATGTTCGTCTTCATGGTGTTCGTGGGAGCGGTGTGGACATTTTGCTGGATCCAATTCTTTCCTCTTCTCTATCCTGCCGCGCTCGAATTCAGAGTGATCGGTTGGGTAGTCCCGGGGTTGATTGCAAACAACTTCCAGCGCCAGGGAGTGCTTTCAACTACAGCCGGCTTGGTGACAGTAACCGTTGCTGTGTTTCTGGTTGGTCGGATTCTCGGCCTGGTCGGGTGATCCGTGACAGAATTCCGGCATACAATTCCCATAATTCCTTTCATCGCTCCCAAAGACCTTGCATTGCTTCTTCTCGGTCTTGTCAGTCTCGCCGCGTACGTCACCATACAAGCTTTCTCCTCGCGCGCAGGTACACAAACCACAGATGTGGCAAGGAACGCCTCAGCGATGATGGAGCGAGCCACTGCTGCCGTACGAGAAGATTTCGTTTCGCACGGCGGTCACTTCAACGATGCTATTGACCCGAACCATACCGGACTGATTGGTGAGGAGTATTCAGACATCACTTCCACAGTGGGGAGTCTGGAAGCCAAGCGGACAACCACAAATCCGAATGCGGCGGCCATGCTTGTCCAGCTTCTGCAGGAAGCGGGGGTTGCTGCCGGTGACACGATTGCTGTGGGATGTTCAGGGTCATTCCCCGCCCTCGCCATCGCGACGGTGTCAGCTGCGAAGTCGTTTGGCGTGCATCCCGTTCTGATCCTTTCGATCGGTGCGTCATCGTTCGGAGCTACGCGGCCTGATCAGACACTGCTCGACCTCTATGAAGCGCTCAGACAGACAAGTGATCTGAAGGTCCCCGTAGCCGCCGTTTCGCTTGGAGGTGCGAAAGATGTCGGCTCCGACTTTGAGCCGGACGTCAGAGAAAAACTGATTGAGAAGATCCGACATTCGGGCATCCCATTCCTGTATGAGTCCGATCTCCGGAAAAATGTTGCCCAACGAATGCAGATCTACTTCGGCACATCCTCAAAAAGGAGAATCGCTGCGTTCGTGAACATCGGCGGCAGCTATGCGGACCTGGGCACAAATCCTCTGATACTGAAAGTTGAGCCGGGTGTCAACAAGGAGATGACAATTCCTGCAGACGAAACGACACATGGTGTTGTTTTTGCGATGGCCAAGCAGCATATTCCAGTAATCCATCTCCTCCATATCAAGGAGCTGGCTCTGAGATACGGTCTTCCGTGGGATCCAATTCCCCTGCCGATAATTTCAAGTCGAAGTCTGCAATCAGGCTCCGGAGCACTTCGCACCACGTGGGCGGTAACAGGTGCATACTTCGTATCGGTCATCCTCATCGTAGTCTACTACAGAAAAGTTTTCTTTCGAAAATACTCTTGAAGGATACAGCCATGAAATTCTTGTTGTCTTTCATCCTACTCGCTTTGATCGCCGGGTTCGCATGGACGCCGGCCACTGCACAGAAACAGGCGGTCAAGCTTGAACAACCGGTGCTCCTTACTTCCTGCGGACAGAGTCCCGGGCCGCTAAAGTTCAAGATCTTCTTCGGAAGATTGGGTGTAGACCATGTGTACAACATGCAGGCGTCGGTGAGCGATCTCGCTGCGAAGAAAAAGGAAGGAAAACCATTCAAGTCCCTGATCATTGTGACAGGTGCGAGCCTCAAGGGAATGGGAGCGGCGAAGGTCTCAATGGACGAAGAGCTGGACAGGATAAAGAAGCTGATCGCGGAAGCGAAGAAACAGGGGATTAAAGTCGTTGGAGCGCACGTTGAGGGAATGGAACGGCGTGCTCAAGGCGCAGCCCCCGGTGACAACTCTGACGAAATGTCCATCGATGCCGTGTGTCCGCAATCGGATCTGCTCGTCGTTCGAAAAGACGGGGATGAAGACAAGAGGTTCACCGCTATCTCCACAGGAAAGAAGATCCCGCTTGTGATGTTTGAGAAGAACATGGAGCTCTCTGACGTTCTGAAAAACCTCTACCAGAAGTAGCGTATGGACCTGACAACTTATGCCCTGATTATTCTCGGCGTGATGGTGCTGGCGTACGCTGTTGCGAAGTTGCTGAAGCTCTCGACCGAGATTTCGATGTTCGTCGCTGCCGTTGCCGGATGTGTAGCGGGAGGATTTGGGATTTCCCCCCGCCATATCGCCGAAGGGGCGATGACCTATCTCGATATCAATCTGATTTTCATCACCGCTACGCTCTTCATGAATATTCTGAAAGAATCGGGGGGTGTGGCGTTCGTGGTTCGTGGCATGTTCAAGCGGTTTCGCCACCAAAGGGCAATTTTGTTGATCCTCCTCACGATCCTGCTCCTGATCCCCGGGGCTTTGACGGGAGCTGGAAGCGTCACTGTTCTTATCACCGGGGGCATGGTATCCACCGTATTGCTCGGACTGGGAGTCCCAAAAGTCAAGACAGCGGCGATCGTGTTCATACTTGCCGGATTGAGCGCTGCAGCGCCGCCTATCAGCCTTTGGGCAATGATGACTGCTGCCGGTGTCAACATGCCGTATGTCGGATTCTTCTGGCCGCTGATGTTGCCCTGCCTCATCGCCGGATTGATCACGATATTCTTTCTCGGATGGAAAGGGGCTCCGGCAGATCTCGACAAAGCTCTTGCTGAACTTCCAATTGCGCCGGCGGGGATGAACTGGCTGAAGATCATCCTGCCGTTTGTTGTATTCCTCGGTCTTATTTTTATAGGAAGAACCTGGCCCCATTCAACGGTTGTGACAGGTCTCCCGCTGATGTTTCTATGTGCCGCTTTGACATCGTATCTTTTGTCGCCACAGAAGATCAACTTCCTTCAGATTTCCCGGAGGACGATTGAGCAGCTGTTGCCTCTTCTCGGCACGTTGACATGCGTAGGAATTCTCGTTCAAATCATGACACTCACAGGTGTCCGGGGATTGCTCGCGGTGACGACGGTGACGCTCCCGATTGCAGTCGTCTATGCATCGCTCTTCATCGTGCTCCCAGTGTCTGAGGCGGTTCTGATGTGGGGTGCGGCACCGGTCCTCGGCGTTCCTCTGGTGCTTCTTTTTAATACGATGGGTCTGAACCCCATCGTCGCACTTGCGGGGATGAGCATTATCTGGCCGCTCGGCGACGCTCTTCCTCCGACAGCGATCATCGGTAGACTGACAGTTGATGTTACCGGATTCGATGGTCCCTACAGGCAATTTCTCAAGGCGTGCCTGGTCCCGGCGATCATGATGATGATCATCGGAACACTGATGGTTATCTACAGCAAACAACTCGGTTTCCTGACAGGACTCTAGTGGCCAGTTGCTTGAAGGAATCACTTAAGCGGCGATGAAATACGAAAACCGAAGTCCTAAACCCTAAGGAAGCCCGAAACACGAAATTCGAAAGAGGAAATTGTCGTGCATCAGCCATGGTATCTTTCAGATCTCGCATTTAGTGTTTCGAAGTTCCCTCAAATTTGAAAATTGATTTCGGATTTCCTTCGGATTTCGATATTCGCATTTCGGACTTGCTCTCTATATCACGGAGTTCTCATGGAGTTTATTGTAACAATCATCTACTACTGTCTCGTCGGATTCGTCAGCATCCTGCTGATCTACAATCTGATCAAGACAAAGGAATGGCAGAAAGAGGTATTGTACATCCTCGTCCTGATTCCGTTCCTCCTCAGGTTATTTATGTTGAAGTGAGAATCGCATGAACGCGTCGATCCGGAAAATCGTTCTGTGCCTCGGGGGATTGGTCCTGCTTGTACTGTCGGGAATGGATTTCTATCAGAGCAGGCGTCTGAAGGAGCCCGTCGTCATCGGTAATGGCGTGACACAGATCCAAAAGTTGAGTAACTATTTCCCTCCAATCGAGGGAACGGCGAACGACTGCAATATCTATGTGCTTGAAGGTAAAGAGCCGGGCGCAACGATTTGTATTCTAGGGGGTACTCATCCCGAAGAACCGGCGGGACGTCTTGCTGCATGGATCTTCGCTGAAAACGCGGTGATGCAGAAGGGACGACTCATCGTTGTTCTGAGTGCCAACCGGAGTGGAACGACGGTCACGCGCCTCGGAGGGGCGTATCCGCCGGAGTACACTATTCCGTCTCCTTGGGGTGGACAGAGGTTCCGCATGGGAGATCGATGGTCGAATCCGCTCGATCAGTGGCCTGATCCCGAGGTGTATATCCACTATCCGAGCGGACAGTACCTTGCCTATATGGACAGTCGCAATCTCAACCGCTGCTGGCCGGGCCGCCCGAATGGAACGCTGACCGAGAAGACAACGTATGCGTTGCTCGAGATGATCAGGAAGGAAAAGGTCGACATCGTGCTCGACTTGCATGAAGCGGAGTTGCAGTACCCCGTGATCAGCACCATCGTGACTCATGAAAAAGGGCAGGAGCTGGCGGCGATTGTCTCAATGACGCTGACCGACCTTGAGGGATTCAAAATGGGGATGGAATTCTCGCCCAAAAACCTCCACGGTCTCTCGCACAGGGAAATCGGCGACTATTCCGAAGCTATTTCAATGCTGTTTGAATCCCCCGAGCCGTTCCTTGACGCCACGAGGGGAAAGACCACGACGGAGCAGTTGCTGACCGGGAAGGATGATTTCGTTGTGAAGGCCGGCAAGCATGGGCTCTTGTTCGAGAAGA
>JBEKOB010000061.1:0-27210 GCA_049522195.1 Bacteroidota bacterium
GATAACCTGAAGAGAGCGACTCAGGACACAACTGCCGCTGTGATAAAACAATCCTTGGTCCGGGCCGCGTTGAAGCAAGCACGTTCTGTTGTGAGCGAACTCGGTAATTTGAGAGAAGAATTCAAGTCGCTTTGGCTTGAGACCAACCGGAGTGTGAACCTGAATCTTCTGATGATGCGCTATGATCGTCAGATACAGTACTGGGAGGAATCGATTCGTGCGGTGGAGCGATGGGGAAGAGTGCAGGATCCTCTCATCGAAAGCCAGTGGTTGTATCATCCGCAGGCCAATCCGGGTCGGCGCGACTCGAGCTTTTCTCAGGTACCGCGGGCATGCTTCCGAAAAGTGTTCACGTTGAGTCAGCCGGTGTCTGGCGCCAGGCTGCAACTCATTGGAGATACGCACGCGCGGCTGTGGGTGAACGGAATCGAGGTGGGAGAAGTGTTTGCCCGCCGGTCACTGTCGCTGTCGGTGGAGCAGCTGAGGATCAAGATGTGGGACGTGACGTCACTGCTGAAGCCGGGCGACAACGTCCTTGCCGTTGAAGTTGCCAACTACAACGCGTTTGCCTCGGCTGGTTTCAATTTGTATGGGGAGTTGAAGAGCGGCTCCGAGATAACAAAAATCCTCAGCGATTCGACATGGAAAGTTTCTCCCCAAGCTCCGGAGGAGTGGAGATCGGCGAGGTTTGATGATCGCGGCTGGCTGAGTGCTGTGCCGAAGGCGTATCCATTCCAGGTCATTCAACCGGACTTCGATACGGGAAGACTCTCCTGGATCGAACGCTAAAAGAGATGGAATTGCGGCTGGTCCACCTTGATGGCGTTTTCTCGCGTGAGGGACCGGAAGCAATGGAAAAAGAGTTTTGTTTCCACTATATTACTTGTTGTAATGAGTGACGTACCGGGTCGGGATTAGATCACGAGGAGGATTTGGGGGATTATGAAAAAGTACGTGGTATTCGGTTTGATCGCAGGGGTGATGATTTCCGTTTTGGCGGTCTACTTCAGAAAAAAGAAACTTGCCGGAACTGAATTCTATGGTTTCTTCGATTCATCGACGGTCGCCGACGAATTGTTCGGGGATGCTTTTGAAGAGCTTCCAGACAAGCCGTAGAAGAAGATACTCACGGGCGATCGCCTGAATGTATGACGTTTACCTGACATCCACTTTCTTCCATCCAGCTCGCTACGCACTTCCTTCGTAGGGACAATGTTGAGGCGCGATGAGGCTGCGTTTGCATTTGTCTCTTCACGTGCCATGTCCGATGTGTTTTCCGCCACACATTGAAATCGAGTGGCTCACTAGATTCTGGTCGACACTTCAGCGATTTGCTTCACGCTCAGCCATCGACAGAAGATTACCACTGTCTATTCTATGAGTTCTCCAACGACCGGATCAACAGAACCATTGCTCTTCGCTCTCCCGTCTCAGGCGGTACGCGGCGAGCGCGACAAGCTTCAGTCTGCCCGCAGCGAGATTGTTCTCTTCGGCGGTGATCAGATTGGCTCGATGGCCGGATTCTATTATTACCGCTTTGAGGTGCCCGAGGATCTCTATCTTCGCCCTGTCGAGCGCGTCTCGTGTTCATTCAACCAGCTGCAACCGGTAACAATTGACGGTCGAATCGTCAGCCTTGAGAACCAGTTTGCTGTTGTTGCACTCCCCATGGACTTCGGTCCGATCCTCCCTGAGATCAAGTGCAAGTGGAGCTATGATGACCATCTCTCCTTTGTAGCGGAACTCCTCGCGGGTGCCCAATCGTCCCATCCCGTGGCATCGGTCCTCTTTCGTCCGGATGGATCCGGCAACACGCATGCATCCCCTCCGGGGCCGGCTGTCGTACCCCAGGTCCCGTCAGAAGAAGCTGAAGTTCTTCAAAAAATCCTCCAAAACCGTGTTTCGTATCTCTGGGGCCCGGTACGTTCCGGCAAGACCGGGACACTTGCGCTCGTTGCCCTGAGTTACCTGCAGGCCGGCAAAAGCGTCCTCCTGGTTGCTCCCACTGCGTCGCAGACAGATCAACTCTTGTTGAAGACGGCGACGCTTGCCAAAGATGCCGGTATCGATCTCACGGGAAGTGCCAGCAGAGTCGGATTGCCTGCCGATCCTGCCGCGGCGGCTCTTGCGCCATTCTCACTTGAGAACGAAGTTGAGACGAAGCGAAGCGACAAGAAGAAACAGCTGGAAGAACGCGTTGCACTGCTCCGTTCCTATTGGAAGACGAAAATCCATCAGTACCTCCACGACGACTACTACACGAGGCTGACCGAGCTTCGCGAGCGCACGAACGAGTCCCGAAAACAGCTTGAGAAAATTCGCGACGAAATCACAGCACTCAAAGATATCATCACGCGTGCGCAAAACGCGTCGATGATCGCAAAATTCAAGAAAGGCTTCAGCAAGGAAGAAGCCGCGGCCGCGCAAAAACAGCTGGGCGAGAAACAACTCCTCATGAAGAAGCTTCAGCCCGTTCAGCAGGCACTGACCACTGAATTGATGCGCACAGAGTCACAGGCTCCGATTGAGTCGGGTGAGTTGAAGGAATACCAGTTGGCGGTGAAACGACTCGGAGAACTGGGGGGAATCAAGAAAGTGACGGAGGACGTCGACAGCCTGAGCGCTGTGGACGATGCAGCGCTGGTGTCGTCGAAGCGATGCGTGGCATCGGCCGTGACGTGGTTCTTCTCCGACCAGCGGGTCCGTGACAGGAATTTTGATCTGGTTTTGATTGACGACGCAGAGCGTGTTGCGCCTGCCTACCTCGCTGCACTCTCTCTCAAGGCAACCGAGGCGCTGGTTCTTGCAGGCGACCCGTTTCAGCCGGGGCCGGAATCATTCTCAAAAGGTGAACTGGCAGAAGCCTGGCTACAGCAGGATGTCTTCCTGAAGGTAGCCCAGACGGAGCAACTGAACCAACTGCCCGAATGGACCCAGAAAAATCCAGCGTGGTGTTTCCAACTGACGGTGCAGGTGGCTTCGGCGTCGAAACTTGCGCGGTTCGTGTCAGCATTCTTCTTTGACAATAAACTTCAAGTCCACGAGCGCCCGGGCGCCGGAGGGACGATCGTCGTCCTCGATACAAGCGACGCAAAGTCATCATGTCGGCAATACCTCGGAAAGAAGAGCCTCATTCCGTTCAATGATGTACAGACGAAACGTACCATGGAAGTTGTGAAGCACGTTCTGGCGCGTGGCCAGCGGCGGGCAGCCGACGTGGGGATTGTTGTTCCATTCCAGGGGACGACGCTCTATACAAAGCTCCAGCTCCGGCTGCAAGGCATCCGGAATGTGGAGGTGGGTACGCCTGCGACATACTTCGGCCGGCGAAAGAAAGTGATTGTCTTTGACTTGACGATGGCCGGCGTGGATTATACTATGCGCTCCTTGGATGACAGGAAGATCGGGGAACACCGTCTCGCCCGTTTTCTGAATTCAGTTCTCTCCTGCGTGGAAGAAGATTTGTATGTTGTCGCCGATATGGGGCATTTCAAGGCTGTGTATCGTGACCGGCTGATCACGAAATTTCTCATGCTCCTGCAGGCACAATCGAGTGCAGCTCCGCCGCTCAGTGCAGGTGCAAAGACCTTTGACGACATGAGCTGGGATGTTCGGGAAAAGCTTCTGAGCGCTGCAGCCGGAGGGGCAACAGCCGGGGAGAAGAGGCAAGCCGAAGCACCAATCGGGTCGCGGGACGTAGAGCTCGATGTGCGCATGAAAATGATGGCAAAGCTTCAACCGCAGCAGGTTTTCACCGGCCGGGATTTTGATCAGGAAATCTTTCTGGCCGCACAACGCATATTGGGATTGAGAAAAGATGCGAACCTCCTCTCACAATACCTTGGAGGTGATCTGCTCTTCCGCTACTCGCTTGGAACCGAGCTCGCTGCCGCGCGTCTTCCACTCGATGGCTGCCGCAACGAAGACGAATTCCGGAAAACGATGGAGCGATGGAACCTGCTGATCTATGAGATGTCCGGTGCAGGCAAGACAGATCTCTCGTTCTTCGCAAAGCAGACGCCGGAAGCGCGAGTGCGATGGGACATCAACAACCTGCGCGCCTACTACTCGTCGGCAATGGAAGCCGTCGTCGAAGAGAGCAAACACCGGATCGCGACATCGGTCTCGAAGGTGTTCCAGGAGTGTCTCGGCAAGAATCAACCCGCCAACCCGACCGAATGGTCGACCGCCTACTTGAACTTCCTCGGCAAGATGGAAGCGTACCTCACCTGGATTTCGGAGCAGTTGCGCCACTAGCAACGGACGATTCAGCAATTGACTGAATTGAAGCCTTCCGTTTATCCGTTACCCAGGAATGCCTTTCTTGAACACGGCTCAAAATCGAGGTATATTCTGTGGTGGAATGCAGAAGAGAGAATCCAGAATTCAGAAGATCCTCCGTGATTCTGACTCCTGATTCCTGAATTTCAATCTCTGACACTCACATCGATCGTGGAATACATCTTCAATATTGTTCTTGTTCTCCTGTTTGTCTTCCTCAACGGATTTTTCGTCGCGGCTGAGTTCGCGATCGTGAAGATCCGCATGACGCAGATTGAACCACTCGTTGCGAAAGGAAACCGGCGGGCAAAAGTAACACGTGAAGTGATCACGCATCTTGACCGTTATCTTTCCGCAACCCAACTCGGTATTACGATGTCCAGCCTCGCTCTGGGATGGATCGGCGAGCCGCTGATCGCCGATGAACTCCTCCCTCTGTTCCAATCACTTGGGATCACGAGCGAGCATTGGATCCACTGGATCTCCTTCGCTGTTGCGTTTTCGATCATCACCTTCCTCCATATTATCCTGGGTGAGCTGGGACCAAAGTGGCTCGCAATTCAGAATACAAGCCGCACTGCATTGTGGGTATCGTATCCTCTGTCACTCTTCCTCGCTGTTTTCAGGCCGGTGATCTGGGTTCTGAACGTTTCCGCCAACGGCATTCTCAGCCTGGTTGGTTTGAGACCAACCGGCAGCGCAGAATTGGTGCACTCGGAAGAGGAACTTCGACTCATCATGGCGCATGAGCAGCAGGGCTCGACCACGAGCAAAACCATCGTGTTGAATGCAATGGATTTCAGGCGGAAGCAGGCCCAGCACTCCATGGTTCCAAGGACTGAGATGGTGGTGCTTTCCCTCTCTGCCTCCGTCCAGGACAATCTGAAAGTCATGCGCACGCACAAGTTCTCGCGCTACCCGGTGTTCAAAGACTCCATCGATAACATCGTTGCGGTTGTCTATACGAAGGATATATTCAAACAGGACCGTGATCACCAGCCCGATTTTTCGCTGGAGTCGGTGTTGCGCGACGCAACCTTTTTGCCCGAGACTGTGAGTATCGAAAAGGTTCTTGAGACGATGCTCCAGCGAAAGACGCACATGGTCATCCTGGCGGATGAATACGGGGGCACGGCGGGACTTATTACGCTTGAAAACGTGCTCGAAGAACTCGTCGGACCGATTCAGGATGAATTTGATCGGGAAGCCCCCGAGGTGATTAAGCTCAACGAAGGAGAATATGTGGTGGATGCGAGCGTGACGACGAACGACGTTGAGCAACTCATCAACGTCGAATTATCCCCGAAAAACATCCTCTCCATCGGCGCCTTCTTGCTGGAACAGCTTGGACATATTCCCATCAATGGGGAGAATGTCCGTGTCAACGGCGTTGAATTCACTGTCGAACAGGTAACGGACCGCGTCATCGACCGCATACGTGTGAAGAAACTTCCACCTCCCCCGGAAGAGGAAGCTCAGGAATCGTAACAATTGCCCCTACTACTCAGCTACTTCATTACTCAAATATTCCAATTCTACGCCACCTCACGATCCCACTGAACGCATGCGCAATCTCGTTCGTCTTCTCATTGCTATCCTGACACTCTCGTCACTCTCGCTTTCACAGGTCGTTGTCCCTCAGTGGGCCAAGGATGCGATCTGGTATCAGATCTTCCCCGAAAGATTTCGTAACGGCGATCGGAGCAATGATCCGACACCGGCGGATCTGGAGATGTCCCCCGGGCGTGAATGGAAGGTATCGCCGTGGACGAGTGATTGGTACAAGCTTCAGCCGTGGGAGGAAAAATTCAGCAGCAGGTTTTATGGCAACGTGTTTGAGCGACGCTACGGTGGCGATATACAGGGGGTGATCGACAAACTCGATTACCTCAGCGACCTGGGCATTACGGCGATCTATTTCAATCCGGTGTTCGATGCAATTTCTCTCCACAAGTATGATGCGTCGACCTATCACCATATCGACCATACATTCGGTCCGGACCCGCATGGCGATCAAGAGTTGATTAAGGGGGAAACCGAGGATCCGGGGACGTGGAAATGGACTTCGGCTGATTCGCTTTTTCTCAGGCTGATCAAGGAGGCTCACCGCCGGGGGATCAAAGTGATCATCGATGGTGTCTTCAACCACAGCGGCACGCGGTTCTAGGCGTTCCAGGATGTCATGAAGAACCAGGAGCGCTCTCGCTACGCGACCTGGTATGATATTCGGAAATGGGATGATCCATCCACACCGCAGAATGAATTTAGGTACAAGGGATGGTGGGACGTGAAGGAGCTTCCGGAGTTCTGGGAAGGGGATAGCGGTTTCGTGAAACCGGTCTGGGACTACTTTTTCAACATCACCAAGCGCTGGATGGATCCGAACGGTAATGGTAATCCCTCTGATGGTATCGATGGGTGGCGGCTCGATGTCGGCAACGAGGTGTCTCATCTCTTCTGGAAGAGGTGGCGGAAGCATGTCAAGTCGATCAATCCCAACGCGTATATTGTCGGAGAGATATGGGATGATGCCTCGAAATGGCTTGCCGGGGATGAGTATGACGCGGTTATGAACTATCCCTTCGCGCGGGCCATGGTCCGATTCTTCATCGATACGGACGGGCGTCGATTGAAACCATCGGACTTTGATCGTGAGCTGGCGACCATACGCAAGGAGTATCCGGGTGAGATGAGCTACGTTTTCCAAAACCTCATCGATAGCCATGACACTGACCGGCTGGGTTCGATGATCATGAACCCCAACCGCAAGTACGATGATCAGAACGGGCTGCGGAATAATCCGAACTACAATGTGGGCAAGCCCACTAAAACCGCCAGGCAAATTCAGAAACTTGTTTTACTTTTCCAGATGAGTTACATCGGCGCGCCCATGATCTACTATGGTGATGAGGCAGGAATGTGGGGAGCAGACGACCCGGATGACCGGAAACCGATGCTCTGGGAGGATCTCACCTACGAGAACGAGCGATCGCATCCCATTCCTGGCAAGGCCCGCACTGACGATGCGGTGGAATTCGACAAGAGCCTGTTTGATTACTACAGAATGATTGTCCACATAAGGAACAAGAACGTTGCACTTCGGCGCGGTGACTTTGCAGCGCTGCTGGCCGATGATGCGAACAACCTCTACGCGTTCAAAAGAACGGCGGCAGATAATCAGGTACTAGTCGTACTCAATAATAGCTACAAAAAGCAGAATGTTGGACTGAAGATCGCGGGAGCCTGGACTTACCGCGACGAGCTGACAGGTGAGATCGTCAAGGGAAGTGATTTCTTGCGACGCGAGTTGGACTCAAAGTCCGGGACAATTCTTGTGCGCGAGAAGTGAAGTTCCGTCCACAGCACCCTGCAGCCGGTAGGGAATCAAGAATTCTCAACGCAGTCAAAAACATAACACTGAGGCAACCATGATCCGTCAGGGTTTCTCGCGTCCTCTCGCATTTCTCCTTTTCCTCGTCTGGTCTAGCACGAGTTTTCATTTCTGCTCATCAAGGTCATCGTCGCCTACCCTGAACCTTCCTCAGGATAAAGAGTTCCAGCAGCAACGCGCCGCGATGGTCCGTGATCAAATTGAAGGCGAGGGAATATCGGACACCGCCGTGCTTCAGGCGATGCGTCGAGTTCCGAGGCATCGGTTTGTTCCTCAGGAGCTTCTGGAGTATGCATACACAGATCGACCGCTACCGATTGGTCACGACCAGACTATCTCTCAACCCTACATCGTGGGGTTGATGACAGAGCTCCTTGCGCTCAAGAGGGAACATAGGGTGCTAGAGATTGGAACGGGCTCTGGGTATCAGGCAGCGGTTTTGGCAGAGATAGCAGACTCGGTCTGGACGATCGAGATTCTGGAGCCCCTGGCAACATCTGCGCGGGAGCGGCTGCAATCGCTTGGGTACGGAAAAGTAAGCGTGCGGTGGGGAGACGGATACCTCGGATGGCCAGAGCATGCGCCATTCGACGGGATCATTGTCACTGCTGCGGCGGAACAAATTCCAGAGCCTCTCCTGCAGCAATTGAAGGAGGGTGGGAGAATGGTCATCCCGATCGGTGCTGCGTTCTCAATCCAGAATCTGATATTGGTCGAAAAACGGGGCGGCGCAATTACCCGGCGCAGTGTTGCAGCTGTGAGATTTGTGCCGTTGACGAGACAGAAGTGAAGTAACATTCCATTGTCAATGACTCATTGACAATGGAGAACGGTCGGCATTTGAACCAACGGTTTACTCTTCACAATTCACTTTTCACCATCCGGAATCAACCTAGACGCTTTTGATCACCTTCACCACCCTCCACACAAACGACACATCTTTCTTTCGCACTGCCATCGGTTCGTATTCCGGGTTGAGCGGAATGAGATGGATGAACTGATCCTCTATTTTCACCCGCTTCACCGTATCCTCATCATTCACACGCACAACGCAGATGTCGCCGGTGCGTGACTCGAGCTTTGGGCTGACGACAATGATGTCGCCGTCCTCGATGCGCGGCGCCATGCTGTTTCCTTTCACTTCCAGTGCAAATGCATTTGAATCTTTGATGTCGTCAACCGTGATGTATTTCTCCACGTAGTCGGGGTGGAACATCAGGCTTGGTGCTCCGCCGGGAACCGAGGAGAGGAGCGGGAGCGAGACAAGTTCAACGCGTTTGTAGCGACTCGTCGGCAATGGAATCACCTTTGACTTCGCCTGGGACCTTGCATACATCTCACTGGTGCCGGTGAGAAGCCAATGGGGTGCAACGCCGGTGACCTTCGCGATGCGCATGAGATAATTGCTGTCGGGCACCTGCTCGCCCTTCTCCCACCGTTGAACGGTGCGCGTCGCCAGGTCGAGCTTTGCTGCGAGCTTTGCCTGATCCATTTCTTTCTGTGTCCGTGCCTGGCGGATTCGTTGCGCAATAGAATGCTTCATGAGAAAATCCTTCGCGTGGAAGAGCGAGAAGAACCTTTGGTTAAATGGTGATTGGTTAATTAGTCGATAGTCGCTGTTCTTTGTTTCTTGGCGGCGCAATATTCTCAAATGACAATTTTGTCAATTTTTCTCTTGACAAGGCGACAAAAATGTCGTATGGTTGGTGAGGCAAAGATAGGCAATTTTCCGGTTGCTGTCAAGCATATTCTGAAAACCATACAGGCACACAGTGGAGAAGGAGGAGATGTCATGAATCTTGATCGGGAGAAAATCTATGTCGGGATGGGAGGATGGGATCTGGAGCCGTTCAGCAAGGTTTTTTATCCGCCGCGGCCCAAGAGGGATTTTCGGAAGCTGGAGTACTACAGTCAATTTTTCGACAGCGTCGAGATCAACGCCACCTTCTATAATACGTCGCTCTCGCCCGACCATGCGCGCCGGTGGCTGAACGACGTGTCGGGGAACAAGGATTTCGTCTTTACTGTGAAGCTCTTCCATGGGTTTACGCACACCTACACAGCGGACTACAAGGATGTGCGCGCCGTACACAGTATGCTGGAACCCCTCGAGGCCGCCGGGAAGCTGGGAGGATTGCTCATTCAGTTTCCGTATTCCTTTACCAATATCAGTGAGCGCCGGACGTACATGATGCAGCTCGCAAAAGCATTCCAGCCGCATCGCCTGTTCGTGGAAGTGCGGCACAACTCGTGGAACAGTCCGCTGATGTACAACTTCTTCCAGGAAAACAAACTCCACATGGTGAACGTCGATCTGCCGGGCATCAAGCAGCACATGCCGTTCACGTGCCAGTCGTGGAACGGCGCGGCGTACTTCAGGATGATGGGGAGAAATGTGCTGACGTGGGATCGCCCGTTCACAAAACATCAAAGCGGAAACTATCTTGTCAGCGACCGGTACCATTATTTGTACAATGATCGTGAGCTCGGGCATTTGCTCACGTTGATCGAACAAATGCGTCAGCGCGGCAGCACAACGTTTGTGGTTTTTCACAACGACCCGGAGGCGAATTCGCTGGTGAACGGATTCCAGCTGCGGCATCTGGTGCGCCACAAACATCGTGTGCTCGTGCCGCAGAATCTCGTCGCAGCATTTCCCGCGCTGAAACAGATCAGCGCGCCGGTCAACGTACAGCATCCGTTGTTCGCGGAGGTGGCATAACAGGTGTGAACATGTGGCTTTTAGCTGATAGCTATTAGCTGTTAGCTAAAAGCTAATAGCCAAACGCTAATAGCTTCATGCTGAATGCTGAAAGCTGATCGCGATAGCTACTTCACTTCTTTTATACACTCCGCCGACTCATTGCGCGGATTGCTGACGAACGATGAAACGCGGTAGGCTTTCATCTTTTTTGCGGGGTAGGGGAGGAGGAGTTGTTTCAGATGTCCGGTGTCTTTATACGACCGGTCGAGCCACTGTTCGATGTGTTGCTCCGGCAGGATGACGGGCATGCGAGTATGAATCGGGGCCATCAACTCGTTCGGTTCGGTGGTGATGATGGTGAACGTGGGGCGCTCGTTTCCCTCTGCGTCCTTCCAGATGGAAAACAATCCGGCGAGCAGGATGGGAGTTTCGTCCTTCATCCGGATACACATGGGATGTTTTTCTTCAACCTTCTTTGACTTGCCGCGGACCTCTTGCGTCGTTGTCACTCGCTGCCATTCGTAGAACGCATCGGCGGGAATGAGGCAGCGGCTCCCCTTGAAATAGGGGGCGAACAGCTTGCTCTGGTCCAGCGTTTCGGCTTTGGCGTTGAAGGAGGAGAAACCCGGTTTTCCGTCTTTCGACCAGTGAGGAATGAGCCACCATTGCATCGGCTCTGCAACGAGCTCGTCGTGCCGGACGGCAAATACGGGGAGGCGCTGCATGGGAGAGGCATTGTAGCGCGGGAGTTCCTGAAACACCTTGTCTGTAAGTTTTGCTTTGTTGAGTGCTGTGTACGCAACGAGCACCTTTTTCCCATCGATGATGGCGTAGCGGCCGCACATAGAATAATCTCCGGAAAACGTGGTGGTGAAAAATATGAAATTATCTCATGAAATGTCCGGCATCTCGCAGAGGAGATCCCAAGCCGATGTCGGGCATCTTCCAGGTCCGATTGCTTCCCAGGCGCTGGTGCAATCGTTTGTTGCGCCCCCTGGCAAGGTTTGTCTTCTGTACGGCGACAAGCTCATCTTCAATCTCTCGCTCAGGATGGCGGCCTATGCGATGGCGCAGGGGAGCTCCGTTGCGGTGGTGGATGGGTGCAACCGGTTCAACGTCCATCTTCTCTCCCGTTTTGCGCGTGAACGTCGTATTGACCCGGATGAATTTCTGCGCCGGATCTTCATCTCCCGCGGCTTCACCTGCTACCAGATGGAACAGGCGGTCAGTTCGCGGCTGCCGCTGTTTTTGGAGTCCATCGGTTCGAACATCGCGATGATTTTCGGCCTGCTCGACACGTTCTATGATGAGCAGGCGTCGTTCCGGGAAGTGCAGCAAATTCTGCGGCGACTGCTCGGGACCTTGCAGGAGATCAAAGCAAGCGGCGTTTCCGTGCTGCTGGCATGCACGGAATGGAACGTCCTGCCGAAGGAACGCAACCAATTGTTTACGACGCTCAAGACCGGGATGGATACGATTTACCGTCTCACAGACGATGGCACCAATCGGCCGGTGTTGTTGCTGGAGAAAGGGACAATGACCAGACAAGGTTCTCTTCAAGAAAAGCGGACCACGGATGAACACGGATTGATACGGATGTGACGGATTTATTCGGACAAGACCATCTGTGGAAATCCGTGCGGTTTCCGTGTGATCCGTGGTTAAAAACATGAGCATGGGAGACGAAAGGAGCAATTGAGTATGGGGCGGACTGTCCCCTTTTGTTGTCCGAGAGTTGAACTCTCGGACATGGGCCATCTTCGACAGTTCAACTGTCGAAGAACAGCAGGCGTGTCATGCAAGGAAGGAGCGATCAGGTATGGGGCGAACCGTCCCTACGTTTACCAATATCATTGACAGCGAAATCGCGAGTTGGTCGAAGTATCGCCGGGGGCTTCGCAAAGAGGACCAGGATGTGTTCGACGACGTCTTCCGTGCGGCGAAACTCCACCTCGCGGAAAATTTTTATGCGATGCGAACAATTCCTTTTGAGAGCATTGTCGTTTCCATTGCAGTTGAGCAACGAAAGTTGATTAAACAGTTGCAGGATCGGATCGTCCGGCTCGAAGGCCGGCTCGCCGATGAGAAACCATAAAATACCCACTGCTGGTCGGGAGCTCTGCTCCCAACTTTCCTGGCAGGATTGTGTTGAAACAATTCATTCTCAATCCCCATGTGGTCCATGCCCCACACACTCACCGGTTGGTTATTCGATTGTTATCCCTCCTCGCGGGGCATCACGCTCTGGTTCATCGATGAGAACGGCGAAAAACATCGCTGCTTCCGCAAGTTCACACCCTCATTTTTTCTTCATCTGACCGCGTCCGACATCCGGCGGGCCGAGGTCCTTGCCGAGCGCTGCCCGGTCCCTGTCACGGCCACATACACAACGAAAACAGAAATCTATTCCGGCGATCCGCTCGACGTGCTTGAGGTGCACGTGCATGACACGACCCGCTTCCGCGACGTTGTGTGGTACTACGAGCGTTTCTTCCCGCACTTCGCATTTTTTAATTCCGATATCCTCGTCGCACAACTGTTCTTGTATGCGACGCAGCTTTTTCCGCTCGGCTTCGGCGACTACGAGATCGATGAACAAGGGGAACTCATCGGTTGGACGCTGCACGATTCGCGCGAAGCCACGGACTATGCACTCCCGCCGTTTTCCATCATGTTACTCCGGAACGGAAACGATTTCGTTCCGCCGAAATACCAGAAGCGTCTTCAGCTCGAGGTGACCTACGAGGATCGTACGTATGTGCTCGAGCAGGAAACAGGGGAAGAAGTTTTGGAATCGCTGAACTGGCACCTGCATCGGTACGATCCGGACATTATTCTGACCGACTATGGTGATGCAGTCCTGATGCCGAAATTGACAGCGCTGGCACAACAACACAAGGTGCCGTTGCTTCTGAATCGCGATCAGGATGTGGGATATGTGACGACGAAGGAGTCGAGCTTCTTTCAGTACGGGAAGATTGTCCACAAGGACGGAGCGTTTGAGCTTGCCGGGCGATGGCATGTGGACGCTACCAACTCGATGACGGTTGCCGAGGCGGATCTGGACGGCTTGTTCGAGATGGCGCGCCTGACACAAATGTGCGGCCAGCGGCAGGGGCGGGCGAGCATTGGTACGTCGATGTCGTCACTCCAGTTGTCGTGGGCGTACCAGCACGATATCCTGATCCCGTCGAAGAAGCGTGAGCCGGAAGACTTCAAATCGGCTGCCACGCTCCTGCTGGCCGATCGGGGCGGACTCATCTTCAACCCGCCTCTCGGCTATCATGAAGAGGTGGCGGAGCTCGATTTCGTGTCGATGTATCCGACGATCATGGTCACGCACAACGTTTCGCCGGAGACGGTAAACTGCCGGTGCTGCAAGAACAACAAGGTGCCGGAGCTTGGCTACTCAATTTGTGAGAAGCGCGAAGGCATTGTGCCGGCGACGCTCAGGGCGGTTGTGAAGAAACGGGCGTACTACAAGGCAATGAAGAAGAAGTACAAGGGAAAGGACGAGGTGTTGTTTCGGAAGTACGACCGCCGCCAGAATGCATTGAAGTGGATGCTTGTCAGTTGCTTCGGCTACCTCGGCTACAAGAATGCCCGGTTCGGCAAGATCGAAGCGCACGAATCGGTCAACGCGTTTTCCCGCGATGCGATCCTGATGGCAAAGGAAATTGCCGAGGAGCATGGGTTCCATCTCCTCCACGCCATCATCGATTGCGTCTGGATCAAGAAAGAGGGGGCGACGGAGCAGGAGTACGAAGAGCTCGCCCGTACGATTTCCCGCAGAGTAGGGATCGATATTTCATTGGAGGGAATTTACAACTGGATTCTGTTCCCGGCGTCGAAAATGGATCCCGATATCACGACAGCGAACCGGTACGTTGGGTGGTATCACCACGACGAGATTAAGATCCGGGGCATCGAAGCCCGCCGGCGCGATACACCGAAGTTCATCAAAACCATGCAGACGGCAATGCTGAACCGGATGTCCGGCGCGCACAACGTTGAAGATGTGCGGGGACTGGTTCCCGATCTCCTCGAGATCGTGCGGAATGCCGTTGCCGTTCTGCGGAGCGGGAAAGCAAACCCGATGGAGCTGGTCCTCTGTCGTCATATCACCAAAGAGGCGGATGAGTACACGAACAACAGCCTCAGTGCCGTGGTTGCGAAGCTGGTGCAGGAGATGGGGGTGCCGCTCGCAGCCGGAGAGTCGATCGAGTTCATCATTCTCGATCAATCGGGTAAGAAGAGGCCCGAGAAGGCGAAGCCGCTTGCCCTCTATGCATTTGAGGATGGGTATGACATTGAACAGTACACGGAGTTTACGTTGAAGGCGGCAGAGACGCTCCTCTTTCCGTTTGGGTACGATGTGCAAACGCTCAAGGATGAACTCGGCCTCACACCGCCGGTACAAAAGAAAGCTTCGCGGCGTGGCCGCCAGCTGCATGCACATCCGGAAGCATCTGCAAAACAAATTCCGCTGTTCCAGATGCGCGTTGGGAACTAGGAAGGTGTCACGCACTCGACACAAACTTCATAAATCATTATTCAGTGTTCGATATTGGACATTGCCCGGAACTTCAAGTATTTCCGGCTGAATATCGAATATCGAACAAGGAATGACGAATAATGAAGTGGTTTTTTGCTTGCTGAGAACCGAGGCACACAAAAAGGGAAAGCATCAGTGAAACGGGAACCACCAAACGCAGGACGCGGAGCGGGATTCAACCCGCCGAACAGATTTGAATCGGTTGTCGTGGAGAAAGCGCCGGGGGACTTCGCCGAGTATTTTGTGGATCCCGAGCCCGATCGTAACATCCTCACAAAATTCTACATCGATCACACGAAATCCATTCTTGCGAAAAACGACAGCCCGGATATCCCATTCACATTCAGTCTGAACCCATACCGCGGCTGCGAGCATGGGTGCATCTATTGTTACGCACGTCCAACACACGAATACCTCGGATTCTCCTCGGGATTGGATTTTGAAACCAAGATCATGGTCAAGCACGATGCGCACACGCTGCTCGAACGGCAATTCCGCCATCATGGGTGGAAGCCGCAGGTCGTGATGCTCTCCGGCGACACCGACTGCTATCAGCCTATCGAGCGAAAGCTCGGTATCACGCGCAAATGTCTGGAGATTTTTCTTCAGTATCGTAATCCGGTGTCGATCGTCACGAAGAATGCTCTCATTCAGCGCGATGCCGATCTCCTGAAGGAACTCGCATCGCTCAATCTTATCCTCGTCACGATCAGCATCACTTCGCTCAATCATGACCTCATCCGAAGAATGGAGCCGCGGACATCGACGCCGGCAAAGAAGCTCGAAACTGTCGAACTCCTCGCCAACGCAGGAGTCCCTGTTGGAGTAAATGTTTGCCCCATCATCCCGGGCTTGAATGATTCCGAGATCCCGTCGATTCTGGAGGAAGTTTCCCGCCGGGGCGCGAAGCATGCAAGCTACACCGTCGTACGGCTTCCCAATGCGGTAAAGGATCTCTTTGTCGATTGGCTGCAGCGGGAGATGCCAGAGCGTGCTCCGGCGATTCTCAACCGCATCCGTGACGTGCGCAACGGCAATCTCTCATGCTACGACTTTGGCGAACGACTCAGGGGCGAAGGACAAATCGCGGAGGCCATTGAACAACTGTTTCGCTCGAGCTGCAAGCGGTTTCACCTGAATGAGACGAAGGTATCACTCTCCGCCGAACACTTCCTCAGGAGTGCTGCCACACAGATGGAGATTTTCTGACATCGCCTACTGCCCATTTTGACCCCCTTTTGGACATTACAATTACTGCAGAGAGGCGGTCGTTTCTCCGGAGATCATCTTCCCTTGCCCCGATTCTTTCAGCCCCGGCTCGTCCAGGCGGCCGGAGGAATTGGGGTCACGATCACTCATCCCAGCTGTGAATCGAGTGATGCACTATGCATCAATGACCTGGGAACGATTTGGCAGCTGTCTCCGTCCAAACCCGAAAGTGGACGATGCTGCGCTATCAATGATCACGATGGCCGCAAAAGCCGCGAGATCCCGTGCCCAAGTGAGGGAATAGAACCCGGAAGATGGAGATCTTTTAATACTCCCCGTCTCTCCACTCCTTGATTTTTTTCTTCTTTCTTGATACAATTGCATCGCCGCTGTAGGTGCAAAAAGCACATTGTGAGGCCTGCGGTTATCTTTTACCTGTTTCACTACACACACGCACAACGCCCATGGCAATTACAGTCCGCAATCTGACGAAGTACTATCGTCAAGAGCCGGCCATCGATGACATCTCATTCGATGTGAAAACCGGCGAGATCCTCGGCTTTCTCGGCCCCAACGGCGCCGGGAAAACGACGACGATGAAAATCATCACCTGCTACATGCCGCCGACCTCTGGAACTGTGGACGTCGATGGCTTTTCGATAGCAGAGCAATCGCTCGAGGTGAGGCGAAAAATCGGTTACCTGCCCGAGCTGAATCCGCTCTACCTCGATATGAATGTCGTTGAGTATCTCGAGTATGCGGCTCAGCTGCATGGTCTTGACTCAGCACGAACACGGCATCAGCTCGCGCAAATGGTCGAACTTTGCGGCCTGAAGGATGTCCGCCACAAGGACATCGGCGAACTCTCGAAGGGATACCGGCAGCGTGTCGGCCTTGCGCAGGCGATGATCCATGAGCCGGACGTGTTGATTCTGGACGAGCCGACAAGCGGTCTCGATCCCAATCAGATCGTCGAGATTCGTAATCTCATCAAACAGATTGGACGGGCGAAGACTGTCATCCTCTCGACGCACATTCTTTCCGAGGTGCAGGCGACCTGCGACCGCGTCATCATTATTAATGAGGGATCGATCGTCGCTGACGGGACACCAACGGAACTTCAGGAGAAGTTCCACGGCGCAGAGTCCGTCTCTCTCGAGCTCAAGGCGGCCGTGTCTGACCCTATGATTGAGGTCTTCCCGAAAATCAAATCGTTGGCCGGTGTTGAGTCGGTTGCGTACGGTGGCGGATCGGACAACGTCCATCGCTTCACCGTGTACGTTGCGAAGGGAGGCGATGTGCGCGAAGAATTGTTCAGGCAGGCTGTCAGTGAGAAATGGGTGTTGCTGGAGATGTCACGAAAAGGAACAAGCCTTGAAGAAGTGTTCCACAAGCTGACGCAAACGGAAGACGGAAAAGAAGGTGAATAGTGAAGAGTAAACAGTGAACGGACAACTTGAAACTTTGAACTTTTAACTCAAAACTCGAAACTGAAAACTCAAAACTGAAGGTTCTAGATTGGCGGTCGCAATGAACAAAACCGAACTCCAGGTTTCCTGGAACAACACACGAACGATCTTTCGGCGCGAGCTGCAGTCGTACTTCAACTCAGCGATCGCATACGTTGTCCTCGTCGTGTTCCTTGCCATCATCGGATGGTTTCACACGAGCAACCTCTTTCTTGCGAATGTTGCTACGCTCCGGCTGATGTTTGAGCTGGTGCCGCTGGTGTTCCTGTTCGTGGTGCCGGCCATCACGATGAAACAGATCTCCGAGGAAAAGAAGAGCGGGACAATCGAATTGCTTACGACGAAGCCGCTTCAGGATTACGAAATAGTCCTTGGGAAATTCTTTGCCGCATGGGCACTGGTAGGTGTCGCCCTGCTGCTCACGCTGGTTTATTACCTGACGATCACTTCAATCGGCAAGATTGACAACGGCCCCGTGGTCGGCGGATACTTTGGACTGATGCTGACCGCCGGCGTGTATGTCGCCATCGGCTTGTTTGCCTCGAGTCTCACCGAAAACCAGGTCATTGCCTTCATTATTGGTTTTGTGTTCGTATTCATCCTCTTCATGCTCGACAAGATCCTCATCTATGTCCCGGAGTCGCTTGCGAGCATCGTCGAGTTTCTCGGTATCGACTACCACTTTTCGAACATCGCTCGTGGCGTCATCGACACGCGAGACCTTGTCTACTTCATTTCACTCCTGGGGTTCATGTTGTATCTGACAGTCCTTTCGCTGGGGAGTCGGCGATGGTGAAAAGAATGTGAATAGAGAATTCAGAATACAGAAGTCAGAATGATCGCTGAGAGTTTTTTGAATTTTGGATCCTGACTCCTGAATCCTGCAAGGCTCGACCTTTTATCGAAACCATAATTGTCTCTCGATTCAACTATGAACAAGCAAAAAACTCAAACGCTCCTACGGATCGGCCTCGTGCTGGGAATTCTGGTCGTCCTCAATTTCATCTCGATCCGGCTGTTTGGCCGGCTGGATCTGACGTCACAGGGGGTCTATACGCTCTCCGACGCAAGCAAGAAACTCGTCGGATCTCTTGATGACCGGGTCACGGTGAAGGCGTACTTCACCGAAGACCTTCCCGCCCCATATAACAACAACCGCCGATCGGTCCTCGATATCCTGAACGACTACAAAGCATACTCGAAGGGAAATCTGCAGTACGAATTCCTCAATCCGCAGGGGGAAAAAGGGGAGCAGGATGCCCAGCAACAGGGAATCTCACCGGTGCAGGTACAGGTGGTCAACGAAGACAAACTCGAAGTGAAGCGCGGCTATCTCGGCCTGGTACTCCTCTTCGAAGACAAGAGGGAAGTCCTCCCCGTTGTGCAGAATCTCAGCACGCTCGAATACGATATCAGCAGCGCGCTGAAGCGGCTCACGTCGAAGGCGAAGAAGAAAATTGGGTACACCACCGGACATGGGGAAACCGAGATCTCTGCAATGCGCCAGGCGTATCAGGCGGAGGCGCAACAATACGATCTGACCCCGGTCGATCTCAGCAAGGGGGAGCCGGTGCCGGCAGATATATCTGCGCTCCTCGTCATCGCACCGCAAAACCGGTTTCAGGACAGCGCTCAGTACCAGATTGACCAGTACCTCATGCGCGGAGGGAAGATTGCATTTCTTTTGAACCGCGTGAATGCAAACCTGCAGATGCGCATGGGGCAGCCTATGGACCTCGGGCTCGATGATATGCTGCAGCAGTATGGTGTGCGGGTGAATCCGGATCTTGTTCGTGATGCTCAATGCGCAAACATCTCTGTTATGCAGCAACAAGGGGGATTTACATTCCAAAGTCAGGTTCCGTTCCCGTACATCCCGGTCGCCTCGAACTTCAACAAAGACAATCCAATCGTTAAGGATTTACAGGGAGTGATATTGCACTTTGTCAGTTCAATCGATACGAGTGGAGCTGCATCGAAGGGGTTGCGATCCGAAGTCCTGGTGCGGTCCTCCAAACACAGTGGCCGCCAGACAGGGATGTTCATGATCGATCCGTTCCAGCGATACACCACAGCGGATCTCGCTGAAGACGGCATTCCACTGGCAGCCATTGTCGAGGGGTCATTCAAGAGCTTCTTCGCAGGCAAGCAACCGGCTGCAGTAGTCAGTACTAGCCCCGACACCCGTGTCATTGTCGTGGGAGATGGTGATTTCATGAAAGATGAAATGCTTGGCAACAGGGGAAACCTGACGTTCTTTGCCAACATCATCGACTACCTTGCTGACGACGCTGGATTGATTACGATCCGTTCGAAGAACGTTGCAACGCCGCCGCTCGATCAGGTTTCCGATGGTACCAAGCGGGCTCTCAAGTACACCGACCTCATCGGGCCGCCGGCACTCATCATTGCATATGGTCTCTTCCGCTGGCGAAGGCGCATTGCATTCAAGAAAGCGATGGAGGCTCAATCTCTATGACACGCAACACATATGTTTTGCTCGGCGTTCTGGGGGTGCTTGTGATCCTCGCATATTTCGTCATGCAGAAACCTGGTGAACGAAGTTCTTCCGGTGAGAATGGTGAGATGCTTATTTCTTTCGATTCGCTGGCAGTTGATAGAATTGAAATCATATCGCCGACTGCGAATGTCGTTCTCCAGAAGAAAGGGGTGGAGTGGTTTGTCGAATCTCCGGTCTCGTACAAAGCCGATCAGTCGAATGTTGCATCCCTGATCCATAGCAGCAAAACTCTGCAAGTCAGCAACATCGTCTCAAACAAGCCCGACAAGCACTCCGTCTTCCAGGTGGATTCAACGGGGACGCTGGTGAAGATGTTGCAGAATGGTGCCGAGAAGGCTTCATTCATTCTCGGAAAGTCGGGGAGCAGTTATTCCGAACTGTATGCGCGTCGGACCGCAACGAACGATGTAGCACTTGTAATCGGTGCGTCGCCGTACGTATTCAGTCGTCCTGTGAAAGATTGGCGTGACCGGACGATTCTCTCCGTGCCGCGTGAACAAATCAAAGAGATTCGCTATCAATACGGTGATACAACTTTCGTGCTTGCGTTCAGAGACAGTGCATGGACCATTGGAAAAGACTCCACGCAGGAAGGAGTTGTCACCACTCTTCTATCCTCTCTATCGAATGTCGTGACCGACGATTTTGTCGACACGCTTTCGACACGTCCCACCAAACCAACCGCACAGATTTCCTTCGCGGGAACACAATTGACCTTCTTTTACGTCAAAGGGAGTGAGAAGTATCTTGTTCAGTCCTCTGCCTCGCCACAGTGGTTCGAGATGCAGAGCTGGCATGCAAATCAGCTCTTGATGCGTAAGAAAGACATTCTGAAGTCGCACAAGTAACGGAGAACGAACGTTTCCCGTGTTGACGATCTCCGCTGGGGATTAATTCCTTGCTTGGTGCTCCAAATTTCCTTAATTTTCAATGCTTTAGAGCACTTTGCGGTTGTACGTCGCTCCAATCCAGGACAATTCCATTATGGAGGGTTATCATTAAGCCTATGCACAGGTTCTCTCAGTTCTCTTTAGCGAGCATTCTGACAGCACTGCTTCTGGTGGGTTGCACCGGTTCCGGTCCCGCCATCGTGGCGAAAATCTCTAACGATACCATTTCTCTCGATGATTTTGAAGAAAGTTATGCAAAGAACAATGGCGGCTGGGAAAAAGCCACTAGCTCGACCCCCGAAGATCGTGAGAAGTTTCTGGATCTTCTGGTCAAATTCAGATTGAAGGTTCTCGAAGCCAAGAACCGCGGTCTGATGGCGGATTCCTCGATCAAGAGCGAGCTGGAGGGATATGAGGTGACGGTCGCGACCTCGTATATGCTGGAAAAGGAAATTGTCGAGCCAAGAATCAAAGAGATGTACGAGCGAAGAAAAGAAGAGGTCCGCGCGAGCCACATCCTGATACGGGTGAATGCTGAAGCCCCTCCCCAGGATACGCTTGCAGCGTATGAGAAAGCACTGAAGATTATCGGGCTTGTTCCCACCTCCATCTTTGATTCGCTCGCTACCAAGTATTCAGAGGATCAAAGTGTCGCATACAACAAGGGAGACCTGGGGTATTTCACGGCGGGCCGCATGGTGCCGGAGTTCGACGACGCCTGCTACACTCTCAAGGTTGGGGAATATACACACCTCCCTGTGAGAACCCAGTTCGGGTATCACATCATCAAGTTGACAACACGCCAGCCGAACAAAGGAGCCGTGCGCGTCAGCCACATTTTGCGGAATTTCAGTGCCGGACCGGACAGCACAACGGCAACAGATTCAGCCTGGGTCATCTATAGGCTCGCAAGGGGAGGCAAAAACTTTGCAGAGCTTGCGAAGCTCTATAGCCAGGATCAGATGTCCAGGGGCGGTGGTGGAGACATAGGATTTTACGAACGCGGCAAGATCCCGCCGGACATCGAGAACCTCTTCTACAACACACCGTTGGATTCCGTCGCGCCTCCCTACAGGATGCCGTATGGATATCACATTATCAAGATCACGGGATACAAAGGGGTTCCTCCGTTCGCAGATGTGCAGAAAGAGATACGTGATCAGTATACCCAGTCACGGTACCAGACAGACTACACAAACTTCGTCCGCAGTATTGCAAAGCAGTATCGACTGATCTATGACACGCTGACAATCAGCCAGTTGATCCGCGCCTTCGACTCGACGCAGACGCCTGCGTCTTGGACGTGGAGCGATACTCTGAAGCCTGAGATGAAGGCATGGGTTGTGCTCTCCTGCGAAGGAAGGCCTGCTACCGTTAATGATTTCGTTGAGTATGTCACCGGATCGGCGGAGTTCAAGAGCATGGTTCTGAACCCAAAGAACATCCAGCACATGATTGAGCGAATGTCAGAAGTGAAATTGATGGAGGAGCACGCCCGCCAGGTTCCTCAGCGCTATCCGGCATTTTCAAAATTACTGAAAGAGTATCAGGATGGAATCCTCCTGTACAGGATCGAGCAGGACGAGGTATGGAAGAAGCTTGTGACGAACGATTCTCTCCTCAGACTCTACTATAATCAGACCAAGGAGAAATACCGCTGGCCGAAGCGTGTGAATTTTGCGGAGATATTCGTGACGACTGACAGCCTAGCGAATGAAGCGCGCAAAGAGATCAAGGCTGGAAAAGACTTTGGCGAAGTCGCGGCAAAGTACACAATGCGGCCCGGGTACAAGGAGAAGAAGGGAGTGTGGGGGTTCACACCGTACGATCAGAACGAAGTGTCACGGCGTGCCTCAACCTTGCCGATTGACAGCATTCCTCCCCATGCATTTCCCGGAGTAGACGGTCTGTCGATCATCAAGGTGATCGCCAGGGATAGTGCCAAAACCAAGACATTCGAAGAGGCGATGCCTGAAGTGATGAGCGCCTACCAGGAGTACGCATCGAAACTCCGGCAGGAGGAATGGATCGCGGATCTCAAATCACGGTATCCTGTGGTCCTGAACAAACCTCTTCTCCTGGAAGCCTTCAAGAGGAAACCCGTTGCCACGCAGTAGGATTGTTCTTATTCTCTGTCTCGCGTTCCTCGCGGGCTGCGGCACCAAGAACTCGGGTCAGAGACCTGTTGCCCGCATTGACGATCGGACGTTGACGCTCGAAGATGTGAGGGCGCGATTGGATTCGTCGCGTGGGGTCACCTCCGCACAGGTAGGGGAGTTCGCGAGGCGATGGATTAACGATGAAATTCTGTACCGGGAAGCAGTACGAAGGGGATTGGACAACACAGAATCTGTGCGGGCACAGGTTGAGGAGGCCAAGCGTCAGCTGGCAATCAACGCCCTCCTTCAGGATGAGGTCTATACACAGAGCTCTGTACAAAGTACGCCCGAAGACGTTGCGCAGTACTATGCCGCACACAACAAGGAGTTTACGCTTACGACAGACGTCGCTCTGGTCAGCTTGCTGCTGTTCACGGATCGCGATGCCGCCAATGCATTTCGCACAGTTGTTCTGAAAGGAACCCCCTGGGCACAGGCTGTTCGAAAGGCGATGGCAGATCCCAAACAGTCCTCGATGATTTTGGCAACGATGGACTCGGTGTACTACACACAGAGTACGCTCCTTCCAGTGGAACTTTGGCGTGTTGCTTCGGCCTCGACGAAACAGGAGCCCTCGTTTCCGGTTCATACCGATGAAGGGTCCTACATTCTCATGGTGTGGAAGCTGAGTCACCAGGGACAGATTGCTGAGCAGGCATACGTCGAGCGTGAGATCAGGAGTCGGCTGGCGATCGATCGTCGCCGGCGGGCACTGGACGGTCTCATTGAACGACTGCGTTCGAAGCACGCTGTCGAGCTCATGGTGAGCGATCAGGCGGATACAAGCTCAAACATTTTTGCGAGATAGGAGAAGTACCGATGAAGGGGCGACAAGCATCAGTTCGTACAAGTATCGCACTTGCCGTGATTGTTGTGGCTTCGTGTGTAACCCGTGTGGCAGCGCAGACAGCCGTCGATCGCATCGTGGCGGTTGTTGATAAAGAGATCATCACGGAGGCCGACCTTCAGGAGCGGCTCACGTACATCGCCATCCAGAACCGGATGGATCCCAAAACACCCGGGTTGCGGAAACAGGTTCTTGACGGGATGATTGCAGACAAACTGGTTCTTGCCCAGGCAATCATCGATAGCGTCAACGTGACGGACGAGGAAGTAACGCGGATGCTCGATCAGCAGTTTCAGAATTTCATCCGGCAGGCCGGATCCGAGCAACAACTTGAAAAGGTCTACGGGAAGCCGATTGCAAGGATGAAGCGCGAATATAAACCCGAGATGCGGAAACAGTTGCTCATCCAGCGTGTGCGACAGCAGCGTGAGGCGAACATTCAGATTACGAGGCGGGAAGCGGAGGAGTTTTACGAGTCATACAAAGACAGTCTGCCGAAGGTGCCCGAAGAGCTCGATCTGAGCCATATCTTCATCATTCCAAAGCCCGATTCTGCGCTGGAGGAACAAAGCCGCAAGAAGCTCAATGCCATCCGTGACAGTATTGTTGCTGGCGGAGATTTTGCCGCCTTTGCTCGCCGGTACTCGCAGGATGGAAGCGCACCGAGCGGCGGAGATCTTGGATGGGCAAAGCGCGGCGTGGTGTTTGTCCCCGAGTTTGAAGAAGCGGTGTTTGCCCTCAAGGAAAAAGAGATCTCTCCAGTGGTGAAAACGGAGTTCGGCTTTCATCTGATTCAGTTGCTTGAACGAAGAGGTGAATCGGTTCATGCCCGTCATATTCTGTTCCGCACTGAAAAGGGACCCGCAAGTGACACGGCTGCAGTCGTACGGCTGCGCGAGATACGTGATCGGGCACTGAAGGGAGAATCATTCGCGGAACTCGCGCGCAAGTACTCGGAAGATGAAGATACAAAATCAGTCGGCGGTGATCTCGGTACAGTGGCGGTCGATCAGCTCGAAGCCGACTTTGCGCCTGTCGTGAAAGACCTCAAACCGGGTGAGATCTGTCAACCCCATAGAGTGTCTCTCAAATCATCCTATGGATATCAAATCGTACTGCTGAAGAAACGCACGGCACCCCATGCCGTCAATATGAACGATGACTACCGGCGTATCGAGCAGATGGCGCTCTACATGAAGCGTAATCGCCTGAACAGCGAGTGGATCGAAGAGCTTAAGAAGAGCATCTACTGGGAACCGCGGATCTAGGCCGGCCTTCGCCGGAATGCAGCACTGCAGGGAGTACATCCGACAACTTCACGAACATCGAACGGCATGAACGACGTCAAAGCAGTCTCCGAACTCTCCAAAGCCTATTCCGACATCCGCGCTGAGATCGCCAAGGTCATTGTCGGACAGGACCAGGTGATCGAACATCTGTTGATTGCCCTCCTCTCTCGGGGACACTGCCTCTTGATCGGAGTGCCCGGACTCGCCAAAACGCTTCTCATCAAGACATTATCAGAAACATTGGACCTCAAATTCAGCCGCATCCAATTCACGCCGGACCTGATGCCGAGTGATATCACTGGCACAGAAATCATAGAAGAGAATGTGGGAACGGGCCAGAAGTCTTTCAAGTTTGTGCAGGGACCTGTCTTTGCAAATATCATTCTGGCGGATGAAATCAACCGAACACCACCCAAGACCCAGGCCGCTCTCCTCGAATCGATGCAGGAACACCATGTGACCGCAGCCGGGCAAACGTATGCGCTGCAGGAGCCGTTCTTCGTGCTTGCGACGCAGAACCCCATTGAGCAGGAAGGAACCTATCCGCTGCCGGAAGCACAGCTCGATCGGTTCATGTTCAACCTCTGGCTTGACTATCCCTCCTTCAAAGAGGAAGTCGCTATTGTGAAATCCACCACGAGCCCCTATAAGGCGGACCTGAAACAGATTCTAAGCGCAAAAGAGATCATCGAATTCCAGGAGCTGGTGCGGCGGGTGCCAGTGGCGGACAACGTCATCGAGTACGCAGTGACACTTGTCGATCGAACACGGCCCACAGTACCGACAGCTCCGTCATTCATCAAGAACTGGATCCGGTGGGGAGCGGGTCCCCGCGCTTCGCAGTATCTCATTCTCGGCGCAAAAACCCGTGCGATTCTCTCCGGCCGGCACACTCCCGACATCAATGATGTCAAGGCACTGGCTCCTCCTGTGCTCCGACATCGAATCGTCACAAGCTTCAACGCCGAAGCTGAGGGCGTTTCAGCGATTCAAATCATCGAAAGACTCGTCGGCGAGTCTGGATCGTGAACTGCCCACTGCCGGAGGGTCGATGATACACGCGGTGAGTCTGCTTCTGGTTTCCATCTGGCGAAGCCGCAATCCGATCAGGAAGATTGCCGGCGTCCTCCGACTGTTCCTGCCACTCGTTGTTGTCGCCGCCTTAAGCTCCACCTCCTCTGCCCAGACGCAGCGATGCTGGATCACGTTTCGCGATCGCGGGCCTTCGTCCCGACTTGCAGCAACAGACCCAACAGCATTAGGCATCTCTGACCGCGCACTGTGGAGGCGCAGCAAAGTTCTTCCTGCCGATCACTTGATCGATGAATTGGATCTTCCACCCGCTCAATCGTATCTCGAACAGCTGCGTTCGGAAGGAATTGTCATTCGCTCTACCTCGCGATGGCTCAATGCTGTATCAGCAGAACTTACAGGGTCGCAACGAGCGTCGATTGTCAATCTCCCGTTTGTGTCTTCGGTTACACCAGTCCCGGTCTTCTTCAAACAGCAGGAGGGAGGGGGGCAACTACTTCCGAGTCCGATGCTGAAGAAGGAATCGACAGCTGGCATTGACTATGGCGGCTCGCTTGCCCAGCTGAGTGCCCTCAATGTTCCCGATGTCCATGCTCGTGGTATCACGGGATCCGGTGTCATCGTCGGTATTCTGGATGACGGTTTCAATGCTCACCGGACGCACCCCGCGTTGAAAAATCTCAAGATCATCGCTGAGTACGATTTCGTCCAGCGCGACTCCAATACTTCCCGCGCGCCCGGTGAATACTTCACGCAGGGAGATCATGGAGCTTCAACTCTTTCAGAGGTAGGAGGATTCTTCAACGGCCGGCTCGTCGGCGTCGCGTATGGTGCATCGTTTATACTCGCGAAAACAGAAATCG
>JBEKOB010000062.1:0-26888 GCA_049522195.1 Bacteroidota bacterium
AGAACTCAAACGCATTGAGCGTTGGCTAAACAATCGTCCAAGGAAAGTGCTACATTACGACACCCCTCGCGAACGCTATCGTCGGATCGTTGCACTTCCTCATTGAATTCAGCGTTTCGGATTTGTCTGGTATTTCGATATTCGGATTTCGAATTTGCGGTGGAAGCATGTCTGAACTGACCCTGGTTTTGAAACTTGAGACTTACACCAATCCTTAAAGGTGATTTCATGAACTCTCGTCGTGATTTTCTGAAGAAAGCTGCTCTCGGTACCGCCGGCCTGGCAATTGGGCTCAACGCAAAAAGCTATGCACGCATCCTTGGAGCCAACGACCGGGTAAACTTCGCGGTGATCGGATTGCATGGCCGGGGGTATGCACACTTGGAGTGCATCCGGCAAAACAAAGGGACGATGATCACGCACGTGTGCGACGTCGACCACCGGGAGCTTGACAAGTTCGCAGCGGCGACCAAGAAAGCGTTCAACAATGATCCGAAGACCGAGAAGGACTTCCGGAAAGTGCTCGAGTCTAAAGACGTCGATGTCATCACCATTGCTACTCCCGAGCACTGGCATACCCATATGGCCGTCATGGGTCTGCAAGCCGGGAAACACGTATATGTCGAGAAACCGAGCAGCCACAATCCACGCGAAGGGGAGCTTCTTGTGCAAGCGCAGAGGAAATACGGGAAACTCGTACAGTTGGGAAACCAGCAGCGCTCCTCGGATCATACGATCGAAGTCATCGGCAAGATCAAAAAAGGGCTCATCGGCAAGCCGTACTTCGGCAAGTGCTGGTACAGCAACACGCGCAAGTCGATCGGTGTGGGCAAGCAAGTGCCTGTGCCTGACTATCTCGATTGGGAACTCTGGCAGGGTCCGGCCCCGAGGAGAGCATACAAAGATAACATCCACCCTTATAACTGGCATTGGTTCTGGAACTGGGGGACCGGCGAGACGCTCAACAACGGTACTCACGAGGTCGACGTCTGCCGCTGGGCCTTGGGCGTGGACTATCCAAATACCGTCTCTGCGTCAGGCGGACGTTACCATTTCAAAGACGATTGGGAGTTCTACGATACGCTGGTGACAAGCTACAACTATGACGATGCCATGATCACGTGGGAATGCAAGAGCTGCCAGGGGAAAGACTACTTTGGAAGGGACAGGGGAGCAACAATTCACGGGACGGAAGGAACTGTGCTCATCGATAGGGGTGGCTATGAAGTGTTTGATCTCGGCGGCAAGCGCATCAGCGAGGTGAAGGCCGAGAAGCGAGCCACGACGCAGGACCTCACAAGCATCGATGTGATGACAACAAAACATTTCGAAAACCTTATCAACGGCATTCGTGACGGAGAACAGCTCCACTCTCCTATTGCCGAGGGGAACATCAGCGTCACGATTCTCCTTCTCTCGAACATCGCGTGGAAGATGAACCGCGTCCTTCGGCTTGATAAGAGCAATGGTCACATCCTCGACGATCCTCAGGCGATGAACATGTACGGCCGTGAATACGAAAAAGGATGGGAGCTGAAAATATAGCCCGAGCTCTTACCAAAGACACTTTGAAAGTGGAATCAGGAATAATGAAACAAGTTGTTGTTGGCATTGCTTCATATGGGATGTCGGGTCAGGTTTTTCATGCACCTCTCCTGTCGCACCATGCAGGCTTCCGATTGAAGCGAATCATCCAACGGACAGGTGATGATGCGAAGCAGGCTTATCCAGATGTCAGCGTTTCAAGGTCGATCGAAGATCTGCTGAACGACCCGGAGATAGAGCTCGTTGTTATGAACACGCCGGACAAGACTCACTATGACCTGGCGAAACAATGTCTGGAAGCCGGCAAGCACGTTGTGGTCGAGAAGCCGATGACGCAGACCGTAGCTCAGGCCGAGGACCTTATTGAGCTTGCAGCCCGGCAACAGAGAATGCTCACGGTGTTCCACAACAGGAGGTGGGATGGCGATTTCTTGACCGTGTGCAAGGTGGTCCGAAGCAACGTGCTCGGACGCCTCGTAGAATTCGAATCTCACTATGACCGATACAGGAATTTCATCCAGCCGAATACCTGGAAGGAACGATCGAAAGATGGAGCGGGAATAGTGTTCAATCTTGGTTCGCACATGATCGATCAAGCGCTTGTTCTGTTCGGCATGCCCGATGCTGTCACTGCGCATCTTCGTATCGTTCGACCGGGTGGGGACGTGGACGATTGGTACGACATTCGCCTTCACTATGCCGGGCTCACAGCGCTCCTGAGGGCAAGCTATCTTGTGAAAGAGCCGGGTCCCCGGTACATTCTCCATGGATCCAACGGCACATTCTTCAAGTACGGTCTCGATCCGCAGGAGGAGGGGCTCAAGCGGGGAATGGACCCCCAGAGTCCCGGATGGGGAGTCGAGTCGATAGAATGGTTCGGGACGTTGGTCACAGAAAAAGATGGCGTCACTCAAAACGTTAAACTGCAGACACTGCCGGGCAACTACAACGCATTCTACGATGGAGTTGTGGACTGTCTTCGGAAAGGGACTGAGCCGCCGGTGAAACCGGTTGAGGCAGCAAACGTGATCCGGATTGTCGAGGCCGCGCAAAGAAGCAACCGCCAGCGGGCGACGATTGAGGTTCGGGGGAGAGGGGAGTAGTCTGGATCAGCAGAGGCAGAAAACGAAATGAAGATGGTACGAGGATCCCTTTTAGTGAAATCGAAAAGCAGTTCCAAAGGGTTTTGTTGAAAATTGGATTTGAGTCAGGATTGTCATCTTCTAACCTCCAATGTTCGAGGGAAAAAGCATGAATTCTCTGGGTGTAGTGCCTCGCCTGTTTGTTGCCTTCATTCTGGTCGTCATCCTCGCCGTCGGTTCCGCCGCACAAGAAAAGGGGACACACGCTTCAAGGTCCGATTCCATTAAGTGGACTATTGACAAGTGCGTAAACGTGTTCTCGAAAGACAAGATCGAGAAGACAGATGCCGGGTATCAATACTGGTTTGTCGACAAAACGCTTGCCGGTGGCAAGACACTGAAAATGAGCGTCGTCAAACCACACTCGGCAACACATCCTCCCCACTCCCATCCGGAAGAGGAATTCTTCTTCGTGCTCGAAGGGAAGGTGGAATTCTTTCTGAACGGCGAACGAAAAGTCGTCGGACCCTTCTCGAGCCTCTATTGTCCGTCAAACGTTGAACATGGAATCCGAAATGTTGGAGACACAGAAGCCAAGTACCTTGTTGTAAAGAAGTACGAAAAGTAATAGATCCAATCAGTGTCCGATCGGAGAGCTGTTTGAATAATTCAAGGTCCAGCTTAGTAACCAGGTTTTCGATTTGCCAACTATGGGGACTAATTTCATGATCAGAGAATTTAGCAAGCGTTTCGTCCTTCTTGGGGCGATCCTGTTTCTTGTGCATGTGGGAGTTGCCGGAGGGATCAAGCTCAGGTACGGATTCCAACCCCAGAAGCAATACAAGTGCCGGACAATCATGGAAGTTACCACACTGCCGGACGGGTCAGGGAATCCAGAGCAGGCGAACGTCTCCGTCGGATTAGAGATGGGCATCACACTCACCGTCGAGAAAGCGCTGAAGGGTGAACAATTCGCGTGCAACCTCGCGCTTGATACTCTTGCCATGCAGATCTCTGCTCCCGACAGAGAAAAAAGCGCGATGCCGTTGGAGTATCTAAAGTGGAAATCGGTACGCATGATTCTCGACACGAGAGGAGTGGCGAGAAACATCGTGGCACCTGATAGCGCCAGCTCCAAGCAAGCCCAGCAGGCTGTCGGCTTCGACCTGTTTTCCAGAGAACTTCTTAGCCGGATGCTCGTCTTTCTCGAATTTCCGGAGAACAGTCTTGAAGTAGGAGAGTCGTGGTCATATTCGCGCACCGATACAGTCGTTCGGGACGGTCGAAGGATGATTGCTCAGAGAACAACCCAATGCACATTGCGTGCGGACTCAACTATCAAGAATCGCTTCTATCACAGGATAGCCTTTTCCACATTCGCGCGCATTGAAGGCTCGGTAGGATCTGCCGATGTTTCCATCGCGCTGAAAGGGACGACGACGAGCGATGGCACACTCTTCATTTCGATGGACGGAATCCCGTTGATGTCATCTGCTCATCTGGATTCGGAGATGCGGCTTGGGGATGTGAAAACTGTCAAGCAACGTGGGACTCTTGAAACCTCGCTGGAAAAGGAAGTGCGGATGCCTCCGGTAGTCGAATGAGACATCTTGTTTCATCTTGATACGTACTCCGGCAAATGGGTGCCTCACGAATCCTTGCTGGCTCAGCCCGGCAGGGATTCTTTGTGTACGATGAGGGAGAGTCCATCGGTTGAGATCACCTGCAGCAAAAATTGATCGGGAGCTGAAGGGGCGTGTAGAAATGCACTATTTGTCGTATATTGTCCGGGCTTCCTCACCAACCATGAAAGAAATCCCATGCAAATTGGCATTGTAGGACTCCCATTCTGCGGGAAATCAACGCTGTTTCAGACAATTACCAAGACACACCTCGACCCTTCCGTGCTTTCCAAGGCGGAGGCGCATCACGCGATCGTAAAGGTGCCGGACCTTCGCCTCGATAAATGCTCCGAGATTTTCTCTCCCAAGAGCACCGTGCATGCAACCATCGAATTCGTCGATGTCGTAGGCCTGAAAAAAGGAGAGTCAGGCTCTACGCAGTTCACCACAAACTTCCTGGCGAACGTCAAGACAAACGACGCTCTTGTGGAGGTTGTCCGCCTGTTTGCAAACGATTCCGTTCCGCATCCGGATGGTTCCATCGATGCCATGCGGGATATCGCCTCGTTCGAGACAGAGTTCATCCTTTCGGACCTCTCGCTCCTCGAAACACGGGTCGACCGGATCAAAAAACAGGTCCAGAAGACCGGCGAAGACGCATTGAAGAAGGAGCTCCCCGTTCTTGAAAAATGCCACCAGGCGCTTGAGGGGGAAAGACCGCTCAGAGAAGTTGAATTCACGAAGGATGAGCTGCTCATCCTGAGGACCTACCAGCTTCTGACGATCAAGCCGATGCTCATCGCTCTGAACTTTGACGAATCTCAGCGTGCGGAAGCTGCTGAGATCGTGAAGCGCATCGCGCAGGGCAAAGGGGGAAAACAGACCAAGGTGGTATCTTTCTTCGGCAAGATCGAGATGGAGATGTCCGAGCTTCCGGATGATGAAGCCGGCGTGTTTATGGAAGAATATGGCATTAAGGAATCGGCGCTCGGCACGCTGATTCGGGAATCCTATGCGCTTCTCGGACTTCAGTCGTTCTTCACAGTCGGTGAAGATGAATGCAGGGCCTGGACGATCCGACAAGGGATGACCGCGCAGGAAGCTGCAGGAGTGATTCACTCCGATTTCGTGACGAAATTCATCAGAGCTGAGGTTGTGCATTATGACCACTTCATTGCCCGGGGAGGGTCCTTTGCGAAGGCAAAGGAATCGGGGCACTGGAGACTTGAGGGGAAGGAATATATCGTGAAAGACGGAGATATCATGTCGATTCGCCACAGCTAAGTGAATTCGCTACTACTCTCGGACACCCGATGAAAGAGAAAGACAGGACAACGGATCAATTGGCGGAGCTGCGGTTGCTGCGCGAAAGCGTACGGGCGCTCACAGAAAAGCTCAAGGAATCAGAAGGGCGCTACAAGGCGCTGACCGATACCTCGTTGCAGGGGATTGTCATCCTCCAAGGACTGCCTATCAGAATCGTGTATGCCAGCCGGCCGGTCTCTGAGATCCTCGGATACTCCCTTGAAGAAATTCTCTCCGCTTCACCTGAACAGATCCAGAACTTCATGTATGGCGAGGATCGCTCCGGGTTCCTCAGCAAGTACGAGGGTCGCCTCGAAGGAAAGGTGGTTCCTCCCCGCTATGAAGCCCGTGTCACACGCAAGGATGGAGAGTTGCGATGGCTCGAGATTTTTTCGAGCCGCATCGAGTATGACGGGAAGCCTGCGGTACAGGCGGCATTTGTCGATATCACCGAGCGGAAGCGTATCGAGGAAGCCCTCCGTGAAAGCGAGGGGAAGTACCGCAGGATTTTCGAGAACGTGCAGGATGTTTTCTATCAGGTTGACAACCGGGGAAACATCCTTGACATCAGTCCATCGATCGAACGATATTCGGAATACACGCGTGAGGAGTTGGTCGGTCGACCTGTGACCGATGTCTATGCTAACCCGTCAGACCGCGAGAAACTCCTCGCAGCAATCTCGAATCGGGGTGAGGTCATCGACTTCGAGCTTCACCTGAGGGCAAAGTCGGGGCGCTCAGTCATCACGTCGGTCAATGCTCACGTCCTGTACAGCGAATCGGGTGAGCCGTTGGGTATTGAAGGGTCGCTGCGCGACATGAGCGAGCGACGAAAATCCGAAGTGGCGTTGCGGGCCAGCGAGGAACGCTATCGTCAGCTGTTCTACCAGTCGCCGGTTGGCATTTTCTATTTTGACACGGACCTGCGCATCACCGATTTCAATACACAGTTTGAAGATATATTGGAGTCTACACGGGAACGGCTGCTCGGGCTCGACCTTTCAAAGCTGAGGGATCAAAGAGTGCTTCCTGCAATCCGGCAGTCGATCGCTGGTTTGGAGGCGCAGTACGAAGGACAGTATCAAGCGACAACGAGCTCAGCTGAAGTGTGGGTTTTGATGAAAACTGCGCCGGTCTATGACGAGAAGGGGCACGTCAGAGGCGGCGTCGGCATCGTTGAGGACATGACCAAGCGGAGGGAGGTTGAGCGTGAAATATTCATGCTTGCGCAGGCGTTGAAGAGTATCCGTGATTGTGTCAGCATAACTGATTTGGAAGACAATATCCTGTTCGTCAATGATGCCTTCGCAAAGACGTATGGATACTCGCCATCGGAGCTTCTTGCCAAATCGGTTGGGATTGTTCGTTCGGAGAACAACCCGAAGGAGATCATGGAGCAGATTCTCCCCGCAACGTTACGGGGAGGGTGGCAGGGTGAGATCCTGAACAAACGGAAGGATGGGTCGGAGTTTCCCGTGTATCTCTCGAGTTCGGTTGTCCGCGATCCGGAGGGATCTCCAATTGCGTTGATCGGTGCAGCAACCGATATCACCGAGCGCAAGCGGGCAGAACTAAGGCTCCGTGAAAGCGAGGAGCGGTACCGGAGCCTGGTCGACAGCGCACGGGATGTTATTTTCACGGCAACACCCAATGGCGTCATTACCTCCCTCAATCCAGCGTTCGAATTGAGCACCGGGTGGCAACGGAGCGAGTGGCTGAGAAAAACTTACAATGATCTTTTTCACCATGATGATTTTGCGGGTTCACGGGAGAACTTTCTGCGGGCGTTAGAGGGCCAGCCGGTTCCCATGCTGGAGATACGCATCCGGACAAAAGGGGGCGATTACATAGTCGGGGAGTTCACGATCACACCTCAGGTGCAGGATGGCAAGATCATCGGATTGTTAGGCGTTGCCAGGGATGTCACAAAGAGGAAACGGCTCGAGGAGCAGTACCGGCAGTCGCAGAAAATGGAGAGCCTTGGTACGCTCGCAGGAGGAATAGCACACGACTTCAACAATATCCTCGCAATCATTCTTGGACACGCCTCTCTGTTGTCACACAGCAAGCACAGCCCCTCCAAACAAATAGCGAGCACCGAGGCAATCATCAAGGCGACCAACCGCGGCGCGGCCCTGGTCAGTCAGCTCCTGACGTTCGCAAGCAAGACGGATGTCGTGTTTGAATCCGTCTCCATCAACGATGTTGTCCAGGAGATCACAAAACTGATTGCTGAGACCTTCCCGAGGACGATCGTCATTACGACGCGGCTTGACTCTGACCTGCCTACAATTGTGGCAGACCCGACCCAGGTGCACCAAATGGTGCTGAATCTCTGTATCAACTCCCGTGATGCTATGCCTCGCGGTGGCACGCTTTCTCTTGTCACCAGTCTCGTCGGTGGAGAAGCTGTCGCAGGCCAGTTCGCTGCCGCGGGGGCCGCGCAGTATGTGGTTCTTCAGGTTTCTGACACCGGCGCCGGAATGGATGAGGAAACCAAGCAGCGCGTCTTCGAGCCGTTCTTTACGACGAAAGAAAAAGGGAAGGGAACGGGGCTCGGTCTCGCGACAGCCTATGGTATTATCGAGAGCCACGGCGGATTCGTCGACGTTGAAAGTGAAGTCGGCGTCGGCACGACATTTCAGATCTACCTGCCGGCTCAAACCAACGTGCCCGAGAAACAAGAGAAGGTGGGAGGGACCGCGCAAGACGTGCCACGGGGCTCGGAGACCATCCTCCTGGTTGAAGATGAAGAGATGCTGCTGGACCTGGTAAAGAACATCTTGATTTCCAATGGATATTTGGCGATCACTGCCTGCGACGGAGTCGAAGCGGTGGAATTGTACATGCTTCACAGGCGCGACATCTCTCTGGTCGTGGCAGACTTCGGACTCCCAAGGCTCACCGGTAGCGAGGTCTATCTGAAGCTGAAGCGCATCAATCCCCAGGTTAAAGTCATCCTCGCCAGCGGTTTTCTGGAGCCGGGATTCACTGCCGATATATTGAAATCAGGAGTGAGGGAAGTGATCAGAAAGCCGTACCAGCCGGACGAACTACTGCGTTGCATTCGGAGAGTTCTTGACACCTGACAGCGTCCTGTGCTCTTCGCTCTCAAAGCACCACATCGACTGACTTCGCCATCACAAGAGGAGCGAGACTATGAACATCAGGGCTACGTTGATGTTGATGTGTGTCAAAGAGGAGAAGTTGCGGAAGTGCTTTATCCCAAAGGAATTGTCACGACCGCTTTGTTCCCGGATCCGACAAATTCCACGTTGAGTGCTGAACGCGCGATTGCTATGCCACGCCCGTGGTTGTCGAAAAGGCGAGACTCGTCAATCTTCAGATATCGCTGGAAATCAAACCCCGGACCCTGATCCTCGATTTCAATCTGCAGATTCCCATCCATGCGTTTCATTCTCACTTCGACGTTTCTGTTTGCATTTTCGGGAAGCGCAAGTCTCCGCGCTACTTCCTGGTCCCACGCGTTTTCTTCGAGGAGCTTTCCCTTCTCGGCATAAGTGATGCCGAGGTTACCGTGCTCAACAGCGTTGAGGAGTAACTCTGCGATAACCATCGCGTGCTCAGGGTCAGGTGTCGCACTGGCAATCACAACAGCGATTTGTTCCGCCTCTTGTGGGGTGCGAAACCGGAACGTTCCTTCTTCAAGAAGAGCGATGGGTCTCTTGTATTGCTTGAGTGTTTCGAGGAGGTGACGGAAGGCGTGATAATCGGCGACTGCAGCCCGGAGGATGGAGTTGAGCAGCGAGCGTTGGAACGGTTTGATGAGATAGTAGAATGCGCCCGCATCGATCCCTTCTTTGATGCGCTCGGGATCGTCGAGGGCGGTCAACATGATGACTGGTATATGCTCGATGTGCCCTTGTTTCTTCATCCAGCGAAGCAACTCGATGCCGCTCATCTTGGGCATCATCCAGTCAAGGATAACGACGCTGACGGAATCAGGATGTGTCTGAAGGATTTCAAGACCTTCGGCGCCGTCGGCTGCAGTGAGTACGCCGCATCCTTCTTCTTCCAGCATCCGCCGGAGTACCTCCCGAAGAGGTTCTTCATCATCCACTATGAGGACGGTATCGCGACCAGGCGTGAGCATATCGCAATATCGGCAAGTAGGATGACCCAATCAAGTCCAGATTTCGCTTTCGTCAGTCGGGGAGAAATCGAAGACCACCGTGGAGGCGCAGTACGGGAATTTCTGTAACTGTGGCAACACAGGATTTGTGTGGCCTTACAGCTCCCGCGTACCCTTGCTGTCTGCATCCCGTCGTTGAGGTTGCGTCATTACTGGCGAACGTAGATCTTTCCCCCCTTCATCACGAACGCAACGCGTTCCACAGCAGAAATGTCAGTTGCCGGATTGCCTGAGAGGGCAATGATGTCCGCCTCCTTGCCTGCCTCGATGGAACCTGTCAGGTCCATGATTCCGAGAAGATTTGCTGCAACTGAGGTTGCCGAGATCAAAGCGTCGACGGGATCCATTCCGTACCGGACCATGAGTTCAAGCTCCTTCGCGTTGGAGCCGGGAATACTGAACGTGTCTGTCCCGAAAACGATTTTCACCTGCGAGGTAAGTGCTCGACGAAACGATTCCGTGTGGCGTGCGACCGTCCGAACGAGCTTCTGTTTCGTCTCGGGCGGTACTTCTCCAAAGACTTTTCCATCAAGCCACATCTCATACACAAGAAGAGTAGGTACATAGTAGATGTTTCTCTGTGCCATCAAGTCGAACGTCGCCTTGCGAACATACAGCCCGTGCTCGATGGAATTGACACCGGCGTCAATTGCGAGTCTCGCCGCGGAGTCAGAGTAAACATGCGCTGCAACCTTCAGTCCCGCCCGGTGTGCTTCGTCGACGAGGATCTTGAGTTCCTCAGGTGAATAGGTGAGCGCACCCGTCAATGAGTCCTGGGTTGTTTGCTTCTTCTCCGCCGCTTCAACGTAGATCTTGATCAGATCGGCGCCCAGCTGGACGAGATGTCGGACCTGTTTCCGAATCTCCGTCGCGCCATCTGCTTCATAGGACAATGATGGGAGCGTTGCGTACGGGCTGTAGCCGACGAGTTGGTACGAGCCTGTCGGGGTGATAGGCCGGATCGCAGCAAGAATTCTGGGGCCTGGAACCACGCCCCGGGCGATCGCGTCGCGCAATGCAAGATCAACAAACCCCGGACCTTCGCTGCCGAGATCGCGGATCGTCGTGATACCAGCTTCCAGCGTCGAGCGCGCAGCCGTTGTCGCATAGATCGCCTTGTACTCGGGCGTTTCTCTCAACACCTGCTGATCATAATCTCCGGCATGAGGCACGATATGCGTGTGGGCGTCAATCAAGCCGGGCATGACGGTCATGTTCGAGAGATCGACAACGGTTGCTCCAGCAGGCGGTTCAAACCCTGCACGAATGTCGGCGATCTTCGTTCCTTTAACGATGATGCAAACGTTCTGGCGAAACGTACGGGACTTGCCATCGAACATCCGGCCGACCTTAAGGCAGGTGATTGGTTCTTGCGCCTTCACAATCAGAATGGAGAGGCATGCGAAAAGGAACAGATTCCGGCTTCTACGAAACATTTGGGTAAGCATAGCGGGCCTCAGATTCCAGGTAGATGAATTGGAGGGTGAGCAAGGCGTATCAGAATCGTCAATAAGAGAATGTCCCCTTACTTCAAGAGAATCATCTTCCGGATCAGTTCGCTCTGATCCCCCCGCACCACGACAAAGTACACTCCGGAGCTCTGATTGCTGAGATTGACCGAAACCTCGTGGATACCGGCCTCAAACCAGCTATCGAAAAGACCAGCGACTCGTTGACCGGACACCGAGATGACCTCTCCCCGTGCCTGCATTCTCTTCGGGATGGAGAGGCGCAGTGTCGTTGACGGATTGAAAGGGTTGGGGTAGATGCTGATGTCGAATTCAAGAGGTAGCACAGGATCAATCACATAGACCAGCTGCGGCGTTCCCATCAGAATCCATCCGTCCGGATCGATTTGATAAGACGACCCGGCCGCTACCGATACGGTCCCCGTTCCGTCGCTCATTTCGACTCTCACTTTGTTTGTGTCAATCTGGACATCGACCGGGAGAAAGAATGGGAGATTGTTTGGCGTCACCCATTTGAGTTTCAAAACGGTGCCCAGTTTGCTGTACTGAAGCCTTGGAAGCGCCGGTTGTCTCAGGTACAGATTGAAAAACCAATCGAGCTTCTTGGCAGTCACCTGCTCGGCGATTTGAAGGTAATCGTCTGTCGATGCGAGCCGGCATTGTTTCCCGTTGGTGACAGATTCCATCGCGGGGTCGGGGTAGGCGAATCTCCTGAAGAGCGCGAAGAACACTGAGTCGCCGAGATGGTGCCGGAGTGTATGCAGTATCCAGGCACCCTTGTAGTAAATGTCGTTGGATGCAAACATCGTTGCTGCTGAAGAGGAGGTTGCCGGAGCAACGGCGGTTCGGTTCTGGATGTTTGGTTTCATGCCCGCCATATAGGATTTATATCTGGCGGAGCCTGACATCTTCTCGACAAACAATGCCTCCATATATGTCGCAAAGCCCTCGTGAATCCAGACGTCACTCCAGTCCTTGGCGGTGACGAGGTTTCCCCACCATTCGTGTGCTACTTCGTGCAGGTGGATATAGTCGAATCCGTACGAGTTGAGTGCAAAGTTGTTTCCGTAAGCAACGATTGTTTGATGTTCCATCCCCCAGTAGGGCGCGTCTGCAAGACCGTATTTTTCCGACCTGAATGGGAACGGACCGCACACTTCCTCGAAGAACCGAAGGTCCTTCAGAAATGTCGGCGCAAACTGTATGGCCTTATCCACATTGTAAGGGAGGAACCAATACTCGCTCGGAATCATCTCGCCCGTGACACTCTGGTACTGGATAAGGATTTTCTGGAATGGCCCGAGATAGAAGGTGACACAGTAGTTGTTGATTGGCTCTGAAACATACCAATGAAACGTTTTCGTACTTCCCGCATCTGTGATGTCGAGCAGACGTCCGTTCGAAACACAAGTCAATGATGCGGGAACTGTGAAATAAAGATCTACGGAGTCCGGCTCGTCGGACGGGTGATCCTTGCACGGCCACCAGACATCGGCTCCTTCTTCTTCGCAAGCCACGCCCGCCCAGACCTCGCCGGTTTTCGTCCGATTCCAGACAAAGCCATCGTCCCATGGCGGATTTGCGGACACCTTCGGTTTTCCGTGATACGAAACCTCCACTGAAACTGTATCGTTTTTCTGAACGATGTATGGGAGCGATATCCATATCCTGCCGTTAGGTCGCGTGAATTGAAGTGACGTCCCGAACTGACGCTGGACTTTCCAGACAACGGACTCGACAGTCATCGTCGAGCTCAAATCAAGAACAAGTGTACTCAGAGTGTCGGTGGCAAGAGCCCGCACGAGGGCATTCCCGACTATTGTATGCGTTGTCGTGTCGATAGTGAACTTCAGCCTATAAAACTTCACGTCATACGCTGCTTGCTCTCGCAAGAGTGGGCCGCCTGAATCCGCTACCTTCTGCAAGCGGATCGGGTGAACGGTCTGTGCGACAATCTGAGGCAGAATGCCCAAGAAAACGCAGAGGATGAAGCAAATCGGATGGTATCTTATCTTGAGCATTTTCCGATCCACGGAGGAGTTGTCCATTGCTGTTGAACTTCATCGAATGATATCCGAATCCTGGCAAAGAAGCAACTCGCTCCATCTACTTACTTCCCCTGCGGTAGCGTAGGGCGAACTTCAGTTCGGTTGGCTTGCCTCGGTTCCGTGACACGAAATGAATTTCGCGTTACATCTGATTTGCCTTTGTTCCCTATCTGCAGTAGCTTTGTGGAGTTGATTCGGCAGTTCGGCGTTCTCCCAGCACCGTACATCATTCGCTCACAATCTCTCTCTGAGAAAGCGGCTCGTGTCCTCTCTGAGGCTCTGGCTGCCACTCTGATCTTCTCGGTTCATTTCCATCTCACTCCAGCCTCAGCTCTCTGGGCAGTGGAAGGTTGGGGTGACTCAACTTTGAGCATGTAGATCGATGACATCATCCGTCCAACGTACAATTCCACAGCTCTTTGAAGAGAGCGTTACGCGATTTCCCGAAAATATCATGACGTGGGAAAAAAGGGAAGGCTCCTACAAAGGGTCGACGTATCGTGAGATTCGTCAAAGGGTCTATGAAGGGGCCGCGGGGCTGATGGACCTGGGCATTCAGAAGGGGGATCGTCTCGCGCTTATTTCCGAAGGGCGCAACGACTGGGTTGTCATGGAGTTGGCTATGTTGTATGCCGGCGCTGTCAACGTCCCACTCTCCGTCAAGATCGAAGAGCTTTCCGATCTGCGATTCCGCCTGGCTCACTCCGGCTGTCGGATGGCAGTCGTCTCAGGTACACAGGTGCAGAAGATCCGACAGTTGAAGAAGGATCTGCCGGAGCTGGAACATGTCATCGTGCTCGATGGAGAGGTCAAGCGCGACGAAGATGAGCAATCGCTCGACGAATTGCTGCAAATCGGGAAACGATATCTGAAATTCCACAAGAAGGAATTCGAGCAACGGTGGCATTCGGTGTCTGAAGATGATCCCGCGAACATATGCTACACCTCGGGGACCACGGCAGACCCGAAAGGAATTATCCTGACGCACCGCAACTATACGGCCAATGTGGAACAAGCGTCTGCCTTATTGCCGATACCGGAGTCGTATACTTCGTTGCTGATTCTCCCATGGGACCATTGTTTTGCTCATACCGCCGGGATTTACACGCTTATGAAAAACGGGGCGAGTATGTCGTCAGTGAAGGTGGGCCGAACTCCCCTCGAGACGCTGAAAAACGTTCCGACGAACATACGTGAAACTCGCCCGACCTTCCTGCTCAGCGTTCCTGCATTAGCAAAGAACTTCAAAAAGAATATCGAGAAGGGGATCCATGAAAAAGGACCCGGAGTCGAAAAGCTTTTTAGGAAGGCCCTGGGTCTTGCGTACGCCTACAACGGCAACGGCTGGGATCGCGGAAAGAATGTGAAGGCAGGAGTGAAGATCCAATACAAACTCTACGATTTCCTGATCTTTCGCAAGATTCGAAAGAACTTTGGCGGTCGCCTCCTCTTCTTTTTCGGCGGCGGGGCACTCCTCGATGTCGAGCTGCAGCGTTTTTTCTATGCAATCGGTATTCCCATGTTCCAGGGGTACGGTCTGACTGAGGCGGCTCCCGTCATCTCGGCAAATGTGCCCGCCCGGCACAAGCTCGGTTCATCCGGTGCGATTGTAGCAGACCTCGCAGTCAGGATCTGTGACGAGCAAGGGAATGAACTCCCGACAGGCCAGCAGGGGGAAATTGTAGTGAAAGGGGAGAACGTGATGGCCGGCTACTGGAAAAATGAAAAAGCGACGCGTGAAGCGCTTCGCGACGGCTGGCTCTACACTGGCGATCTGGGATACGTGGACAGCGATCGATTCTTGTATGTTCTTGGACGCGCAAAAAGCCTGCTTATCGGGCACGATGGCGAAAAATACAGTCCGGAAGGAATTGAAGAGGCGATCGTGGGCAATTCAATCTACATCGATCAGATCATGCTGCACAACAACCAGTCACCCTTCACGTCGGCACTCGTGGTCCCGAACAAGGACAACATCCTGAAGTATTTGCGTGACCACAACCTTTCGACACAGACAGAGGAAGGTCAGGATGCCGCCCTTAAACTCGTCAAATCCGAACTAGAGAAGTTCGAGACGGGCGGAGTGTTCGCCGGGGAATTTCCCGAGCGCTGGTTGCCGGCCGGTGTGGCCGTGCTGGGTGAAGGGTTCACAGAGCAGAATCACTTCCTCAACAGCACGCTCAAAATGGTCCGCGGAAAAATCACTGAGTTTTACCGCGATCGGATTGAGTACATTTATACTCCACAGGGGAAGGACATCCTCAATCCGCAGAACCGGATGATCATCAAGCGGTTGGGGTAAGGCTGATTCTCCTGCAGCATCGGATTCGAATCCGATGCTTTCTGGGCACGCGAGGCGTATCCACCGCTTCCGAATCAATCCATCCCCGGCTCAAAATCCAGCGGGAGCATGTCCCCGACTCGCTTCCACGACCAATAGCCGTAGACCTTCGTAGGAAATGCCTCGTTGATGAAGCCGCGGTCGTTGATTCCAACTGCCAGGTAATTCAGCGTGAACCACGAAACCTGTCCCGTTGTCCCCGGCTTTTGAAGAAGGTTGTATCCGCTTTCAACTTCCCTCCAGTACTCAACTTCGAGAACACCACTGAACCGGAGCGTTTTCATCGTGACCGTCGGGCTGTCGAAGAGGATTTCATTTTCGACGAGCAGCTTTCGATCTGAAGCGACGTTCCCCACGCCAAGATAATCAAGATGATAGATGGAATAGCCGGCCGTGTTCAATTCTCTCCTGAAGAGAGCCATCAGGAAATGGCGGATTGATCCCCGAAATGCCCGCATCCGGTTCTCGTTCCACTGCTGCTTCACCTTCGGAGAAGGAGGAGTGAGCTCGACGAATTTCGGGAGCCCTTCGTAGGTCATGATGTCGCCTTCCATCCTGAAGGACTTGAGGTAGAACGTCAGGTGATACCCCATTGCCAGGTTCTCAATTTCCAATGGCCGACGTGCAGTTGCCATGAAGATGTCTTCCCCCTCAGCTTTAAAGTCGAGGACCTCGGGATTGACGATTCTGCACTCCTTCGCATTCGGGGTTGTTCCGAGAAAAAGCTCCGTGAATTTCGAAAGGTCTTTCTTCCACTCCGTGGGATCTGGCGCCGAGACCACAACTTCCCCCAGCTCGACGTTTGTGGGCTTGAGCCTGATCTCGACCTCCCGCTTTCGTGGCTCGCGCAGGCTCGTACGGAACGTAGACAGCCTATAGCCGATCCTCGACGCTACGACATCATAGTTGCCGAGAGGGATATTGCGAATTTCGAAGATCCCGTCTTCATTCGTGTTAGCGCCGAGCGTTGAGTTGGCGATGTAAATATTGACGTTTGCCAGGGGGGCTGAGGTCGAGTCGTCAATAACGCGGCCGACTAATGTGGCTCTTTGAGATCCTTGCGCGAATGTATTGGGCTGGCAACAGATCAACATAAGAACCAGAAGGAGAAATCCTTCCGTATATGGTCGTATTGATCCGTTTCTTCGCATGGATAGCTATCAGAGTCTGGGAATGGAACCTCAGCGTCACCTGAATATAGACATATGGAATGAACCGCGCAATCCGTAAGAAATCGTTTTGTCGCATTATGTGCATATTTTGGACGCATTCAGGTATGCTAACTAGGTCACATACTGAAAATCAAACCTCTCTTCTTCGCTCACACGAGACATCGTCCAGAACAATTCAACTACTCTTCTCAGCACTTCTTATCTTTCCGAATCCGCTTGCGCTAGTTCTACGCCGATACAAGAAACAAAAAGAAAGGCCAAATCTTTTCAGATTCGGCCTCTGGAGTAGCTTGTGCGGAGCGAGTCGAAGCACATGCCCTGAGCGAGTCGAGGGAGAGTCGAAGGGGAGGGGAATACGATGCGCACCAAATTAACTGTGCACATGTTCTGTTTCAGCTCATTAACATCTAAATCGGGTCAGGGTGCCCACGATCTGCTCGTTTCCCACGACGAGGCTTTTCCAGACTGGTCTGCCAGGACCTGAGAAGCCCCGGTGACTGACAACCCTGAATACTACCAGAAGTATGATGAGAGCACATACACAGATAGTGACAATGAGGCTTCGTCGAGTGCCAGTCCAATGATATCCCGAGATCTTCATCGCAACCTCATGATCAAATTCAAAATATCAGACGACTCAAACAATGCGAAGGATTCGTTGAGTATCGACGATGACAACCATCTGCGGGAGCCCCAGTTTGGAATGGCCCCTAATCCACTTCTTTAACAAGCAGGCATCTCTTCGGATGAGAAGCAATAAAAGGGATCTAAAAATCCTCCGTGACAGTATAAAGATTTTATAAAGACTGTTCTCCGCCAGTCCTTAGGCTACGTTTTTCCTTCCTTTGATCTTTTCCTTTGCATAATGTTCGCTTAAATTTTAGTGGGGGTTGTTCGAGCGAAATCCCGCGTGTCACGGCCGAATGGTTGCTAGATATTTGGCTTCGAGTTTACAGGCCGTGATGCCTTGGCCGTTGATCCCCCCAGGCTGCCTGTGAGTGGCTGCAGAGAGACTGCAGCGACTAAAATCCCAATTACTTCTCTTCTTTTTTGTTGATGAAGCAGCAATTTATCAGTGTTCCAGGATTGTCCGATTCTTCCGCTGCCAAGAAGATCAAGGTCGTGGTCCTCACGACGGTTATGCTGACGTTCATTTCGTTCTGGCGCGCATCGGCAATTGTTCTTTCCGACCTCGCTTCAAGCGCATACTACGCTGTCGGCATCGCCGAAAAAGCCGTCGGGCCATCGGCTCCGTGGTTTATCCTCTTTGTCATGCTTTTCGCCTACGGCATTCGCGCCGTTTACATTGAATCATCGAGCATGTTCGTCAGGGGGGGTGTCTACCGTGTTGTCCATGAGGCGTTGGGGGAGACAGCCGCGAAATTCTCGGTCTCGGCTTTGATCTTCGATTATCTTATCACTGCTCCGATTTCGGCTGTTTGCGCCGGCCAATACATCTCAGGTCTTCTCAATTCAGTCCTTCGTTGGCTCGGTTCCCCGTTGGTTCTCAATGAAAACATCGTATCCGTTGCGACCGCACTTCTCATCCAGGCGTATTTCTGGAGAAAGAATATTATCGGCATTGAGGAATCCAGTCAGAAAGCCCTAAGGATATTTCAGGTCACCACGGCGCTAGCCGTCATCCTTTTTGTCTGGTCTATTGTCACCATCAGCATACGCGGCGCCCACCTTCCGCCTTTTACAGTACAACTGTCCGATGATGCATTGGGATGGCTGAAAGATGTCCATTGGCTGCGCACAATTGGGTTTGTCGGAGTCCTGGTGGGCATGGGGCACTCGATATTGGCGGTGAGCGGAGAGGAAACGCTCGCGCAAGTGTACAGGGAACTCGAGGCACCGAAGTTGAAAAATCTGAAACGCACCGGATTGGTGATTTTCCTGTTCGCTTTCATGTTCACAGGAATAAATGCACTCTTTGCCTCGATGATAGTGCCACAAGAAGAACTTCTGGGTGTCTACAATGACAACGCACTGAGCGGGCTGGCGATGCATTTTGTCGGCCCCCAAACCCTGCTCCTTGCCCTGCAGGCTTTTGTCGTCTTCACAGGCTTCCTCGTTCTCGCCGGGGCGGTAAACACTGCGCTCATCGGAGCCAACAGCGTCCTCAACCGCGTAGCGGAAGACGGGGTTCTCCACGATTGGTTCAGGAAACCCCATCCAAAATTTGGTACTTCGTACCGCATCATTCATACTCTCGCCATCCTTCAGACCATCGTTATTATTGCCAGCCGCGGAGATGTATTTCTTCTTGGTGAGGCGTATGCGTTCGGCGTGGTGTGGAGCTTCATTATGAAGGCGTACTCGATGATCGTGCTGCGTTACAAAGATCGGACGCCCAGGGAATGGAAGGTGCCGCCCAATGTCACCATCGCGGGCCTCGAGATACCGCTGGGTCTGGGATTGGTCTTTCTGGTTCTCCTCGCGCTTGGAATCGTGAACCTCTTTACCAAGCCGACCGCTACCAAGGGGGGAATCGCATTCACGATTCTGTTGTACATTGTCTTCGGAGTATCTGAACGCCTCAACAAGCGGAGGGCAGCTCACAAGAACCACGATCTTGAAAAATTCAATCTTCTTGCGCAGGACCAGCTTACCGCAGAGTCCCTTGGGTGCCAGCATGCGAAGCGCACCTTGGTAGCCGCGAACGTCCCGAAGAGCCTCGCTCATCTCAAGAAGTGTCTCGCGGAGACTGATCCTGATACAACTGATATCATTGTGATGAGGGCCAGGGTCCTTCAGTTAACCGAAAGCTCGACGATGGGGGCGTCTATCGATACCGAAGTGGAGGAGCTGTTTTCGGAAGTTATCAAAATGGCGGAAAGGGAAGGCAAGACCGTCATCCCGATCGTAGTGCCGACCAACAACGTCATTTACGCACTCGCTCATACCGCGGCACAACTGGGGGCTGACAATGTCATCGTCGGAACTCCACACAAATATCCAACTGACTTTCTATTTGAACAATTCGCTCTTTATTGGGGGATGGTTCAGGCTGACGAGAAATCCCACGTTCGCCTCAGGGCCATCAACACCAAAAAAGAGTTCGTGGCGGATTTGTGAGACCTGATCTGAGCCTTCCCTCACCGGGAAGTCTCTCCTCTAATTATTTCGCCTTTCGCTCACTACATCTCCTGCTCTGCTCGAGCGATATTCTGTCGCTCCCATACCGCTGACATCACATCCTTATAGTTTCTTTACAGGTCTCCGCCCCCTTTTTACGCCCCCTTAATTGCGGTTGTGGCTGATCTCGTGCAATTTTGTATCAGAAAAAATGGGGATGCTCCGGACTCAACCGGGCTGTGGGGAATGGGGAACGAAAAAAACTATCGCCAGTGTGAGGCTCTCTATGTTTCTGAAATCTCTTCGCACGTCAATCATCACAATCGTGCTGTTCACGGTTCTTACCGGATTCATCTATCCACTCCTTGTCACGGGGATTGCTCAGCTCATCTTCCCGGGCAAGGCGAACGGAAGCATGCTGACGAAGAACGGAAAGCTCATCGGATCGGAACTGATCGGTCAGGCGTTCAGTAGCCCGAAATATTTCTGGAGTCGTCCGTCAGCGACATCGCCATACGCGTACAACGCGAGATCCTCGACCGGATCGAACTACGGTCCACTCAATCCAGCGCTCCTCGATGCGACCGCGAAGAGGGTGAAAGACCTGAAGGACGCAGATCCGCAGAATACCAAACCTGTCCCAGTTGACCTGGCGACAGCCTCAGGGAGCGGCCTCGACCCGCATATCACTGTAGCAGCAGCACTCTACCAGGTGCCGAGGGTAGCCCGATCGAGGCACGTTAATGAAGGGACAGTCAAATCGTTGGTTGATCAATACACGGAGGGTCGGCAGTTGGGGATTCTTGGTGAACCTCGTGTGAATGTTCTCAAACTGAATGTTGCACTTGACGAAATGAAATCAACCCCGGAGGCACAATGATCATGGATCTCGTCTATCTCGGAGCCGTCGTCGCGTTTTTCGCGCTCACGTGGGGTCTCATGAAGATGTGTGAAGTTCTTCAGAAAGATAACTCGGGAGGTCATTCATGAACTGGTTCTATCTCATATCAGGACTCATCTCGCTCGGATTGCTTATCTATCTCTTCGTAGCGTTGCTTAAGCCGGAGATCTTCGAATGACATTCAATGGAATTCTTCAAATCGCCTTCTTCATCGTCGTGCTCCTGGCGCTTGCCAGGCCGCTCGGAGCGTTCATGGCGCGAGTCTTTCAACGCGAACGCACGTTCCTGGATCCGGTCCTCGGTCCGGTCGAACGCTTCATCTACCGGCTCGCCCGGATCAATCCGGATGAAGAAATGGACTGGAAGGCCAACGCCGTTGCAATGCTTCTGTTTAACGTCGTCGGACTTTTTGTTGTCTATGCGTTGCAGCGCCTCCAACAGTACCTGCCGTTCAATCCGCAAAGCCTCGGTGCGGTCAGCCCCGATTCTTCATTCAATACTGCCGTCAGCTTTGCGACGAACACGAACTGGCAGGGGTATGGCGGTGAAACCACGATGAGCTACCTCACGCAGATGGCCGGGCTCACGGTGCAAAATTTCGTTTCTGCTGCAGGGGGTATGGCTGTTCTTGCGCTGTTCATTCGTGGCATTGCCCGTCATTCCATGAAGACGCTCGGCAATTTCTGGGTCGATCTGACCCGGAGCACGCTCTATATTCTGCTCCCCCTAGCGTTTGTGCTTGCGCTGATCCTCGTGTCACAAGGCGTCGTTCAAAACCTCTCGCCGTACGCGACCGTTTCAATGGTTGAGCCAACTTCGGATACCAGTGGTGCAAAGGTGGCGGAGCAAGTCATCGCTCTCGGTCCCGCGGCGTCGCAGGTGGCGATCAAACAACTGGGGACTAATGGAGGTGGATTCTTCAATGTGAATTCAGCACATCCGCTGGAGAACCCCACACCGCTCTCGAATTTTCTTGAGATGCTCTCGCTCATTCTCATTGCCGCTGCGCTGTGCTACACGTTCGGCGTCATGGTAGGAGACACACGCCAGGGATGGGCGCTCCTCGCTGCGATGACGATAATCCTGGTCGCATTTCTCGCTGTCGCAACATGGGCGGAGCAGAGCGGGAATCCGGCATTTACAAAAATGGGCGTCGACCAGAGCGCGGGCGCTCTGCAAACCGGCGGCAATATGGAAGGGAAGGAGGTCCGCTTCGGCATCGTGAATTCCACCATCTGGGCAACAGCGACCACCTCTGCTTCGAACGGATCTGTGAACTCCATGCACGACTCGTACATGCCGCTCGGAGGCATGGTGACGCTCGTGATGATGCAATTGGGCGAAGTTGTGTTTGGCGGTGTCGGGTCGGGCTTGTACGGAATGCTGATCTTTGTGATCGTTGCCGTCTTTGTGGCAGGACTTCTTGTGGGTCGAACCCCGGAATACCTCGGCCACAAGATCGAAGCGTATGAAATGAAGATGGCGTCGCTCCTCATCCTGATCATGCCTCTGACGGTTTTAGGTCTGACGGCGCTCGGGCTTCTGATGGAAGCAGGCAGGTCTACGATCTTCAACCCGGGAGCCCACGGCTTCAGCGAGGTTTTGTACTTGTTCACGTCGCAGGGGAACAACAACGGAAGCGCGTTCGCTGGAATAGGTGCCAACACACCCTTCTATAATCTCACCGGTGGAATTGCGATGCTGATAAGCCGGTACTGGCTTGCTGTCCCTACTCTTGCTCTTGCCGGGTCTCTCGTCCGAAAGAAGCTCGTTCCTGCAAGTGAGGGGACGCTGCCGACGCACACTCCACTATTTATCTTTTGGTTGATTGCTGTCGTGCTGATTGTTGGAGCACTCAATTTCCTTCCTGCCCTGGCGCTGGGACCGATTGTCGAACACTTCATGATGGTGCAATAACATGGCGACTCAAACGAAAAAGGATGAAATGAACACCGGAACACAATCGTCCCAACAGCTCAAGAAGCCCGTCGGACTGACGAGTGGAATGTACCGCCGTGCTATGGTCGATTCCATCGTGAAGCTGAACCCCCGGGCCATGATGAAGAACCCCGTCATGTTCGTGGTTGAGGTGGGAAGCGTGTTGACCACTGCCCTGTGGATCCAAGCCCTTGCTGGAGGTGGCGAAGCTCCTGCCTGGTACATCGGCGGTGTGTCGCTCTGGCTTTGGTTCACGGTTCTCTTCGCAAACTTCTCCGAGGCTCTGGCAGAAGGGCGTGGCAAGGCGCAGGCAGAGGCGTTGCGCCGCGCACGCAAAGACACGACGGCGAAACTGCTGAAGAAGCCACGGCGAGATTCTGAGTTCTCCCTCGTTTCGTCAGCGTCGTTGAAACAACATAACGTGATGCTTGTTGAAGCAGGCGACATCATCGCAGCAGATGGTGAAGTGATCGAAGGAGTTGCTTCTGTGGATGAAAGTGCAATCACTGGAGAGAGCGCGCCGGTCATTCGCGAGTCGGGGGGTGATCGCAGTGCGGTCACCGGCGGCACGCGGGTTCTCTCCGACTGGCTTGTCATTCGAGTGACAGCGGAGCCGGGGGGCGGTTTCCTTGATAGAATGATCAAAATGATCGAGGGTGCCAAGCGGCAGAAGACTCCCAATGAGATTGCACTCAATATTCTCCTTGCAGCATTCACAATCATCTTCCTGGTCGTTTGTATAACACTGCTGCCGTTCTCAATTTACAGCGTTCATGCAGCGGGTCAGGGTGTTCCCGTCTCCTTGACGGTGTTGGTCGCGCTCCTGGTCTGCTTGATACCAACAACCATCGGTGGGCTTCTCTCCGCAATCGGCATCGCAGGGATGGATCGCTTAATTCGGCACAATGTCATTGCCACTTCCGGCCGCGCTATCGAAGCAGCAGGTGATGTCGATGTTCTGCTTCTCGATAAGACAGGAACGGTGACCCTCGGCAACCGCATGGCTACCGAATTTACTCCGGCCCCCGGAGTAACAAAAGAGCGCCTGGCTGATGCTGCGCAATTGGCGTCACTGGCAGACGAGACTCCAGAAGGGAGATCGATTGTTATCCTCGCAAAAGAAAAGTATGGCTTGCGCGGCCGGGAAATCCATGATATTTCTGCCCACTTTGTTCCCTTCACGGCTCAGTCTCGCATGAGCGGTGTCGACATTCAACCTGAAGGAAAGAACGGGCGCCGTATGATCCGGAAGGGCGCAGCGGAGGCGATCAAAGCCTACATCGAAGAGCAGGGAGGCTCGTATCCTCCCGCGGTGCAACAGGCTGTGCAGGAAATCAGCCGGATGGGTGCGACACCCCTCGTTGTGGTCGAGAACACGGATGTTCTGGGCGTGATCCATCTGAAAGATATCGTCAAAGGCGGAATCAAAGAGCGGTTCGCCCATTTGCGTAAGATGGGGATCAAGACCGTCATGATTACAGGTGACAATAAGCTGACGGCGACGGCGATAGCCGCAGAAGCAGGGGTAGATGATTTTCTGGCCGAAGCAAAGCCGGAAGACAAGTTGAAATTGATACGTGACTACCAGAAGGGAGGCCGGCTCGTTGCAATGACCGGCGATGGGACTAATGACGCTCCGGCTCTTGCCCAAGCTGATGTTGCCGTTGCTATGAACACCGGAACCCAGTCCGCCCGCGAAGCCGCTAACATGATCGACCTCGACAGCAATCCGACAAAACTTCTTGAGATCGTCGAGATTGGAAAACAGCTCCTGATGACCCGGGGCACACTCACGACGTTCAGTATCGCGAACGACGTTGCCAAGTATTTCGCGATCATTCCGGCCGCGTTTGCCACGACCTATCCCGCATTAAACGCACTCAATATCATGGGGCTCGCAACCCCGCAAAGCGCAATTCTCTCAGCGGTCATTTTCAACGCGCTGATCATTGTGGCTTTGATCCCCCTGGCGCTCAAAGGCGTGAAATACCGGGCAGTGAGTGCCGTACAGCTGCTGCGCACGCATCTCCTCATTTATGGTGTGGGGGGTATCATCGCACCATTCCTGGGGATTAAGCTTATCGATATGTTGCTGAAGGGGATGCACCTGTCATGACGTACTCGGAAAGTGAATACTACCCTGTCCGGCGGTTCCGCTTTACCGTCGCCTATCTGTCCATCCTGATCATCCTTGTGGTCATCCTCGGACTATTGAGCCATCGGACAATCTCTGTCGACCGGCCTGTGTGGAAATCCTCAACCTACGGCGAGCCACGGGACACGAGGAGTGTAAAGGCAGGGCGCTGAACCACCGGGCGGTATCCTTGGGCCAACCACTCTGTGTCACTCGGCATCAGGGGAGTTGCGCGACCATTTCGACTTGCACAGATAAGTCTGAAGTGCTCGCCGAAGCAATTCAATCGAACAAGAGAATAGGAAACACTCTTTGTCAAGAAAAATCACACAGAAAGGGAACATGAAAAAGTTAGTTCTTGTGTTTATCGCAATGTCGTCATTATGCTTAGGACAAACCGATTCTGCGAAGACGTCTTCTTCGGCCGACACTGCCGCCGTGCCGTTTGCGTTCGGCGATTTCACATGGCTGAACGGCAACACCAGGCAGAACACTTCCATCCTCGATTCTAAATATTTTACGGGCGAATTCCGCGCCGACGTCTCGTACATCGCAGACTTTAATCAACCAGTGGATCACACGCTCTCTGGAACTTCGGAAAGCGGCCGGACGAGTGAGGTACAGGTTCAGCAGCTCGGTATCGGCGGAGACTTTCATGTCGGACACGCGCTAGGGCGGCTCATGACGCAGTTCGGCATGTATTCCACGATGACTCCGAGAAACGATGCAAGTCCAAGCCGAGGTCAATGGCAACTTGACAACGCGTATCGTTATGTTTCTGAGGCCTACGGGGGTTACCATTGGGATGTCATGAACGGTATTAATTTTGAGGCAGGTATTTTCATGTCGTACGTCGGGTTGTTCGGCTACTACAATTTCGATAACTGGGCTTACCAACCGTCGTACGTTTCTTCCAACACGCCATGGTTTTTCAACGGCATTCGTGTGCAGATCTTTACGAGCGATAAACTCAAGATCGAGCCGTGGATCATTAACGGCTGGCAATCGTACGGAATGTTTAACCATACGCCGGGCGTCGGGTTTCAAATCCTGTGGCGACCCAAAGAATCCGTTTCCATCCTCTCCAACGGCTACTATGGCCACGATTGGCTCGGAATTCCCGATCGCATGAGAATTCACAGCGACAATAGCGTTGAGATCAAGTACTACGACGATCCGTCCAAGACCCTGGACAAGGCGGCCTTTTCTATCACGGGAGATATTGGATGGGAAAGCGGTGGCGGAGTTAATGGTCTCACCAGCGCTCCGGGATCTCCGGCGCAATACTTCGCAGGAGGCATGATTTACAACCGCTTGTGGTTTGATCATGACCAGTTCGCCGTGACTCTCGGTGGCGGGGGAATTACCAATCCCGGCCGGTATCTCGTGCTTATGCCGCCGATCAACGGAGCAACCGCGTTTTCAGGAACGCAGTATTTCACCGAAAACCCGGGCGATCAATTCAAGGCGTGGGATTGCTCAATCACGTTCGATTACATGCCGGATGACTGGACAACGTTCCGCATCGAATTCAATCATCGCGAGGCGAACGTTCCGTACTTCGCGGGTAGCGGGGGCGTCACCCCGCCGAATGGCAACACCGGCGCTCTCGGCTCAAGCGTTGACGGTTGGGCGCCGGATCTTCGCAAAACCGAAAGCCGCATGTACCTCGCCTTACTTGTGAAATTTTGACGCATGAGTACCATCTTCTTCATGTCGTTGAAGCCGCCGGCTTTGAAATCCGAAACGCACTTGGTCGGATCACTCCTAGTCCGTTTCTAACTTGAAGTGATGAGAAACCAGATATTCGTGATACGACACTTCCCACGTTCAATCGGGAGAGCCCTCATCACCAACTACGGCACCCAATTCTTATCTGGCATGAAAAAGTTCTCGATCAGAATTGCTCTTGGACCGTTTGTCTGGGGAGGAAACGAACCGATCTACGATCTACCGCTCATCGAACTCAGAAGGTCCGGTGAGGTGTACATCACATTTCCTGAGGGTGCCAACCTTTCTGTCGGGGAAGTATATCTCATCGTACGACCGATCGGATTGTCGGGCGATGGATATTTCTTCCTTGGGCGACCGCGAAGA